>JAHFNC010000001.1 GCA_023267535.1 bacterium
TGTGCCTATCCGGATTTGAACCGGAACTGAGGGCTCCACAAGCCCGCGTGCTAACCATTACACTATAGGCACCATATACTAGAATTCGTTTCCGAATTAGGATTTTACTTTAACACAAAAGAGGTGTATTGAAAAGAGAGAAAATAGAATCTAAAAAGCAAAACACTTCGTGTTTTGCTTTTTATTTCTGTGCCCAGGAGAGGACTCGCACCTCCACGCCCTAACGGGCACCAACACCTCAAGCTGGCTTGGCTACTAATTTCAACACCTGGGCATTGATAAAAAGCTTATCACAAATTTAAAATTAAAAAAGCGATAGCCTTTTGGCTATCGCTTTTTGTTTTCTATTCTGCTGCTACCTCTTCTTCAACTACTGCTTCAAAGGTTGTGACTCCATCTTTCTTGACCGCTCTTGTATCTGTCTTTAGTTTACGACGAACATCACGAAGCGCCTTGTCACGAACATAATATAGTTTGCTTCTACGAGCGCGAGCACGACGAACGATTTCCACTTTATCAATATTAACGCTAAATAGTGGATACACTCTCTCAACGCCAACACCTGAGGCAACTCTACGAACTGTAAATGTTGCTCCCATTTCGGTGCCATGCTTACGAGCTAAAACCATACCCTCAAAAGCCTGTAAACGAGTCTTACCGTCACCTTCTTTAATCTTGTTCCAAACACGAACAGTGTCACCACTTGAGAAATTTAGTGCCTTGCGTGCATCCATATCAACCGGACTTAACTTTATCGCTGTTTTCATAGTCCTCAGATATTATCACAGAAGTTCATATTTCGCAAGAGTTTCCTTCATATCCTTAGGTAGTGGAGAAATGAAAGTTTGCTCACCTTTTTCTGGAATTTTAATGGTTAATGAGTAAGCGTGAAGCATAGATCTATCAGTTAATTTACTTCCCTCTTTTGAACCATAAAGGTCATCCCCGATAATTGGGTGTCTGATTCCACGAAAATGAGCTCTAATCTGATGTGTGCGTCCAGTAAGCGGATAAACTTCAACATAAGAAAAAGCTTTCCCTTCTTTGGTCTTACTTCTAGCTAAAACCTTATAACGAGTAATAGCGTCTCTCTCTTCACCACGCTGATCCATAGAAAACATATCTACGACGGTTCTTTTTCTAAAATCAGAGCGAGCGCGCGCAATAGGTAGCGATATCATTCCGGTGTCATTTTTTAGATTCCCCTCAACAATAGCGCGATAGACTTTGCGTGCCACGTGGTCACGAAATTGCTTTTTTAAAGTTCTGTAAGCAACGTTGTCTTTAGCAATAATCAAAACCCCTGTGGTGTTTCTGTCCAGACGATGAACTATTCCTTCGCGCCCCTCCTCTCCAACTGAAATAGCAAAATTATCTCTTACCCAATCGGCAATAGTCTTTTCATCTGACCTTTCGTCAGGGTGAACCATAAATCCTGCTTTCTTATCAATCACAAGAACATGCTCGTCTTCATATAATGTTTTAAAATTCATAATAGTTTCCTTTCGTTTTCATTCTAACAGGATATATAATGTAAGCAACTATGAAAATGACTATATTCGGAAAAGAAAAAACTGAAATAGAAAATGTGGCGAGAGATATTGGTTTTGAATTGGTAGAAAATGAAGCGGATATTGTCGCTAGTTTTGGTGGTGATGGAACCCTAATGCTCTCGGAATCAAAATATCCAAACATTTTAAAGTTGGCATTAAGAAATAGTCCCATATGCAAAAAATGTTCAAATCCAAACATACCAAACGATGAAGTTTTAAAAAAAGTATTTGCTAACGATTATGATGTGGAAGAATTAATAAAATTATCTGTAATAGCAAATGGAGTAGAACTTTTTGGAATTAATGATGTCACTGTTCATAACACTGATCCGAGACACGCTATGCGTTACAGATTAAAAATTAACGGAGTTGACCAAGGACACGAAGTTATTGGTGACGGAGTAGTACTAGCAACACCATTTGGGTCTACTGGATATTTTAGAAGTATCACTGATAGTTTTTTTGATGTTGGTGTTGGCCTTGCTTTTAATAATTCCACAGAGCAGTTTGATCATATGATACTTAAAGATGATAGCATCATTGAGATGACGATTACTCGTGGGCCAGCAGTTATTTATGCTGATAATCAAGAAAATAAAATTGATTTGAAAGAAGGAGATGAGATTATTATTAAAAAATCAAACTTATCAGCAAAGATAATCATACCTAGAATATAAATTATTCTAATCTATTGAATTAAAGTTAAAATTGTTGTATTATCCTTGAAACAAGGAGTGTCAAATAAAAAGGGAGATTAGCTCAGTTGGTAGAGCAACTCGTTTACACCGAGAAGGTCAGAGGTTCGAGTCCTCTATCTCCCACAGAAAAAACAGCGTAGCGGTTTTTGTGGGTGATAAGCAAGACAACTGCTTGTCTTGCGTGAGGACTCGAAGGTCGGAGCTATGTTTTGCTAGCAAGCAAAACGAGCGAGACGGGGTCGCGAAATTTTTCTTGTGACGACAAGAAAAATATTTGTGACCGAGTCTACTTTTAAATAAAAAAATATGTTTGGTGACCGAGTCCACTACTACTCCCCCTCCTTTTTATTCCCCACCCCCACATAAAAATCAATTCCTTGAAACACAAAGTGATGATGTCCAACCACTAAACTTTTATCAATTGAAATTACCAAATCATTTTTAGCTTCACCTAATGGTAAAAATGACATCGTCTCGTTATTATCCAACATTGTCTTAGCAATTTTCATTGCTTCTTTCTTTAAATGTTTAGAAAAAGCAATTTTGGTCTGTCTTCCGAAATGATGAATCTCGTGACGATTTGGTATTATCTCCTTCTTAACCTCTTTACCTCCATCAAATTTTTCTAATTCACCAAACATTTCATCGTATCTATCAAAATCCGCATCTATCCTTTTCTGCTTTTCGTCTTCTCCCAAATTAAATATTCTTTGTGCTCTACCAAAATCAATAACAAATGCCTTTCCAGTTTTTCTATCTATCATTATATTTCTTGGATACAAATCCATATGAGCAATACCCTTCTCACTATGTAGAGCATTTAAATATTCATCAAGCGAAGTAAAAAATTCTCTAGACTTGAAACCTTCTGGCATTTTTTCTTGTCCATTTAATACGTGTTGCAAATTAACTGCGTCTAATCTCTCCATTATAATTGCGGACGAGTCACCACTTTCAATACAAGCTTCAGGAATTGGTGCTCTTATTCCACCTCTATCAAAGCCATGGAGTGTTTCCATTATTACAAATTCTTCAAGTGGCTTAGCTCCTAAATCATAGGCGTTTGGATTTGCTGATAAATGTCTGTTACGCATTATTTTTATACAAATATCGCGGTCACCCATACTGTAAACCTTGGCTAGTCCTCCTTGGTCAATATAATTTTCTTCATTCATCAATTCATTTTTAAGCAAAGACAAATATTGTAAGACTCTTCTTTCTTGTTCATTTTTTTCTTCACCTTCAAAAACCTTTTCAAGATAAATAGTTAGACCGTTTTTGTCTTGTTCAATTTTATATTGACTATCAAGCTCTGGGAGTTCTGGTTGAAACATATAAAACAATTCTAACAAACAACGTTGAAAAACAACAGCCACCCTTCATTTTTTACAAAAATATGGTAGAGTATAGGGATAAAAAAATAAATTGCCCTTGTAGTTAAATGGATATAACTGCGGACTTCTAAGCCGTTATTCGTGGTTCGATTCCACGCGAGGGCACCAACAGCAAAAACACACAGGTTAGACCTGTGTGTTTTTGCTGTTGGTGCCCTCGAGAAAGACAAGGGTTTGTCTTTCGTGCGGAATCGGACGAAAAACCGGTCTACACAATTATTTCTAAAAATTGGTTGCGATATTTTTAGAAATAATTGTGTCGGTTTTTCCTTAGGTCAAAACTTTGAGTGTTTTATGAGTATCGAAGATACGAAAGAAAACACCAAAGTAATGACAGATTCCACAATGTCTCGAGTGAGATAGCGAAGCGTCCGCGCGAAAACACCCTAATGATAAATAATTCCTTCAATATCTTTCAGTGCTTTTTCTTTATCTGTTTCAAATTCATCTAAAAATTCAGGATGAGATTCCACCGTGTTACCGAAGTCTTCTGAATGTTTGGATATAAAATCTTCTATAGATTCACCGTGTCTTTCAGCTAGCATTATTTGAATAATATTTCTGTTTTCTAAGTTTTTATTTATTTTAAAATTTTCCATATTTATTTATATATAACTTCTCTTCCTAATCTGTCTTCTAATTTTCTACCCAGCATTCTTTTTGATTCCCCTTCACCACAGACAATGATATCTCCTTCTTTTACCAGTGGAACCACATAATCCAAAACATCGGAAATAATAAAAGTAAAATCTTTTTCAATATCATCTTTACCAAAAGGAATAACTTGATCACCAAAAATAATACAATCTTTGTGTATGCAAATATGGTTTACATGTTTTGTCATAATATAATTATACAGCTATCTGAGCTTCGTGCCATTTTTCAATTTTTTGCTTGGATTTAATAGTGCCAATCCTTCATCGTCACTTCCAGCTAATATCATTCCTTGCGACTCAAAACCTCTAAGCATTCTTGGTGCTAAATTAGTAACAAAAGGAAATTGTTTTCCAATTAAATCATCAACTGAAACATACTGACGAATTCCAGAAAGTATTTGCCTTTCTTTTTCTTCACCTAAATCAACTTTTAGAATATATAATTTATCCGCCCCTTCTACTATTTCAGCCGATATGACTGTGCCAACTTTTATTTCTACTTTTGCAAAGTCGTCTATTGTAATGTATTTATTTTCTTGTTTAATTTCTTCGTTCATATTTTTTATTTTAATTACCAGTTGTCCGTTTCATTGTCATCTTCACTAGCTTCCACCACAACTTCTTCTTCCTCAATTGTTGGACCATTTACTTTATCTAAATGTCTTTGCAAAACAATTGCCGCGGCCTGATCATCAACTTCGTGATTCCCTTCGTTTCCTGGTTGCTTTCTAGCTTCTACTGTTGAGAACCATTCTTTTTCAAAAACTACTTTAATATCTATTGCGTCTTCGATTCTTGTGCCGAAGGTTCTGGCCTCTTTTCCGATTTCATTTAGCTTGCCATTTTGGTCAACACTTTCGCCAATAACCACTGTTCCTATCTTCAATTCTCTAATAAGTTCAACCGTATCTTTTAAAAGGTTATTGTCATTTGGAGAAATCATTAAAGGAAAAGCAATACTGCCATCATCGTCTGACTGGGCAAAACCAACTTTCTTTGAACCATAATCAATTCCTAAATATTTCATTTGTTATCCATTATAATATTTAAATAAAATTAAGTCACTTAATATCTAAAAACAAAGCTATTGAAAACAATCATATTCTGTGTTAAAGTTGTTTGATTATGGCAATTACAAAATCAGCAAAAAAGGCGTTCCGAGTAAGTAAGCGAAAGCGTGTTACTAATGATGTCCGCCGTCGTAATATGAAAGAAGCTGTAAAGCTTGTTCGTGACAATGTAACAAAGAAGGATACAAAATCTTTGACTACAAATCTTGCGAGCGCTTTTAAAGCTTTGGACAAAGCGGCAAAAAGAGGCACCATTAAAAAAGGACAAGCGAACCGCAAAAAGTCTCGCTTGGCAAAAGCGGTTGCAAAAGTAGGAAAATAAATCGCCACAAAAGGCGTAATGCTCTCGTAGTTCAATGGATAGAATTCAAGTTTGCGGTACTTGCGATGCAGGTCCGATTCCTGCCGAGGGCACAACCATGTGAGACAGACCGGGTACTTTAAAGTACCAATAATTCAACATGTAAGTTATAATACACACAATGAATTACCCAATTGTACAAATTGAAACTCAGGATAATCTTTGTCTTTATGGTTTATTTTTGGAAGCACAAAATAGTGAAAATATTTTTATAAATATTCACGGTACGGCAAGTAATTTTTACGAAGAAAACTTTATTGAGGTTTTTTCTAAATATTTTACTGAGAATGGAATTTCTCTACTTTCAACTAACAACAGAGGGGCTGGAGTGTATGATGCTTATCAGAAAAGTGGTGCTGCCACAGAAAGATTTGAGGATTGTGTTATTGATATTGATGCTTGGGTTTCTCTTGCTTTAGATAGAGGATATAAAAATATCGTTCTTTCTGGACACAGTCTTGGAACTGAAAAGGTTGTTTATTATATGAACAACGGAAAATATGCTGACAAAGTTTCATCGGTTGTCCTTCTTGCACCATCTGATTCTTTTGGTTCACATCGTTTACATGAAGGAAAGATAAATCCTAGAAAGGAGGAAGTAGAAAAATTCCTTAGTGAGTCTAAAAAATTACTTGAATCTGGTGAGGGTGACAAATTTTTACCTAGAAATACTTATGGATCTCATGAGGGGATTATGCCGAAAAGTGCTTATTCTTTTATGAACTTTCTTAGTTCTGAATCAAAACTATTAAACGCTTTACCTTTAGTGACAGAAAAACTTGAAGCCTATTCAAATATCAAAGTTCCGATTTTAGTTGTGATTGGAGATCAGTCTGAATACACAGGACTTACAATTAAAAATACACTGGAATTAATGCAAAAAGAAAATAAAAACACTACTACTTTTCAGTTAAAGGACTGTAACCATGATTTCGATGAAAAAGAGGAAGAACTAGCTAAAATTATCTTTGATTTTTATAAAAAGATACCTGACCGAGAGGCTTAAGTTTAGAACATTCAAAGTAGCTAAATAACCATTGTAGGGATTGGTACCTACAATTCCGAGACCGAGCCACAGCACCAATAGCAAAAACACATAGGTTAGACCTATGTGTTTTTGCTATTGGTGCCCTCGAGAAAGACAAGGGTTTGTCTTTCGTGCGGAATCGGACGAAAAACCGGTCTACACA
>JAHFNC010000012.1 GCA_023267535.1 bacterium
TGATTAAGGATTGCCGTAGTTTTTCCTGCTCTTCTGTGTAAAACTAGAACTATCCACCGAGTAACTGCGTTATGAAAATCTTTACTCCAGTTTCTGGGCTTATAATTTATAATAATTTTAGTCATTTTGGGTTTAGATATAACCGCACCTTCTTCTCCAATGGCAGGAGCGTGAAAGAGGTAGGTAGTATGTATGGGTTGAATCATACTCTATCCACCTCTCCCTTCTCAGAAACACGTTCGGCTACTTAGTGAGCTTACCTACATTTCTTATTTTGGATTGGCGATTCAAGCTTTTATCAGAGAGGTGCAAATCTATCATCCAAGCTGAGTATAAATAGCAAGAGCTTCCTCTGTCAGTCCGGGTAGTCCGGAAAGGCGTGCCACGACCCAGTGGCTTATACTCAATTTGGAGGGGCGATACTCTGAATTGGCAGGTTTCTTCTTGTTTATCGTGGTTAGAAAATACTGATAAGACCCACGTTCAACCTAATTGTTATTGCCAGCTAATTTCTAGTTTATTATTCTCTGTTGGTTTTCCACCTAATAACTGTATATTTTTGGTAAATTTATCTGCTACTTCAGCAAGGTGTTGATACTGGACTTTGGTTAAATCCTTCTCTTCCATCGCTTGTAAAATCCTATTTCGTTCTTTAATCATTTTCTCAATAAACGGACTCATTTCATTCTGAAAACTCATTGTTTCCGTTACCTTTGTTGGACTTTCAGAAACTGACTCCGAATACCCCACTTCCTTTATTATTTTACCTAAATTAACCTTCTGACCTTTTCCGACAGTTTCTAAAACTTTCTTTGCTACTTGTCGGGCATTCTCTGAGGCCATACATAATTTAAACTTTTTCTAAATACTCTTTTTTCTTTTTAAGAATTACTTTTTTAGCTTCTTTTTTAAATACTTCTATCATTTTGGGGGTAAGGTCTTTCTCGTCTTTATAATAATGTCTTGAATAAACTACCTCTTGAGTTGGAATTTTAGAACCTTTCTCAGCAAAGGGGTGGGAAAGTCTTAATTCATAACCAGTTAATCCTGGCTTAAATAATTTTTCAAATATAAATTCTTCATCTAAAACTATTGTTTTGGTACCTTCTTCAGTTTGAATAGTTGCTGTTCCCATAATTTATTTTCTTTTCTTTTTTCTTGCTATTGATAGGGCGATAGCTACGGCTTGCTTCTTAGACTTTCCGTGAGCCAATTCAGTTTTTATATTTTTTCCTATGTTTTTCTTACCTCTTTTTAGTGGCATATTTATTCTTTAGGCGGCACCATGAAAATTACTTCGGCGGCACACTTTTCACATTTATAAGTTTGAAACTTTAAGTTATATTTTACCCAGCCTTTACATCCCTTTTCTGGGCAAAATATCTGCTTAGGTGGGTACGGGGTTTCAATTAGTTGGGTTATTCTCTTCGGCATAAAAATACTTACCACCCCATCCCTGCTCCTTAAGGAGTAAATACAAAAATACAACCTAAAACATTAGGCGTTTTCTCTGCTTTGGAAAGCGGTATCTCCTTTGCGAAACATACTAAAAGTTTATGTTTACCTGTCTATCTTAGCAGATTTTTAGTGTTTTGTCTAGGACTAAAAGATAATTGAGGTGGATAAAATAATTGTTCGGCAAGTTTATACCAATAATTTATCATTGGGTCATTTGCAATCTCAGCCCCGGAATCAAAATCACCCAGTTTTGATAAATCCTGTAATAATTCCTGTTTTCTCTTTTCTATTTGAAATCTATAACGAGCTAGACTTTGAAGACTAGACATATTTTACGCTATTAAGCAACGACAAGCATAGATATATTACACGAAAATAAGTGTTTTGTCAAGTTGTGGATAAACCCCTTGTAATAAAACTGAACCTGTGGTATGATGTGTTTAAGTATGGATATTTTGGTGAACTCTTGGGTGGTGTGGAAGTATTGCCAACGTAGGTTGGAGCGTCTCTACCCTACATCACCCAGTAGTTTTGCCCTACTAGCGTAGAGCAGTAGAACGCTCGCCCGGCTCATAACCGGGAGGTCGTGGGTGCAAATCCCACCGCTAGAACTAATTTAATTTAATGCCGAAAGGCCACGAACAGAGAATATGTTATTGCCATTTATTTTTTTACAAAAACCATTTAGGTATGAATGGAGTAACAGCGATTGGAACGAACATTTAAGCATGGGCGTTTCAGGACTTTACTCTGTTCGTGCGTGAATGGTTTTTATTTTTAACTTTAATTATGAAAAATATGAGATTAGGATATTATCAAATCTTTTGGCAACATTGTAATACCTTTGAGTATAGATACAATATTGAAGTTGAAGCATTGCTAAAAGTCGGAATAATTAAATCATACACTCTTGTTGAAGAATACGCCTTAATCAAAAATCTTAGAAATTCTTAATCCTTTAATGTTTATAGTTTATGGAAAAAGAACACTTAACCCTAAAATGGGGCACTCTAAAATCTTGGAATTTTAATAATCCAAAAGCGAAGATACTATTTAAAGAATACAATGAAATTGGTTCAAGCGCTTCGGCTATTATGCAACACGATACCCAAAGACAAAAAGAGATTATTTGTGAACTGATAGACTTGGGAGATTTTGAAAAAGTTTATTTAGACTGGGATGGTAAAGAAGTATCAAAAGAAGAAGCTAAAAAATATCTAATGGAATATGGTTCTCAACCTACTAACCCCCTAAATGTTTAAAAAACTTGACAAATCTTTAATAATAGTGTAGACTATAAGTATATGAGACAAAACACAACGCTACTAATTAAAATAAGAAACCATTTTCTTGCAAACCAAGTGTCTCAATTAGCGTTGTGTACTTGTTAGGCAGGGAGATGGTTTTTTAGTTTAATTATTATGAAAGAAACTTACTACTTCTCACACGACTACAACGCAACACAAGACCCAAAGATGATGGCTTTATTATCTACTTGTGGACTTCAAGGAATTGGAATGTATTGGATTATTATTGAAATCCTGCACCAACAACCAGAAAGCAAAATCCTGTATAAGTCCTACGAAGACTATATTGAGTTTTACGGAAGAATAGACGGAGAAAACGAACACTTGTTGAACAACATTAAGCAGATGTTAATCAACACTGAATTAGTTGTTAAAGACGGAGATTATATTTATTCCAGTAGGGTGCTAAATAACAAGAAAGAACGAGAAAGATTATCAGAATTACGCTCACTAGCCGGTAAAAAAAGTGCTGAACTTAGAGCAAAAGCAACAAGTGTTGAACAAGTGTCAACAAGTGTTCAAGAAGGAAAGGAAAGGAAAGGAAAGGAAATAAAAGGAAAAGATAATAAAGAGAGTAGTCGTTTCGCTCCTCCCTCCCTTTCCGAATTGGAAGATTATATAAAGCTTAACAAATACAACGTAGACGCTGAACAATGGATTAACTTTTATCAATCTAAGGGTTGGTTAGTTGGTAAAAGCAAAATGAAAGACTGGCAAGCTGCGGTGCGAACTTGGGCTAAACGAAATAAACCGGAAGTCCTAACTTTAAGACAAGAAGCAATAAATCTAGTTAAACAGTGTGAAGAAGAATATGGAATGGAAACAGGGGCGGAGATAGCACACTTCCGTTTCTCCGCTAAACACGGAAAAGATGAAACCTTAAAATTAAGGGGGATATTTAAAATATGACAGGCACTTATTACGTTTTAATTGACGACAAAAAGAAAGTAGCCGGTGCCAAAACTTTTACCAAAAAAGACCCTGTTGTTTTTAAAGAATGGAATGAGAAAGGTTGGGGGGTCTATTTCTCTGCTAATGAATTTAGCACGGCTAGACAAAATGATTTATGTACTAAACTTCGTTACGTCTATGCTGATTTAGATTTAGCTAAGGCTGGAGATGGAGTTTCAAGAGAAGAAAAACAAAGACGAAAACAAATACTTTTAAAAGCATTACTAGACTACTGCGAACCAACTTTGATAATTGATACTTCAAACGGACTTCAACCACTTTGGCAAATAACTGACAACGACCCCACAGCAGAAAATAAGGCGTTGTATGTAAAAGTTATTAAAGGCATAGTTGAGTGGAGTAAGCAATTTGGGGGTAAGGCAGATAATGTTCACGATTTAGCCCGCATACTTCGTCTAGTTGGCTACTACCATCAGAAAGAAGAACCGTATTTGTGTGATTTTATTCACAAATCAAAAAAGAAATACAGCCTATTTGAACTTGAACTTTTATTTCCTTACGAAGAAAAAATAGTTGAACCAAGGACTTACGAGACTACGGACAACTCAAACCCTGTTTTTCAAGAAATAGAAAAAATAGATTTCAAAGAATTGATTATCAAAGCGTTTGCTTCGGTTGGCCGCCCAGTTACTTTTGATAAAAGCGGAAGACTGATTGACCCTATAGGGGGCACGACCGGAACTTTTATCGGGCGAAAAGGAAATCGGGATTATCTTTGTTCTTCTTCCCACGAACCCTTTAAGGGTAATCGGATTACTGCGGTGGCTGACATTCTAAAAATAGATTATTCTGATGCTTACAAATGGATTGTAAAAGAATATAGCCTAGACTTTAAAAAATTAATCCAAAAAGAAAAGGTTTTAGAACAAATGAAAGAGGTTGAAAAGCCAAAAAGAGTAAAGAAAGATAAACGATATTCTTGGGGAACTGATTACCTTAATCATCATTTTGCAATAATAAAGCCTACAAATTTTATTGTCATAGCCGCCAAACGAAACAGTGGTAAAACCACCTTCACATTTGATATGGCTATAAAAAACGCCGAAATGGGAAATAAGGTTTTGTATCTTTCACTTGAAATGGAAACAGATGATATTACTGACGATTTCGGACGTAAGTATTCGGGAATAACTGTTGCGGAAGAATTTGACAAAACTATTCCAGAGTATAAAAAAATTGCCTATGATAAAAAAAGAAATGAAATTAACACTACACCCAATTTGTTCGTAGAAGGTATCAGAAGAAATGGGGATATAGTTTGGGAAACGATAGTAGAAATAATTAAAAAGTATGAGGGAATTGATATGATATTTATTGACAACTTAGATTTAATCGCCGGACGAGAAGGGGAAAGTGAAAATCAGAGACAAAAGAGATTGGTAACTCAAATGATGTCGTACAGTTCTGAAAATCAAACTCCGATAATCCTTGTACACCATTACCGCAAAAGCACTGGTGGCAAAGACCACGGTATGGACGAGTTAGGTGGAAGCGGAAAGATTAGCGATGGCGCGGATAGAGTTGTGAAAGTTGTAAAAAACCCAGACCCTCTAGCTCTTTATCCCGACAAATACCGAACAACAATTTATTTACAAAAAGGTCGTGGTTATCCCGAACACAACGCTGAAATATATTTTATCCGAGGTCGTTTCCAAGATTTACCACCTAGCCAAGAACAATACGAAAATAAAGAATTACAGGACGTAGCCGAGTCATTCGGCGGAAACTTAGAAATACCACTATGATTACTTACCACACAGAAAACTATAATGATAACTGGGGCGATATGTTAGCTTGCCCAAAATGCAAAGACCATTATGTACACTTCCGAAGACCAAGATATATAAAAAGTGGTGATGTTTCCGGTGTGGCTTGGGAAGGGAGAGGGGATGCAATTAAACTAGAATTATACTGCGAACAAGGCCACGATTGGACAATTCGCTTAGGCCATCATAAAGGTCAAACATATTTAAAAGTGGAAGACATAAAAGACGGAATAATTGGTTAACCTTTAATATCCAAATAAGTTTATGAA
>JAHFNC010000004.1 GCA_023267535.1 bacterium
GAAATTACTTTAATTACTGCGGTGTTATTACAACGGGGAAGCATATTAGTAGAGACAGACTTAATTATGTATTCGCCAGGGGTGACATTTACAGTAAAATTACCATTGTCATCAGAACTAAATTGTTTAATAATTTGTAATCCATCTTTTGTTGTTAAGGTAAGTGCAACTTTATATGGTTTATCGGCACACTGTGGATCTGGAGGGTTACGTTCTACAGGGCAAGTTGGACCAAGAAGCACTTTACCAGAAATGCCACTATTTGTTTTTGGTAGAGGGTTAATATTAGTAACAGGAGGTGTGATTGCAGTAATTTTAATTGTCGGAATAATTTGATTTACGATACTGTTGATATCAAAAACATTACGTTCATTTTCGCATTCGGTTTTTTGTGGGTCTTCATAATTTGCACATTGAACTTCACGTAAAGTAAATGTTAAAACAACTATCTTATTATTTTCAGGAATTGTGTAAGTGTAATTAATATAAATACTTCCCGCTGCTCCTTCGGATTGTTTGGTCACACAAAATGTATTAGAGCCTATTGTTACTTTTTCTGTTTTTCCAGTCGGCGTAATTTCCGAGCTACTTTCTACGCATTTAAATAAATCATTTGTGACAGTCGCCTTAGGTGGCCACTCTAAAGTATGAATATATTTTGTTGTGAGCTGTGTTGAATATTGAAAGGTGATTCCTTGTGCCTTGTCTGTAAAAGTTTGTAGTTGTGTGTTTTCTGTTTGAGGTTGAGGAGTTGGTTGTGATTTGTTTTTTAAATGAGAGTAAGTCAAATAACCTGCGATTATAAATAAGACTAAAGATAAAGCATATAGTATTTTCATTTTTTTAGACATTTGCATACTTTATAGTATATTCCTATTGACGATTTTTTGCTTAAATTGTTTCTCTTAAAATAGAGACTATTTCAAGAATTGTAAGAATTATTAGGTATAAAACGTCATAAATACAGTCGCATAGCAATATGTAAGCTTTATGGTAAGTGTGTATTTTAATAATTTAGTGTGTATTTTACAAAAATAATGAAAACAAATAAAATATTAGCAATCGGGTCTCTCTTTCTTCTTTCAGCTGCGACCTTTTCTGTCGTTTCGGCAGAAAGCAGTAACACAGTTAGTCTTCGTAACGGAGATATCAAGTCACAAACAGATGGTAAAGGAACAAGTACTGAAGCCAAAAGAATTAATAACAATAATGCTACAGGAACATTTGAGAAAAATGACAATTCAACAAGTACGAAGGAAAGAGAAGATAATGCAACCAATACAGAAAATAACGGAGCAAATGATGAGAACGAGCTCAATGCAGACTCACATCGTAGTGATGTAGCATTGTTTGTTCATTCGCTTTTGGATATCGCCAACCGTGAAGGTGGTATAGGAAATCAGGTACGTTTAATTGCTCAATCACAAAATGATTCGGCAACAACCACCGCATCTGCCATGGATAAAGTCGAAGAACAAAGTTCATTAAGAACATTTTTCTTTGGAAGCGATTATAAAAATCTTGGAGTTATCAGAAGCGAATTGGCTACAACAACCGCTAACATTGAAAAACTAAAAGTTCTTCTTGGTAGTGTTACCAATGTTGCAGATCGCGCATCACTCGGTGTGCAAATTCAAGCTCTAGAAGCTGAACAAGCAAAACTAGATTCATACATAACAAATCACGAAAATATGTTTAGTCTATTTGGTTGGTTCACAAAAATGTTCTCCAAGTAGTTTTATTATATTGACTCAAAACCACTACCTGTAATCGGAATTTCTCCGCCCAGGTATTTTGGTTTTCTGCTATACATAACATCGAATACTGCTCTCACATCTGCAAAAACTTCTCTAATATTATTTTTGAAACTATAAGCATGTTGGTCAGCCGGTATTCCGTAGGCCTTAATGCCAAGTCTCTGCGCAATAAATATTGAACGCGGTAAATGAAAGGACTGTGTCACTATAATCGCCGAATCAACAAGAAATATTTCTCGCGCTCTGTACATACTGCTGTAAGTATCAAAGCCAGCGTGGTCTAAGAAAATATTTTTGTCTGGAATACCTTGTGTTAATAAATAATCTCTTGCTGGATTTACTTCGTTATGAGTCGGCGTTCCATCGTCTCCTGTTACTAAAATTCTTTTTACTTTTCCTTCTTTATAAAGCGAGATAGCAATGTCTATTCTGTCTTTAAAAATAGGGGAAAGGCCACCACTAATTAAAAGTCCTGCTCCAAGCACGATAGCTGTTTGAGATGTTGGAAGTTCTTTTTCGTTGGCAACAGTTTTAATATAGGGCTCAGATTGCATTTTAATCAATACAAAGATGAGCACAACAAACAAAGCTAAAGCGAGGAATCCTTTATACATTATTTGAAATAGAGGCTTCATTACATAACAGTATAAGCCTATTAACTACTAAGCACTAGGGAAGAATAAGATATCTAATTAACCTTAAAATTACTTCATTAATCCTTCAAGCACACCAGCATTAGTCACTTTAAGAAGCAATGTAACACCTACAGAAGGTTGTGTTGTCATAGGTTCTCCAGATTTTCTTTTTGCATAATTAATCTGTAACTCTTGTGAATTAAGAGGAATATAGCTTGATTGAGGTGCGATTCTATCTCCAACCAAAAATGCGTTGGTGGTTTTGTATCCACTTTCTGTTTTTATAGCAACCACAGCATAGAAAAAGACACCACTTCCCCCAGTCTCTTGTGTAATAAGAAAAGATGTATCAGACACGCCATCTCCTGTAAGGTCACCAGTTGCAACATTGCCAAAATAACGAGTCACTATTTTTGATGCAGAAGATGGAGCGATAGGAACTTCTGATATTCCATTAACAAGAGTAACTTCTTTTCCATCGATAGTAAAACTTGTGTTTTTACCGTCAAATGATGCTGGTGTCGTGTTTTGAGTTACGACCAAAGGCTCTGATTTTTTATATGATGTAGCGTATATAGCTATAGCAATGACAATTATTATTAAAATTACCGATAGTAGTTTTTTATTCATTAATTTAGTTTAACACTTTTGAAATTATTTTTTCTTCCACAAGAGAATAAAATTTAGAACAAGTAAAATAACAAGGCTGGTAAGAGCGACAGCTTCCATTTTGCCAACATTTCTCGCTCCTTCATCAATACCGTTATATAAAATCCAAAGAATGAAGAGCGCGTCACCAGTTAATGCGATAGGTCTAAATAAATTCATAATTATTTTTTTCTAAAATCAGCACGTAAAGAAATAATTCCCAAAGCCAAAAATATAATTGCTTCTAGCCAGTTCTGTTTCTGAAAAGCTTCAATCAAAGCCAAACCGAAAAATAAAACGAACACAGTAATATTTGAATTTAATTTATTCATAATTAAATTATAACACCTGAATGTAACTATTTCTTCTCTGATTCGTCAAGTAAAGTAATACGCATTAAGAGCCGACTTTGGAGGCGCATTAGTTTTTAAAACAAAGGGAAATTCTATATTAATAAATATAAAATATAAAATAATTACAATGAAAAAGAAAATATTAAAAAATAGTTCAAGAAATTCTGCGGGGACAACATTAGCTGTTATGGGAGCTAGTATAGTGGGTTTGGCGAGTAGTGCATATTTCTTTCTAGGTCCAAATCGAAAGAAAAATCAAAAACATATAAAAGCTTGGATGATAAAAATGAAAGCAGATGTTATAGAGAAACTAGAACAAACTCGCGAAGTTAGTGAGCCAATATACAATAATATTATAGATTCAATTGCAACAAAGTATGAGAATAGTAAAAAAATAGATCACACAGAAGTACAAAAACTAACACAAGACTTAAAAAAACATTGGAAGATAATCAAAGGCGAAGCTAAAGTTGCAAAAAAAGAAACTTTCAAAAGTGTAAAAAAGATAATAAAAAAGAAAAGTAAAAAAGATTAGAATTTTAATATTTATCTTACTTACTCGCTCTTTTGGCTTCATTTGCTTTTGCTTTGGCTTTTAAAATTTCTTTTATAATTGTGGTCGGTATTTTTTGGTCGAACTTTATTTGTATGGTTTTACTTCCAGTTCCGTAACCTTTCTTTTCTAGTGCTTCGCGGTCTTTACTTTGTAATGCGAAGGCGAGACCGAAAGTAACGTGATTCTTAAATACAGCAAATCCAGCGAGAACACCATGATATTTGTAAAATGGCACACCCCAACTTATTCCTTCTTCTGCTTTTGGAATAGTCGCCTTTATTATTTTTCGAAGTTCTTTCATTGTCGGGCGAGATTTTTCATCTGAACTGGCAATGTAGGAATCAACGTCTTTTGCTTTATAATTTCTCATTTTCTTTATGAGATAATTTTATCATATTGTTGGTAACCTTAACTTAAAGAAAAATAGAAAGTAGTGACTATTATTATTTGAATAAAAATCATCGTAAAAAGTCTCTTAAGACCCGCAAGCGATGAAAAAGAAAGACATTGGAATATGCTTTTTACTTTAGGGTTAAATAAATATATTGCCAAAGATAAAAAATAAATTATTGCTGCCATCACCGTGACCACCAGAAGATTCGGACCCTCAGGGTCATTGAAAAAGAAGAACATTACTCTAGAGCAGACGAGAGCTGTTATACCTAAAATAATTAATGAAATCTTTTTTGATTTGTAATACATATTGTAATTATACTAGAAAATTTACCAACATTGTTTTCTAAATACCACACTTTTTAAAGAAAAACGGTGCCTGTCCCCAATTCCAAATAGGTGTTTTAGGGATTAAGGATAGCACTAGTGTTGGAGATGTAGATATACGAAATTACGCGAAGTATATTTTGAGAGATGGGAAAGATATAGAAAAAAGAGAGTTGCTAGGATGTCTAAAAAGTAAAATTTTGCTATCAGATAAAAAGATCTACATAAGCGAAATTGAGTTAGTCCCAGTTAATCAAAAGTGATATAATTATGAGTAAATTTATGTTTGAACAAACTTTTAAGAATATAGACGACATCTTACATAAAGATGCAGGATGCGGAAGTGAGCTTGATTATGTTGAACAAACCTCATGGGTACTATTTTTGAAGTACCTCGATGATTTAGAGAAAGACAAGAAAACAGCGGCTGAACTTGCAGGAAAAAAGTACACCAACATCATATCTACTGAATACAGTTGGACTACGTGGGCTACACCAAAAGGTAAAGACGGAAAACTTGATCATCATAAAGCCTTAACTGGAGATGATTTAAAAGACTTTGTTGATCTTAAACTTTTTCCTTATCTTAAGAAATTTAAAACCACAGCTTTAAGTCCAGATACTATTGAATACAAGATTGGTGAGATTTTTTCTGAATTAAAAAATAGAATTCATAGTGGATATAACTTACGTGAAGTTATTAATCGTATAGACGAGCTTCGTTTTCGTACTCATGCAGAAAAGCATGAAATGAGCCACTTGTATGAATCTAAAATACAGAACATGGGGAATGCTGGTCGTAATGGTGGTGAGTACTATACTCCAAGACCACTTATTACTACTATTGTTAAAGTGGTAGCTCCAAAAATTGGAGACACTATTTATGATGGTGCAGTAGGTAGTGCAGGATTCTTATGTGAAGCTTTTGATTACCTAAAGAAGAGTAAAAACCTTACAACGAAAGATGTAGAAATTTTACAAAAGAAAACTTTTTATGGAAAGGAAAAGAAATCATTAGCATATATTATCGGTACAATGAATATGATTTTACACGGTGTAGAAGCTCCTAATATTATCCATACCAACACTCTTGCTGAAAATCTTGCAGATATACAAGAAAAAGATCGTTATAATGTTGTGTTGGCAAACCCACCATTTGGAGGAAAAGAACGAGTAGAGGTACAGCAGAACTTTCCAATTAAAACAGGAGAAACTGCTTCTCTTTTCTTACAACACTTTATTAAGATATTAAAAGCAGGAGGTAAAGGCGGTGTGGTTATAAAAAATACATTTCTTAGTAATACAGATAACGCTACGGTTAGTTTAAGAAAGTTACTTCTTGAGAATTGTAACCTACATACAGTATTAGACTTACCTGCTGGAACTTTTACAGGTGCCGGTGTCAAAACAGTCGTACTCTTTTTTGAAAAAGGGTCCTCTACGAAAAAAGTATGGTTCTATCAACTTAACTTAGACAGAAATCTCGGTAAAACAAATTCACTTAGCGAGAAAGATTTAGAAGATTTTATTAAACTTCAAAAGAATAAAGCAGAAAGTGAAAACTCTTGGAGTATAGATATAAAAAACATAGACCAAAAGACTTTTGATTTAAGTGCAAAGAACCCTAACAAAAAAGAAGAGGTTGCTTTGCGTTCCCCAGAAGAGATTTTGAAAGAGATGAAAGCTTTAGATAAGGAGAGTGAAAAGATATTAAGCGGTATTATTAAATTGATATGAATGAAAAAAAAGAAGTAAAACATATTTTTATAGATTCGAATATTTTTTTAGATTTTTATAGATTAGGGAAAGAAGATTTAGAGAAACTTAATCAGTTGATTGACTTTGTTAAAAATGGTGATATTAAAATATATTTAACAAAACAGGTCTACGATGAATTTTACAGACACAGAGAAGACACCTTTCAAAAAACATACAAAGGTTTTTTAGACTCAAAAACTGATATTCAGATGAATTCTATTTTTAAGAATTATCCAGAATATAAAAAGATTACTCTTTTGAAAAAAGCTTTAGAGAAACTTAAGTCTGACTTAGGTCAAAAAGTAGAAAGTGACATGAGTTCAAAAAGTTTAATTGCGGATGAGGTTGTGAGAAAAATATTTGAAGCCTCTTTTTATATTGATTCGGATAAGTTTTTAGAAATGGCGATTATAAGACACAGACTTGGAAATCCACCAGGTAAAAAAAATACTAGTTATGGAGATGAAATCAACTGGGAAACATTACTAAGTGTGGTTCCTGACGGAGAAAAACTAATAATAGTTAGTAACGATGGAGATTACGAAAGTCCAATGTCAGAAAGAAAAATCAACGGCTATTTGGAAGCTGAATGGGATAAAAAAAAGAAATCAAAAATCTATTTATACAAGTCCCTAAGTTCATTTTTTAGAGAACACAACATTGCTATTGAGTTTGAAATTGAACAAGATAAAAGTTTACTTGTAGAAAATTTGATAAACAGTGGTAGTTTTATGGTAACTCACGAAGTTATAAGAAGGCTTTCAAAGTATAATTCATTTTCAGACGACCAAATAAAAGGTCTTGCTACAGCTTTACTAGGTAACTCGCAAGTACGGTCAATTATAGAAGATGATGATGTTAGAACTTTTTATAAAATAAACTTACTGTCTAGGTCTGATATTTTTGACGATGAAATGTGGAGTGAGATAGAGTCTCTTATTATAGTTAACCCAGTTCAGGTTAATAAAGATATTGAGGATATTATTAAAAGTCTTGATGATAAAATTGATGAAGATATCAATGTGGACGACATTCCATTTTAATTTATGAAAAAAGAAAACTGGGAAATAAAAAGTTTTGAAGAATGTCTTGAAAAAGTTGTTTATACAAACAAAATTCAAAGAAAAGATTTTCTTGATAATGGAAAGCATCCAGTAATTTCACAAGAGAAAGATTTTGTTAATGGGTACTGGGATAATTCTAAAGATTTATTTAAGGTTAGAAAACCAGTTATAATTTTTGGTGATCATACACAAGTCTTAAAATATGTAGATTTTGATTTTGTTCTTGGTGCTGATGGTGTAAAAATACTTCAGCCTACAAGTGAGCTAGAACCAAGATTTTTTTACTATTATTTACAAAACATAAATATTGGTAGTTTAGGATACGCAAGACATTACAGATTATTAAAAGAGAGTGAAGTAGAATTTCCAAAGTCTCTTTTAGAACAGCAACGCATAGTGTCAGTTTTAGATAAAGCATTCGTTGATATATCTAAAGCAAAAGATATTGCTGAACAGAATCTTAAAAATGCAAAAGAACTTTTTGAAAGTTATTTACAGAGTATGTTTACAAATAAAGGAGATGATTGGGAAGAGAAAACATTAGGCGGTATTGCTTTTGTAAAAAGTGGAGGAACTCCTTCAAGGTCTAAAAAAGAATACTGGACAGGTAAAATAGCTTGGTATTCGTCGGGTGAATTAAATAATTTGTACACCACAACGCCAGAAAGATATATTAACGATTTAGCAATTAGTAACTCAAATGCAAAAATCTTTCCAAAAGGTTCTCTTTTAATAGGTATGTATGATACTGCGGCTCTAAAAATGTCTATATTAGACAGAGACGGTTCTTTTAATCAAGCTATTGCAGGTGTAAAACCTAATGACAAAATTGACTTAACTTTTATTTTACACTCTATCAACTCTATCAAACCAGAATTACTTAATTTAAGACGTGGTGTTCGTCAGAAAAATCTAAGTCTTGAAAAGATAAAAAGTATCCCTACCTATGTTCCTCCACTTCAAGTACAGAAGAATGTTGTTTCTAAATTAGGAGAACTTTCCACTGAAACAAAAAAACTTGAAGCAATCTATGAACAAAAATTAAATGACTTAGAAGAACTTAAGAAAAGTATTCTTCAAAAGGTATTTAACGGCGAACTATAAAAGTGCTATAATGTCAAGATTATGAACGAATCTGAAACAAGGGCAGAGCTAATTGATCCAAAGCTAAAAGCTTGTGGTTGGGGTGTTGTTGAAGGATCTAAAATACTCCGTGAATACAATATTACTGCTGGTAAAATCCAAACTGGAGGTATAAGAGGAAAGCTACTTACTGCTGATTATGTATTGGTCTACAAAGGCATAAAATTGGCTGTGGTTGAGGCAAAGAGTGCAAATATAGGAGTTGGTGAGGGTGTTGCACAAGCCAAGCAATATGCAGAGAAACTAAAAATAGAAACAACCTATTCTACAAACGGAAAAGAGATATACAGTATCTGTATGAAAACTGGTGTTGAGGGTTTGGTTTCTGGTTATCTCTCACCTGATGAACTTTGGAACAAAACTTTTTCGGTTCAAAATGAATGGAGAGAGAAATTTAGTTCTATTCCTTTTGAAGATAAGAGTGGCTCTTGGCAATTACGTTATTATCAAGAAATAGCAGTAAAGAATGTTCTTGAATATGTTGCAAATGATAGGGACCGCATTTTGCTCACCTTAGCTACTGGTACAGGTAAAACAGCTATCGCTTTTCAGATAGTATGGAAACTATTTCAGACAAGATGGAATTTAAAACGTGACGGTTCTCGTCGTCCTCGTATTTTATTTTTAGCAGATAGAAACATATTAGCCGACCAAGCATACAACTCTTTTTCTTCATTTCCAGAAGATGCTTTGGTGCGTATTAATCCTAAAGAAATAAGTAAGAAAGGAAGTGTGCCTACTAATGGGTCTATTTTCTTTACTATCTTTCAAACCTTTATGAGTGGTAAAGATGCCGAGGGAAACCCTGCACCATACTTCGGAGAATATCCATCTGATTACTTTGATTTTATTATTATAGACGAATGTCATCGTGGCGGTGCAAACGATGAAGGAAACTGGAGAGGTATCTTGGAATATTTTTCTCCTGCTGTGCAATTAGGTTTAACAGCTACCCCAAAGCGTAAAGATAATGTCGATACATATAAATATTTTGGTGAGCCAGTATATATTTATTCTCTTAAAGAGGGTATTAATGATGGATTTCTTACACCTTTTAAGGTTAAGCGTATTAAGACAACATTAGACGATTATATTTATACAAGTGATGACCAAATCATCGAAGGGGAAATCGAGGAAGGAAAACTTTATACCGAACCTGATTTTAATAAGATAATTGAAATTAAAGCGAGAGAAGAAAAGCGTGTGAAGGTATTTATGGACGAAGCAAATCAAAATGAAAAAGCTATTGTCTTTTGTGCTACTCAAGATCATGCGGCTGCGGTTCGTGATTTAATTAATCAATACAAGAAAAGTGCTGATCCAAATTATTGTGTCCGTGTTACAGCAAATGATGGAGAGATAGGCGAACAATTTTTAAGAGAATTCCAAGATAACGAAAAAACTATACCAACTATTTTAACGACATCACAGAAACTTTCAACTGGAGTAGATGCTAGAAATATACGTAACATTGTACTCATGCGACCAGTGAACTCTATGATTGAATTTAAGCAAATTGTAGGGCGTGGTACACGTTTATTTGATGGTAAGGAATTCTTTACTATTTATGACTTTGTGGATGCTTATCACCATTTTGCGGATCCTGAATGGGATGGAGAACCGATCAGTCCAGTAGATGATGAACCTACGGAACCTAAACCACCAAAAGGGGTAGAGGGTGAACCACCTTTTCCTCCAGAACCACCAACAGAACCAAATAAGAAACTTAAGATTAAATTACGAGATGGAAAAGAACGTGAAATACAACACATGATAGCAACTTCTTTTTGGGGTGCAGACGGTAAACCTATTTCTGTGGAAGAGTTTTTACAAAACCTGTTTGGGACACTGCCTAGTCTTTTTAAGGGTGAAGAAGAGTTGCGAGAGATATGGAGTAATCCAATAACAAGAAAAAGTTTGTTAGAAAAACTAGACGAGGCTGGGTATGGAAAAGACGAACTAACTACATTACAGAAATTAATTGACGCTGAAAATAGTGATCTTTTTGATGTGTTGGAATATGTATTTAATAGTGACGTTAAACCGATACCAAGAGAGATAAGAGTAGAAACATCACAGGAAACTATTTTTGAATCCCTTAATGATAAACAAAAAGAATTTATTGAATTTGTGTTGAGTAAATATATTGAAACAGGTGTAGAAGAATTAGACCAAGAGAAACTACCAATACTTCTTACTAATAAATATCAGTCGCTAGAAGATGCAAAAGATACACTAGGTGATATTGATTTGATTCGTTCGATTTTCTTCAAATTCCAAGAGAAACTATACGCAAAAGTATAATTTTTCTTACTCAAAAAGTTAGATCATTCTTTTCTTTATGTTTCGTACAAGATCAGTGATTTCTTTCTTTGCAATATCAGGGATTTTAAATATAGAAACATCAGTTTTTAATAACCATTCGGCACATTCCTTTCTATCATAATCCATACTTTCAATGTGGTTAGAAATTTCAATGGCTGTATGTCTACTTAGTCCGAGATTGATAAGAGAAACTTGGGTCCTTTCAAATACCCCAAACTCGAGCCACATATTTAAATCAGGGACGGAATCAAGAAACTCAGGGTGATTCATACTAAGATAATACTTTAAAATATCAATATAACATGAAGAATACTTTGCAAATTTAAACCTAACATATTCTTCTATATCCCCCATTGTGTTTCTGATAATTAGTGAAAGCTTTTTCTTGGGATCTCTATTCTCCCAGTACCTAATATTAGACTTTATTATTCTAGCAAGTGGATATCCTCTCATCCAATTAGTTACTAGAATGGTGTAGTAAGGTGCGAGCGCTTCGTGGTCCCCAGAAAGAATTCTACTTATTCTTTTTATAATTGCTATGTAGCAATTAGACGCATCTAAATCGTCAGGTAAAACAGGAATTAGGTTTTTTATGTCATCATCATAATTTACAAAATAATCAAAGAGTTTTTGTTGAGATATGGGGTTTATACCGGGATTTCTAAAAATTATATCATCTGGTATTTGAAGTGACTCTTTTACTTTTGAACACTCTACCTCAAGTTCATTAATGAAATCTTCGTCAAGAGGTTCATTTTTTAAGGAAGAGTTTTTAAGGAATTTTGTGAAATAATAACTAAAAGCATATTCATGGTTAGAGCTAGAAGTTTCTTTAAAGTTACCTCTTATGTATTCAAGAAGATCAGTTTTATTTTCTGAAGCTTCAGTGATTGCTCTCTTAATAAAGTGCTTTGTTTTTTCTCTGATAGGTATATTATCCCAATCTTCAGGATCAATACATATAATATTTCCTTGAAATTCCTTTTTTAGGCGACCAGCTCGACCAGCGAGATTCCAAAAATCAGCTCCTGACATCGGTACTTTATTTCCTCTTTTTGGTTTTCTTATAAAAATTGATTTTGCTGGAAGGTTAACTCCTTCGAGAAGGGTTGAAGTACATACTAAGTATTTAATATGACCCTCAGAATATAATCTTTCAATTTCTTTTCTAATAACAAGTGGCATGTTGCCGTAATGAAAAGCAATCTTTCTTTCTAGAACTTTAGCTAAAGCATATTCTGGATGAATTAATTTCTTTATTAAATCAATCAATTCATTTATTTGATCATCTTCTGTTTCCTCTTTAGTTCCGACAAGATCAAAAAGTTTTTCTGAAGCATCTTCAGCATCTGCTTGTCCATTTACATATATCATGTTGCCACCTTCATTTGAACCAAGTAAGTAGCAAAAAGTAGACAGTTTTTCTTTTTCGTTTAAAGTTTGATTTAAGTTAATTTGCCCCAGTGGAGTAGATATATTTTTTAGACATAGGTTTACGCTCCACTGCTTAGGGTGCCCCACTAATTGTGATACCCAAATTAAATTTTGATTTACGGCAATATATTCAGTAACTATAGTAGACCTATCTTCCTGGTTACCTAAGCCATCCAGTAGAACCCCAGGGTTTTGAGAGAATGGACTACAGAATAGTATTTTTATGGCTGGTAGTCGAGTTGTAAGCTCTTCAATTTTTTGTTGTAAAAGAATACCTCTACCACCATCTCCAATTTTTTGAGCTTCGTCAATGACAAGAAAATCAATCTTAAAAGTGGGATTGTCACTTAGAAACCAATGTAATCTTTCTTGCGTAAATATAAATAGAGATGGTTTGTTTAAGTCCATTTCATCAGGTGACTGAGGTACAGAACTTAGGTAAACAGAATAGTCTTCCTTATTAAACAATTGATCAGAAAAATCTTGCTCTACTTGATTGATAAGTGCTCTGGTAGGGACTATGTAGACAATATTTTTTGGATTCTTTTTGTCGTTTAGTTGCTCTAAAACAAAAGTATTTAGAATAAATGATTTTCCAGAAGAGGTTGGAGCAGAAGCACTTAAATAGTTTGAACTGTATGCTTTATCGTAAAAGTCTTTTTGAAATTTATTAAGATATATTGGCTCTTCATTTGTTTTTGTAAAAATGATATGTTCCACATCTCTTCTTGCATTTTCAATTTTAAAAGGTAACGGTATATCATTATCGTAATCTGAAGGTAGATATTTCTTATGGATAGCAAGATTAATAGCTGGTTTGTTTGTTAACTTATGCAAAATGATAGATGCTCCAATTCTTTGGTTCTTCTTTGTTTCTGCATCTGTTAAACAACACTGGGCAATCCTTAATGCTGCATCTTGACAATCTGGGTTATCTGAATGTGATATTATACTTGCACACATTAATAAATGATCCCAGTTTGGTATGTAAAATAAGTCAGATTGTTGATTTAAAATTGGGAAAAGTTTTATTACCGAATTTCTAATAATAGATAATAGGTCTTGTTGAAAGCTTTTTAAGTTATAAACTTTTTCAGGAAGGGTCATAGGTTATCCCAAGTGCCTCCAAGAAGTGCTTTCTAAACTCTTCCACAGAAGGAAATGGAAGCAGAAAAACATGTATATCAAAAGTTTCAAGATTTGTATGTTTTGAAATATGTTTGACAACATTTTTTGACCAACCTTCTATTTCTTTGTTAATCTTTTCTTTTATTTGTTCAGTGGTTTCTGTGTTTGCAACGCTTGGGTATTTATCATAATCAAATCCAATGAGGCACACACCTTTATACCTTACCTGATTATGGAGAGGGTCGTCTTTGTCCAAATATTTTAATAGAGCAACTTCCAATCTCTCATCTATTACACTCAAGTTGTCCCTCATTAATTGTAAGTCTCTTTCTGCTGGAGCAGATATTCCTCCATCTGATAAAAGAAACTCTTTAAGACTTATGAAACATTTAGAGATGCCATCGTTTAAATCTTTGTACAGTTTTGATTCACCCCAATATAAAGATAGAATATCCCTTCCTTCTTCATTTAACTCCACAGAAACATGAATACCATCAGCTCCGTTCACATGGAGTTCTGGGTTTGTTTTTAATGGCATCTTACATAGTAGTTGGGGAATTTTTAGATACTCCTGAATAAGAATATAGAGAAGCATTTCACCACCTTCACCTGTCTTCTTTAGTGAAGTAAAAAGACTTTTTGCTTTTTCAATAAGCTCGTAAGTTTTTGTGGTTGTGTTATGTTTTGTATCATATTCTTTTGCCACCTCATATTCTTTTCTTGGAATTGCATAATCAGCTACATGCTTTGCCACAAAACGTGCAAAGTCCTTAGTGCGAGGTCTACCATTTCCGTCTAAAGTTAAAAAGTAACAATGTGAGGTTGCTTTAGTATCTTTTAAATTAACATTTGATATAACTTCAGTTATATAAGTATTTATTTCTTGTTTGCTTGTTCTCAGAAGATCAGCAATAAGTTCTGCAATATTATCTTGGTTAGCAGTAGTCATATTTTATTAATTTAAGAATCTACTTATTGGTTCGTTGAGCAGCGATTCAGCAATTTCTATCAGAATATTATCTCTAAAGCTTTGAAAATCTTTAGCTCCATGGAAGGTGTTGCATCGTATTTGATATATACACTTCATAATATTCGTTACATCCTTTATATCAATAAGTAAAATACCCTCTAAGTTATTTTTTGTGGGTCTCATATCCCTAATAGGTGTCTCCTTTTTTAAATCTTCTAATCTTTCTAAATATTTGGGAGAAGACCAGGTTTCTATAAAAATATTTTTTAGAATATTATCATTATTATAAAACCAGTTTAATTTATGACTGTCTGTGATATTTGCTGCATTACTTCGGAAAGACTCGTCTGTAATGTACGCGTCAAAAATCATCCAATAAATAATGAATCGAATCCATGCATCAGCTGTATTTTCATCGGCTTTCCTTTTCCATGTTCTAAGTCTTTCTATAAATTCAGGGTCCATATACTCATTTTAGCATAAAACAATAAATCTTTCATTTACGCAAGAGTGATGACTTAAAAATCTAAAAAGCACCCGAAAGGGTGCTTTTTAGATTTGGCTGGCTACACTCAGTAGCTATGCAGTAACTGTATAGAGCTCTCATACGTTTCGACGCTCTCCGAGCGCCAGAACTGCGCTCGCATTGGCTGGGGTACATGGACTCGAACCACGATACTCAGGACCAAAACCTGATGTCCTACCATTAGACGATACCCCAAAATTATTTAATTAAATAAGGAATAATATATCATATTTTCACAATTTATTCTACTCCTTGTGACTAAATAATATATAAAATTGACGAATATCATTTTATATTGTAGTTTTAAATTATTATCGCACTCAAACATCACAGTAAAGGGAACCATAAAATGTCTAAAGTGATACCGATAGAAGTTAGCGATGAAGTGTATGCATCGATACAAAAACTCACTAGCAGTGACCCCGAGGGTATGAGATTGTTGTTTATCCGCGCTTTAGCTCGCGACGAACTCATTCAAAGGATTCTACCAAAACAGTTCTTTTATTTTTACGACAACGACTATCATCCTGTGGATTTTTCTTTTAATGCTGATAAATATAGAAAAGTCCCCAAGAGATAACAAAATAAATCCACCCTAATTATTCAATGGGTGGATTTTTTATTTCAAACATTTTTTAAGAAAATATCAATATTTACACTTATTAAAAATAAATATAAAATGGCAATCAGTTTGTGTTAACGGGGGATGTTCTTTTATTTTTTTTGAATCAGGAGTGGAGGGAGATAATAATGAACAAGCAAGCTGTGCTCTCTATTGTTCCAAATATTCCAAACGCTGAAGACGAAGATCCTGGCGTCGCCCTATTAATATCGGCCGACCAGCTTCTTTTTGATCCAAATCAACCAAGAAAGAGATACACGAAAAAAGGTCTTGAGAAATTGGCTAAAAGCATTCAAGACCAAGGTTTGCAACAGCCGGTGGTCGTTACCTTTGCTTATCGTAAGAAAGGCATAGATTACTATTACATCAAGTTCGGCGAAAGGCGTTATCGCGCTCATATTTTGCTTGGCTACAAAAACGTTCCTTGTCTTGTGAAGAAGGGGACCTACGACGGCAAGCTTGATGTGGAACGAGTGCTTGCGCAGACTTCGGAAAATAATTTGCGCGAACCACATTCGCACAGCGAGATGATTAACGTCCTTCGTTTGGTCGTTGAAGACGAACGAGAAAAGTCTGATGGCGTGATTGGCTACATCGGCAAAGCTCAAGAAAGATTTGCCACAGCTCTTGGCTATACCGCTGAGGCCACCAGAAGGTATCACGTTTTGGCTAATCTTCATTCGGAGTTAGTTGAGATGTTGGATATTGAAGACGAAGAAGAAGGGGACGAACGAGAAAAGCTTAACTTCAGCGTTGCTCTTTCTTTGGCTAGAGCACCAAAAGATGCTCAGCTTGGGATTCTTGAAAGGTCAAAGCCTCACTTTGAAAAGTCTCACAATCACGGCATTGCTTTTGTTTCTGAACAAGCAAGGTCTGTTCGCGAGAGTCGTGGTGAAAAGATAGTCGGCAGGAAGCCGAGCGAATCAATTGACCTTGTCAGGAAATTTCTAACCTTCACCAACAATCGCCACGATTTGGTCTTTGGGCAAATGAAGCCAGCTGAGATAAAAGCCATTTTGGCTTCGGCGAGCGTGACCACCGTTGATGTTTTGCTTAACGCAGTCATTATGGCCGCAACAAACCTGAAATCACTTCAGGCACTGATTCAAGAAAGGAGAGATTACAATTATAGAGAATTCAGAAAGAAATAATTTGTAAAAAGCAATCGTGAACACACCGATTGCTTTTTTGTTTGTAATTTTGTTTTCAAATCTATAAGTAAAATTATTTGCAACACTAAAATATAAAAAGTCAAAATATTTTGTTTGGAAAACGAAGCTTATATTTCCTTGATTTTGGGTATCAACAATTAACACACTTTTTTCACTTGCTCCATACTTGTATCGTGGTTTATACTTTAGTCATTATTATTTTTTAAATCTAAATTATTTTTATGGAGACTCCAACTTTTCAACACAACAAAGAAAGACCAGACGGTGATAACGAAAATTTTGAATTACATCTGTCCAAAGATCTTCCTGAATCGTTGAAGGAGTTGAAAAGAATTTCAGATAGAGTTCTCGAAGGATTATCGTGCAAGGATGCACAAGGAGCTGTCAGACTTTCATCACTAGCAGTATTCAGAAGCCAAATGGGGCTTGGAGAAAAGAGTTAATAAGTGAATTGACATTTAACATTTTTTATGAGATAGTGACATCATAAATCCCTTTATTTTTAAGGGCAAAAAGATGGCATTAATCAACGAAATCAAAGAAATATTAGACAAATCAGACCTTACTTTTGACGAAGCAAGGGCTTTTGAGACCGGACTTTCTATGCTTACAGACAAAGAGCAAAAAGAATTTGCTAAATATATTTCTAAAGATAAGGAATTAATCTATCCTCTCTATATAAATTTCAAAGCTAAACTTCATGCAGTGAACGGAACAAAGGAAGAATGGGAAGACGCTGTCAAAACAGAAATTCATCAACTTGAAGAATATCTAACAAAAAAAAGAGTGGGCGACGAAGTGTCAAAGTCAAATCAATAATTAATTTTGGCTTCTCCTCTAGAACAACAGTCATTTAATATTGTATACTATTGTAAATGAGGAATTTTACAAAAGCTGTAAAACAAATTTTCAATACTACAGACAGGTTTACTGTTTTTATTTTATCTTTCTTTGTGGTGATGCTAGGGTATTTGTTTCTAGAAAACGGGAAAGATGCGCTGTCGGTATTTTCTTTTGAGTCATTTTCTTTTTTAACGAAGATAAAACTATTTTCTTCAACTTTATTTGACCTTAATTCCTTCTTTCAACCAGCGATGTATGTCTTGGTGTCACTTTCATCACTGTTTACCGCTTTTGTGGCTTCATTTTTATACATTTATTTCAAAACAAGAGGACAAGTCCTCATTAAAAGGAAAGTTTATAGCGGATTCGGACTATTCTTCGCAGTTATTGGTGTTGGGTGTGCCGCTTGTGGAGCAGTTTTTCTACAAGTAATATTAAGTGTCTTTGGATTCGGTGGAATATTAAAGTATTTCCCATATGACGGCGTGGAGGTTGGGTATTTGGGATTACTAATTTTAATAATTAACGCTTTTTCTTTGGCAAAAAAAGTAAACGAACCTTTGGTTTGTTAAATTTATGAAAATAAAAGGAGAAATATCATTGAAAGGAATTATACAAGGAACAGCTATTGGTCTTACTTTGGTCTTGGCCGTGCTCTACGCAGCTCAAGACGAAGGATTGGTAAATTTTAACTTACCAGAGAAAACAGCAAACACGATTGGCACTTATTATAAAGTTACCAGAGTGATTGATGGTGACACCATTGAAGTAAAAATGAACAGTGGTTTAGAAAAAGTGAGATTGATTGGAATAAACACGCCGGAAATTGTTGACCCACGCAAACCAGTGGAATGTTTTGCAAAGGAAGCTAGTAACAGAATGCATTCTTTGGCTAGCGGACAAAATGTGAAGCTTGAATTTGATGATTCGCAAAGTTATCGTGATATTTACAATCGACTTTTGGCTTATGTTTATTTGCAAGATGGGGAAATGTTGAATAGAAAAATGATTGCCGAAGGTTATGCTTATGAATATACCTATATGGCTCCTTACAAATATCAAAAAGAATTTCGCGACCTGCAAACTTTTGTACAAGGAAGCGAGAGGGGACTTTGGGCCAAAGATACTTGTAACGGCAGTAAAGAGTTTCCAAAATAATTATGGACACAATACAAGATTTACTTAAGAAAATATTAGTCGCTATTCCAATCTTGTTTTTATTTGGACTTATATATTTCGTAGCGAAAGAATTAATTTTATTAATCCCTTCTTCGCCTTCTGATTCGGCGACAACTACACAGCGTTCTTTGGGCTGGTATTTTTTCGGAGATTATTTACCATCACCAAACAACAAAGGACTTCTTGGAAAAGCCAAGACTCCAAGTGCTACAGATAATGTCTTCGTAGCAAGTAATATTTACGATAGCGGAGGAGGTGATAATAACACTACTTATGTCAGTTATGATGCTAATGGCAAAGCGATTTATACCAAAGGAATACAAGCTCGTCCGAACCCGGGAGCGAATAAAACTTTCCAAAAAGAATTATATCTTAGAAATTTATCAATTTATACAGGAGGACATATTTATACTGGGCTTTCTTTTACTGGCGAAGCAAAGAACACAATGTTTGATAACACAGGGAAATTTCAGATGCTTGTGACCGATATGTACGGAAGAGTTATTACCATGGCTTATGCGCAAGCGAGCACGGCATGGTCAATTCCAGGGTGGACTAGATTTAATATAGTGATAACCTCAGCTCTTCCAAACAAAGTGCAATGTCAGCTAGTTTTTCTCGCTGCACAAGGTTCTAGAGATGGAGCAGACGGAGTTCATATAGAAATACCAGAATTTTGTAATTAAATAAATAATCAAGATTAAGAAAAGAAAAAGCACCTATTCGGTGCTTTTTGAAAGCTGTTCAATCAGTCTTTCGTCGTCTTCTGGATGAAGGGCAGCGTGAGCAAATTCTGGATTGGTTTTGATTTGATTATTCCAGTCATCAATCAATTCTTGAGTGTGTCCAGCTTTCGCTTCTCTTTCCGCCTCTTTTTTTCTTTTGTTTGCTTCTCCTGCAATGTGAGAAATGTAACTTCTCACACCCGAAGGCATAGAGTAGTAACCGTCTTTAAAACCAATGGCGTTTGCTACATTGTTTTTCTTTTGGTTGAAACTACCGGCAAAAGTATCATAGGCTTCAAAGAACTGTTTCCCTACGGCAACATCTTTATCTGTCCAAGGCATCTCTTTCTCCAATAATTTGTCAGAAGGGGTTTTATTTGGAAAAGATTCTATGCTCATAATACAATATTTTGTCTAAATGACAAGTCTGTCGATAACTGATTTTACTAGAGCACCGTCAGCATTACTTCCAAGCTCTCTCATCATTGTTCCAACAAATTGTCCTTTCTTGGTTGCGTCGATTGGTGATTCGGCTAATTTTGCTTTAACTTTCTCTTCAATTTCCGCTTCAGACATTTGTGCTGGAAGCAAAGCTTCGATTATGACAAGTTCTGCTTGTTCACTTTCTGCTAAGTCAGGACGACCACCGGAAGTAAATTGTTCGATAGAATCTTTACGTTGCTTAGCTAATCTTTTTATCACTTTCATACAATCATCATCAGAAAGTGGCTCCTGTGGAGGTCTGCCTTGAGCAACTAATTCATTTGTAAATGCAGCCGAGATTCCGCGCAAAACTTGTAATTTATCCATTTCTTTTGCCATCATGGCTGCTTTAATTTGAGCTTTTATATTTTCTTGCATAGTTTTAAAAGTATATCATAAGTTGAAATTCGCGTGATATACTTTCCCTATGTTAATGACTTTTTTAATTATTTTGGGAATTATTATCTGTGCGCTTTTGGGAATGATTCTAATGCGTCAGAACGATGCTAAAGACGTAAAAGAAGATGACCAAACATTTTTAATTCTCCAAGATCAGTTAGAAAAATTACGAAATGCTGTAGAAAACAAATTAGAGCGTTCACAATCAGAGCTGCATCAAGTTCTTCATCGTCAGGATTCAGAATCAAAACGTCTCATCACCGAAATCACCAAAGAATTAACCGAAGTGAAAGAAGGGAACAAGCAAGTTTTTTCAATGACTGAGCAATTACAAAATCTTGAGAAAATTTTAACCCATCAAAAGCAACGTGGGAATTTAGGCGAAGCATCACTTGAACTTATTCTTTCAAATATGATGTCTCCTGGGCAATACGAAATGCAATACAGATTTAAGACCGGTGAAGTTGTAGACGCTGTCATTCATACTAAAGACGGCATCATACCAGTGGATGCTAAGTATTCACTTGATAATTATCAGAGATTAATGAACGCTACCGACGAAGAAGAGACTGCTTATTATCAAAATGAATTCAAAAAAGATATTCAAAAGCGAATTGACGAGACTTCAAAATACATAAAGCCAGATGAAGGCACACTACCTTTTGCTTTTATGTTTATTCCAGCTGAGGGAATCTATTATGACCTACTTGTGAATCAAGTTTCCAAAGGTGCAATCAACACGCAAAATTTAATTGAGTATGCTTATAATAAAAGAAAAGTGATTATTGTTTCGCCGACAACTTTCTACGCATATTTGCAATCAGTGCTTTTTGGGTTCAAAGCTTTTCAGATTGAAGAGAGCGCCAAAGGTATACAAAAGAAAGTGGAGGACCTAGGAAAGCATTTAGCTGTTTACGAAGATTACATGAAGAAGTTAGGTAATACATTAGGAACGACAGTTAATCATTACAATACCGCATACAAAGAATTAAAAAAAGTTGATAAAGATGTACTAAAAATAACTGGCGAAGAAATCGGATTGGAAGTTTTAACATTGGATAAACCAGACATTGAAGAATAGACAAAATGGTGATAGTATGGCATTAGTTTGCTCTTCAGCACTCTTACATGAGGGAAAAGTAATGGAAACAGTCACTGTTCTCAGGTTCACAACCTTGTGCAAACTTCCAGACTCTCCGGATCATTGTTTAGGTGCAATTTATTTCTATGCACCAAAAGGAATTGCCATTCTAGAAATCGGAGAAACACCCGAAAAAATCATTCATAAGTTCTATTTGGTTCCTGATGTCCGAGTGAGATTGCCACACTGCGAGCCGGCGGCACTTGAAGGAACCGTGGAGATTCCCAAGTCTCTTTTGGATGAAGCCAAAGAAGCTCTGGGTTTGGTGTAATAATATGAACACGAAAAGTTAAATCCTATGGTTGCGACTATGGGATTTTTGTTTGCTTAATTTAGATTTTAATGTATAATAGTCAAATTATGTCATTTGCTGTAATACAAACAGGCGGAAAGCAATACCAAGTCGCAGTGGGCGATGAGATTGTTGTTGAGAAAATAAAGGGAGATTATAAAGTTGGAGACAAAGTTCAAATCGAATCTGTTGTTTTAAAAGATGACGGAACAACTACCGAACTAGGAGCTCCTTTTATTAAGGGCGCATCAGTTGAGGCAACAATCGCTGACTCAGGAAAACTAAAGAAAGTTATGGTTGTTCGTTACCGTCAGAAATCAAGATATCACAAGAGAAATGGTCATCGCCAACCATTTATGTCTCTAAAGATAGAAAGCATTAAATAATTAATTTTAAAATACAGAAAAGAAAAAAGCCACTTCCTTAGAAGTGGCTTTTACCATTGGCGTGTAGCTCGGGTGTGTTTTTAATTTTATTTATTTCGTTTTGGATTAGCAATGAACTCAAAAGAAAATAGGCAACGAAAATAGATATAATCACAAACACCATTAACTCAAACATATATTTAGTATCAAAGGCTTCTGATCCAACTTCAGATACATAGAGCAAAAGTATCAGAAAAGACATGGTTAGACCAAGAAGTGCATGAGTACGTTTTTCTTCCAAATAGTCAAAGTTCATATTCATAATTAGAATCCCCCCGGTTCTTTTAATGAAATCTGCTAATTATGTTATATCACAATTAATCTCTTCTTTCAAAAGCACTTTTGAAAGTGTCACGGTCAACATACTCAAGTTCCAGCCCAGAAGAAAGTCCTCGCGCAAGAGAAGACATCTTCACATCTTTAATTCCAACAATTTGCGCGAGAGTATTTTCTACATATTCTTTGGTGTTATCTCCGTAGTCAGTAACTGGTAAAGCGAAAATTATTTCAGATATTTTTTTGCTTTCAATATCAGAATGAACTCGTGACACTAATTCTCTTATTCGTATAATTTCCGAAGGCTTGTCAGTTAGTGGTGGAAGAAGTCCTCCTAAAATAAAATACATTCCATTATATGAGCCAGTTTTTTCTATGGCGTCTAGGTCTAATTCTTTTTCTACAATCATCAAAACATTTTTATCTCTGGACTCAGTGTCACAAATCACACATTTAGTTTTGTCATTTCTTAAATTATTGTCTCCAAAAAATCTGAAACAAGAGTCGCATTGTTTGCCGGTGAATTTCAATTCTTCCAAGGCTTTGATTAATTGTTCTTTGAAATGAAAATGTTCACGAAGCAAAAAGTAAACAAACCTCTTGGCTTGTTTTGGTCCAATCCCCGGAAACCTCATAAATAATTCCACCAACTTATCCGAAGCGTTCATATTTGAGAATTATAACATTTATTAGAATATACATATTATGATGAAAAGCTGCTATAATCCAAACAATAAATTATTGTAATGAAGAAAATTCAAGACGACATAATTAGCTACAGAGAGATGTGTGATATAGAAAATGTTCAAACACTTCAGCGTGGAATGAATTTTCGTATGAACCAAAAATACTCCGTCATATTAATGTCCCAAAGATCAAACGCTCCATATATTGATAAGGTTCATGCGGATGGTTTAACTATTGAATATGAGGGACACGACGTCTCCAGAATTACAAATGAGCCCGCCTATAATCCAAAGCAATATGATCAATCAGAGAAATTACCGAGCGGGAAATTAACACAAAATGGATTTTTTATAAAAGCTGTAAAAGAATTTAAAAAAAGTATGGCTAATCCAGAGCTTGTTAAAATTTATGAAAAAGTTTTTCCTGGTGTTTGGTCTTTGAAAGGCTATTTTGATCTCATTGATTACAGAAATGTTAGAGATGAAAAAAGAAATGTGTTTCGCTTTATTCTGAAATTATCAAATCGTCAAGAAAATTATGATTCAAAGGTTGCGAAAATTGAACACACAAGATTGATTCCGTCAGAAGTAAAAAGAGAGGTTTGGAAACGAGATGATGGAAAGTGTGTTATTTGTGGAGATACAAAAAATTTACACTTTGACCACGATCTTCCTTTTTCAAAAGGGGGCACAAGTTTATCAACAAAAAATGTGCGCTTACTTTGTATGAGACATAATCTTCAAAAATCAGATAAGATAATTTAGTATTTCTACTTATCCACAGTTGTTCTATTGCAGTAGAACAATCGTTCTAATATACTGAATTGATGAATGAGGAAGAAATTTTAATATCATTTTTTACGGAAAATAAAAGAATGCCAACATACGAAGAGATGAAAGGTCTCTTCGGTGTGGCTTCAAAAAACACTGTGGCTTTCAGAGTAAATAAATTATTAGAAAATGGTTTCTTGATTAAGAAAGGAAGTAAAATTGCTCTTGCTCAATCTGGCTCAGTTGTGAGATTGGGAACTGTTCAAGCTGGATTTCCAACTACTGCAGACGAAGATGTCGTATCCGAGTTATTATCACTTGATGATTTTTTAATAGAAAGAAAGAGTTCAACATATATGTTGGAAGTGGTTGGTGAATCAATGAAAGATGCCGGAATAATTGAAGGCGACTTGGTTTTAGTAGAAAGAGGAAAGACTCCACGTCGTGGAGATATAGTTCTAGCACTTGTTGATAATGAATACACGCTGAAATATTTAGAAACAGAAAAAGGAAAACCAGTGCTTGTGCCAGCCAATAAATTATTTAAGAAAATCTATCCAAACCCAAACAAATTAAAAATCGAAGCAGTTTTAAAAGCAGTAATTAGAAAATATAGATAAACATATGAAATTATTTAACATCACAATTACAATACAGAGCTCCATAAAAAACGACGAGCCAGTTTACAAAAATGAACTAATAAGTAGACACATTAATTTCGCTTCAAAACTTACTCAACTTTCTAGATTATAAATAACTATTTCAAATATATGTCACCATCACCACGCGCCATAATACAAATAAGCACAACAGGAAAGAATTTTTCTCGTATAAATTATAGTCGTCGCATGTATGCCGTCATTAGACGTTATACACCGGACGTGGCTGAGGGTAATATAAATGAATGCTTTGCTGATATAACCGGACTTCGCACTTTCTTTAAAATGTCATACAAAGAATTGGCAGAAAAAATTCTTAAAGATTTAAATAAAGAAATTGGTGTGCAATTTACAATCAGAATTACTTCAATGAAAGCCTTTCAAAATGCAAAAACTAACAGTAGAAACTCCAAGAGTATTTCTACTTACAAAGAATTAAACAAACTTTTTGCCGGACTATCATTTGTTGAAGCCAAAAATCGTAAAAGCTTAATTAGTAGAAGAAGAAAATTTGCCGTACCATTTATTGGTAAGGTTGCATAATTATTTTTGGTCGTGAAAGAGATAAGCTATAAATTAAAAATTAGTAAAAAATCCAAAAGATTAAAACTTGCTGTCTATCATGACGGTACTGTTTTGGTTACTGTTCCCAGAGGTGTAACTAAAGAAATTGTTAAGAGTTTTGTGTTAAGTAAATATAAATGGATTACTAAAAAAGTAGAATTTTTTAAAAAGTATCCAGCTAGAGCACTGCCTAAAAATAATAAGAAAGCTTTTGAAGAAAATAAAGAGGTGGCTTACAAGATTGCTATTGAAAGACTAGAGCATTTTAATAAGTTCTATAAATTGAAATGGAATAACATAACCATAAAGAATACAAAAACCCGCTGGGGAAGTTGTTCAAGAAAAGGAAATTTAAATTTTAATTACAAAATAGCACTACTTTCTCCAAAGCTTAGAGATTACATAATCGTTCATGAGCTTTGCCATTTAGGAGAATTCAACCACTCGCAAAAGTTTTGGACATTAGTTTCAAAAACTATTCCAAATTATTTAGAGTTAAAAAAGGAACTAAAAATAAATATTTTTTAATGTTTTATTAAATCGTCTGTATTAAATTGAAGAAATTTGTTAATATAGCTCACATGTCACTTTCAATAGGAATTGTTGGACTACCAAATGTTGGCAAGTCAACACTATTTAACGCCATTACAAAAAAATCTGTTCCAGCGGAAAATTATCCGTTCTGCACCATTGACCCATCGGTGGGTGTGGTTGCTGTGCCGGATGCACGACTTGAAGTTTTGTCTAAAATTTCTGGCTCTAAAAAATTAATTCCAGCTATTGTTGAGTTTGTAGATATTGCGGGTCTCGTAAAAGGAGCCTCATCTGGCGAAGGACTTGGAAACGCCTTCTTGTCACATATTCGTGAGACCGACGCTATCGCGGAAGTGGTGCGTATTTATGAAAACGGCGAGTTAATCCACGTGGAAGGAACAATCGACCCACTTCGTGATATTGAAATCATTAATATGGAATTGATTTTGGCTGATATGCAAACAGTTGAGAAAAGAAGTCAGACCATTGGTCGCGACGTTAAACGCGGAGACAAAGACGCAATTAAATTACAAGGACTGCTGGATGTCTTCAAGAAAAATTTTGATGAAGGAAAACTAGCTAACACACTTTCGTTTGATGAAGAAGAAACAAGATTAATTAAGGATTTGCATTTAATTACTATGAAGCCGTTTCTTTACGTGTTGAATAAACAATCTGGCGGAAAAAATTTAGACGAAATGAACCTGTCTGCCGGACAGGCAGGTGATGAACGATTCCAAAAGTTAATTGAGTATTTTAAAAAGAATAATTTTAAATATGTAATAGTAGACGCCAAGATTGAAGATGAATTGAAAGATTTTGAAGGAGAAGAAAAAGAAATAATGCGTAAGGAAATGAATGCCAATGACAATGGAGTGGATAATTTAATCAAAGCAGGATATGACTTACTTGGTCTTGAAACATATTTAACAACAGGAGAGGTTGAAACTCGCGCCTGGACGATTAAAAAGGGCTCTACTGCACCAGTTGCAGGCCAAGCGATACATACTGACTTTAAAGATAAATTCATCCGTGCTGAGGTTGTAGCTTATGATGATTTAGTTAAAGCTGGAAATTATGTTGAAGCAAAGACAAGGGGATTGCTACGCACGGAAGGAAAAGATTATATAGTCAAAGATGGCGATGTAATAGAGTTTAAGATTTAAAATTAATTCATCTACTTTGTCACAATTTCATTTTTGTCAGTCGTCGTAGGATATCTACGCCTTCTTCCAAAAATTCTTTGTTTCGTGTATCTAAAGCAATTTTAAAGCTTAAACAAATTCAAAATATAAAATTATTTTACCTTAGTTTAAGTTTGCATGTTTATTCGTTTTAGTTTAATCTGTGTTTCTAGTTCTTTTATAAACAGAGGTTAGTAATGTCAGATATTCTTTTGGTAAAAACTGGGCAAACTCACAAAGTTACCCAACCGCAGCTTGATTGTCTTAAAATTCTTACAGAAAAGAAAGGGAGATTTGTACTTGTTTTTTATGTTTGGGAACAATATCAATCATTAACAAAAAAAGAAGGTCGTCCTGACGAAGGGCACACTTCTTCAAGAATGATCGCTAATGATCTAGATGATTTATTCAACAAAAAAATCATTGAAAGAGGTGCTCACAGTGAAAGCGCCCCGCATTCCTGTAAAGGTTATAGAATCATTGAAGATTTTGAAATCGTTTAACTTTAAATGGAGGATATACACGAATGTATTCTCATAATGAAATAAAGGAGCAAAATAATCCCGACTGCAAAGAATGTTTTGGTGCTGGCAATATCCTCGTTTATTTTGTTGACCACAGAAAGAAAAGGGTCATAGAGGAATGGGTTTACTGCACCACCTGTTACCCAACTAGTTCTTGCTTTGGATTTGATAAATCCTGCAATTTTGCGGAAGAAATTTCCAAAGAAGATGCAGACAACCTCGTAAAAGAAAAAGGTTACGACTTGCACGTTCCTTAAATCAGCGCCACTTGCGCTGATTTTTATTTTTATAAATCGGCCTTGTTTTCCTGATTACAGAAACACTCCTTGTGGTATTTAAATAATTATTGTACAGTTTAATTTGTAACGTCTGTTCTTTAATTGTTACGAGAGGGGACATCATGAGTGATATGGACGACTGCTCTTCAGGACAAGAACTTGCTATAAATGCTGCCAGAAAATTGAACAAAATAAATCCTAATCACGAACTTCTCAATCTTTTCAATTTTGGTGGAAAAGGATGTGACGAAAAAAAGTTTGAGGAGAACTGGGAAAATTTTCAAGTTCGTTTCGGAAAGCCTGGTGCCAGTAAAGAAGAAAGAGGGACTTCGCCCGGCCAAGCATACTTTTGGGCACAATATTACTTAGCGCTAGAAAAAGCACTAGACGAAAAAGCCAAATACGAACCAATGTATGTTCCTGTGTAATTTTTAATGAAGGAGACCGCGAGTCTCCTTTTGTTTTTATCTCTTTATTTTGTATAATCAATTGACCTATGACTGTAAGTGAAATTAGAGCAAAATTTTTATCATATATGGAAATGAAGGGGCACAAAGTTGTCTTTTCTTCGTCATTAAAACCAGAGAATGACCCAACCACACTCTTTACTGGCTCCGGAATGCAACCAATGCTTCCATATTTGCTTGGTCAGCCTCACGAATTGGGAAAAAGGATCGCTGATTCGCAAAAATGTTTTCGTTCACAAGATATAGATGATGTTGGAGATAACCGCCACACCACTTTCTTTGAAATGCTTGGAAATTGGTCATTTGGTGATTATTTTAAGGGAGAAGAAATCGTCTGGATGTTTAATTTTTTAATTGGTGAACTTCACCTTGACCCAAAAAACTTCTACGTAACTTGTTTCAAAGGAAATTCTAATTTAAATATTCCAAGAGATGATGTATCGGCTGACTTGTGGAAAAAAACTTTCAAACAAAAAGGATTAGATGTAAAAGTTGGAGAGAATCCAGAAGTTGATGGAATAAAAGAAGGAGAACATATTTTCTATTATGACGAGAGAAAAAATTGGTGGTCTCGTTCTGGAATTCCAAAGAATATGCCAGAAGGTGAGCCTGGGGGGCCAGATTCTGAAATGTTTTATGACTTTGATTCTGATTTATCAAAAAAGATTCACGCTAATTCAAAATTTAAAGATAGTGTTTGTCATGTGAACTGTGATTGTGGAAGATTTTTGGAAATTGGAAACAATGTTTTTATGGAATACAAGAAAGTTGGAAATGGCTTTGAAGAATTGCCACAGAAAAATGTTGACCACGGCTCTGGACTAGAAAGACATGCTTGTGCTGTAAATAATGACGAAGATATTTTTAATATCGATGTATTTAATGAAGCAAAAAATACTATAGAAAGATTATCTGGTAAAAAATATCGCGATGATGAAAAAGTAACTTATGCTTATCGTGTAATTCTTGATCATCTTCGTGCCGGAACATTTTTAATTGGAGATGATGTTTTACCAGGGAATAAAGATCAGTCATATTTCGTGCGCCGACTTATTCGTCGTTCAGTGAGATTCGCCAGAAATTTAGGAATTGATAAAAATTTTACAAAATCAATCGCGCTTTCATTTATTGAAGTTTATAAAGACGAATATAAAAATCTAAACGAAAAGAAAGAAATCATTTTATTTGAAATGGAAAAAGAAGAGACTAAATTTAGAGCCACTCTTGAAAAAGGAATAAAAGAATTCGAGAAAATCGGTAGTAGAGACATTTCAGGACACAATGCATTTGATTTACTTCAATCTTACGGATTTCCAATTGAACTTACAATTGAACTAGCAAAAGAAAGAGGTTTAAATGTTGATTTAGTTGGATTTGAAGAAGAAAAGAAAAAGCATTCTGAAAGTTCTCGCACTGCTTCCGCTGGAAAGTTTAAAGGAGGACTAGGAGGAGACGGAGAAATAGAAACAAAATATCATACAGCTACACACTTATTACACGAAGCATTACGCCAAGTACTTGGAGAACACGTGGAACAAAAAGGTTCAAACATCACATCCGAAAGATTACGTTTTGATTTTTCTCATAATGAAAAAATGACAGACGAAGAAAAGAAAAAAGTTGAAGATTTGGTAAACGAAAAAATAAATGAAGCATTGCCAGTGAAAAGAGAAGAGATTAAGAAAGATGAGGCCATAAGTAGAGGCGCAATTGGACTTTTCGGTGATAAATATGGCGACGTGGTTACGGTTTATAGAATCGGAACTGGCGAAAAAAGAGGGGATACAAATTTGTTTTCAATGGAATTATGTGGTGGTCCTCATGTTGCCAACACCAAAGAACTTGGTCACTTTAAAATAGTAAAAGAAGAAGCAGTCTCTGCCGGTGTTCGTCGAATAAAAGCGATTTTGTCTTAAAATTACTTCTAACTTTTTCTTTTTAAGTTTATACTTAACTCATGCCACATTACTTACTCATTGAAGTTGATGACTCTAAGACAAATCTAAAATATGTCGTTGATGAGAATGTTTTAGCTACTCATTCTCACGATTTTGGTTTGAAACATTTGGAGTCACACGCCATGAGTAAGATCGCTTCTTCGAAATTCTTAGACGGAGTGTTTTATATTCTAGAATACATTTCTCTTTACGAAAGAATTCCTACGGAATTTGTTTTATGTTCACCGCGCTATTCATCTTGGATAAAAAATTTAATCGAGGAAGCCTCTTATACACAGTTTTACACAAACAAAATTCCAGTGTGTGTTAAAATAGACGGCAATAGGGAGGCTTCTTCTAACTATGCAAGACATAAAAAAACCACATTCTCGTTCAAAGTCTGACAACGATATAAATTCGCGTGTTGAGCAATTTGAAAAAAGATCTTATCTTCTTAAAAAAGAAAGAGAAGAAGAAAGAAGCGATGAGAAATACAATAAAATTCCTATAAAAATCAACAAAAAAAACAGAAGTGACTCAATTCACATTCGTCGAAAGTCAGGTACAAGTTTCGGAACATGGGTATTTATTGGTTTTGTTTTACTTTTGGTTACAATTGTTTGTTTACTTTCTTTTGTCTTTAATTCAGCAACAATTACCTACAAACCAAAATATTCAGATATAGATTTAAATAATCAAAATAAGAATTTCACTTTTAATTTACAAGGAACAACAGGCGCTGTTCACTTTGTAATTGCCACTACGACAATAACCAAAACTCAAGTTCTTCCACTGTCTGAATCAAAAGCAGTACAAAGCAAAGCTTCTGGAAAAATAATTGTTTACAATAAATTTGACTCTTCTCCACAAAAATTAATTAAAAATACTCGTTTCGAATCGTCCGCCGGAAAAATCTACAGAATAAATCAGTCAATCACTATCCCAGGTAAAAATGGAGATACTCCAGGAAGTGTGGAAGTTACTGTTTATGCAGATAGTTATGGCTCTGATTATAATTCTGACCCAACTGATTTCACTATTCCCGGATTCAAGGGCTCGCCACGATACACCGGATTCTTTGCAAGGTCAGACGGAGCATTAACAGGAGGTGCTTCTGGTAACGCTTCTATTGCTTCACAGACAGATATAAATTCTGCGAAGGATGAATTAGCTTTAGAATTGACCCAAGAGTTAAAAACTGCACTTAAGAAGACAACAATGAATGGATATTTAGGTTTGTATGACAACATTCAAGTAAAGTTTGCTGACAATGAAGCCGATTTGAAAGTTGGTAACGCTTCAACTTATCAAGTGACGGCGACTGGTATTCTTATGTTTGTAGACAAAAAGGAATTAGCCACCGAAATTGCCAAAACATTACCAACAGAAAGATACACCAATGAAGATGTAAGATTGGATAATTCTGACAAGTTGAAGTTTTCATTAAAGGATTCGGCTGATATTGAGAGCACAAATAGTATCGACGTTTTGGTTGAAGGTAATCCGCGAATTGTTTGGACAACCAATGTTGAAATATTAAAGCAGAAATTAATTGGTCATAATAAAGCTGATTTTACAAAGGTTATGCATGATACTTCATCTATTGATAGCGCTGAAATAAACTTCTCTCCATTGTGGCTTAGTACGTTCCCTGGTGCAGAAAATAAAATAAAGTTCGTTGAACAAATCGGAAAGAACTAATTTGTGTTGATTTATTATGCTTTCACTGATAAAATCAAATCTCAACTAACTATGAACAACGAAGAAATTGAATTAGTGGAAGGAAGAGTAACCGAGGCGTTACCAAGCACCCTCTTTCGTGTTCAAACAAAAGACGGAAAAGAAATACTGTCATATTTGGGAGGAAGAATGAGAGTAAACAAAATAAAAATCTTAGTAGGAGACAGAGTAACAGTTCAAGTTGATCCATATGGGGGAAAAGGGAGAATAATCAAAAGACTGTAAAGTTTTGAATTATAGATTTCATTATTAACTAAAAATAGCCAATTATATTGCATTTAATTTAAATATATAGTAGAATAGCTACCATATTTTCTTTTATGAAAGTTAGATCATCACTTAAAAAAATTTGTTCGAAATGTAAGATGCTTAAGAGAGGTGGAGTACTTCGCGTAATTTGCGTTACTCCAAAACATAAACAATGCCAAGGCTAAACTATATATGCGTATTTCAGGTATAACACTTCCAGAAAATAAGAGATTAGAGATTGCCCTTACGGCTGTTTATGGTGTCGGACGTCCTCGCGCTAAGAAAATATTAGACAAGCTAAAGCTTGATTGGGGAATGAAGACTGCCGATCTTACACCAGAGCAAGAAAATGCTATTCGTAAAGAGATTGAATTATTCAAAACCGAAGGGGATTTGAAAAGAGACAATCAACAAAACATTAAAAGACTAAAAGACATCAAGGCCTACAGAGGTACACGTCATACCAAGCACCTTCCAGCCAGAGGACAAAGAACAAAAACAAATAGCAGAACTGTTCGTGGAAATGTTCGTCGTACTATGGGTAGCGGTCGCAGAAAGGTTGAGAAGACCTAAAAAATAATATATGGGTAAAAAAAGAATTGTAAAAAAGAATAGTTCCGGAGTAGATAATGCCCTAAAAGCAAGATCTTTAGCTAGAGCAACAAAGAAGAAAATTGTTGAAGGTATTTTGTATGTGCAATCAACCTACAACAACACCGCCTTGTCATTAACAGATAAAGCAGGGAACGTTTTGGTTTGGTCATCGTCTGGTGCGCTTGGCTTCAAGGGAGCTAAAAAGGGTACACCCTTTGCAGCATCTAAGATTGCTGAGCTTATTGGTGAGAAGGCACAACAGATTGGTCTTAAGGAAGTTTCTGTAATCGTAAAAGGAGTTGGTTCAGGTAGAGAATCCGCAATTAGAACTTTTTCGGCTTTCGGAATTGAAATTACTAAAATAGTGGATAAGACACCAGTTCCACATAACGGTCCGAAGCCTCGTAAGCCTCGCCACGTATAATTTTAAATATTATGAGTAGAATCACATGTAAAACTTGTCGTCGTTTGGGAGAATCGGTCTGTGGCCGTGAGAAGTGTGCTTATAAGAAGCGCCCTTATACTCCAGGAAAGCTAGATAGCGAAAAGAAAAGAAGATCAGCACTATCAGAATACGGTGAGCAACTTCGTGCTAAGCAAAAGATGCGTATCACTTACGGCCTAATAGAAAGACAATTCGCTACTTATGTTAAAGGCGCGACTCTTGTTCAAAAAGCTGTTAAAGGAAAAGATGCAGTCAAGGAAACAATTTCTCCTTCACTTAAACTTTATAGATTACTAGAAGGAAGATTGGATAACATTGTTTATCGTTCAGGAATTGCAAACACAAGAGCTCTTGCTCGTCAGCTTGTAAACCACGGACACGTAACTGTTAACGGTCGCAAATTAAGTATTCCTTCACACCAAACAAAAGTCGGTGATGTAATCTCTATCCGTGAGGGTAGTAAGGTTGCGAAAGTTTTTGTTGGTTTGGAAGAAAAATTAACAGCTTTAGCACCAAGTAGTGTCGTCTCTGTTAATCCAAGTAAGTTGGAAGCAAAAATAACTGGACTTCCACGTGAAGTGGAGCCAGCATTTGATACTCAGAAGGTTCTTGAGTATTACAGTAGATAACCCGAAAATGCAAGTGGATAAGAAAAACTTGCATTTTTTTGGTTTTTCTAGTATTATTAGATAACTTTTATAAAGCGCGCTAATTTAAAGACTTTTTTATTTTTTTATGTCTTCACACTCTATTATTTTGCCATCAAAACCAAGAATCGTTAAAGAAGACGCCCTACACGGCGTCTATGAAATTGACGGTCTATATCCAGGATATGGACACACTTTAGGTAATTCCTTAAGAAGGATTATTCTTTCTTCTATACCAGGAGCTGCTATTACTTCTCTTTCAATAGACGGAGTAAAGCATGAATTCTCTTCAATTGACGGCATTAAAGAAGACGTTATAACAATAATTCTAAACTTAAAGAAGCTAAACTTTAAACTACACACAGACGAAGGACAGAAGGCGACACTAAAGATAAAGGGTGCGAAGATAGTTACCGCTAATGACATTTCAATTCCATCACAGCTAGAAATACTTAACAAAGATGAGTACATTTGTGAATCAACTGCAAAGGACGTAGATGTTGTTGTTGAATTAACAATTGAAAAAGGCCTTGGTTATGTTCCTCGTGAAGAAATCCAAAAAGAAAAAGCTGATATCGGCTCTATTATTTTAGATGCTGCTTTCACTCCAATTCGTCGTGCAAGTTACGAAGTTGAGAATATGCGTGTTGGTGACAAAACTGACCACAATCGTTTAAGAGTTTCTATTGAAACAGACGGAACAATTACTCCACACGAAGCACTAGAGCATTCAATCCACACAATGATTAGTCAATTACAAGCTGTTGTTGGTTTTAGAGAAGCAACTCCTGTAGCTCAAAAAGAAGAAGCTCCTGTCGCAAAAATATCAGAAGCTGATCTTGATGAGAGCGATGTTACAAAAATCAAAGTAGAGGATTTAAATCTTTCTACAAGAACTTTAAACGCAATTATCTCAGCCTCAATCAGAACAGCCGGTGGTCTTTCTCGTAAAACAGAAGATGACCTTCTAAATACTGACGGTCTAGGAATAAAGGGAATTGATGAAATAAAGAAGGCACTAGAAAATCTAGGACTTACACTTAAACAATAATTAGAAATTAAAAAGGTATGAAGCATCACAAGTCATTCAGAAAATTCGGTAGAGAAAAAAATGGTCGCAAGGCGTTCGTCAGAGGTCTGATTATAAACCTTGTTCGTCATGGAAGAATTGAAACAACTCTTGCTCGCGCAAAAGAGATTCGTCCTTTCGTTGAAAAATTAGTTACTCTAGCTAAAAGCGATACTGTTGCCAGAAGAAGATTAGTTACTTCTCGTATTATTAATCAAGAGGATGAGACAATTAAGCTCTTCAAAGAACTTGCTCCAAAGTATAAAGAAGTAGCTGGAGGATACACTCGTATTATAAAATTGCCAAACCGTCTTTCTGATGGAGCTGAAAAGGCAATTATAGAATTTGTATAAAATAAATTTATGAACTACACAATTGACGCCACAAATAAACCCCTAGGAAGACTTGCTTCAGAAGTAGCATCTATTTTGAATTCCAAAAATGATGTTAACTTCGTTAAGAACAGAGTAGAAGAAATGACTGTCACTGTAACTAATGCTTCTAAAGTAAAAGTAACTGGCAATAAAATGAAAGACAGTGTCCATAAGTCATTTTCTGGATATCCAAGTGGATTAAAAGAAAGAACACTTAACTATGTTGTTGCTAATAAAGGTTTTAGTGAAATTATAAGACACGCTATAAAAGGAATGCTTCCAAAGAATAAATTACAAGATATTCGTATGAAGAATTTAACAATTGAAGAATAAAGATTATGACTACTGATACAAAAAATCGCTATATTGAAGGAATTGGTCGCAGAAAGACTGCTATTGCTCGTGTTCGTATAACTCCTGCTACTAAAGGGTCTTTCACTATAAATGATAAAGACATAAAAGTATATTTTGATACTAATGATTTACAAGCAATCGCTCAAAGTGCCATTACCAAAACTGAAATCAAAGATAAATTTTTAATAACAGTAAAAGTTTCTGGTGGTGGAATACACGCACAGGCTGAAGCAATTCGTCACGGACTTTCTCGTGCTTTAGTTATAAGAGACGAAGATATAAAAAACACCCTAAAGAAATTAGGTTTCCTAAAGAGAGATCCAAGACAAGTTGAAAGAAAGAAATTCGGACTTAAGAAGGCTCGTAAAGCTCCAACATGGAGTAAGAGATAGGTTAGGTAATTTAAACCCCCGCGAAGGGGTTTTAAATTTGACAGAATAGACGATTTCGTTTATATATAATAGGTGCCTAAGGAGCACTTTTTTAAATTATGAAAAAAGAAGAAAATAAAAATGCCACAGAAATGGAGGAAATGACAGATGATGTAGAATTTGAAGAAGTGAATGAAGAAGGAGAAGTAGATACAAAAACTACGATTAAAAAATTAAGAATAAAAGTAAAAGAATTAGAAGCCGAAAAAAGAGAATACTTACTAGGTTGGCAAAGAGCTCAAGCTGATTATGCTAATCTAAAAAAAGAACATATTGGAGATATGGCAAATAGAACTAGACTAGCCAACAAAAATCTCGTTGAAGATTTAATTCCAGTTCTTGATTCTTATTACATGGCTAGAAATAATGCGGAAGCTTGGAATAAAGTAGACTCGGGATGGAGAAGCGGTATTGAATATATTTTTAATCATTTCTTATCAGTGTTAGAAAAAATAGGACTCTCATCTTTCGGAGAAGTTGGAGAAAAATTTAATCCGATTATCCACGAAAATATTGAAATTGTATCTACCGAAGATTCTTCAAAAAATGATATAATAGAGAGTATATTAGCAAAAGGATACAAAATGGGAGATACAATAATACGTCCGGCGAGAGTAAAAGTATTTCATTCTGCTTAAGATAAAAGTTAGTAAATTATAAATTTAATTATTTAAAACTATGTCAAAGATTATTGGTATTGATTTGGGAACAACAAACTGTGCTGTGGCCATCATAGAAGGAGGACAGCCGAAAATAATAGAAAATGTTGAGGGTAATAGAACTACCCCTTCTGTTGTTTCTGTAAATAAAAATGGTGAAAGATCTGTGGGTCTTATCGCTAAGCGTCAAGCCGTAACCAACGCCAAAGATACTATTTACGGAGTAAAGCGCTTCATGGGACATTCTTTTAAAGATAAGGAGGTTCAAAATGACATTCCTAATGTAGCGTATGGTATTAAGGAAGGAGATAACGGCGGAACATTAATCACACTTTCCGGGAAAGATTATCGTCCAGAAGAAATTTCAGCAATGATTTTACAAAAAATAAAAGCTGATGTAGAGGCTAAACTTGGAGAAAAAATCACTGAAGCGGTGATAACTGTTCCTGCATATTTTAATGATACACAACGTCAAGCAACAGTAGACGCCGGAAAAATTGCCGGCCTTGATGTTAAAAGAATTATTCCTGAACCGACAGCAGCCGCTCTTGCATATGGTTTTAACTCACAAAAAAATGAAAAGCTGGCTGTCTTTGATTTTGGTGGAGGCACATTTGATATTTCTATTTTAGAAGTAGGGGATGGGGTGGTTGAAGTAAAATCAGTTGATGGTGACTCTCACCTTGGAGGACGTGACATTGACCAAAAGTTTGTTCAATTTATCGCATCTGAATTTAAAAAAGAATCAGGTATTGATATTACAGCTGACCCATTAGCACTTCAGAGATTAGATGAGGCCGCAGAAAAAGCAAAACACGAACTTTCAACTCAATTAGAAACCGAAATAAATCTTCCGTTTATTACATCAGACGCTAATGGTCCAAAGCACTTGGTTATTAAGGTAACAAGAGCGTCACTTGAAAATATTGCAAAAGAATTTATAGATAGAGCTTTAGTTATTACACAAAGAGCGTTGGACAATTCTCCATTTAAAAAAGAAGAAATACATGAAATTATTATGGTTGGCGGACAAACCAGAATGCCAATGATTGTTGAAGCTGTTAAAAATCTTTTTGGAAAAGAACCAAACCGAACAATTAACCCAGATGAAGTGGTAGCGCTCGGCGCCGCTGTTCAAGCTGGAGTTCTTCAAGGTGATGTAAAGGATGTTTTACTTTTGGATGTCATTCCGCTTTCACTTGGGATTGAAACCATGGGTGGAGTTTCTACAAAACTTGTTGAGAAAAACATGACTATACCAACATCAAAGTCACAAATATTTTCAACCGCTGCTGATAATCAGACTTCAGTTGAAATTCATATCGTTCAAGGAGAGCGTCCGATGGCTACAGATAACAAATCACTAGGTAGATTTATTCTAGACGGTATTCCACCTGCGCCTCGTGGTATGCCTCAAGTGGAAGTAACTTTTGATGTTGACGCTAATGGCATACTACAAGTAAAAGCAAAAGATAAAACCAGTGGAAAAGAACAATCAATTCGCATAGAAGCCTCATCTGGTTTAACTGATGAGGATATCAAGAAGATGCAACAAGATGCTGAAGCTCATGCCGAAGAAGATAAAAAGAAAAGGGAGTTGGCTGAAGAGAAAAATATGTCAGATGCTTTAGTTCATACCGCCGAGAAAGCACTTAAAGAGGCTGAGGGTAAAATAGGAGATGATGTAAAGAAAGAAATTGAAGATAAAATAAATGCTTTAAGAACTGCTCGTAATGGTGAAGATGTATCTTTGATTAAATCTTCGGCCGAGGAATTATCTGCTTCTATGATGAAAATAGGTGAAGCTATGCAAAAAGCACAATCGGAATCAAATACTACTGAAACAAACACAGAAAATACAAACCCTACTGACGAAAATAAAGGATAAAATACTTAGGAACTTGTTGCGAAGTATTTTATCCTTTTCAACTCCTCGGCTCGGAAATGTGAAAGATTACTTTTCCACTTCTCTCGCTCTACGTCGTTAATAAAACAACTGAATAATCTAAAAACAAAAACAGCCGTCGCAATTCCTGCGACGGCTGTTAAATTTAAGAGCATTGATAAACTTCGTTCACAGCCTTTTTCATTTCTTCTTCTGTAACGATTGGTCTTTCTTCATTTAGAAAGTTTTGTAAATTACTGACGTTTATGAGAGACAAAACATCCCTCAACGGCCTGTTGAACCTTCCGTATTCAATAGGAGAAATCAGTAGCGTATTTTTTCTCTTAAGGAAATCAAAAAACGGAATTCCGTTTACCCTACAAAAGTTACGACAAGCATCATTAAACAAATCACACAGCGAATGGACCAGTTGTTGATCATACATAAAATCTGATCCATCATGATAACGGAAACACCAGTGAAAGGACCTCCTAGCCAGAGTATGTTTATGTTTTTTGTAAATCAAATCAATCAAATTTTTTGCTTTGTTGCAGATTTCTTCCTCTTGATGATCGCCGTGCTGTATCCAACTGACAGTGGCAGAAGAAGGAAAAACATTTTCTGAAAAAACTTCGCCAGTATAACTGACAGAGAATTTAACTGCGATAACAGGAGTGGAAACCCCTTCTCGTAAACCAAAATACCTTTTGATATCTCTGTTAAAAAGATTTATGCTTTGTGGCATTTTTGAGTAAGGAAGATTTTTTAAACACATGTCTACAACTTCGGTGTTTAAAAAACGAAGTGGAGGAATAATACCCACCACAACTAAAACCCATCCAGTCTCATTTTCTTCAACAAAAAATCCGTCTTCCCTGACCATAGCACCAACCGGGTCAAGGGCTAAGCAATGAAAAACTTCACTACTCTCACTTATCAAGGAGCTCATTTTTCCTCCACTTTTTAATTATGGAAAACTGTTAAGTATACTATCACGATTCTTTATAAAATCAATTATTATTGTTATAATAGAGACCATATGAATTTAACCGCCTTAGCTAATAGTTTTACAACAAATGTAATCAGTGCCATCGCTTTTTTATTAATGACTGGTTCAATAACGGCATTTTTTTACGGAACTTTTGTATTTCTTGTAAATCAACAAAAGGGAGATAGCGCAAAAAGTAATGATGGAAAACAATTTATGTTATGGGGATTAATTTCACTTTTTGTTATGTTTTCTGTTTGGGGGATAATAACAGCTCTACAAGTCAATCTTGGGTTTGGCACAAGCACCAACATACAAATTCCTGCCATGAACGTTGGTCAATAATTTTTGTTTTTAGTGTAAATAATTTAGACTTTATATATTTGTTTTTTTATGTTATAAATCTTCTATGACAAAGAACTATTACGATGTTTTAGGAATCGAAAAATCAGCTTCAAAAGATGAAATTAAGAAGGCTTTTTATAAGCTAGCTTCAAAATATCACCCTGATAAAAAAGGAGGAGACGAGGCTAAATTCAAAGAAGTAAACGAAGCCTATCAAATTTTATCCGATGAAAAGAAGAGGAAAGAATACGATACCTATGGACAAACATTTTCTGGCTCTGGAGCAAGAGCGGGGGGATTTGGTTTTGAGGGATTTGACGCTTCTGACTTTTCAAATATGCAATTTGATTTTGGAGACTTAGGAGATATCTTTGGTGATATGTTCGGAATGGGTGGATCACCATTTGGTGGGCCTCGTCAAAAAAGAGGGCGCGATATTTCTCTTGAGGTAGACATTTCTTTTTCCGAATCAATTTTTGGAACACAAAGAGATGTGCTGATAAGCAAAGTTGGACAATGTAAAACCTGCAAAGGAACAGGGGCAAAACACGGAACCGAAACAACAACTTGTGAGATTTGTAACGGTAAAGGAAAAGTTCACGACACTAAGAAAACTTTTATGGGAACATTCCAAACTGTAAAGACTTGCAGTAACTGTAATGGTAAAGGAAAAGTTGCCAAAGAGAAATGTCACGATTGTCGTGGAGCTGGAGTTCATACTATGAAAGAAGATATTCACATAGAAGTGCCGGCTGGAATATCAAACGGAGAAATGATTAGATTGTCACAAATGGGAGAAGCTATCTCAGGAGGACTGTCTGGTGATTTATATGTCAGAGTGAATGTCGCGTCTCATAAAGAATGGAAAAGGGAGGGAGCTGATTTAATTATTAAGCATAGTATTAAATTAACTGATGCTTTACTTGGAGCAAAGCACACGATACACGGATTAGATGGCGACATAAATATAGAAATTGCACCTGGCGCTTCCGCTGGAGAAATTTTACGAGTAAGGGGACGAGGCGTTCCTTCTGTTCACGATAAAATAAAAAGAGGAGACGCTCTTGTAAAACTAGACATCATTATGCCAAAGAAGTTAACCAAAAAAGCGATGAAGTTAGTGGAGGAAATGAAAGAGGAGGGGCTATAAAACAAAAAAGTACACGACCTTTATGTGCTTTAGTTTTTCTGTTTATTAAGTTACAATATTCATATTATGTCTAATTCATCTAATAAAAAAGTTCTAGTTTCTGGTATAAAACCAACTGGCCGACTTCACTTCGGAAATTATTTTGGAGCAATGAAGCAGAATATAGAACTTGGAAATAGTGGTGAATACGAAAGCTATGTATTCATTGCTGACTATCATGCTTTAACAACAGTTAAAAATGGTGATGAATTGAGAAAACAAACTATTGAGGCGGTGGCCTCATATCTTGCTTGTGGTCTTGATACAACTAAAGTTATTTTATTTAAGCAATCAGATGTCAGAGAAGTGACCGAACTTACTTGGATATTTAATAACTTGGTAACGGTTCCTTACATGATGAGAGCTCACGCTTTCAAAGACCAAGAAGCTAGAAGTAAAGATGTTAATGTTGGATTATTTGATTATCCAGTTCTAATGGCATCAGATATTTTAATTTATGATGCTGATATTGTGCCGGTTGGAGCGGACCAAAAGCAACATATTGAATACGCTCGTGACATCGCTGGGTATTATAACCGTGCCTATAACATTGAAGAATTTAAATTACCAAAAGAATTAATAATGGCCGGAGTAGAAAATGTTCCTGGTATTGATGGACAAAAAATGAGTAAGAGTTATAACAATCATATTGAACTTTTTTGCTCTGATGATGAATTAAAAAAGAGAGTTATGAGTATTGTTACAGATAGCGCCACACCTGAAGACAAAAAGAATCCCGATGAAAATAATATTTACAAAATTCATAAACTTTTTTTGAATAAAGAAGCAGATGAGGTGTTGCGTTCTAAATTTTCAAATGGCGGATACAGTTACAAGGAAGCTAAAGAAGAATTACTAGCAACAATAATGAAATGGAGAGAAGGGAAGCTAGAAAAATATAATCACCTTGTGGATAACTTTTCAGAATTAAATTCACTACTTGAGAAGAATGGAGGGGTTGCTTGCGAAAAAGCAAAAATTAAAATGGAGAAAATTAGAAAAACAGTAGGATTAACAAATACTTTTTAGTAAAATAAATTAAAACGAATTTGAAATAAAACAAGACAAGAGATGTCTTGTTTTTTCTTTTTGTCAAAATTGTGATTATAATTTTTTTGTAATAGACTTTTAACAGCAGTTGATCTTTTGTGGAGATGTTAAATGAATGAACTTCAAAAAAATGGAAATCGTTTACCTTCTTGTGCCGGAGTCTTTCTAGCCAAGGACCAAAACGGAAATACTTTCGAATTGGAAGTTGTCTGGAGACCAAACGGTATCCCGAAACAAAAAGGTCTCTTCGTTCTCTTTCCAGGGAAAACCAGTAACGACGACCAATTTGTTCCAGTCACTGGTACTGAGTATGACTTCCTGGCAAAAATAGGAGACATAAGAACGGATTACTTTGAAGCTTACGGTTGAGGCGCGAAAGCAGGTTACAAACTTGCTTTCGCGCTTTTCTTTTTAATTAAATCAAAATTTGGTAGTATATATAAATGCGAATTTATATAAAAGATTTAAATAAATATATTGGACAAGAGGTCAAGATATCGGCTTGGGTTGATGTTAGACGAGATCAAGGAAAAATGATTTTCGTCGATTTAAGAGACTCAACTGGTAAAGTTCAAGGTGTGATTCTTCCGTCACACGAAAAAGCCCTTCTGGTTGGCGAAAAAATACGTACAGAGTGGGTTTTAAACGTAACTGGTCAAGTAAACCAAAGACCAGAAAAAAACAGGAAATCAGAGGTTTTAAACGGAGATATCGAACTTGAAATTTTAGACATTGAAATTCTAAACGAGGCCGATACTCCAGCTTTTGATATTTCCACCGATGGTTATGAAGTAAATGAAGATGCTCGTTTTAGAAAGAAGTATCTTGATAATCGCCGTGCTCGTATACAAAGAAATATTACAATGCGTCACAAGGTAAATTTATTTATTCGTGAATATTTAGACAAGGAAAACTTTTTAGAAATAGAAACACCGCTTTTAACTAATCCAACACCCGAAGGATCAAGAAGCTATATTGTTCCATCAAGAATTTATCCTGGCGAATTTTATGCACTTCCACAGTCGCCACAACAATACAAACAACTTTTAATGTCTTCTGGTTTTGATAGATATTTCCAAATTGCCAGATGTATGCGCGACGAAGACACGAGAGGTGATAGACAACCAGAATTTACTCAAATGGACATGGAGATGAGTTTTGTGACTCGTGAAGATGTTATGAAAGTAAACGAAGACCTTCTTATAAAATTAGTTACCGAATTATTCCCAGAGAAAAAAATTCAAACTGTGCCATTTCCAGTTTTCTCATACAAAGAGGTAATGGAAAAATACGGTACTGATAAGCCAGACTTGAGAGAAGATAAAGAAGATAAAAATTTATTAGCTTTCTGTTGGGTTATTGATTTCCCAGCATTTGAAAGAACGGGGGAAGATAATGTTGACGGAACAGGAGAGTGGACATTCACTCATAATCCATTCACTGGTGTAAAAGATGATTTTATTTCTGATTTGAGAGAAAAGAAAAATATTGAAAATATTATTTCTACACAATACGACATTGCAATGAATGGTTATGAAATTGGTGGTGGAGGAATCAGGTTACACAAAGCGGAAGATTTAAAAAAAGTTTTTGAAATAATGGGGTATAGCGACGAAAGAATAGAGACAAATTTCGGACAAATGCTTATGGCCTTCAATGAAGGAACTCCACCGCACGGAGGTATTGCTTGGGGATTAGACAGATTACTGATGATATTACTTAATGAACCAAACATCCGTGAAGTTATGGCCTTTCCAAAAACAGGAGAGGGTAAAGACTTATTAATGCAAGCACCGTCAAAACCAGCAGATAAGGTGTTAAAGGAATTGAAGATTAGTATTAATAAATAAAAGTTAACAAACAAAAATAGCGTGACGCAATGCGTAACGCTATTATTTTTGTGAGCGATGACTAAGAATCAAAATCTATTTCATCGCCACAATCCAATACTGGAATTCCGAAGTTGCAATCGCCACAAAGGGGCTCATTGCTTTCTGACCTGTAATTCATTTCTCTGTCGATGATGTCTAGCGGTTTACCACATCTTGAACATTTTACCGCTTTTGATAGGGAAAAGATTGGTTGTTGTGTTGTCTTTTTGAATGAAGATGCGCCAAGACCCATGATTACCCCCTATGTGACTTATTTGACTACTAAGAACAATTTCTGTCAATATTATATACCTTTCCATTTAATTTGTCATCATTAAATTTATGTTAAAATATATATATTATGTTTCGTAAAAATTTATTACTTCTAACATTTTTAATATCAATGTTTAGTTTCGCTTCCGCGGCAACTTTTGATAAAGCAATATGGATTCCTTATTGGGGAAAAACAGGTGGGGCGTCATCTACTCTTCCTAATTTATCTTCAATTACTCAAATCAGTCCTTTTTCTTTCGAATTACAAACTGATGGAACATTAAAAAATGCTTTAAAAATAGAGGAGGCTCCTTGGCCTGATTTAATCGCTCAAGCAAAAAAGAAAGGAATAAAAATTTATCCAAGTATTTTATCTTATCCACATAACGATAAAGAAAAACAAATTCAATATTTACTACTTGCTCAAAAAGCAAAACGTATCGCTCACGAAAAAGCAATTGTTGCTTTAGTTAAAAAATATAAGTTCGATGGAATAGACATAGACTACGAAGCAAAGATTGCTGAAACTAAACCATATTTCTCGGCCTTCTTAACAGAACTAGGAAAATTACTTCACGCCAGTAATAAAAAATTAATTTGCACCGTGGAAGCTAGAACTCCGCCGGAAAGTAGATATGCCACAACTTCCACTCAAGTATTATCAAAAGTGGAATACGCAAATGACTACAAAGTGATTGGAAAGGTTTGTGACCAAGTTCGCATTATGACTTATGACCAATTAAATGATGACGCTTCACTTGTGCAAGATAACTCTGCTTATCTTTATAGACCAGTATCTGATATAACTTGGGTTAAAAAAGTTTTAACTTTAGCATTAGAAGATATACCTGCTAAGAAAATACTAGTCGGTGTTGCAACTTATGGTTATAAGTATGAAATAATTTCTGGAACAGCCACTAGCACTAGATATATTCGTATTGGTTCTATGAATTTTATTTATGCTGATCAATTAGCAAAATCAATCGGAATAACTCCAACCAGAAATACAGCCGGGGAATTATCTTTTAATTATGCCACGACAACTGATTACTCTGGACAATCTTTGGGTGGTTGGAAACAGTACATGGTTTGGTATTCAGACGCTCAAGCCATTGCTGATAAAATAAAAATCGCAAAATTATATAAATTGGGAGGGGTGGCTATATTTAAAATAGACGGCTCGCAAGATGAAAATATTTGGAAAGTAATAAAATAGCCTTCTTATAACTGTGAATAATAATATCTTTTAAAGGTGTTAAAATAAGAATACATGGAATTTACTGTAAAATTGGATCGCTTTGAAGGTCCATATACAAAACTGCTTGAGCTAATAGAAGCAAAAAAATTATCTATAACTGAAATCAGTTTGGTTTCTGTGGCTGATGATTATATTAACTATATAAAAGCAATCGAAAATGAGAGCTTAAATGTTTTTGATGTCTCTCAGTTTATTGTGGTGGCTTCGACTTTGATTTTAATGAAAGCAAAATCACTTTTACCGAATATAAGCTACACCGAAGATGAAGAAAAAGAAATTCATACCTTAGAAGAAAAATTAGAACTTTTCTCAATATTAAAAAGAGCTTCAAAAAATGTTGCCGGCATTTTTATGAAAACTCCAATGTACGGAAGAGAAAGAATAAAATATAAAGGAAAGCCAGTTTTTGTTCCTGATAATCACATTACAGTAAATAATTTAAAATCTATCGCTATTCTCACTATTGCTTCCTTTAAGCCAAGAGAACAACTGAAAGAAATAGTAGTTAAACAAAAAGTCCGTATAGAAGAAGTTATAGAAAACCTTATGAAGAGAATAGAGGAAGCCAAGGACTCTTCTTTCTTAAAAATAATTCACGGTGTCACACATTCCTTTGAAGATAAAAAGAAAATGCTAATAGTTAATTTTTTGGCATTACTTGAACTTATTAGGACTGGTCAGGTTGATGCTAATCAAGATGAAAAAACTAATGACATAACATTAGACATAAATAATAAAAGTCTAGAAGCAAAAACAATTGATGATTCTTTAGAAGAATTACTGAAACCTACCGAAACGCCAACAGTTACTCCGGTGATTCCAGTGATTAATGACGACCCTAATAATATGATAAAATAAAAATATGTTACAAAAATTAATGACAATCTTGTTTCTATCTGGAGACGAAATATCGATTGATAATCTTGCTAAGCTTTGCGAAGTATCTGTTGTAGATATGGAATCAGCTTTTTCTGAGTTGAAAATGTATTTAAATGAAGGAGGTCTTGATTTATTGATTAACAAAGGAATGGTTTCAATCGCCACCAAAGCAGAACAGGCAAAAATTGTTCAAAATTTCTGGGTAGGGGAATTAAGTGGCGAATTAAGTCCTGCCACACTTCAAGTTTTAACATTAGTTGCTTACTTAGGATCACCAACTCAAAAAGATATATCTTTTATTCGCGGGGTCCAATCATCTCAATCTATCAGAACACTTTCTGTACGTGGAATGGTTACAAAGCAAGGAGAAATATGTACAATAACAACTGACGCTTTAAAATATCTTGGCGTTACTAGAATAGAAGACTTGCCAGATTTTGCAAACATAAACAAGGATTTAAAGCAGAAACTAGAATTACTTTATAAGGAACAGTAATGATTAAGCATTTCAAAAAAGATTTTGTATCAAATGTTTTGGTTTATATTTTAGCGACTATTTTTATATTAAGTCTTTCTTCTTTATCAAATAATTTTCAGAATGAGAAAGATTGGCTTAAGAAAAATAAACAAAAACTAAATCAAGATACTTTAAATTATAATACTACTCCATTTCAAAATTTAGAAATAAAGGCGAAGGCCTTTGTTGTTTATGATTTAGTAGAAAATAAAGTTATTTTTGGTAAAAATGAAAAAAGAACTTTACCTTTGGCAAGTATTACAAAAATAATGACCGCCTTAACGGCCTTAGCTAATGAAGATAAAGAAAAGCTCATAACCATAGGAAAAATAAATCCTGACGGAAGTTACGATTTGGGTCTTAAAAAAAATCAGATTTGGAAATTAGATGAACTCATTAAATACACACTTCTATTTTCTTCAAATGACGGAGCTCAGGTAATTGCAAATAATGATATTGGAGGATCTGATGAGTTTATAAAAAAAATGAACACCAAAGCAAAAGCTTTAGATTTAAACATGTACTTCACTCATCCGGCTGGTCTTGATTTAAATAATCAAATTGGCGGACTTGGAAACGCCGTAGATGTTGCAAAATTAATGGGTTACGCGGTAAATGATTTTCCAGATATTTTAGAAACAACAACAAAGGCAAGAAATTCAGTAATTGCAAATAAAGAAATAATAAGAGGTATCCCCAACACAAATCAATCAGTAGACCAATTTGCTGGCATAGAAGCATCAAAAACTGGCTACACAGACAGTGCTGGAGGAAACTTAGCCCTAGTCGTAGACGTCAGTTTGGGACGCCCTGTGGCTATTGTTGTTTTAGGTTCAACAAAAAACGAAAGATTTACTGATGCTGTAAAACTTTATAATGCTTTGAAAGAAAGCTTGATAGGGTCAGTAAAATAGCTGACATTTAGGAAATTTTCGTGTTATAATAAACACGTATGTTTCTGTCTATTGACCCCCTAAAAGTCCTTCTTCCTGCTGTTGTTTCTTTCATCATTGGTGTATTGATTGCTCCAACAATTGCTAAATTTTTGGTTAAAAACAAACTTTGGAAAAAGAAAAATGTATCAAAAACTATTGATGGAAAAGAGGCTACTATAACGGCCTCTCTTCATAATGATGTTGGAAATCCGATACCAAGAATGGGTGGAATCGTTGTTTGGGCTTCTGTTTTTATAACTACCCTCATCTTTTGGATTTTTGCGCACATTCATCCAACAGATTTATCTGAGAAACTTTACTTCATTTCTAGAAATCAAACATGGCTTCCTCTTGCTGCAATGTTAGTTGGTGCTATCGTTGGAGCAATAGATGATTTACTGGTAGTGGAGTGTTTTAATAAATCTGGTACATATATTGGTGGTGGATTATCTTTTCCAGTAAGATTTTTATCTGTATCACTACTTGGATTATTTGCTGGTTGGTGGTTTTATGCAAAACTAGAAGTAGACACTGTTCACATTCCATTTAATGGCGATATTCATTTGGGTGGAATTTTATTTATTTTATTTTTCATCTTGGTAACATTGGCCACATTTTCAACTGGAGTTATAGATGGAGTAGACGGACTCTCTGGTGGCGTCTTGTCATCAGTTTTTGCAGCTTATGGAATGATTGCGTTTGCTCATGGTCAAATTAACATTGCTGCTTTTTGTTTCGTAGTGGTTGGAGCAATACTTGCTTTTTTGTGGTTTAATATACCGCCAGCTTTATTTTATCTCTCAGAAACGGGAATGCTGGCCTTATCTTTAACGCTTTCTGTCATAGCTTTCTTAACTAATGCTGTTTTATATCTTTTAATAATTGCTTTACCACTTGTAGTAACAACCGTCTCTGTCATACTTCAGTTATTCTGGAAAAAGGTCTTTAAAAGAAAATTATTTTTAGTAGCACCACTTCATAATCATTTCCAAGCTAAAGGTTGGCCAGCATACAAAGTATCTATGCGTTACTGGCTTGTTTCTTATATATGTGCAATTTTTGGAGTCATAATTACTCTAATAAGTTAGTATGTTTTCTAAAATAGATAAAATATTACTTGTAACCACAATCGTCACGCTATTTTTTGGATTAATTATTTTCGGCTCAGCTGCCTTAGGGGTGCTTGCAATAAATGAAGCGAAATTTTATTCGGTTATAAAGAGTCAATTAATCTTTGCTTTAGTGATTGGAATAATTGCACTTTTTATTGGTGCCAGTATCCCTTATTCTTTTTACAAAAAATACGCCTACTATATTTTTATAGGAGCACTTATTTTTACTGCGCTTGTTTTTATTCCAAAGCTATCACAGTATCACGGTGGAGCTAGACGTTGGATAGATTTAGGAAGTATATCTATCCAACCGAGTGAATCACTGAAATTAGCTTTTACCATTTTCATGGCTTTTTGGTGTGTTAGATACAGAAATAAATTTAGAGATTGGAAATTTGGGTTACTTCCATATTTTGTTGGATTGGGACTTGTTTCCGTTGTTATGGTACTTCAAAAAGATTTTGGAACATTAGCTGTGATATTAATGTCATCATTTGCTGTCTTTTTTACAGGAGGAGCACGGCTGAAACACATTTTGATTATGATTGTTATCAGTGTCTTAGGTTTTTCCGCATTACTTTATGTAAGACCTTATATGATGGAAAGAATTAAAACTTTTATAAACCCAAGCTATGATGACAGGGGAGCTTCGTGGCAATCAAATCAATCATTAATTGCTATTGGAGCCGGAGGACTGTTTGGTAGGGGACTTGGTCAGAGCATACAAAAGTTTACATATTTACCAGAACCAATAGGGGACTCAGTTTTTGCTGTCTTGGGAGAGGAATTAGGCTTGGCAGGTATAATAATAATTTTTATTCTTTATGGTATATTAGGATTTAGGGGGTATTTTATATCATTTAATTCAGAAGACTTTTTTGGTCTGCTTTTAGGTGTAGGAATAACAACTATAATTTTATCTCAGGCATTGGTCAATATTTCGGCAATGCTTGGAGTTATACCTCTAACAGGAATTCCGCTTCCTTTTGTGTCTCACGGTGGAACAGCATTGGTCGCGTCACTTTTTGAAATTGGTATACTTTTAAATATTTCTAAAAAACAAAATATATGAAAATAGTTTTAACAGGTGCAGGAGGAGGACATTTTTACCCATTGGTTGCAGTGGCTGATAGAATTCGTAAAGAAGTTTTCCTTCAAAAAATTGTTAGTCCAGAAATATATTTTTTGTCTGACGCTCCTTATGACGAAAGAGAATTGTTTAATTCTCAAATAAAATTTATTCAAATACCAGCTGGGAAATTAAGACTTTACCCATCGCTAAAAACTTTTACAGATATATTTAAAACAGCTTATGGATTATTTGTCGCTTTCAGAGAAATGTACAAGCTTTACCCAGACGTTGTTTTTGCTAAAGGTGGATATTCAAGTTTTCCTGTAGTTTTTGCTGCTAGATTATTATCAATTCCAGTTTTCATACACGAAAGCGATACTGTAGCTGGCAGAACAACCAAGTGGGCCGGAAAATTTGCTGCCAGAGTTGCCGTTTCGTATGGAGAAGCCGCTAAATTTTTCCCGATGAAAAACTTAGCTCTTACTGGTCAACCAATAAGAACAAGATTGTTACCTCCGATTGATTTTGAAAGAAAATATCCAGAAGGAAAAGAAAGAAAAGTTATCTTAGTGTTAGGAGGGTCACAAGGAAGCCAAAGACTAAACGATGCTGTTTTTACGGCTCTTCCTGAAATTCTAGAAAAATATGACGTTGTTCATCAAGTGGGAACAAATAATTTTGAAGATGTAAAAAAACTTTCTGAGTCATTACTTAGAAACAATCCAAATAAAGATAGATATTTTGCTGATGGTTTTATAGATGTCGCTTTGTTTTATCCAAAAGCTGATTTAGTTATTACTCGTGCTGGTTCTGTTTTGTTTGAGCTGGCAATATGGCAATTACCATCAATTGTGGTTCCAATACCAGAAACAATTAGTCGAGATCAAAGAAGTAATGCCTATGCATACACAGAAAAAGGAACTGGCGTAGTGTTAGAAGAAAATAATATATCCAAAAGTGTTTTGATGTCCCAAATTAAACATTTTCTAGAAGACAAAAAAGTTTACGAAGAAACTATTAAAGCCTGTCATAAATTTGATGATTCAAAATCAGCAGCTACAACAATTGCTAGAGAAATAATAAGTGTCGCTCTAAGCCATAACGATTAATATGCTCAATAAATTAAAAAATATTTTTAATGATAAAAAAATAGTTGTCAGATTCGCTCCGTCACCAACAGGTCTTCTTCACCTCGGTAATTATAGAACAGCTGTTTTTGCTTATCTATATGCTAGAAAAAATGGTGGTAAATTTATTTTGAGAATAGAAGATACAGACAGAGAAAGAAGCAAAAAAGAATACGAAGAAAACATAATAGAAAGTTTAAAATGGCTTAACATTGATTACGATAATTTTTATCGTCAAAGTGAAAATTTAACTTCACACACCAAACATTTAAAAAAATTAATTGAAGAAGGTAAAGCTTTTATTTCAAAAGAAGAAGCAAAAGACGGTAGCGGTATTATGCGCGAATTGGTCCGATTTAAAAATCCAAACAAGGATGTAATCTTTAATGATATTATTCGTGGAGAAATAAAAACAAATACGACTGATCTTGGAGATTTTGTTATTGCTAAGTCAATAACTGAACCATTATTTCATTTAGCGGTTGTGGTTGATGATTACGAAGAAGGCGTGACCCATATTTTAAGAGGAGAAGACCATATACCAAATACTCCTCGCCAAATTTTAATTCAGGAGGCACTTGGTTTTCCACATCCAACGTATGCACATTTACCACTTGTTTTATCGGAAGACAGAACAAAGCTATCAAAAAGAAAAGGAGCATTGCCTGTAACAGCTTATAGAGATATTGGATATTTACCCGAAGCTCTTATAAACTTTATGGCTTTTATTGGATGGAATCCAGGAGGAGAAAAAGAAATTTTTTCAAAAGAAGAATTGGTTAAAATTTTTGATTTATCTGACATACAAAAAGGTGGAGCAATCTTCAATGAAGAAAAATTAAAATGGATGAATAAAGAACATTTAAAAAAAGAATCTAAAGATAAACAGTTTTCAAATATAAAAAAGTTTTTAAGTGAATATGATGACGGAATTATTAAAAGAGCACAAGACACAATAATAGAAAGAATTTCTTATTACGGTGAAATTGATTTGATAAAAGAAAATGAATTTGAGTTCTTAATAAAAAGACCAAAAATAACAGGGGACAAACTTGTTTGGAAAACATCAAACAAAGAAAAAACTATAGCTAACTTAATAGGGGTATTGGACGTACTATCTAAAACATCTCTTGAATCAATTGATTCAATCAAAAATAATCTTATGCCATATGCCGAAAAGAACGGTAAAGGAGATGTTCTTTGGCCACTTCGTTTTGCATTGTCAGGACAAGATAAATCTATGGATCCATTTACCATTTGTTATATTCTTCAGTCTGTTGAAGCAAAAGAAAGAATAGAGAACGCAATAAAACTTCTTAATCAAACAACAATGTAATACATGAAGATGAGCTCTTTTCAAAAATCAATATTTTTATTTGTGACATCATTTTTTTTGATGGCTAATGTCTATGGAGCAACAGTAGATGAAATGAAAGCAAGCATCGATGATATAACTCAAAAAATACAAACTCTTGATAAAGAAATAGCTCAGTACAATAAACAAATAAGCCAAACTCAAGGACAAGCTAAGACGTTGAAACAAGCGATTACTAATCTAGAAGTTAGGCGTGCTGCTTTACTTAAGGAAATAGATAAGACTAAATTAAATATTACTAAAACTGAAGATGATATATCTAAAACACAATCAAAAATTTCTGTAACTCAACAAAAAATAAATAATAACAATCTTTCGTTGGCTGAAATTATAAGGGGAATTAATCAACAGGAAAATTCAGCCCCACCTATGCTGGGAATACTAGAAAAGAACAGTAGTATTTCTTCTGCTTTAGATGTTGTTAAAAGAAGCACTGATGTAAGTAATGCCGTAAATGAAAAAATTAGAAATCTACAGGATGCTAAAGTTGATTTAAGCAACACTAAACAAGAATTTGAGGTGCATAAGAAACAGCTTATTGACCTTAATAAAAATCTTTCTGACCAAAAACAATTAGTTGAACAAACTAAAGCTGATAAGAATCAATTGCTTTCTGAAACTAAAAATAAAGAAAGCGAATACCAAAAACTTTTAGCCGACAGAAAACAAAAGAAGGATCAAATGGAATCTGAATTAGGAGACATCGAATCGAAATTAACAGCTGCTGTTGATTTAAGTAAACTTCCATCCTATGGAAGTGGAGCTCTTCATTATCCTGTTGATGTTGTAAAAATTACCCAGTACTTCGGTAACACTCCATTTGCTACCAAGAACCCACAAGTATATAACGGTATGGGACATAACGGTGTAGATTTTGGAACACATGTCGGAACCGTTGTGTATTCCGCAGCCGATGGCATTGTAGCTGGTACAGGAAACACAGACGCTGGTTGTGTTGGCGTATCTTATGGAAAATGGGTTCTAATCCGTCACAACAACGGATTGTCTACTTTATACGCTCACTTATCAGTTATAGATGTAACAGCAGGTCAATCGGTTACAACGCATCAAAGAATTGCGCTATCTGGCAATACTGGTTACAGTACTGGTCCTCATGTTCACTTTACGGTATACGCTTCTTCAGCTGTTCATATAACAAGTCCAACAGAATATAAAAGTAAAGTTTGTGGAACTTATATGATAATGCCTATTGCTCCACGAGATGCTTACCTTAATCCTTTAACTTATTTGCCTCAATAGTAAGGGGATACATACTACCGAGATTATGATAACTTTTACTATTCCGGCCTTCATATTGATAATTCTTACAGTTCTCATTATAGGAACAATAACTGGCGCTTTGTTTATCTTGAAAAAATAAAATCATAACTAGTAAGATAACCTAAAATGATACATAATAACGCTTTTTATTATATAGAGTCGTAAAGTACCGTTGTAAGACATTTTAGGGATCTTAATGTCTTACAACGGCTACAATCTTTTACGACAATACATAATAAGAGTTTTTGTTATGTATTGTCGTAAAAGATATATTGTGCGACATTGCCTATATAAATCCCCCGATACGAAAACCTTGAAAACTAGACAACTTTACTTAGCGTCATAAATAACATTTTAAAATAATTTACAAACAAGCTTTCTCTTACCCTTTCAATCGTCAGACTAATTACTAGAATTCTGATTCCTCCATTCATATAACACCACCGCCGTTGCTACTGACGCATTCAAAGACTCACACAATGGATTTGTTTTGATTGATATCTTAAAATCACACATTTCAAGTGTTTTAAGTCTTATACCAGACCCCTCTTTACCTATAACCAAAACTGTAGGACTATCAAATTTTGTTTTATTTAATTCTGTGTCACCGTCGCCAGCTAAACCATAAATCCAAAATTGTTTTTCCTTTAACTTTTCAAGTGTATTGTTTATATTTCCAATTCTGACAATTGGTATAGCAAAGTTCATGCCAGAAGCTGTCTTGATTACCGTTGTAGTTACTTGTGTTTGATCATGCTCAGGCATAAGAATTGCATCGGCTCCGAAAGCGACAGCACTACGAATTATAGCTCCGACATTATGAGGATCTTCTAATTCATCAAGCAACACGAAAAGTGGATTACCCTCTTTGGTTTTTATTTTTTCTAAAATAAAATCTAAATCTGAATACAAAGATTTATTGTTAAGTAATGCACACACACCTTGGTGTAAAACTTCTTTCCCTGACATACTTTCTATCTCACTTCCTGTAACTACTTCATAAGAAATTTTATTACTCTGAACAAGGCTAATTATTTCTGGATTACTCTCTGATTGTTTGGTTAGATATAATTTTTCTATTATATGACTATTATCTCGCTTTTGAGCAAAAATAGCCTCTTTTAAAGGGTTTTTGCCACATAAATAGACTTTATTGGTGTTCATAGTGTGGATATTATAACAAAAAATCCCCTATTTTGGGGATTTTTATATTGTTTTGAAAATTTATCTGAATTGAGGTGTGGTGGTTGCTGTATTTGTTTTTGGTTTTGTCTGCTTTACAGTTTTACTTTTTACGCTTACCTCTGCTTTTTTTGATTCTACTTTTTTAGCGATTACAGATTTTTTAACCTCTCCGTTCCCACGAATAGCTGTTGACGATGCTTTCATTTCAACATTCTTTTTAGTCTCTGCTATTTTTTCTGTTGAAGTAGCACTTCCTTTCCATTTTATGGTGCTTGTAGCAACTGGATGAAAAGCTTTCACTACTGGTTTTTTAATTTCTTTTTTTACTTCCTTCTTATTCTTAACTATCGTACTGCCTGTATTTTGTCCGAGAGTCTGTGCGAAAGAAGATAAAGGGAACAAAGCTAGCGTTCCAACTATAATTGATGTTTGAATTATTTTTTTCTTACTAATCATAAATTTACAAATTTGCGTTTGTTATTAACTATTAAATACATTAGCAGGGACTACAAAAATTGTGGCCTAAGACCCGCTTATTTAATAATATATGAAAAATGGCTTTTTTATTGCAGTTATCCCCAAATTTAAACAATATATAGATCTTGATTAAAAGCACCAAGCCCAACGTTTTTACCGCCACCGTTTAAGATGGTTTCAAACGGGCGACAAAAGATACAACCCTCTTCTCCTCTTGGACAATTAAATCCTCCTCCTGTAACCCCCTTTTCTCTTGCTTCTTTTACCTTAATGGCAACTTCCATAACATCTCTACGCGCTTCATCTTTATCTGGTAATTCTTTTTCAACAATCTTATCGCTATCTAAATACCAATATGAAGCCTTAGACACTTTTCTTTTTTGTAAAGCATTACACAATAAAAGGTATATAGGTAACTGTAATGATTTTTCATTTTCTTCATTCTTTCCAGTTTTAAAATCAATTATATGAAGAGAGTCTGTTTTTGGTAAATATTCTATCCAGTCTATAAGACCATTTAATATTAAATTATCATCTTCGCTTAAATAAAAATTAGGATTCATTTTTTCTTGCGGAAGTTTTATTATTTTATTTCCTAAAAATCTTGGATTATTAATTACTGTTTTTATCATTTCAATACCTCTCTTTTTATAATCTTCCTCTTCTTCTTTTGATTTGAATCCACCTTTCTCGCCAGTTACTTTTTCCCATTCTTTTTCGAAATCATCTAACAAATTACGATTCAAACGAACATCTGACGGGAATTTTGCTAACCCTTCAAGCACTTCGTGCACTGCCACACCTAAAGATAAGGCAGGGGTAACTATATTCATCTTTCTTCCAGTTTTAGGATCTTTGTAAATATTTCGTAAATAATAAAGACGAGGACATTTAAGAAAATCCCCCATCGATGAGTGTGACACCCAAACTGCTTTATATTTATCAGGTAAAGCCATTATAATTTGTATTTTAACATGAACTAGAAAAAGGCTTCTGTATAAATGTTTTCTTCAGAAATACCACCGTCCCTTAATCCCTTCCACATTTCACGAACAAAAGAAATTGACCCACAAATAAAAAATTCTTTATTTCTAATTTCGTTATTAATATGATTAATAATTTCTTTAGCATCTATCCTTCCCTTTATAAAAAAATTATCTAAATCACTCTCTTGTGTAATAAAATATTTAACCATAAAGTTATTATGTGAAGATGAAAAATAATCAAATTCATTTTTAAAAACAATATCTGAAATATTTTTATTACTATAAAATAAATACATATTTCTTTTAGAATTATTATTTAAATGATGTGTAATCTGGCTTTTAAAAGGAGTGATTCCCATGCCTCCTGCTACAAATACTAAATCTGTTTCTTTATTTTCTGTATAAAAAAATCCATACGGATTGGAAGAAACAACTTCGTCTCCAATTTTTAAATCATTCAATTTAGAAGAAAATTCTCCTACTTTTTTTATTGTTATGCTAAATGTATTATCATCAATTTTATCTGACACACTATATGCTTTCCCCTCTTTGATTTCTGTGTCTGGAAAAAAAATAGTAATAAACTGCCCGGGAATAAAAGAGGTTTTTTCTTGACTATATAATTTAAGAGTAAAAATATTATTACCCCTATCTTCTTTATCTATTACTTTTAACTTTGTTTTATTTCCTTCCATAATTTTCTTCGTAATCTTTTATTGCTTCACGTAATGCCAAATGACCAAGTACCGAGCAATGATATTTTCTATCGGGTAACCCTCCTAATCTATCAATAATAGCTTCTGGCGTAATGTGTTTAGCTTTAGAAATTTCCATACCGTCATTTTCTAATACCATTGTAGACATCATAGAAGTAGAAGCAATCGCCGAAGCACAACCAAATGTTCTCCATTTACATTCATAAATATTTTTCTTATCTTTGTCTATCTTTATCCAAACCACCATCATGTCTCCACAAGCTGGGCTTCCAACAATTCCAATACCATCGGCTTCGTAATTACTTTCATCTAAAAGAATGTTTCGCGGACTCAAAAAATGATCTTTAACAACGTCGCTGTATAACCAATTATTTACATCACAAATTTGTTTATCGTTCATATATTTTTAAAGTAAGAGCTGACATTTGTGTTAAATCTTCAACGATTTTAGGAAAAATATTGAGGACTCTATCTATATCTTCTTTAGTTGTATGTCGGCCAAAAGAAAATCTCAAACTTCCGTGAATAAGTTTTACATCTTGTCCGATAGCTAAAAGTACATATGATGGTTTCAAATCGTTTGAGGAACAAGCCGAACCAGTAGAAACTTCTATTCCTAAATTATCTAATTTAAGAAGCATTGACTCCCCTTCTATGTAGGGAACGGTGACATGCGTAATTGATGGAGATCTAAATTCTAGAGGAACATTAATTAAAATATTTGGAATTAATTCCTCCAATTCCTCTACAAAATATTTTTGTAGACTTTTTAATCTTTCATATTCTTCTTTTCTATTTTCTTGTGCTTTAGTGAGCGCTAAAGAAAATCCAAAAATATTGGCAATGCTTTCTGTCCCACTTCTTAGTCCCCTCTCCTGTCCACCACCGAAAACTATTGGGTGTAATTTAATGTCATTTCTTTTATAAAGAAGACCAATACCAGCAGGCCCATAAATTTTAGAACTATTGATAGTCATCAAATCTACACCTAAATCTTTTACATCTAAAGAAAAAAGATTCGCCGCCTGACAAGCGTCTGTATGTATTAAAGGTTTAAATGGAGTTTCATTTTTTATTCTTTCAGATAATTCTTTTATGGGCTGTATGGTTCCAATTTCATTGTTTACGTACATTACGGAAATTAATATTGTCTTTGTGGTAATTAGAGTTAAACATTCTTCTATTTTTATTCTGCCAAAATTATCAACTGGCATAAAGCTTATTTCAAACCCTTCTTTTTCTAATTGATTAACTGCTTCTATAATTGATTTGTGTTCAATAGAAGAAATAATTATATGATTCCCATTTTGACGATTAGCGCGAGCAAAACCTAAAATAGCTAAATTATTTGCTTCTGTCCCTCCGCTCGTGAAGATAATTTCATTATCGTTTGAATTAATTATTTTTGAAATATCAATTCTTGCATTTTCAATTATTCTTTTTGCTTTTCTGCCACTAGTGTGAACAGAAGAAGGGTTGCTATAATCTAATCCAAAATACGGAAGCATTGTACGAAACACCTCTTTATCAATAGGAGTGCTTGCTGCATAATCTAAATATATTCTTCTATCAGCGACGCCAGACGAGAGAAGTGAGAAAGTATTCTTTTTCACTTCCGAGTCAAGGAGCTGAAAAGGTAAACGCTCCTTAGTAGCATCCTTGTGATTCTTATCTTGTTTAACTTTACCTGATTCCGCAATATTTAACATAATTTTGTAATCCCTTTTGAAAGGATGTTAATTCTTCTTCTGAGTAAGTAATCTTATTTTTAAATTGTGGGTTTAGAATTTTAGTTGAAACAAATTTTTGTAAATAATATTTTTTTGCACCCCTTATTTCTTCCCCTATTTCTAAAACATCAGATTCCGATACTAAAGATTTAATAAGAGTTGTTCTAAATTCATAATCTATAGGCGATGACAAAAGTAAATCAATACTTTGTCGTATTTTCTCGATATCGACCGGACGAGAAACAGTTTGGCTATATTTTGAAAGTGGAGATTTTATATCCATAGCAATATAATCAACAACACCTTCACTTATAGCTTTTTTAAGAACACTCGGATTTGTACCGTTTGAATCAAGCTTTACCAAAAATCCTAATTCTTTTATTTTTTTAATAAATGAAATTAAATCATTGTGCATTGTCGGTTCACCGCCGGTTATAACCACACCATCTAACAACCCAACTCTCGTTTTTAAAAAATCCATTACTTCTTCTTCGTTTATTCTAGTTTCCACTGTCTCATCGACCAATTCTGGATTATGACAATAAGGACAACGGAAGTTACATCCAATGGTGTATAAAATACAAGCTGTTTTTCCTGGATAATCAATTAGAGTAAATTTTTCTAATCCTCCGAATATCATTTTTGAATTACTAATGGAGACTCTATTAATTTTGACTCAATAATATTGTGCTCATACATTTCTCGGCAATCAAATTCAGCTCGTTTACCTTCATTCCATTGACTCACTGGACGAATATAACCCACTATTCTTGAATAAACTTCGCATTCATTATTGCAAGTTGGACATAAATGTTTTTCACCATTTATATACCCATGAGAAGGACAGACGCTGAAAGTTGGGGTTAGCGTAAAGTATGGCAATTTAAAATTCTCACAAATCTTTTTGACAAGCACAGGAACAGATGATGGGTCAGCAACTCTTTCTCCTAAGAAAAGATGCATAACTGTTCCACCGGTGTATTTTGTTTGCAAACCATCTTGAATTTCTAAAGTTTCAAAAATATCTTTTGAAAAATTAACTGGTAAATGAGAAGAATTAGTGTAATAAGGATTGGCTTTTTTATTATTATAATCGTCTTCATTAGCAACAAGTATGTCAGGGAAAGCTTTTTTGTCATTTAATGCAAAACGATAGGCAGTCCCCTCTCCTGGTGTTGCTTCTAGATTAAATAAATTATCTGTCTCTTTTTGATATTGCACTAATCTTTCACGCATAAAATCCAATACGTCTGAAGCAAAAGCTCTCCCTTTTACAGTACCAATATTTTCTCCAAGTAAATTAAGAGAAGCTTCGTTGGTTCCAATCAAGCCAATGGTAGAGAAATGATTTTTCCAATATTCACCATAGGACTCTTTTATTTTTCTTAAATAGAATTTTGTATATGGATATAGATTGGCGTTAGTTAATCTTTCTAACATTTTTCTTTTAATCTCCAAGCTTTCTTTGGCAATATCCATTTGCAAAGCCAGCGAGTCGTAAAATTCTTTTTTAGCTTTTCTTATGTCTTTCGGAAATTTCTTGCTAGCTTTGTAAGCAAGACGTGGAAGATTTATGGTTACCACACCAACTGAGCCAGTTAAAGCGTTTGCACCAAACAATCCTCCTCCACGCCTATCTAATTCAGCGACGTCTAATCTCAAACGACAACACATTGATCTTGTGTCTTCCGGCTTCATATCTGAACTAACAAAATTACTAAAATACGGAATACCATATTTAGCAGTTATTTCCCAAAGACCTTTTAGGTTAGGATTATTCCATTCAAAATCTTTGGTGACATTCACTGTTGGAATTGGAAAAGTAAAGACTCTACCTGAGGCGTCCCCTTCATACATAACTTCAAAGAGAGCTTTGTTAAACATGTTCATCTCTCTTTGAAATTCTTTGTATGTTTCAACTTGAGGTTTACCGCCGATAATTACCTTTGTGTCTTTAAAATTTGCCGAGGGTGTTAAATCAAGAGTGATGTTTGAAAATGGAGTTTGAAATCCAACTCTGGTTGGTACATTCATATTAAAGATGAATTCTTGAAGCCCTTGCTTAACCTCATCAAAGGTAAGTCCATCATAACGAATAAACGGTGCAAGAAGTGTATCAAAATTAGAAAAAGCAATGGCGCCAGCTGCCTCACCTTGAAGCGTGTACATAAAGTTGACTGCTTGCCCCAAAGCGGTGCGAAAATGCTTAGGAGGGGCAGATTCTACCTTACCAACTACCCCCTTGAACCCTTCAGTAAGTAAATCCATTAAATCCCAACCAACACAGTAAACAGAAATAAGACCTAAATCGTGAATATGTATATCTGTTTTCTCATAGGCATCTCTTATTTCCTTGGGATATATCTTATTTAACCAGTAAGTCTTACTAATTTCACCAAAAACATAGTTATTTAACCCTTGCAAGGAATATTCCATGTTACTGTTTTCTTTCACTTGCCAATCACTTCTATCCAAATAATTATCAACCATGCCAAGTGACATAGAAGTAGCAAAAGCGCGAAGTTCAGCATGTTGCTTTCTGTATAGAATATAGGCTTTAGCTGTTTCTTTGTATTGAGAACGCATCAAAACTAACTCCACCACATCTTGAATATCTTCAACAGTTGGCTCGTTTCCGACTATATTTTTGTCCACTATAGAAATAACCTTTTTTGATAGTATTTCTGCCTCCTTCGCATCAAATTCTCCAGTAGCTTTACCTGCTTTGACTATTGCTATGGTAATTTTTTTATAGTCAAAGGCTACTTTGGCACCATTTCTTTTGATAATGAATTTTGGCATATTTTTGTGGTTTTTTGTTAATTTTGGTGGTTAATATTTTCATCTTAAGCCCTGTTGATAAGATGCGCAATAGAACAACTGTGGATATAAAAAGTCCTTATTTTACAAGGTTTTTTTGGAAAATAAAATATTTTAGTTATCCACAGTTCCGTTTTTAAAATGATTGTGTTTTAGCAAAAATTGTAAATCTCTTTTTCCATATTTTTGATTGAATTTTTATAAAAAAATAATTTAATTTTTAAAATTATAAATTTATATATGCAAATGATTCGCATTTGTATCGACACTAGACTTTATTTCAAAAAAAAGTTAGATTAATTAAAGTTTAGTTCTTATGAGGTCATTCCAATGACACAACTGATTACAAAAATAAACATTGCTCATCTAGCGTCGCTTGCAAAAATTCCCAAAAAAGAATTACCAATTTCTTCACTCAAGAATAAATCAGCTCCCCTTCCATTTGACGCAGAAAAAAGAGAGTCTGTCATCCGTGCACTTTTTCGTGTAAGAAATTTTTGCACTGAAGAGTTAGGAAGAGGAACTTTAATCTTTAATGAAAAAATGTTGAACATCGGACTGCAATTCGCAAATTTATCACTTCATCATCTCAAACAAAACCAAAATGAGGATGATATTCTTCTTGAAAATTTTTTGGATGAATATAAATACATACTTAAGAACTTGCGAATGATTGATGTGGAAAAAGTAAGTGACGCTATCCCCTTCTGGAAAACAGGTGCGAGCCGCGCAGAATTTAGGCGCAGCGCAAATGTTTCTGTTGGCGGTAAAGCACATCCGACTTTTCTTCTTTTTCTTTTACCACGCACATTACAAGAGCTGTAAAACTAAACGCGACAACAAGTCGCGTTTTATTTTTTATATAATCTCATTAATCAAATCATCTTCAAAAGCAATTATCCCCTTATAACTCTTATCATAATTAGAAACATCTGGAAAATCTAAGTTTACTATTTTTTTGTATACGGCTTCTATTAATTTCTTTACTCTCTCTATTTCTGCTTCATTTATATCTAATGGTAATTCAATTATTTTTCCTTCATCATTTTCTTCTACAAATTGTAGACTTAAATTTTTTACTGAAAACTTGTTGTAAGAAGAGCTGTTTTCTAAAAGAAGTTTATATATAATTAATTGTTGTCGATATTTATGTAATTTTATTTTTGTGTCATCATCTTTTCCTTCCCAAGAGGAAAAAGATTTTCCTGTTTTAAAATCTATAACTTCATAGAAATTATTAACTACTCGTAAAAAATCTATCTTACCCGTCAAATGAGCACTGTTAATAATTACTCCTTCACTCTTCATATCAACTTCTATTTTGTCATCGTCTTTAAAAGATTTAATTTTTTCATCATAATATTTTTTAAGAACAATTTCTCCCCTATCTTTCATAAACTTATAATCAGAAATATTTAATCTGGAACGCGATAATATAAAATCAAATTTAGATAAAATGTGTGAGAGTTTTGGTTTCTCACCAGCGTTGTATTTTGGGTACACAATCATTTCTTCTATCGCTTTGTGTATTGCTGAGCCATAAGCACCTGAGGCGTTCATCGGCTGTGGAAAATGAAGTAAATTTTGTTCAACAAAAAATATTGGTCCACCATTTTTAATATCTAAAAAATTATTCAAATGCGTTACTGGCATTTTATAGTTCTCTACAAGTTTGGATAACATTGCCCATTCGTCTTCTTTTATTTTATTTACTCCTATTCCTAAAATACTTTCGTGGTCTTCTTCGCTTATTTCTAAAGACTTAGCATCAACCTCTTTAATTAAATCTTGCGGTAAGTAACGCAACATCTCTTCATGACCACTTATGTGTAGTGTATGTTTAGCACGAGTAATAGCCACGAAAAACAATCTAATAAAATCATCTTCTTCGTCTCCAGCTGGATTTATTAATTGAGAAAGAGCTGATGGAATCGGTGCTTTGTTGACCATGTTTCCCCTTGTCCAAGGTTTATCATGAGCATTTATAATAAACACTTCTTCAAACTCAAGACCCTTAGCAGCATGAGCGGTCATTAATTGTATTGAAAATTTATTTCTAGTAAATAATGATTCACTGATAAGAGGAATGTTATTATCTTTATGCATCTTAACAAATTGCGTCACATCGGAAGCTGTAATTGTCTCTCCTTTCTTCCACTCACGCAGAGCGTCAATAAAAGTCTTAAGTGAAGCCAAAAAATAAACATAAGTAGCTGGAGTGTTTTTTAATTTTTCTTTTGAGAAATAAAATTCCTTGAAATTACTTTTCTCTATAAACTTTTCAATCAAATTTTCAAGTGGCAAACTTTTAGCCTCCACAGATAAATCAGTAAGAAGTTCATAAATTTTGTGTAATTTTTCATCCTCTGATATTTTGAGAGCTTCTATCCAAGATATATTTTTTGTCTTAGCGTTTACAGCAACATTAAAAATTTCTTTATGACTTAAATTTAAAAATTTATAAGATAAAATCTCTGGTAACAGATAATCTTTATTATTTTCGTAATTTAAAACCGAAGACACATATTCACAAACAATAATGAGTTGTCTTATATGTTCTTCATCAAAAACATTCGCCTTCTTAATGTATTCATAAGGAATAGACAATTTATCAAGATACGGAAGTATAGCTTGTAAATCTTTATGATTACGAGAAAGAATGGCTATTTCTTTTGGATCTACTCCATCATCCAATACTTTTTTTATTTTTCTAGAAACATCAGAATATTCTTCTACCTTAGAATTATATTTAATGATTTCTATTTTCCCGTTTGGTAGATTTTTATTTTCTGATTTTAGTTCTTTAACAATATCCTCAAATCTATTTTCCAATCTAATTTTCCCTTTGGTGATTATTTGTCTGGCAAAAGAAACAACATCTTTAGTAGAGCGATAATTTTTATCAAGCACTATTGTCTGAACATCTTTATAAGTCTTTTCTCTAAATTCCATAATATGAGACACTTCGGCTCCTTGGAATTTATAAATTGCTTGATCGTCATCTCCCACAACACAAACATTGGGATGCCCCTCATGAATCGGGCTTGAAGTGATGGCTTTAACTAAACTCATCTGAGCAAGATTAGTATCTTGAAATTCATCAATCATAATATATTGGTATTGTTCTTCAAGTTCGTTTCTTAAAACATTTTTATTACGCAATATATGAGCCACTTCAATAATGGTGTCATCGTAATCATAAAGACCCAGCTCATGCATTTTGTTTTCATACAATTCGTAAATTTCAGCTACTGCTAAAATTTTATCGTAATTGTAACTCTCTTTTAAAATTGGAGTACTTTCATCAACCGCTAAATATTTCTTCTTGAAATCCGCTATCGGCTCAGTCTTTCCAATTACAAAAGATTCTTCGACGGCATTTTTTAAGGCTAGAGAAATAAATTTACTGGTTGTGGTCTTTAATTTATCTAGTGAAGAAATAATGTTATTAAAAACTTCTAACTTCTTTACATTTAATCTTTCTACTGGCCATAAAGCAAAAACTTCATTTATATCTTTATAATCTTCTTTGATAGAAGTGACTATCGTTTTATATTCTTCCGGAGTGTATCCACCGGATTTTATGTGTTTTATTCTGTCTGTCACATCTTTTAAATAAGCAAACCCAAGTTCTGGATGTTTAGCACTTAGCGGATGTTTATGTAGAAGGGACTTAAAAATTTCTGTAATTATTTCGGCACGAGTAATATCATTTGCTTGAGAAAAATTTGTAGCGTTGTAAAAATATTCTGGGTATCGTCCAATAACGTAATTACAAAAAGCGTGGAAGGTAAAAATATTAACCCTAAAGGCATCTTCCTTTATCAAAGAAGATAATCTTTCTCGCATATTAATAGCTCCGTTTTCTGTAAAGGTTAAGCACAAAATGTTTGATGGTGTAGCCAAGCCTAATTTCAAGATGTTAGCGACACGAAGTGATAAAAGCTCTGTCTTTCCACTCCCCGGCCCAGCGATTACCATTACAGGACCATCAGTTGTATCTACAGCAAGCTTCTGCTCTTTATTTAATTTCTGATAACGAGATTCAAATTCTGCATTCTTTGATTTTGATTCATTATTTATTCTCATACTTAGAAAGTGCCTCCTTAGCATCCGTCAAAGCTTTTGAATATTTCAAAACAAGAGAGTGGTCGTTACCTAATCTTTCCTTAAACAAAGATAAAAGTTCTTCATAAAACCAAGAAACCTTATCTAAATTGCCAACCGCTCTTTTAAAAACATTGTGATTATTTTCTTCTAAATCATAAATTAAACTACCGAGGTTATGAGTTTTATCAGCTACACTTATAAGAATACTTTTATCATTAGCGTTACGAAGAGTTTCTAGATATGCTTTCTTTCTATCCATCCAAGGCATTTGCATATCATCTGGTAAATTGGCATCTAGTGGCTCAGTCACTCCTTTTACAAGTAGGGCTACAGTTTCTCCGCAATCTTTTTTTAAATCTTCATAAGAATAATCTGGCACATCTTCCAATGCGTCATGCATAATCCCAGCGATTAAAATATCTTCATCATCTGTTATTTCACTCAATAAAATCATGGTCGAAACTAAGTGGGAGATATACGGTGTTCTGACAAAGTCTTTACGTATTTGGTTTTGATGTAGTCTGGATGATAAATTTATTGCGTATTGTAAGCGAGTTGTAAGATTCATATTCAATGATTATAGCAAGAAATCAAAAGCGCGCCTAAGGCGCGCTTTTAGCTATTTTTCTACAACCTTCTTTGGTTTCTTTTTTTCTTTTCTTTCTCTGTGATTTCCTTTTGCCATATTTTTTATTTGGTTATATTTTAAGTATAGCTAAATTAAAAAAGTAAAGAAGTGGACAACGTATAAAGTTAATTTTTGCCACATAATTTAGATAATCTTCTTCCGGACGTAATGGCTTCTTCTTCATTGTTAAAATAAATTCTATTTTCCTCTTTTATTCTGTCAGCAGCACTACACCAAGAAAATGTGTAGGTAGCTCCATTTTTGCTGGCAAAAATCTTTTGGTTTTCACTTAGGTTAGCGCTAATTTCTCCTATATTTTCTAGGTATTTTAAATCTTTTTTATGAATATTGTTTTCATAGTAAATAAATATAGAAAAACCAAAAAAAGTTATGGTAACTACGCTGATTATTACCAAATCAAATAAATGTAGTCTACTGTTGATTTTTTTAAGATATTCTTGTATAATACTACTCATTAATTTCATTTAATTATTATAAACTATGGCAACAAGAAAAGCCGCTGGTTCGGCAAAAAACCTAAAAGATAGTAAGCCAAAATACCTAGGTACAAAGCTCTACGCTGGAGAAACTGCAATGGCTGGTAATATTATCGTTCGTCAAAGAGGAACAAAAATAATGGCCGGCAAAAATGTTGGTGTTGGAAAAGATCACACTCTTTACGCACTAAAGACAGGTAAAATTAAATTCACTGAAAAAAGAAAAGTTGGATTTGATGGATCTTGGAAGAAAAAGAAAGTAGCAAACATTGAGCTATAAAATTAAAACTCACCATTATAATGGTGAGTTTTAATTTATGTCTTTTAATCCTCCTAAATTTTTTGCATTCACGTACCCTAAGCCCTTTAAAATTTTTGTAGCTACCCCTGCTCTTCCACCCGCCATACAATAACAGCCAATATCTTCGTCTTTTTTAATTTTGGAAATTTCTCCCAAGTCTCCTTTTATAATTTGCTCTATTGGAATATTTATTGCTCCTTCTGCATGTTTACTTTTATATTCCTCTTTTGTTCTGACGTCAATTAAAATTTGGCTCATATTATTTTATATTTATGAACACTTCTCCGATCTTGTCACCTTGTTTTATTTTAACTTTATGAAGACCTAGATTCTTTATCTGTCCTCCTATAATTATTTGCTTTGGATCAACAGATAATTTTGTGGAATTAAAAATAGCGTCTACTATATCCGTTTCTTTTATTTGAGCAAATAAATGTCCATCGGTATGTTTTTTACCAGATATAATAATTGGCTCCTTCTGTAATTTATCAAGAAGTTGGACAAAGGTGTTTGTCTCTAACTCTTTCTTCTTTTTTACACCATCCTCTTTTTGTTTCCATTTTGCGATTTCAGCCGGTGTTGCTTGTATAACCATACCCTTAGGAATCAGAACATTTACAGCGTAACTATCGGCCACATCTATTACCTTTCCCCTAAGACCCAATTTTGTAACATCTTTCATTAGAATGACTTTCATAAGTATCTATATTACTAAAATATTTAAGTAATTCAAAATATTGATTAAAGTCTTTAAAGTGATAAGATAATAAATGAGCGAAGCAGTGGATTAAATGTTTTGTCCAAACAAACTCCCTAACTACTAGGGCAAAACGCCAGATTGCTTACTCAACCCAATGAAGGTGGTTTTGTTTCAAAAGACCATCTGCCCTTTCTAAAGGAAAGGTAGCGCGCGATACCACCACATATCGCGCGCATTCTCTTTTTGTATATTCTTGATATAAGAAAAAAACGACACCTTCGGTGTCGCTTTTTAATTTACTAACTTTTATTTTATACCTTTAACAACATCAATTGCCTTGTAAATCTGACTGTCTAATATATTTCCCTTTTTATCTTTCATGGTGGTTGTGGCTTCTGCTATAACATCTGGCACTATTCCATTTTCAGAAATTGAAACGCCGTTTGGTGTGTACCATTTTGCAACGGTTACCTTTAGAGATGAGCCGTCGTCAAAGTTTACTAGTTCTTGAACAGATCCTTTTCCAAAACTCTTGGTGCCGACAATCTTAGCCACATTATAATCTTTAAGGGCGCCAGATAAAATTTCTGAAGCAGAAGCTGATCCTCCGTCAATCAATACTCCAATTTTTACATTTTTGTTTGCCATCCAACTATTAAATCCTTTACTTCTGTGATCAACTCTATCTTCATTTTTTCCTTGCTTCTCAAAAACTACAATCTTTCCCTCTGGTAAAAAGAAACTGGCAATATCAACTGCTGAATCCAAATACCCTCCTGGATTGCCACGTAAATCAATAATCAAATCATTTGAGGTTGATGTTGCAAAACCTAATAATGCTTGTCTAAATAATTCTGCTGAATCTGCTGAGAAATTATACAAGTGAATTATATAAACTCCGTTTTTTGTTTCAGAATCAATTGTTGGGATTTTTATTTCTGCTCTAACAATGGTGATATCAACAGTACTCTTGGCACCAGGATGAAGAACTGTTATTTTTACACTTTTTCCAATCTCACCACGAATCAAAGATACAGCTTCGTCTGAAGGTTGCCCTAGAACATTATGACCATCAACTGAAGCAATTATATCTCCAGCCTTTATTCCTGCTTTCATGGCAGGACTATCCTTAAGTGGAGCAATAACCACAATACGTCCATCTTTCTCACCAACATTCATTCCAACACCACCAAATGACCCTTTAACATTTTCTGAAAAACTCTTGGCATCTTTCGGTGGGAAAAATATTGTATAAGGATCACCGTAAGCACTAACATATCCCTTTATCATTCCATATTGTAAATCAGCATCAGTTGGCATAGTGGATGACGCTTTCCAAAAGATAAACTTGTCGCTTAATGTTTGCTTCACCTTGTCTAGTAGATTTGTTCCAGACGTGACATCGGCGGCATGAGTGGTAGTACTCATTGAAGCGCCAGAAACATAACCGAAGATAAAAATCGCGATTATAAAGACTACAACACTCGCTACTTTTACGAATTTTTTATTTGATAAATATTTTTTAGATAATTGCATATGTCTATTATAAACTCAAAAGTCAAAAGTTAAAAGTCAAAATTGTTAGAAATTTCCATTATTCTTTACTTTCTAGTTTTTATATTTGAGTTTATACTGGAAGTATGTCAGATATAAAAATCTATAACACCCTTTCAAGAACTATTGAGGATTTTATTCCAATCAAAAAAGGTGTAACTGGTATCTATTCTTGCGGTCCAACCGTCTATCATTACGCACACATCGGAAATTTACGAGCCTATATATACGCCGATATATTAAGGCGTACACTTGTTTATGACGGATTAGAAGTAAAACACTTAATAAACATAACAGATGTTGGACATCTAACAGATGATGGAAATGACGGGGAAGATAAATTGGAAAAAGGAGCAATTCGTGAAGGAAAGACTGCATACGAAGTCGCGGAATTTTACACCAAAGCTTTTCTAGATGATTTAGAAAAATTAAATATTCCACAAAAAGAATACATTTTCCCAAGAGCGACTGATCATATAAATGAACAAATTGAAATAATAAAAGAACTCGAAGAAAAAGGATACACCTACAAAATAAATGACGGCATATATTTTGATACCAGTAAATTTAAAAGTTATGGGAAAATGGCAAAGTTAGACATTGAAGGATTAAAGTCTGGCGCTAGAGTTACTGAGAATAAAGAAAAAAGGAATATAACTGATTTTGCTTTATGGAAATTTTCAAAAGCTGATGAAAAAAGACAAATGGAATGGAATAGTCCGTGGGGAAAAGGTTTCCCTGGTTGGCACATTGAGTGTTCGGCAATGTCTATAAAATATCTAGGAAAGCATTTTGATATTCATACGGGTGGCATAGATCATATTCCTGTACATCACACTAATGAGATTGCTCAGAGTGAATCAGCAACTGGAGAAAAATTTGTTAACTATTGGATGCATATAAACTTTCTAAATGAAAAAGATGGCAAGATGTCAAAATCAACTGGTGACTTTTTAAGATTACAAACATTAATTGATAAAAAAATAAACCCACTTTCTTTTAGATATTACATACTTACGACACATTACAGAAAGGAAGTTAATTTTTCTTTTGAGAGTTTAAACGCTGCAGATGAAGCTTATAAAAAATTATTAAATTTCTGCATTGGAAAAAATAACAACCTGCCTGCCGGCAGGCATGATGGAAATGTTTCTGTTAAATACAAAAAAGATTTTAATGACGTAATTTTTTATGATTTAAATACAGCAGAAGCAATTGCCGTTATTTGGAAGATGTTAAAAGACGACCAAATCAAAGATGAAGACAAATACTCAACCCTCATGGAAATGGACTCAGTTTTGGGATTAGATTTGGCAAATGCTAAAAAAGAAGAAATAGTGTTAACCGAAAAAATAAAAGAACTTATTCATAAAAGAGAAGTCGCTAGAAACGAGAAAAACTGGGCATTGTCAGATGAAATCAGGAATGAAATAAGAAACCTAGGCTTTGACGTAAAAGATACAGAGAATGGGCAAGAAATCGTTTTAAACGGCAATTTATAGGTGTTTTGTAATGAATTTTCCAGTTAAAATAGCTTTAATCTCAAAAAGCCTGTAGTTTCTTCATCAAATCTTCATCTAATATATGTTATCCCCACAATCCCCTTTTTTGATGAAAATTTTATTTGGTGATATGTCTTGTTTACAGGTAAAATGTATCTCAACATGTTATCTAAAGAGGCGCTACAAAAAGAAAAAAATAAAAGGACTAGAGTAAGTCAATCCGACCCATTCCGTGGTCCGAGAATTCCTCCACAAGATTTAGAAAGTGAGAAAGCTTTACTTGGATCGTTACTTCTTTCATCTGACAGTATGTTTGAAATAATCGACGTTGTAACATCAGCAAGTTTCTATGCCGAGAAACATAAAATAATATTTCTAGTTATTGAGGAGTTGGTTCATAAAAAAGAGCCTGTCGATTTGTTAACTGTATCTTCTAAACTTCGTGACCAAAAAGAATTCGAACAAATCGGTGGCAATCAATATTTGTCAGAACTTATATCAATGGTCGGGTCGTCTGCCAATATAAAATATTACGCACAAATAGTTAGAAAGAAGGAGCTATTAAGAAAATTAATTGAAGCCAGCACTCACATCGCAGAAATTTCTTATGACGAAGCAACTCCGATTGAAGATGTCTTAGAAGAGGCTGAGAAAAAAGTTTACGAGATAACAACTAAAGGAAGTTCTTCGAATCGTCTTGTTGCCTTCCAAGAAATGATAGAGGAGACGTGGGAAAGAATAGAAAAACTTTCAGAACACAATGGTGAAATTAGAGGTGTGCCATCTGGATTCAAAGATTTGGATAATAAGTTATCTGGATTCCAAAAATCTGATCTCATCATTTTAGCAGCGCGTCCATCTGTCGGTAAAACTTCTTTGGCTTTGGACTTCGCTCGTAATGCTGCCGTTAAGCATAATATACCTGTGGCAATCTTTTCTCTTGAAATGAGCAAGGAACAACTGGTGGACAGAATGCTAGCAGCACAATCCCAAGTGGATGGTTGGAAGTTGCGCACCGCTAAACTTTCTTTGGATGAAGAATTCGCACGACTACAACAAGGTATGCACGAACTTATGCAAGCCCCAATATTTATTGATGACAAAGCCTCAAACTCAATAATGAATATGAGAAGTGTTTTAAGAAGAATTAATTCTGATAAACCAATCGGACTTATAGTGGTGGACTACTTGCAACTTATGACTACCGCTAAATCGTATGATAATATGGTTAATCAAGTGACGGAAATTTCTCGTTCATTAAAAGCCTTAGCTAAGGAATTTAATGTACCTGTGATTGCCCTTTCTCAGCTTTCTCGTGCAGTTGAATCTCGTGGTGGACGTCCAAGATTATCTGACCTTCGTGATTCTGGATCTATTGAACAAGATGCTGACTTGGTTATGTTCATTCACCGTGAAGATAAGTATGGAGAAAATGCCGAGAAGAAAAATATAGTAGAAATCTTAATTGAAAAACATAGAAATGGTCCGACTGGAATTGTTGAACTATACTTTGATGATAAGAAAACTTCATTCCTTTCTGTTGAAAAAAGTGAGTTTGGTGAATTTGTTTTACCAACTGTTCAAACTCCAGATTTTTAAACTAAATTAAAATTAAAAAAGACTAGCTGTAGCTAGTCTTTTTTAATTTATTGTTTCTTAAACGTTTCTTGAAGCTCCTTTTGATATTTTTTCATCACATCTAACGCGGCATACATTTCTGGCTTGCCTTGTTTTTTAAGAGCATCTATTTCTTTTGAAATCTTATTAAACAATTCAGGGTTTTTTTCTACACCTTTAATAAGCATCTCTTGTTGATCTTTTGGTAAATCTTTGGCTCCATATTTTACTGCTTGTTTTAGAAAAAATTCTTTAATCATAATTATTGAGTTGATGCTTCTTGCTTTACTAACTGATCAAAATCTGCTGCTGTTTGTGGATTATCTATTTTCTTTCCATTTAAAAAGAATGTTGGGGTTCCTTGAACACCTAAATCAACTCCCTCCTTGTATTGAGCCATAATTTTATCTTCCAAAGTTTTGTCATCCATGTCTTTTGAGAATTTGTTTACATCAAGACCAAGCGCTTTGGCATAATCTGTAATAACTGAACGAGCGTCCGATGAAGACGACCAATCTTTTTGTTTGTCATAAAGCATATCATGCATTTCCCAAAACTTTCCTTGAAGTGACGCCGCTTCTGTTGCTTTGGAGGCTACCAAAGAATTTTGGTGTATAGATGTTAGTGGAAATTGTCGAAACACTATTCTTAAAATATCTTTATTATCACTCATAACTTGCCTAACTATTGGTTCATAAGAACCACAAGCTGGACATTGGAAATCACCAAACTCTACTAAAGTAACTTTAGCGTTTACTGCTCCCCTTATATGGTCATTTTGATTAATCTCAACATTTTTTACTGTTCCGGACGCTCCACTATCAAAAAAATAATAACCAAATAAAATAACAAATAAAGCTATTAAAAAGGCTGTAAACTTACCTTCTGTGGTACTAAAAAATTTAGGTATTTTCATATCTCAAAATTATATCATAACCGCTTCTATTGCCATAAACATAGGTATTTCTTTTCTGGATTTATCTTCCGCTTTCTTTCTTCCACCTGCCCCGCTTTCTTTATGGCTAATCCATTCTTCTAAACGAGAAACATTAAGTCCTGATTTATTTAATAATTTAAAATAAAATTGGAGTGGTCGATGAAAGGAGACCGTCCATTTCTTATCGGTTTTATTTCCTGGAGTCATGTCAATTTTTATTTTTGATTCCGTCATGTACTCATCAATTCTTCTGTATTGTATTTTTTGTTTTTCATCATAATCCCACGATGAGGATTTTGGAATTCTAAATGCTGGATGATTGATAACAAAAATAAATCGGCCATCAGTTTTTAACACTCTTTTTATTTCATTAAAAGTTTCTTTAACTTTTTCTATATTTTGAATGGCTAAAAGACAAACAACAATGTCCTGTGTTTTATTTTTAATCATATGAAGGTCATCGGAAGACGTAATAAAATAGTCTATCTTGGTCTTTTTATTTTTGGCAATTTCAATAAGCTCTTTTCCTAAATCAACGCCAACTACATTTCCACCTTCTTTTTCTAAAATCTCCGAAAATTTTCCTTGGCCACAAGCTAAATCTAAAACATTTTTATTTTTTATGTTTCCTAATAGACGAATAAGGTTAGGAAATATTAATTTGCTGTGATAAGTATCGTCTTCACTTAAATGCTTGTCATACCATGTCGCCACAGATCCCCAAGAAGTATTTTCTTTTTTCATTTAGTCATGGTATCACTTAAGGCAAAATATTTCCATTCCTTTATTTTAAAAATTTTCCTATGGTTACCGTTAAAGAAAAATTGCTTTAGATGTGAGAAGAAAGAAATTTTTGCGACCAAGATGTACAGCGAGTACATCGCGCGGAGAAAAAAATTCTTTCAACGAAGCAGATGAAGTGATTTTTCTTTAACGGTCGGGTGGGACTTCGTAATAGGAAATGAGAAATTTAACTAATTTGAAAAACGGTTCAGAAAGTGTGGCCGATGCATACGGCGCTCCTTTTGGATTGGTGTGAAATAAGAAAATTATAAATTTTGGATTATAAGCTGGAAAATATCCAAAAAAAGAGTGCAAAAATCTATCAGAATAATATCCTCCACCTGGTTGTGGCTCTTGAGCAGTTCCTGTTTTTGCGGCGATAGAATAATGATCCATTTTATCTGCCCCGTGAAGAAGAGCTGTGTCTACTACGTGTACCAACATTCTAGTTATTTCCTCGCTCGTCTCTTGTTTTATTACTTGAGTGCCGTCATTAGGAATCATTTTTTTTATTTCACCATCTTTGTAAACAATTCTATCAACCACATAAGGATTAATTAATTTCCCACCATTACCAAGTACCGCCAGAGCTCTGATAGTTTGAATCGGAGTAATAGCAATTCCCTGTCCGAAACCAGCAGTAGCGCTATCAACAAAAACATTGCTATCCAAATTATTAGTCAATCCACTAGCCTCCGAAGGTAAATCAATACCCGTTTCTTGTCCGATTCCGAACTTTTTAAAATAAGTATCAAAATTTTTCATTCCCAATTGTTCAACTAAGAAAACAATACCGACGTTTAGTGATTCGTCTAATATAGTGTGTACGGCAGTATGTGGCCCACGAGCTTTTTTATCAAAATTACAAACATTATATGTTGCTAATTCACGACATCCAGTATCAGTATAAGTTGTGGAGGCAGTTATAGCACCAGCATCAAGTGCTGAGGCCATAGTTATAGGCTTCATAATGCTTCCCATTTCGTATACTCCAGAAACTAATTGATTTCCAAAAACACTGGGATCTTTAACTGAAGAAAAATCATTTGGGTCAAATGATGGTAGTGCGTCCATGGCAATAATAGCTCCAGTGCTTGGGTCCATTATTATTCCACCGACAGTGTCTGAGTTCCACTGCTTTTTAGTTTCAATAAGAGTTTGATGTAAAACTCTTTCAGCTTCAGCATCCATAGTTAAAACAATATCTCCCTCTCTTTTATCAGTATTAGAAATTTCGGTTTTGTTTATGTCAGCAAAAATCTCTGCAAAAAAGTTTACCTGCTGACCAATTGTTCCTCTAGATAAAACATCGTCGTAATATCTTTCAATTCCATATTGTCCACGCACCGTAACTCCATTATTACCAACAAAACCAATAACCTTAGATCCAACATCATTTTGAGGGTAAAATCTTTTATTATCTTTTGTTAAAGATAATCCTTTTATATTAAGACTATCAAAATACATAGCATCTTCTTCTTTAACATCTTTGGCAATCTCTTCATAAGGGTCTTCTTTTTTATTTACTTTCTCTAAAAAAGAAGCCTTGTCTAATTTTATTCTTGAAGCAAAGGTCTCATACAAACTAGTTGCATCTTTCACTAACTTTGGTGTTATACCAATATGATATTTTACAGCTAGTTCAGCCACTGGAACTGATTTATCATTATGATTTGAAAAAAGTATTGACCCTCTATCAAAAGAAATAAAAGTTTTATTTACATACTGACTGTTAGCTGTTTCCAAATAATAATTATGTTTTTTTGTTTCTAAATAAACCGCCCTTCCGATAAGAATTATGGAAAATACAACAATTAAGAAAGATAGAAACTGCGCTCTTGTTGTTGAGCGCAATTTCTGATCATCGGTTATTAAATCTTCTTCTAGTTGATTATCTTTCATAAAGCAAAGAAAAGCTTGCTATCGGATCTTTTCTAACGGCAAAAGTAGCATTGTTTATTTTTACAAAGCCTTTTTGTTCTAAAGCTGTGCTGTCTATGGATGCCACTTTGTCAGCATAATCATTTTCTGAATAACTAATTTTTGAAGTTATGTCCTTGATAGCAAGCAAATCTTGCTTTCTCTCTATGGCTGAAAAAATGATTGATAAAACCATACAACAATAAATTATAGCTAAAACAACAATTGTAAAAATCATTACATTTGCTAATTTTTGTTCTGTTGTTTTTGTTTTATATCTTAATGCCATATTTTTATAATTTTTCTACTATTCTTAGTTTGGCGCTTCTAGCGCGAGGATTTTCTTTTTGTTCTTCTCTGCTTGGGGAGATTACTTTTTTATTGACTGCTTTTAATTCTTTTATGCTTTTTATTTCTTGTTTTACAATTCTGTCTTCAGTACTATGAAAGGTGATTACTGAAGCCCTACCACCATCTGATAAAATTTCTGGCAGACTTGAAATTAAATCTTTAAGGCTTCCTAATTCATCATTTACCGCCATACGAATGGCTAAAAATGTTTTCGTGGCGCAATTGATTTTTCTGTTCCTATAAAATGCTGGAACTGAGCTTTCTATAATTGTGACTAAATCATTCGTGGTTTTTATTTCTTTTATTTTTCTTTCCTCAACAATTTTCTTAGCGATTTTTCGTGCATATCTTTCATCAGCAAAATGAAATAATATGTCAGCTAAAGTTTCTTCACCCCAGCTGTTTACGACATCATGGGCAGTTAATGTGTCTTTGTTTATCTCCGAAGAAAATGTCATTAAAAGTGGCTCATTGAACCTGAAAGAGAAACCTCTTTTAGATTCATCAAACTCCTGTGAAGAAATGCCTAGGTCTACAACCAATCCATCTATTTTGTTTATTGATAAAGAAGATAATATATTTTTTATGTCGCGAAAGTTGGAATTGATGAAAAAAAGTTCTGGGTGATTGTCTATCTTATTTAAAATATTTTTCGCTTCATCTAATGCTTCTTTATCTAGGTCGATACAAATTAGTTTCCCATTCTGACCGATTGATTTAGCTATTTCTACACTGTGACCGGCGCGATTGACTGTGCAATCAACATAAGTGCCACCTTGTTTTAGATTTAGTCCATTTATTGTTTCTTTTAAAAGTACAGGAATATGCATATCCTATAGAACACCTAACTCGCTTAACTTTGAAGCAAGAGCATCCGCCTCGCCTACTGACTTTGCTTGATACTTCTTCCACTCATCTTCATCCCAAATTTCGATTCTGGAATACATACCAGCAAGAACAATTTTGTTTTTTAATTTTGCAAAAGTTTTTAAAGTATCTGGAAGTAAAATGCGCCCTGATGCGTCAATTTCAACATCGTAGGCGTTAGCTAACATAAAACGATTGAAGCTTCGTGAGTCCTGATTTCCAAAACTCATTGCTGCTAATTTTTTAGCAATTTCATTCCATTCCTTTTCTGCAAAAACAAAGAGCGAATTATCTAAACCATTTGTGACAATCACTTTTTTCCCAAGATCTTTTCGCCATTTACTTGGAAGAGTTAGGCGTTTCT
>JAHFNC010000008.1 GCA_023267535.1 bacterium
ATAATTGTGTCGGTTTTTCCTTAGGTCAAAACTTTGAGTGTTTTATGAGTATCGAAGATACGAAAGAAAACACCAAAGTAATGACAGATTCCTGCATGTAGAAAACAAAAATAAAAAGATATGTTTGGTGACCTATTTCCTGCCGACGGTTCCTGCCAAACTAAAAAACGCACTCTCGTGCGTTTTTTAATTCACAATAAACTATTGAACCTCCCCTGTTGCGTGAGCAGAATCAGTTGTTACTGATGTTGCCTTGCAGGCCTTCACAGCAGTGTTAAACGTTTTCCAAGCACTTTTTTGTGATGTCTTCCAAGCGCTGTTTGCACTCTTCACAGAAGAATCAAATGTACTCCAAGCTCCTTTTACTGCAGTTTTGACACTTGCATTAGTAGTTGCTGTATAAGCTTGTGCTAAAGCACTAGCTCTTGTCTGATATGCAGAGTTAACTGCAGATGAGCGAGTAGAGATAGCTCCTGATATAGATGTCTCTCTTGCAGACACTGCCGTCCCGACACAAGCAATTTTTTCTGCTGTTGTTGGCTTAGCAGTTGTAGTTGTTGAAGCCACAGTTTGTGCTGACACAAGAGCAGTAACCCCAAGCGCAATAACACCTGCTACTAAAAATTTTTTAACCATACGCGTATATTTAAAAAAATTATTTTATTGTTAAAGTCGACCTAATTTCAGTATAAACAAAAAAATATTTTATGCAAAAATACCAGATATATCTGGTATTTTTAACTAGTGCGGAGGAGGTGAGATTCGAACTCACGGTCCGATTACTCAGACTCTTGTTTTCAAGACAAGTGCAATAGACCAACTCTGCCACTCCTCCCTGTTCATTAACAGTTGAAATACTATACCATATTCTGTCAATTTTTTAAAGAATTATTTTAACTAAACACCACTAAAAAGTTATACATTCCCATTCCGCAAATTCCTCGTAATGTATCACCCGCTTTTAATGTCCCAGCATCAATTACTGTCTCTCCAGTGTTAGGCAGAATACCTCTGTAATTAAGAGAACGAATAACCAAGGACGCCGAACAATCATACGTTCCGTTTGTTTTCATTATTAATTTTGTAGGGATACCAGCTTTGGCGTTAGATAATCTTGGCGAATAACCACCTCTTGCGGTAATGGTGATATATTGAATGCCGTCTTTTATCTCACTATTTTCTACAGCTTGAGAGTCAGGCTTTTGCGCGGGAACATTTTCCTGTTCTCCGCCAGATGTCTTTGGTGAATCACTATTAATATAATAAAACGCTCCGCCGATAATTAATACTGCAAAAATAATAGATAAGACTTTATTCATAAGTTTATATTATATATTAAAGAGTGGATCAATAACACCAAGTCCTGCTAGTCCTGATAAAAGTGCAAACAATCCAAGTCCAATAACTACAACGCCAGCTGACTTAAAGAACAATGGGGCTTGTTTTGAATTAGAAAAGGAAGATGAACCAAACGAAAGAAGTGAAAGAACGGGTAATGTTCCTAAAGAAAATGAAAGCATAATGAGTGAGCCGGTAATAAATGAGCCACTAGATAGTGCAGCCACTTGCATTGACTGAGTGAAGCCACAAGGCAAAAAGAATGTCCCTGCTCCAAGTACGAGTGGTGTAAATGTTTGATGTTCTGCTTTTCTAAAGAAAGAAAAAATTCCGCTAGGTAATGTAATTTTACTTCTTCTTAATACTCCTGTTAGATTTAATCCTAGTCCAATCATAATAACTGAAGCTAGAAGTCCTAAAGCAGAAGAAAAAATATAATTTATTCCAATACCTTTACCTAAAAGACCAAGTACTCCGCCTAATATCGCAAAGCTGGCTAATCTCCCAAAATGAAAAAGATAAATTGGTTTTTTATTTTTGCTGTCATCTTCTGTTATCTGTGCAGAGAGTGAAAGGACGAGCCCACCAACAATAGCCAAACAACTTGATACTGAAGCAATAAGACCAATTAAGAAACCTGTAGTCGGGGTTGTTTGTCCGCCAATCCCAAAATTTAATATTCCTGATTTTTGTAATATAAAAAACAAGGCGAGAAATATAGCTCCGATTGGTAGTGCTTTCCAAATTTCTCCATTGTTATTTTTCTCAACAATTTTTTCTATAGAGACAATATTTTTTCGGTTGTGTGATTTTAATATCTCGGTTAATTTATTGATTAACTCATAGTCTCTATAATCATCTTCTGTTTCAACGCTAAGGGTCTCGGATTTTAGATTAACATTAGAAGATTTTATAAAATCCTGTTTATTTAAAATATCTTCAATTGAAATCTTACAAGAATCACAATGAGTATCTGAAATGTGGAATGTGTAATTTCTCATATATTTTGTTATTTTAACACAATTCGTATAACCTATAACCCCATTTGCTATACTGTATAAATGATTGGATTTTTATCCGGCACAATTAAAAAAGCTACTGAAAAAGAGCTAATACTTTTAGTGAACGGTGTTGGCTACAAGGTATTTTGTTCTTTGCCGACACTTTTATCTTCTGCTGTTGGAAATGAGAAAGACTTACTTATTCACACACGCGTCAGAGAAGATGCTATTACTCTTTACGGATTTGAAAAGGAAAATGATTTGTTTGTTTTTGAAAAATTACTAGATGTTTCGGGAGTAGGACCAAAATCAGCGCTCGCTATGCTATCTGTGCATTCAGCATCATCTATCGCTGATGCTGTAGAAAAAGGAAATGCTGAAATGTTATCTCACACCCCTGGAATTGGAAAAAAGACAACGGAAAAAATAATAATTGAACTTAAAGGAAAGCTTACTCATTTACAAAACGCTTCTGATAATGAAAGCGCTTATGAAGTAAGACTGGCATTGGAGGCTCTTGGATATTCTCCACGAGAAATAAATGAAATTATTGGAAAATTAAATCCGAAAGAAAAAGATACCGGAAAATTAATTAAAGAGGCTCTGTCAAAGTTAAAATAATAACAGATAAAATAATATGGAAAAAGCGTTAAGAAAAATTGAAAAAATAATTCCCAAATCTATTTATAAATCTTTACAACCGATTTATCATTACCTTTTAGCTAGGACTGGAACAATTATTTACGGGAACCCTTCAAAACATATTTATGTCATTGGAGTTACTGGGACAAAAGGAAAATCATCCACCGCAGAATTTGTAAATGCCATTTTGGAAAGCGCTGGATACAAGACAGCGATATTATCTACTGTTCGTTTTAAAATTGGAGATAAAAATACTCCCAACAAATATAAAATGACAATGCCTGGGAGATTTTTCACACAAAGATTTCTGTCTGATGCGGTGGAGGCAAAATGTAAATACGCCATTATTGAAATGACTTCTGAGGGTTCTAGATTTTCTCGTCACATTGGAGTTATGATGGATGCTCTTATTTTTACAAATCTTTCCCCAGAACATATTGAGTCACATGGCTCGTTTGCTAATTATAGAAATGCTAAATTAAATTTAGTTAAACATTTAGCAAAATCAAAAAAAGAAAACAAAATAGCGGTAGCAAATGTTGATGATAAATACGGAGCAGATTTTCTTGTTTATGATGTTGATAAAAATATCCCCTATTCGTTGGGAGACGCTAAAATAATAGAATCAAACGAAAGAGAAAGTAAAATAATTTACAAAGATACAGAGATAGACCTTCCGCTTCCAGGACACTTTAATATTTTAAATGCTCTCGCTGCCTTAACATTCTCTACAGAAATTGGAATTCCAATTTTAATTGCTAAAAAAGGAATAGAAAATTTATCTATGATAAGAGGAAGAGTTCAAAGAGTAGAAACTGGGCAAGATTTTACGGTGATTGTTGATTACGCTCACACTGATGATAGTTTAAGAAAATTATACGAAACCTTTAAATCATCGAGAAAGATTGGAGTACTGGGTTCCACTGGTGGTGGAAGAGATTCATGGAAAAGACCAGTGATGGGTAAAGTAGCTGACGAACATTGTGATGAAATTATTTTAACTAATGAAGACCCGTATGATGAAGAGCCGATGAAAATAATTAATGAAGTAGCAAACGGAATTAAAAAACACACACCACAAATTATTCTTGACCGCAGAGAAGCAATAAGAAAAGCAATTAGCATTGCTCGGAAAGGAGATGTGGTTTTGATAACCGGTAAAGGAACTGACCCATATATTATGGGTCCAAATGGCACAAAAGAAGTTTGGGATGATGCCGCAGTTGCAAAGGAAGAGCTACTTCTCTTAAAATAATTTCATCTACTTCGTTACGGGTCCCAAGTTTCTCAATCAATGTACCGCTTTGTACGTCTCCTTCAAAACTTTTCCCGTGCCTTGTATCTAAAACTATTTTAAGCGAAGGAGTTTTCTGCAAATCAATACAACTTGTATCCTATATCATATATCGTGTATCATATATAGATAGATATGAATTTATTTTGGAAAATATTTTTTGGATTCTGGGCGGTGTGGATTTTGTGGTATTTAACTGGAGGACCAATGCGCGATAGCACCAGTAAAAAATATGTGAAGTTTCAAGATGGGCAAATACAAAATGTAGATTCACCAAGACAATAAAACTGTAAATTAAAAGGAACGCTCTCGCGTTCCTTTTAATTTATCTGAGTTTTTCTAAATCTTCATCAACAATTCCTTCGGCTTGGTCAACATGTTTCTTTAGAGACCTAAGAATATTAACTTCTACTCTGGTTAATTTTCTCTTTTTCTTTACACCTTCGATTGAAGACTTCATTTTCTCTATATCTTTACGGATTTCATTCGCAGCATCTTCTACTTCGTCTTCAACTTCCATTATTATTTTACTAATCTTATTCTTAAATCTTCTAAATTGTATAAATGAGAACCACAAAGTAAGAGCGAACGCTAAACCTGCAAACACCAGAAGTAAACCGAGTGATAGCCAATTCATCACAAACATTCCGAATCTAAAGTAGGTCTTATAATCAATCAAAATAGAGTGAGCCTCACTGTAATCACTTATTGCTCCACTTACATTTGTTACTCTTACTTTCAAATCATAAGCTCCATAGTCTAATTTCTTTGTCCAAAGCATTGTGAAGTTTCCTTGGTCATCTGATTTTACGGTGTCATATGTTGCTGTGCCGTCTTTATTTATATAGGCGACTTCAACTAAACTGTTTGGATAAGTACTACCGATAACCTTAAGAACATCCCCTTCTTCAGCGCTTCTGGTGTAATCAATTATATTTGGTGGAGTTATTGCCGTTATTGAGAAACTAGTATTTGTTGTTACCTGATTACCAGCTTTATCAAAAACAGTTACTGATAAAACTTTTTTACCAGCGGATTGTGGTGACAATTTATAAGAATTAAATTTATCTGCAGTTATGTTTTCAGTAAAATCAACTTTAGCAGAAGACAGGTTATCAGTGCTTGAGACATCACTATAAACTTTTATAGTGGCGTGATCAATTCCTGAAGTGGAATCATCGGCGCTTATCCTAATATCTGGTGCTGGATTATAACTGTCAGCTCCATTAGGAAATGTCACTTTCAAACTTGTTGGCGCAGTTGTGTCTATTTGGAATTTATAATGAGCCACACTCCCCCAACCAGAAGCAGTCTTAAATTGAATATGAATATAGTAGACGCCATCTTTATCAACAGTGAAAGATCTATTGTTGATTGGTGGATCATAAACTTTTGACGGTGTTGTGCCAGCTTTTTCATCGTAAAGAGTTCTAACTGCAGTTACTCCGTCCGGTACTGCCCATGCAAAACTTGCTTCCTTTGACGGATACCAAGCATCACTATTTGGATAAGTTGGGGAAGTTATAACTGGAGCTGAAGCGTCTACCTTTGTTGTTACGGTAGTTGTTGTATCTTTTTTAACTGGAGGTGGTGTTACTACGGTTTCTTCAGCAGGAGAAATAGTAAAAGATGCTCCGTTTAAATTATCGGTTACGTTTGTCGCCTGTCCATCGTTAGCTAAAACTGACCCTGATATTAAAGAAAGATCAGCCTTTCCTTCAGACTTTGGAACAAAAGTTATTGATAAAACTTTACCAGATGAGCCAGAAAACCCTGGATTTAGAATGACTCCTTCAAATTTTACAGTGCCTGAGGTGTTAGAAAAACTTGGCTCTTCCGCCCAGAGTTTTATGATTGAACCATCTTTGGTTATTGAACCAACTTTGAGTAAATCGGTTGGAAAACTAACCGTCCCGGAAACAGCATTTATAGCTTGGGTATTATTGGTAACATAAACATTAATAGTAAAACTTTTTCCAACAGTGTAACTTCCGGAAGCAGGCGTAATGGAAATGTCAGAAGCAAAAGCAAATGATACTAACGAGAAAAATAATAAACCTACAAAGGTAAGTCTACTTTTTAAATTTCTTAATAAGCTTTTTGTTAGCATGATTTTGAAAGAGGTAAAGGAACGCAAGAATAAGCAGAATACCACTTGATATAAGTATAATGTATATATAGGAGAATGCTTGTGGCTTTTCAACAGGTTGCATGGTTGTGTAACTAAAACTTCCATCTTTATAAAAAGTTTTTATATGGATAAAATGTTTTCTTTCTTGGTCAGACAATATATAAGGACTTGTTTGTGTATGCCAGTTAAAGAAAAATATATTTCTCGGATTAGAATCATAGCTTTCAGCTATTTCGTAGTAATCAACGTCTTTTCTAGTTGAATCTTCTTGGAAAGAAAGAAACCACTGACCGTTGGCAACTGTTTCGTTCTTATCGATAAAAGCATACATTGTGTCTGTTTTTACTTCTACTTTATTTTTATTTACTGTCGTATCTTTGTGGCTAAGCTCTTGGTCAGTTATAGAAAAAGTTGCTGGAGTTGTTTCTACTTTATCCTTACTTCCTAAACCGTCGTTAAGTAAAACAGTGACGTCATTAAGAGACAGTGTTGCTTCCCCTTTTTTAATTGGCTTTAAAATAATTGTAAATAATTTTCCAGCTTTAAGCCCTTTATAATACGGACCCATTATACCTTTGAATCCGCCTGGGATTATTCCTTCAAATGAAATTATTTCTTGGTTTCCCTGTGTGATTTTAGTTGATTCATTTGGCGCTGTTAACCAATTGAGCACAACAGAATCAATCGTTGAGACAGATTGTGTAATTAAAAGATTATTCGGAATAGGTAATTTTCCAGAAATTGCATTTATTGTTTCTCCTTGTGGGTCTATCATTACGTCGTATGAAATAATACTAGCTTCTGCTCCTGGAGTGGGGACAAAATATAAAGACGAAGCAAAAGCTTTGTTCGTAAAAACAATTGTTATTAGAAATATTAAAAATGTTAGATATTTTTTTTGCATATTATCCTGTCCAGTGAGATGCTAAGATACTCAAGTCAATTAAATCAACCTTACCGTCACCATTTAAGTCCATATTTTTTGGAGCTTCTGGTTTTTTATACCAAAAAGCCATAATACTAAAATCTGAAATATTAACACGGCCATCATTGTTTATGTCAGTCTTACCAATGGCTGTGTTATTGGTTTTAGTTTCTTCTCTGGTAACGTTACTATTTCCAACTTTAAAAGATATAAGCTGTGAGTATAAAGATAAATCACTTTCTGTAACTCCTCGTGCTTTTGACTCGTGATTTCCCATTTCAAGCTCTGATGAATCTAATTTATAAAGCCAAGACCCGTCTTTCCCAGCTTTGGTGTTTTTTACAATTTCAGTTTGAGAATGAGTTGAAAGAATAACCTTGGCATTTGGAGCGGATTTACCCATAAAAATAATTGGGTCTCCAACTTTTACTTGTATTTTATCGGTTGTGATTGTTGGCGGAATAAATAATCCATCCAAAGAAGTGGTTACTCCGGCCGAAACAAAAACAGTATACAAATCAAGATTTGATTTCAAGTGATTAGAATCTTCCGCCAGAATTCCAAAACTATAAGTTCCTGGAGGGAGAGTCTGAATGTTTGTCTCAAAAGTACCGTCTGGGTTTGCGGCGACTTCACTTATAATTCTCCCGTTCTTTAAAATAGAAATCATACTCCCTGGATAAGCTAGCCCTTTTATAGTAACCGCACTCTGGGTTACTATTGGCGACATAATAATTCCGGCTGCTCCACCCCCTCCTCCACCGCCACCACCTGACGGTGGAGGTGGTGGAGGATTGTTGTTTTGATTTCTTATGCTTACTGGTCGCCAATCAGTTGATACATTACAATGTGCACAACTAAAATTAATTATTCCAGATATGTCGCCACTTGCCGTACCAGTAAAAACTCCACTGGTATTTATTTTTACATTTGAAAAATCAATCCAACCGAGATTATTCCCCCAAGCATATCCTGAGAGATTGCCGCTTCCATCATTTTTCACACCGGACTTTGTTGGAGATAAATTTATCCAGCCATAATTAGGGCTCCAGACATAACCAGAAAGAACACTGTCTGTTATGTGGACATTACCGCCAGCATTTCCAAAATTAACCCAGCCCAAATTGTTTCCCCAAGCATATTTATTCGTTGCGTCTATTGTGCCATCTGTTGTGGAAGCAAAAGCAAACGAGAAAATAATCAAAAAAAATGTTGTAAATATTAAGCTTTTTTTTAATTTATTATCTGTCATTGGTAGCCAAAAACATCCATTTAAAATGGCGTCTTCTCCCTATAATTTTAACACAACGAAACACTACTTGCCTGCACCTGTTGGGAAATTAATCGGACCAACGTTTACTATAATATTTCTACTTGGACTATAAATAATCGCTTTGCCCGCCTTTGGATAAAGAAGTAATCTGTCATCTTTCTGGGAGCCAACGAAAAATGGCTGTTGCTTTATTAATGACTCTGGATCTTGAATTATAAAAATAGCAGGGTCTTCATTTGGAAGAATCATCATACCTTTAACCTTATCTAGTAGAGCTTTATTTTCTTTAGCTACTTTCTGAACTTGATAGGCAGGAGATTTTGTATATTGATACATGGCAACACCAACAATCAAGACAACCAAGAATACGACAAAATAAAACATTCTCTTTTTCATATGAACAGTGTGTCTTTTCGTTTTTGGTTCATCCCTCCCTTCGCTAACATCTATATTTAAATATTCTTCTTTTGATCTTGCTCTTGGCATAATAGTAATTTAATAAATAATAATTTTATAATTAAATTATATCATTAATCTCTGTAAAGAAAAGTAAAAGGGCTGACTAGCTTCGCTAGTCAGCCCTTTTGAGAATTGTTCTACGGCTGTCCACCTGTACTAAATGGAGAGACCTCAAGTATTCTGTCTTTCTTAACACTATATAAAATTGCTTTTTGCAATTGAGAATAAAGTAAAACTTCATCGCCTTTTTCTGCTTTGGCAAAGAAGGCTTGACCTCGAAGTTTCTCTGGGTCAGAGACGGTAGCCAAGGTTGGCTCTTCATTGGTTGGCAAAACCATGTGCCTACTTACTAAAGCTTTTACTCTTTGTAGTTCTTCTTTATTTACTTGATCTTTACTCTTTGTGGCTTGATAGTATTTATAGGAAAAATACCCGACACCTGATAGAGCAACCAAAAGTAAAGCCACAATTACAAAAAATGTTCTATGAGAAAAAGAAACCCTTTTGTGTTTTTTAACTTCTGTGGCTGTTTCTTCTATTTTTTTACTTACTTTTTCCATACAGAGTATTATACACCAAACTTATTGGTTATTTAAATCTGAAAAGATAATCTGCGAGGTGGTTGATATAAAAGATAGCAAATCTTCAGATTTTATACCCTTAGTCATAATACACAGCAAATAGGGGTTACTGCCATTATAAATTATTCCACAATCATGAACCTCAAAACCAGTCAACTTTCCTTTCTCGTCAAAAAAGTCGTGAACCCCCCATTTGTGAGAAATCATAACTTTAGTTGGTAGCTCTTTAACAATACCATCACTGAAATCTGTCTTGGTCATCATTTTTAATAACTCTTCTGAGTGATCATTATTTAAAAAAGTGGCTCCGTATAAGACCCTTAAAAAGAGGGCGTAGTCTTTTGCAGAAAGCATAAAATCACGAGTAGGGTCTGGCTCTTTAACACCAAGTAAGCGGAATATTTGAAGAAGATATTTTTTATCAATTATTGAATCAATGGCATCTCTAGCACTATTGTCCGAATTGGTAATCATTATCTGAATGAGGTCTTTAACTGAATAATCCTGACCAACAACTAGGGCTGTTTTATCTGCCGCTTCTCTTGTTTTATTCAAATCATCAATTTCTTTGGTATACAAAAACCTTTTATTTAAAAACTGGTGAGTGTCTTCATCCTCTTTATAAGCAGCTAATGCATAGGTCAACTTAAGTAACGAGGCTGGGAAAAATTCTTCGTCTTCATTTATTCCAAACCAAGTAGATGAATTTAAATCTCTAAAATAAACTGCTTCGTCTGTTAATTTTCCTTCGCTCTCATATTTCTTTATATTGTTATTAACATCCTGCTTTATGTCAGAGAATATACCAATTTTTGTTGATTCTTCAGATTCAATACCAATAAGGGGGCTGATATAAAAATAATCAAGACCTTTTTGTCGTAAAGGCTTAAAATTTTTCAAAAAATCTTCCATTTTTTGTGTTGTCAGATAATTGTCAATAAAATATCCAGCCAAGAATGAACCAGATATAGAGACAATTAAAATGATTACACAGACTGATATCTTTCTTTTTTTAATTATTTCTAACATAAACATTATTGTGTTATTGAATTATTATTTTCTGTATTTGTAGCCCCATCTCCAGATTGAGTTCCGTCGCTATTTTGGGCTGGTGATATTGTATCATCTGGATTGGTTGTTGTGGAAATGTTTAAACCGTTATCTTGTGTACTAGTTGAAATATCAAGAATTTCATTATTTGTTGTCGTTCCTTGATTATTTTGATCTGTACTTGCATTCTCTGTTGTAGTCCCTGTTTGATTTGTGGTTGTGCTGTCTGTTGTAATAGGAACATTGGTATTCTGTGAAGAGGTTGTTTCTGGAATCATAGTAAATACTTTCGCCCCTTTAACAGCAAGTGCCTGCCACGCAAATCGAATATTTCCAGTTGCCTTCTTGTTTAACTTTATTGTAAATCCGAGCTTACTCGATGAAGCCACAATAAACTTTTCGTCACTTGCAAGATATGCCAAAACATCGTCATTAGAATCAGTTGAATCAAATGAAACTGTAGCGTTAACTATTGGTGTCTCTATGTACTCTCTGTCGTACTTCACATCTACACTTTGACCGTCCTTACTAACAACTGCAAATCCAGCGGTGTCAGTAGTAAAGTATGGTCGTCCAAAGAAAGCAGTATCACTTAAGAGATTTATGGTATCCGTCGCACTCATTATGTTATTTACTTGAAGGCCTCCAGAAAGAAGTGTGGCTCCACTTACTGACAACCCTTCACTTAATCTCATAGCTGTAGTAGTAGCGTTAGTTGGTGTTGTCGTTCCATCCCCTATTGTAGATATAGTTGTTGTCTCAAACATTGAGAGCAAATCAACTTCTTTCTTTCCAAAATTCTTAGCATACAAATTACCATTAATAATAAAGTTTCCTAATCCATCCATTGTAAATAATTTTAGGGTTGTGGTTGTTGAAGGAACAATACTTGTAGTTACATTGCTATCTGTGGACGAAGCATCTGTCAAAGTACTTGTAGCATTGCTGTCAGTTGAGGAAGCTAGAGATATGGTAGTGGTTGATACACCGAGCACCATTTGGGTTGTAGTTGAATACGACATGGTTAATACTCCATCAACTATTGATAGTTTGAAATTGTCTCCCATGTTTATGGTGTTAGCAGTAACCTGATCTGCTTTTACAGATTGTGCGTTTATGGTTAGACCATCAATCTCGCCTGCCTGTACTTTATCAGCATTTACTAAATGACCAATTAATTCAGGAGAAATAATTTGTGATACAGCGGTGACACGATTAGCAAAGATGTCAGATGAGCCGTTGGTATTTCCAGATTGTGAATTCTTTAAATCAGTTAAGAAAGCAAGAACTTGATCAGCTCCATTGTCAGTGGTGACGGAGAAGACACTTGTGGTTGCGGAGGTTAATGGATTTTGATTTACATCAGTGTTTGAGACATTAAGACCAGTATCATTTCCTAGACTTGCTAGCTGTGAATCTTTACTCTCTCTCCATTCGCCAACAAGCTGATCAATTGACGCTCCCTTGAAGTCAATTAGGTTAACGAACATCATTACTGTTCCACATTTTACTCCTTTTATTCCTCCTAAATTAATTGCTGGGCAAGTAACGGCCTTACTTACATCAAAATCTTCAAGGGCTTTTCCGAGCGCGCGACCAGCCATTGTGGCACGCATAGCGTAACCTGGTATTGAGGCTGATGTTAGATAGTCACCATTATGAATTGGACCGTTTTCCGTGGAAACTTTTACTGGAACACGACCGACAAGACCAATTGGGTACGAATTATCTGTAAAGGTTCCAGCCACAAAACCAGGAGCGGTTGAGACAACTCCCATCATACTTCCTTGATATTGAGTAACGGAACGAAGAACTCCCTGTGGATTATTTGGATCAGAAACTACGACTTCACCCTTTTCTAGTGCATCGATTGATGTATAATTTTCCGCCAAGTCAGCACCGCCAGCATTTAGTGTTCCGTTAACACCAGTAAAGACGTTACCTGTTGAAGTCACTCTAAAGACACTTAAACCGTCAGCCGAGAGATTCATAAGATCAACGTCTTTATTTATTTGATATTGCAAAACTGTCGGCAATGTAATATTTCTATAGAAGAAAGTTTGACCACCAGAAGACGGATAAACATCCGTTAATTGATTTCCCCAGCTTGGGAAATCGCGTTTGAAGTTAATTAAAATCTGAACATAATTATCACCATTGGCTGCGCCAATGTTTCCGCCTGACCTGTTTATTTCGTGGAAGGTAGTTGATTGTAACGCGTTTATGGTTGCAGCTGATCTTATTTCAAAGCTGACATAATTGTCTGGAGTTTGTTTCCATGTTAGAGAAGAAGCGCTTGAAAGAACGTCTGCTGATATTTCTGAAATATATTGGCCATCTCCATACCAACCAGCATCGTATAACATCATGGTTGCACTTTGGGTACTTGAGGCACCGTTAATAATAGCCCATTTACCATCTGGTCTTTGGAAAGTAACAGAGCCTGCCCCAACTACGTCAAAAGAAGTTGGGAATGAGGCGGCATTCATCGTTCCGATACCGGCACCAACACCAAAAGTTGAACCCCATGGGAAATAAATGTAAGCATTAGTAGAACCGGCACCAGTAAAAATAAGGAACGTTCCGTCAGCACGAGGAATAACCCTTCCGCCACGACCGGCTCCAGCCGTAAAGGTTGGTCCAGCTATTGTCATGTCTGCCCATGGGTTAAATAACTGAGTAGTTGTCTGCACTGCGCCAGACGAAGCTCCGTTAACAATTAACCAATAGCCGTCTTGTCTCTGGAAAGCGTAACCTCCGCAACCAACAGCAGATGTAAGGTTAATAGCCGACGCAACGAAAACCTTAGCGTTAGAATCATAAAGCATGGTTACGTTAGAGGAAGCAGAAGTCGTTCCGGCTCCAATAGCGACACGATATATGTTGTTATTCGGAGCCATGAGAGGAATAGCAAAACCTCCGCAGTTTGGCAAAGACGGTGGCACAGGACCTACTATCATAGTATTTCTAAGTGGGCTATAGACAGAAGTAGAGCCCAATCCGTTTCCATGAATTATGGTATAGGTACCATCCATGTTCGGAATCGCATAGGCACCGATACCTACGGCTGCGGTTGTGGTCGGACCAAGTGTAAAGGTGTTAGCATAAGGATCGTAAATGTTTGTAGTCGTGGTTGCTCCACCCATAAAGACAATAAACTTTCCATCTGGTCGCTTTAGAGCAAACGCTCCAGCCCACACAGGCATAGATGGAATTGCCGTACCTGTCTGAAGAGATGATGACCCTGACACTGGATCATATAAAGACGCATTAGCTGTTGTAGAAGCAGACATAATAATAAACTTCCTATCTGGTCTAGAAATAACAACTGTTCCTTCTTGGCCAGTAGTAACTGGAAGTGGTGGATGTGGACCAACAGCTCCCGAATAAAATCCTGGCTCTGTTGCAGCTGAAGTAGTAGCTTGAATTTGACCAAATGGAAGAATAAGTCTGTCGGACAAGGCTTGTGTGCGGGTAAGGATAGGGCCGGACGGATCAGCGGCAACACCGTCTGTAACGGTATAGTTGTCTGTTGAAGGAGTGATGTTAAAGGCTGGGGAAACAGTGAAGGAGTTTGTGCTGTTTGCGGTAATGGTTCTAGTCTGACCTGCGCCTGTACCACTTGTAATGTTAAGTAGATATCCAACGTATTGATTGGTTGTCATACTCTTACTTGTGTCATTTAGAGTGGTTGAGTTATTTGACCCACTTGATGCTCCAGAAAGAACTCCGTTTGCTCCGAAGGAAAGAGTACCGTTTATAGCAAAGTTGTTTGTAGAAAAATCAAACCGTGAACGAGATAAAGAAACTGAATTATCAATTGTATAGTCAAAGACCGTTGGATTATTGTAATACAGTGGCATTACAGTTGATCCGTCTCCAGACCATGTTCCTCTTTCGTCAAATATTTTCTTTGGTGGAGATCTGAAGATGGAGATTTTTACGGAAATAGCAGCGTCTCCTGCTCCCGCACGCACTGGGTCGCCAGAGTTCAATATGTTCTTATAAGTTGTGTAAGCCAGAGCTGCGGTTGAGGTTCCAGTTGTAACAGACATGACTATGGCTCCTGAAGTAGTGTTTAGAGCACCGGTTGCAGCGCTTGCTGTAGAGCCATAAAATACGGCGTCGGATGATTTTGTAAATCTTAGAGTGCTTGAATTATTAATGTTTGTTGAAGAAATATTTTCAGAAGTATAATCGCCTCTCATATTAAGACCAGTATTAAAATCAACGTGTTTGTTTGAACCACCAAGGAATATTTCCCAGGATCCATCTGGATTAATTACTGAAAATGTTCCTAGTGTAGTATTACCACTTAAATAGGTTGGGTGATCAGTAAATGCTTGAGTATTCGAATCATAAACAACGTCCTTACTTGTGTTACCTCCAATAATTATTAAATATTTTCCATTTTGCATAGGAAGAGCGTGAGCACCATTTCCAAGAGCAGTTGAAGGTCCATAAGCATAACAAGCAGAGAAAGAGCCAACCACAGGATCATAGACCGTGCTTACATTGGCCTTGGAAAGGACTACATATTTCCCGTCGGGACGTCTAATAGCAACAGATCCGAGTCCGTTTATTTCACAGTTTGTAGGAAGTGATGGTCCAGCAACAAACCCACCTATTGATGCCGTCCCGCCATATGGGTCATAAAGGTTTGTAGTTGCCACGTTTGTACCACCGTTTATAAACAACACCTGACCATCTGGTCTCGGTAATTGTAGGGATCCAGTAGCAACACCACCCGTAAGAGAAGGGCCTACTCCATTGTTAATAGTACTGACTGGATCAAATAGACTTGTTGCAGAAGAACCACCACCAACAGCAATCACAAATCTACCATCAGGACGTCTAGCGGCGATTGCTCCGTAGTTTATAGCGGTGGCTACAGTTGGCCCAGCCATTGTTGTTGTTCCAAACATTGGATCTATAAGAGTTGATGCTGTCGACCCACCTCCTGACCAAATAACATACCTGCCGTCAGCCTTTTGAAGAGCCATAGCGCCACTAGATGCGTTGGTTGTTAGAGAAACAACTGTGCCTGTCGCTGATAGCGCTGGATAAAATGAGGCTAGACTAGGATCATAAATCCACAAAGAAGTAGTGCCACTACCCGCTACAACTAAGAATTTCCCATCAGGTCTACTGATTGCAAAAGCTCCCACCCCTGTTGCTGGAGCATTTGTTGGAGTTGATGAACCGACCGTTCCGCATTGTGTACAAGAACCAGAATCAGGAACAGTTCCGATATCAAGTGATAATCCGTGAGTATTTGAAAGTGATGAAGATGCAGAGCCTAAAGCGAAATCGGCTGATGTCTTTTTTACAATATTATTTGTGGTGGTATTAATAAGCATTGTGTTGGAAGCATTAAGTGTTCCATTTACTCCTACAGAGAATACCGAGAGACCTGAAGATGAAGCTACGTTGAATGCCCCTAAACCACCAGACGCCTGAACATTAAATGTGTATCCTGAGGAGGTGGCATTAATACCGGCAAGTGTACCGTTATCAATAGACAGCCCAGATGAAAGTGTAGTTCCTGATGTCCATCTTGCGACATAATCTTTAGTTCCACCTGACAACGATCCGGCGGAAGATCCCCAGTACATCATTCCCGAACCGTCAGTCATAAGTTGTTGACCACCAGCACCAACCGAACCAGGTAAAACGAGTACAACATTGGATGGCTGAGTTGACGAAGATAAGAGTGTGGTAGTGAATGCATTTGTAACATTGTCAAATACAAGAGCTCCCCTTGTTTGATAAGATGCACCCAAAGTTGTTGTTCCGTTAACTTGTAAACCAGACACTGGAGTAGCTGTCCCTATTCCAACATTTCCATTAGCCAAGACAGAGAAGAGCGAGCCTCCTGGCGCTGTAGAAGAAGCAATATTAAATGGATTAATACCTGCTACTGATTTAATATTAAATGATACCGAAGATGAAGTTCCGTTAACACCAGCATTTGTCCCATCATCTATAAGTGTGCCGATTGATTCAGTGGAAGCGGATGTCCATCTTGCAACATAACCGTTGGTTCCTCCGGTTAACCCTCCTCCTCCACAATCCTGAGTAGTACCCGACACTACTCCATTAGTATCTACGTGGAGACATTGGGTAGTGCCTGTTATGCCTGATAATGTTAGTTGAGTGCCGACTGTTGCGTTTGAACTATATAAGCCTGTCACTGTAAGTCCATTTGCCGAGATATCTGTGGTGGAGGCATGATTTAAGTAAGCAGTTCCGGAAGAGAAGATAGTAGGAGCAGATATTGCTAAGGTAGTAGAAGCAACTGAGATGGTGGTGGTAGCAAATGTAGAAGTTCCTGTGAAGGTTAATATTCCGCCGGAGGTTATTGTGAAAATATCTGTTGAAGCTCCGGACTCTATTGCCAAACTTCCAAGAATATCTAAAGTTTCATCCGTAGGAGAATTTGTTCTACCTAGTGTAAGTTGGGCTATGCTAGAAGTTGCCATTGTGGAAGTGCCAATCACGTTAAATACCCCTCCTGCAGATAAGTTAGTGGTAGAGGCATTAGTAGAGAAGAGAGATGCTAAAAAGGCTCCAGTAGAAGCAGATAAGTTAGTGGTAGAGGCATTAGTAGAGCGTAATGCCGCTGTAAATATTCCAGTGGAAGCAGAGAAACTAGTTGACGAAGCATTAGTTAAGTAAGCTGTTCCTGAAGAGAAGATAGTAGGTGAAGAGATAGCTAGAGTAGTAGAAGCAACTGAGATGGTGGTGGTAGCCATTGTTGAAGTACCTACTACATTAAATAATCCAGTTATGAATTGAGCTCCGGTAGTAAAACCTGTCGCACTTAAGTTAGTAGTAGAAGCATTAGTACTAAATAAAGATGAGAGGAATGCTCCCCCTGCTGACAAGTTAGTAGTCGAAGCATTAGTAGCAAATAGAGAGGTACTAAAGACATTACCTGATATGTCTGTGGTAGAAGCGTGAGCTAGGTAAGCAGTACCTGAGGTATATAGAGTACCGGCTGAGAAGCCTAGAGTAGTAGAGCCTAGAGCAAGTGTAGTAGTAGCTAAGGTAGAAGTACCCATGACATTAAAGAGTGAAGTAAAGAGAGCACTAGCGGAAGTAAGTCCGGAAGAGATAGATAGTCTAGTAGAAG
>JAHFNC010000002.1:0-43805 GCA_023267535.1 bacterium
TTTAGTTTCTTGGAGATTAGTATTTAAACCTTATCAAAAAGCAAGAATAATGAATTTTATATATCCTTTAAGAGATATAAGAGGGACTGGTTACAACGCCTTTCAAGCTACCATTGCTGTTGGCTCAGGTGGATTATTGGGAAAAGGGGCAGGATACGGCACACAGTCTCGTCTTAATTTTCTTCCAGAATATAGAACTGACTTCGTCTTCGCAGCCTTTGCTGAAGAGTGGGGATTCTTGGGAACGATATTTTTATTTGTATTTTATTTTCTAATTTTGTATCGACTGGCCGTATTTGCTAATCTAGCAGAAAGTAATTTTGAATCATTATTTAATTACGGGGTTATGGTTTGGTTTTTCTCTCATATCATAATAAATATTGGAATGAATATTGGAGTAATGCCGGTTACCGGAATCCCACTTCCGTTTATGAGTTACGGAGGATCACATATACTAGCTGAGTGTGTGGCCTTAGGTGTTTGTATGGGAATGAATAAATACGGAAGAGCTGTCCATCGCAATCAAATGAAAAACGAGTTTTTGGGATTATAATAGAAATCCAAACTGGTCGATTGGTAGATTGTTGTACACTGCCAAAGTTTTTTCCATCATATTTTCTATACTAAATCTTTTCATTAGTTTTTCTCTTCTCTCTATAGAAACTGTGATAGGGTTATTTATGAATTGAGATAAAGCGCTTATCATTTCGTGAGGGTTATCTATGTTTACTAGTTTTGTATAAACGTCATTTTCTAAGACTTCTGGTATACCTCCAACTTTATGAGCAATAATTGGAAGTCCAGCATAAATAGCTTCCACGGCGACATACCCAAGAGCTTCTGTTCTAGAAGGTAGTAAAAATAAATCAAAAGATTTTAAATATCTAGAAGCTTCTTCTATGTGTCCATGAAGGAAGATTTTATCCTGAAGACCAAGAGATTTTATTTGATTTTGCAAATTCTCTCTTTGCTCTCCTTCACCCAATATATGATAAGTCCAATTTAAATTTCTTATTTTTGATAGATTTTCAATAGCGATATCAAATCCTTTATTTTTGTGTAACTCTCCAATAGAGACAATCTTGATTCCAGTAGGAGTTTTTGTATCTTTAAAGAATTCCTCGTTGTCATAAAAATCCGGAGTCCTTATTCCGTTATGTATTATAAATATTTTTTTCTCTAAAAATTTTGGAGCATCAAGTGACATGAAAGTTACAAAAGATACGCAGATAGTTTTATGTGACAGAAAAGTGGTTATGTAGGCGATTAGTTTGATTATTTTCTTTTGATAATTTGGCCTAACTTCATTAAATGCCCAGCCGTGAGAAGTAAATATTATCTTTTTTACACCAGCAATTCTTCCGGCCAATGCCCCAATAGCGCCAATTTTTGAACTATTTAAATGTAAAATATCTGGTTTTTCCTTAAATAAAACTTTAAGCAAAAACCAAAAAGAATATAAATCGGAGTAGATAGATACATTTCTTTGTAAATGCGGTACGGGAACAGTTTTTATATTTTCTTTTTTTAGTCTTTCAACCATTTCTCCGTTACCACCGAAAAACACTGTAATATCAAAGTTTTTATCATCTTTCAAGCTGTTAGCTATATCAAAAACATATTTCTGCGCTCCGCCCCAATTCGATTTTGTTATTACTAGAAATAATTTTGTTTTCTTCATATTCTTTATTTAACCATACTATAATATGGGGCGGAGCATGGGAAGGGGGTCGGGGAAACGGAAGTTTCCCCGTGGAGGAAAAAAGTGAGCTTGCGAGCGTTAGAAACCGAGTGGTTTCTAAGGAGATATGACAATATCGACGCTTTGCCCCAATTGGATTTGGTGATGACAAGAAAGAGTTTTTGTGGTCTGGTTGTTTTTTTCATTTTATGATAGGATAAGATTAATTCTAAACAATGTTGAGAATAAAATCAAAACAAATTGTTCTGTTGGTAGGGGATATTTTAGTTATATCCCTATCTTTGTATCTGGCTCTGTTTCTCAGGTTATTGTCAATTCCTACTGAAAGTTCTTTCATGATACATTTCAATATTTTTGTACCTATCTTTTTGGTATTACTTTCTTTTTATTTCAGCTTTGATTTTTATGATTTTGATCCTCTTGAAGTAAAGCTTCGACAATTTTCTAGACTTGTTAATATAAATATTTTTGTGGCCATAATCGGTTTTGTGTATTTTTATTTATTTTCTACATCTCTTGTCTTTGCTCCGAAGACCATACTTATTCTTTATACCATAATTTCAACCATACTGATGGTTATGTGGAGATTTTTCCTAGGCCCATCATTTTTGAGACCACAAAAGAAAATTAAAACACTTCTCATCGCCCAAGGAGACGAATATCAAGAATTAAAAAATGTGGTAAACAGTCACAATTTTTATCCATTTTATTTTGTCTCTCATTTAGATATTAACGAAGAAGAATTAGGGGATGACGATACAACTTTGTTAAAATTAAAACAAATTCTTGATGAAAACGAAATATCACAAGTGGTGGTTGATATTCGCGACGCTAGAACCAATATGTTACTTCCGTATCTTTACAATTTGGCTTCACAGAGAAAGATTCATGTATTTGATGCCGCTATGGTTTATCAAGATATTCTAAAAAAGATGCCAATGCGTGGAGTTGGTCATTTTTGGTTTTTTGAATCAGTTCATTTAAATATAAATGCTTATGAAGCCGTTAAAAGATTTTTGGATATTGTTTTAGCGCTACCTGTTTTAGCTATATGGATTGTTCTTCATCCTTTTGTTTCTTTAGCCATAAAGTTAGACAGTAAGGGGGATGTTTTTATTGCTCAGGAAAGATATGGATTTGGTGGGAAAATTATTAAGCTTTACAAATATCGCACTATGTCTTTCTCCGATTCTGGTAAATGGTTGAAAGATAAAGATAACACAAATAAAGTTACTAAGGTTGGATTCTTTTTAAGAAAGTCTCGTCTCGATGAATTACCACAAGTTCTTTCAATAATATTAGGTGACCTGTCTTTCATTGGACCAAGACCAGATATGTTAGCACTGGGCGGACAATTATCGGCCACGATTCCTTTTTATATGATGCGTTATACTGTTCGTCCAGGTCTATCAGGATGGGCTCAGACCAATCAAATTTCTCCGCCACAATCTCTAGAAGAAACTAAAATTCGTCTACAATATGATTTGTATTATGTAAAAAATAGATCACTACTTCTAGATTTAGTTATTCTCTTTAGAACCGTTAAAGTTCTTGTTCTTAGAACTGGAATGTAGCATTTAAATATTAAATAAATTATTTTTATGGATTTTTCTTGATTCTTTTCTATTTCTAATTTATATTGTAGTAATGTCTCATAAAATATTTATAACAGGGGGTTCTGGTTATGTCGGCGCAATGCTTGCCGATCAATTCGCTAAGCGCGACGATGTTTCAGCTATTTGCATACTAGATAAGGAACCAGAAACAGATATTACCAGAAACAATGTAAACAAAAATAAAATTACATTTTTGCATTCCAATACTAGCGATGAATCATGGCAAGATAAATTAAAAGAATTTGCACCTGACGTTGTTGTTCATACTGCTTGGCAAATTCGTCATATGTACGGCAAAGAAAAAACAGAATGGAAATGGAATGTTGATGGGTCAGATGATATTTTTGATTTTGCTTTCAATACACACTCTGTCAAAAAATTAATTTATTTTTCCACAGTCGCTTCTTACGGCTCTTTTCCTGATAACTCAATGAGTCATTTTTACAAAGAGTCAGAATCATTTAGAGTCACTGATTATTTATATGCTGAAGAAAAAAGGATTGTTGAAGAGCACTTAGAAGAGAAATACAAGAAAGCAAAAAGTAGCGGATGGAACGGGCAAGTATTTATTTTGCGTCCTGCTGCTATCACTGGTCCACGTGGCAGATATGACCGCATTCGTTTCGGACTTCAGTCAGCACTATCAGGTCAACTTGAATCTAAAGGAGTTTACAGAATAATAAAACTACTAACAGCCGTTGTTCCGGTTACTCCAAAATGGTTAAGACAATATATACACGAAGACGATGTCACAGACATTGTGGCTTTGCTTTCATTTAATAATTTAGAAGGTAGCTATGAAGTGTTTAATATTTCTCCACCAGGGGATGTGGTTTACGGAAAAGATATGGCAAAAGCTGTTGGCAAAAGACCAATTAGAATTTATCCTTGGATGGCGCGCGTCGCTTTCTTTATCTTTTGGCATTCAACTAGAGGAAAGGTTCCGACATCTCCTGGAAGTTGGAAAGGGTATTCATACCCAATTGCGGTGGACGGTTCTAAATTAACAAAACAATACGGATTTAATTATAAATTTGAAAGCAAAGATGCTTTTGTTAAAAACGAAGGAAGATATAAAGTTGCTATATAGAGTCTAAAACGGTTTGTTTGCAAAAAGTGCCGAAATAATGTATTATTTACGGACTATGATTACGATAAATACAGAAGCTCGTGCCCCAAAAGAGACCAAAAGAGATGGTTTTATTCCTGCTGTTTATTATGGCGCACATGCAAAATCAACCCCAATTTTTATAAACGAAATAGAATTTAAAAAAGCTTTTCATGAAGCTGGAGAATCAACTGTTATTACTCTAAAAACAGAACACGGTAATGAACAAGCCCTAATTCACGATGTTTGGACTGACCCAGTCAAGGATAATCCAAGACATGTGGATTTTTATATTGTTGAAAAAGGACAGAAGATTGAAGTTCACGTTCCGATTACATTTATTGGTGATTCACAAGCTGTGAAAGAGGGTGGGGTTTTGGTAAAAGTTTTACACGAACTTTATGTTCAAGGTGATTCCGCTTCTACTCCACACGAAATTTCTGTAGATATTTCATCTCTTGTTACCAAGGATAGCGTTATTTGTGCTAAAGATTTAGTTCTTCCAAAGGGAGTTACTCTATATCACGTAAATGAAGATGATATTGTGGCATCAATCGCTGAAGCTAAAGAAGAATTAGAAGAGCCGGTGACCGCTGTTGATCTTTCAGCAATTGAAGTTGAAAAGAAAGGAAAGAAAGAAGAGGAGGGAGCAACTACTGAAGCTGAATAATTTTTTCTTTTTTAAATATGTGTTTTTAGAACAACCAAATATTAAAATATTTGGTTGTTCTAATATTTGATATCTTGGTATAATGTCCTAATGAAGCGAACTATCGCATTTTTTGTTTTTTTGTCTTTTTTGACCTTTTCCCATAATGTCGTTTTTGCGCAGCTAAAAACAAAGGCTCAATTAGAGGCCGAGCTAAAAGACCTAGAAGCTCAGATAGAACAACATAAAAAAAATATTGCCGAGACTCAAAAACAAGGAGCTTCGCTCTCTAGAGATATTTCTGTGCTTAATCAGCAAATAAAACAAAGCCAAGCACAAATAAAACTTCACGAAGCGACCATTGTAAAACTTGATGACAATATTTCTGAGAAAGATAAAACCATTGGAATGTTAAACGACAAGATGAGTAGAGAAAAAGATTCTCTAGCTCAGATTATGAGAAAGAGTTTATTTTTGGATAATTACTCACTGCTCGATTTTTCTTTGCAGAGTCAAACACTATCTAATTTTTTTGCTGACTCTGATGCCTTTCTGTCATTACAGCGAGCACTCAATCAGTCCTTTGCTCAAATTCGTAGCACTGAAGATGATTTAAATAAAGTAAAAACTGAATTGATTGATACAAAATTTGAAGAGGTGTCTATAAAAAATGCCAAGCTTTTAGAAAAAAAGAAAGTAGAAACCAATCAGAAAGCCAAAACAACATTATTAGTTGAAACCAAAGGACAAGAAGCGGTTTATAAAAAATTATTAACCGATAAAGAAAAACAAGCTGCTCAAATTAGAGCCGCACTCTTCGAACTTTCTGGTGCCAAGTCAATTAATTTCGGACAAGCTTATGATTTAGCGGTAAAAGCACAACAAGCAACTGGAATAAGACCAGCTTTTCTTCTGGGGTTAATTACTGTTGAAAGTAATCTTGGACAAAATGTTGGAAAGGGAACATGGACAGTTGATATGCATCCAACTCGTGACCAGCCAGTTTTTAAAACTATATGTGCTCAACTTGGATTAAATCCAGATGATATGCCAGTTTCCAAAAAGCAATGGTATGGTTACGGTGGAGCGATGGGTCCAGCTCAGTTTATTCCGTCTACTTGGGTACTATATCAATCTCGTGTTGCTAAAATAACAGGAAACAATCCACCGAATCCTTGGGCACCATCTGATGCCTTTATGGCGGCCGCCCTTTACTTAACAGACAGTGGAGCGGTATCTGGAAATAGAACTTCCGAACACAGAGCGGCGATGTGTTATTTGGCAGGGTGTGGTAATGCTAAAAAAGCTTCTCTTCAGTTCTATGGCAACGATGTTTTGTCTTACGCTGATAAATATGAGGCTCAAATTAAGATATTACAGGGCAATTAAAATAAGCTAATTAACGACGCAAGGTGAGAGAAGTGAAAAAGTAATCTTTTACATTTCCGAGCCGAGGAGTTAAAAAGGTTCAATACCTCGTCAGCTTGCTGCGAGGAACCTTTAATTTAAAGGGTGGTTTTGCGAAAAAGCCTGTTGCGTTATGACTAATATTGTGTTAGTATATTTTAATTATGAAGAAAGATACTCATCCAGCATATTTTGATAAGGTTACAGCTACTTGCGCTTGTGGCGCTAAGTATGTTGTTGGTGCTACTGCAGAAAAAGTAAATGTTGAAATCTGTTCAGCTTGCCATCCTTTCTATACGGGACAGGATAAGGTGCTTGATACAACCGGCCGTGTAGACCGTTTCAAAAAAAGAGTGGCTGCTAAAAAGTAGTTCATCTACTTTGTTGCGGAGCCTCTCTCGCTCGTCAACATAGCACTAACTATGTCTCCTCTCTCGTTTCTCCGCGTCGCGTATATGAACCATTTTTAGCAGCCACTTTGTGAGCTGTGTCTATTTCCACTTTGTTTCTGACTTCTTAGAAATCGCTGTGTGTTAAAATAATAACTACAACCATGGAATTAGAAGATTTCAAATCAAATCATCGCACTGCCTATCTCGCCCAAGAATACGAGCGACTTTTAAGAGATGAAAAAGATTCTGAAGAATTACTGAAAGATGAAAGTATGCGCGAACTTGCTGAAGTAGAGTTATCTAATATCTCTGTTCAGAAAGATGCACTCTTTAAACAAATGTCTGAGATTGCCGAGAAAGAAAAAGAAGAAGAATCAATTCCTAAAGCTTTGATATTAGAAATCTCAGCAGGCGCAGGTGGAGACGAAGCCACATTATTTGCTGCAGAACTTGCTAGTGCTTATGGAATATATTGCGAAGCGCACAAAATAGGTTTTGAAAAAGTGGATGACTCTATATCTGATGTTGGTGGTTACAAATCAGTTTCTTTTGAAATAAAAGGTAAGGGTGCTTGGGAGGATTTTCAATTTGAAGGAGGAGTCCACAGGGTACAAAGAATTCCCGACACCGAAAAAAATGGTCGTGTCCATACTTCCACTATTACTGTTTCTATAATGCCAATCAGAGAAAAGAAAAATGTAACTATAAATATGGCTGATGTTGAATTTGAAACTTCACGAAGTGGTGGAGCAGGGGGGCAAAATGTGAACAAAGTAGAAACTGCGGTGCGTGTTATTCACAAGCCAACTGGTATTGCTATTCGTTGTACCATTGAACGAAGCCAGTTAAAAAATAAAGAAAGAGCTTTGCAAATGCTTCAAGCAAAATTAGACCAACTAGAAGCCGAAAGAGAAGGAAAAGATTTTCGTGGTGAGAAGCGTTCACAAGTAGGAACAGGTGATAGAAGTGAAAAAATAAGAACTTATAATTTCCCACAAGATAGAATCACCGACCACAGAATCAAACAATCATTCCATGGACTTCCAAAAATTATGGAAGGAAATTTAGAACCAATTTTTGAAGCCCTAAAGAATTTTGACGGCGAATTTTCAGAAGGGGATACAGAATAATTATTTTGCCTATTTTGGCACTTTGTGTTAGTATTTTAGACATTACATCCAATCGGGCAAATCAGGATTTGGACACCTGAGCATTCATTTTTAAGCTAAAGGACGCGCAGTCAACACTGCATAAGGAAAAATGATTTGTGGCACGAGTGAGTGTTATATTATCAAACCAGACTCTAGACATTAGACTCTAGACTTTAGAAACATTTATAAAGTAAATGTTTCTGGGTCATCTAATGTCTAAAGTCTATCAACTAACAACTATCAAAATATGTCAGCAATAACAATAGAAGCTTTAAAGAAAGCAGGTCTTCAGTATGGTTATTCCCGTACTCGTCGCCACCCATCAACTAAATCATATATAGAATCCAATAATAATGGTGTTGATTTCATAAACTTAGATATTACTAAGAAGCAATTAGAAGAAGCTATTCTGTTTCTAAAGTCATTACACAGCGCTGGAAAAGTAATTCTTTTCGTCGGTGTTAAGCCAGAAATAAGACAACTTATAAAAGAGACAGCACTTTCTCTTAATATGCCGTATGTTGCTGAGAGATTTATCGGCGGAACTCTTACTAACTTCCCACAAATCAAAAAGCGTGTAGAAAGATTACATGACCTATTAAGAAAGAAAGAAAAAGGAGAACTTTCTGTTTACACCAAGAAGGAGCAACTTCTTTTCCAAAGAGAAATGGATAATCTAGACCACGATTTCGGAGGAATTTCTACAATGAATAATTTACCAGCCGCAGTTGTCATCATTGATCCTCGTTACGAAGAAATTTGTGTAAAGGAAGCGCTTCGTTGTCACATACCTGTGGTTGCACTTTTAAACACGGATTGTAAACTTGAAAATATTGAGTATCCAATCGTTGGTAATGACGGTGCAGTATCTCCTGTTCGTTTTGTTTTAGAAACTATCAAGGAAACTCTACAACAAGAAATTCAATAATTATAAACTAAAAAATATTTATATCTATGGACACAATAAAAGAACTTCGTGAAGAAACAGGATTATCATTTGCACAAATTAAAAAAGCGTTAGAAGACGCCGGAGGGGACAAAGAAAAGGCAAGAGTGATTCTTGCAGAATTTTCTGCTGTTCAAGCTGAAAAGAAAGCTGACCGCGAACTAGGGGCTGGAGTTATCGCTTCTTATATCCACGGAACAGGAACAACTGGAGTATTGCTACATTTGGGCTGTGAGACCGATTTCGTGGCTAAGAACGAGGAATTTAAGGCTTTGGCATATGATATAGCTATGCATATCGCTGCTATGTCACCAACCTCAATTAATAATGAAGACGGACTAGGAGAAGAAACCGCCCTTTTAAAGCAACCTTTTGTTAAGGATTCATCAATTACAGTGGAAGAAAGAATAGCTCAAGCTATTCAAAAATTCGGTGAAAATACAAAGGTCATTAGATTTACTCGCTACACTGTTTAGTGTGGTTTGTTATAATTAAACTCTATGCTAATTACTCTCTTAATTATAGGTGGAGTCATAGCTTTCTTGTCGGCTTTTTCGATTGTGTCTTATCAAAGTTTCAAAATAAGTTATGGTGCTATCATTGTTGATGAAAATTACAACGGCCCATCTTTAGTTTCATCAACTATCAAAGTTATCGTTCGTTTCTTAATGAGACGAAGCATACATCTAAGAAAATTTCTTGTTCAATACATAATGCATTTTTTTGTTAGATTTATGTTTTATCTTGATAAATGGTTTTCAATTTTGTATGCCAAATCAAGAGATACCTTCTACAAGAACGCTGTTAAGAACAGAGGAACAGTTCCTCACTTTTGGAATCATTTGAAAGTTTATAAACAAGAAATGGACAAAGAAAAGGAGGAGCAAGACGATAATTAATAAAGCGTGACTTTTTAGTCATTTTATGTTAAATTATTCGGATATTCGTGTCCATTTATATGCCACTTTAGCTCAGTTGGCACGAGGCTATGCCGAGATTTTAAAACAGACAACGGTTTCAAAACCGTCCAAAATTGGCTACATTTATTTAGTGCAGATTATTACACAACAATATGCCACTTTAGCTCAGTTGGTAGAGCAACGGTTTTGTAAACCGTAGGTCGTCAGTTCGACTCTGACAAGTGGCTCCATAATTAAAACAGTTATGATAGATACCAAAAAATACATTTTCACATTAGTTATCACCGTTGCAATATTTGCCACCGCTTTTTTTGCTTCCACTTTTTTCTCTGACAAGAGAGTGGCAAATGTAAAAGATATTCAAGATAATATTTCTATAGACATTCTTTCAAACGAAACTCAGTTTGACTTGCTTAACGAAGTTTCTTGTTCCAATTTAAATGATTCTATTTTATCTCCAGAACTTTCCGAACTTGGAAATAAATTATCTCGCACTGAGACAGATAGAGGAGCTAAAGACACTGATATTCTTTATCTAAAAAAATATTATTCACTGCTTGAAATAAAAGATTATCTTCTATCAAAAAAATTAGCTAGTAAGTGTGCTTCCAAAAAATCTGCTTCAGTTATTTATTTTTATTCCAACAAAGGGGATTGTCCTGATTGTGAAAAAGAAGGGTATGTTCTTACTTTCTTAAAAGAAAAATATCCTGATCTGAGAGTTTATTCTTTTGATTACAATTTACCGTTATCAGCCATTGATTCAATGAAGAAGATTTATAAAGTTCAAAATGTTTTACCGATTTTGGTTATTGGCGATAACACTTATTCTGGATACAGAACTGTTGATGTGGTGGAGGGGATGTTGCCAGACACCCTTAAAGCAACTACTACTCAACAAACAAAAAATGCGACCACCACTCGCAATAAATAATTATGTTTGAAAATATTTTAAACGCACTGATGTACCCCTTCCTGTTTTTGTCCATCTATTTTCAAGTGCTTTTAATGACATCGTTTTTTGAAAATAAAAAAAGAATAAAAAGTGAAGAGTCCCACGAGCTGACATATTATCCAAGCGTCACTGTGGCTGTTCCTTGTTGGAATGAAGAAAGAACTTTAGCTGCAACACTGGACTCTCTTTTATCACTGGATTATCCAAAAGATAAATTAAATATCATTGTTGTTGACGACGGTAGTACTGATAACACTTTAAAAATTGCCAAAGAATACGAAAATAATTTTCCAGAAAATATCACTGCCTTTCATAAAGAAAATGGAGGAAAGCATACTGCTGTTAATTTAGCTTTAGAAAAATCAAAATCAGATTTGTTTGGATGTCTTGACGCTGATAGCTTTGTCACTCCAAAAACTTTAAGAATTATCGTCGCTTATTTTGAAAGCAACAAAGAAATTATGGCGGTTACTCCTTGTATTCACATTCGCAAACCAAAAACTTTTATACAAAGATTGCAAGCAGTTGAATATCTGATGGGAGTTTTCTTGAGAAAGTCATATGGACAATTAGATGCTATACAAGTTACACCTGGCCCATTTTCTATTTTCAAAAAAGAAGTTTTTGAAAAGATTGGTAATTATAGAAAAGCTCACAACACTGAAGATTTTGAAATCACTCTAAGAATGCACAAGGCTAAAATGAAAATTGCTAATTCACACAAGGCTCTTGTTTACACAGTAGGACCTGCAACTGCCAAGGGATTTTTCCATCAAAGATTAAGATGGGCTAGAGGATTTTTACAAAACGCAATTGATTATAAAGAAATGTTTTTTAGAAAGGAGTATGGAAATTTTGGAATGTTCACATTACCAATGGCCTTCTCTTTCTTTTTTTACGGACTCTATGCTTCTTTCTTTGGATTTTATAGTATCTTCAAACAATTATTTAGTAATATAAATAGATGGTCTACTGTTGGTATTCATCCGAGCATGCCAACCTTTGATATTTTCTATTTCAATACTACAGTGATGTCATTTATCGCCATGGTGATGCTCTCGATATTTTTACTGGTCTTATATATTGGAAATACTTTATCTGATGACAAGCAACAAATTTACCACAACTTCCCGTTCTTCTTTTTATTATATCCATTTTTCGTTCCATTTTTCTTAGGCCGTGCTGCCTTTGATACATTTTTCCATAGAAAAAATATATGGGTATTACAAGATACGAAAAAATAGCAATCTAAATTATCCTTTTGTTTCTAGTACAAATTTGTTAAAATTGAAAATATGTTAGGCCATCCACACCCAATTACTATATTGATTGATAAAATCTCTGCTATCTTTACGGAAATTGGTTTTGATATAGCCGATGGTCCAGAGCTTGAAAATGAGTGGAATAATTTTGATGCATTAAATGTCCCTCGCGATCATCCATCTCGTGATATGCAGGATACTTTTTTTATTAAAAAAGATTCTGTAGAGAAAGATAAATTTGATAGACCGATGAGTTATGTTTTAAGAACTCACACCTCTTCTGTTCAAGTTCGCACTATGGAAAAATGGGTAAAAGAAAAAAAAGAATTTCCTCTAGCCATTGCTGTTCCTGGAAAAGTTTTTAGAAATGAGGCCACCGACGCTACTCACGAAGCCCAATTCCATCAGATAGAAGGATTATTGGTTGGAGAAAATATAACTCTAGCTAATTTAAAAGGTGTGCTTGAAACATTCTTTACAAAATTATTTGAAAAAGAAATTTCTATTCGTCTTCGTTCATCTTTCTTTCCGTTTGTTGAGCCAGGGGTAGAAGTTGATATGCAATGTTTTAAATGTAGTGGCTCTGGATGTAACATTTGTAAGCAAACAGGTTGGATAGAAATAATGGGAGCGGGAATGGTTCATCCAAAAGTTCTACAGAATTGTGGTATTGATAGTAATAAATATCAAGGATTTGCTTTTGGTGGGGGAATAGACAGAATCGCCATGCTCAAATGGGGCTTTGATGATATTAGATTTTTATACAATGGTGACCTTCGTTTAGTTAATCAATTCTAGTTATGAAATTTTTACAAAGTTGGATACAAGAACATATTGATGATAAATTACCAGCACTTGATACTGTCGTTGATATTGTTTCCAAAAAGTCTTTAGAAGTGGAGGAAGTTAAAGAAATAGAAAATGATGTAGTTTTTGAAATAAAAGTTTTGCCACATCGTCAACACGATTGTTTCTCACACAGGGGAATCGCTCGTGAATTTTGTACGCTATTTGATTTAAAAGAAAAGACAAAAAATTATGCTGTCATTTACGGTGATGAAAATATTTCTGTAAAAGTAGAAGATGCAAAAATATGTCCACGATACATTGGAGTAAAAGTTTCAAATATAAAAGTAGAAAATTCTAAAGCCTGGTTAAAAAATAAATTAGAATCTTTAGGGCAACGTTCTATTTCCAATATTGTTGATGTTACTAATTTTGTAATGAATGATATTGGGCAACCAATGCATGCTTTTGATGCTGATAAAGTCTCAGGTGGCATCACTGTTCGTAAAGCAAAAGAAGGAGAGAAAATGACAACACTAGACCAAAAGGAAATTGTAATGCGTGGCACAGAGACAGTGATTGCCGATGACGAGGGGGTCTTGGCATTAGCTGGTGTAAAGGGTGGAACCAAGGCAATTGTAGATGAAAGCACCAAATCAATTATTTTTGAGTCGGCAAATTTTAACGCTGTTCTTACTAGAAAATCTAGTGACTTTCATAATATAAAAACTGACGCTTCAAAAAGATATGAAGCTCAAATGACCAGCGAGTATGCAGGTGTTGCGATGGATATGGCTTGTAATTTACTAAAAGAAATGTTGCCGGAGTGTGTAATTGGTGGAAAGGTTGATGTTTATGAAAAGCCAGAGAAAAATTACCGTGCATGCTTTTCAACAAGAGAGACAAATAATTTACTTGGTTCAAATTATACCGAAGAACAAATTATAAAAATTTTAGAAAAAGAAAAATGCCAAGTTTCAGTTATAGAAAATTCTCGCGATATTATAAAAGAAAAAGCATTATCTTGCGTGGATGTTCCGTATAAAAGATCTGCCTCTGTTTTGTATGACGCCCCAAACGCTTTTGATTGTTCATCTTTAGTTTCTTGGCTTATGATTGAAGCTGGATATTCTATACCAAGAGTATCAGTTGATCAATTTGTTTTCTCACAAGAAATAAAAGAAGAAGATTTAAAAATCGGTGATTTGATTTTTACAAATACCAAAGAAGAAATAAGCAAAGACGGAACATATTATTCACAAGTTTTAGGAATGGATGTTAAAGAGTCACCAATCAGAACTGAGACACTTGAGTTTATTCCAAAAACAAAAGTAGAACACGGCATTGATCATGTGGCTATATATATGGGAGAGGGGAATATTATTCACACCAGCAGTAAAATCGGAAAGTGTGTATTAGAAAAATTAAAAGAAAGTGCGCAATTTAAAAACGAACTGTATTTCAGAAGAGTGATAGGAGAGGAAAAAAGAATCATAGCAACAATTCCATTTGAAAGAATTGATTTGAGAATTAAAGAAGATTTGATTGAAGAAGTAGGAAGAGTAATTGGTTATGATAATTTACCGTCGGTGTTACCAACACTAAATAGAAAAGGGGTTCCACACAAAAGGCTCTATTACGAAACAAAAATAAAAAATATTTTAATTCAAAATGGATTCTCAGAAATTTATACATATTCATTTGGAAATGTTGGAACCGTTGAAATATTAAAAGGATTAGCATCAGACAAAGAAAAGTTAAGAGCTGATTTGGGTAGAGGGGTGTTGTCAGCTATACAAATGAATATTTTAAATGCACCATTATTACAAGTTGAGACAGTAAAAGTTTTCGAATTTGGAAATGTTTTTGATACAAATAGTGAGACAAGACACTTTTCTATTGCCATTGACGATGGAAAAAAGAAATCATTATTTACTGATGAAGTTGATTTAATATTATCTCAAATAAAAAGAGATTTAAATATAAAAACAATTGAATATGATACTGTTTCTGGAAAGCCCTATGTGATTGAAATAGATTTTGATAAACTGATTGAGCCTCTAGAAGAACCCACACAATATGAACATCTTTTACAAACTAAAAGTGAAGTTTCTTACAAACACTTCTCTCTATACCCGTTTATTGTCCGTGATATTGCTTGTTTTACTCCTGCTTCTACCTCATGGGAGAATATTCTCACTATCATCAATAAAAACTATAATAATCTTATTGTTAGCTGTAATCTCTTTGATACTTTCACCAAGACTTTTGAAGACGGGACGATAAAAAAATCTTTTGCTTTTCGTTTAGTAATTCAAGCAAGTGATAAAACTTTGACCGATGAAGAGGCGAATGAAATTTCTGGAAAAATCTACGAAGCTTTAAAGAAAGCAGGATACGAAATAAGATAAAATCTGTCTATTTACAAAATATATCTTTGTGTTAGTGTGAATGTTAGTAGTCAATGTTCTAGGAGAAACCAAATGAATACTTTTTCTTCTGACCTGAAGGAATCAATTCTTGAAGAGATTGTCCGTTTTAGATTGGTTGATAGCAATGTCGCTGGTTGGACTAACTACAGACTTTTGCAACTTCTTTTAGGTGAAGGATATCTGACATTAAATGATATTAAGGGTCAAGTTCATAATGTTCTTATCTTAATCGGTATTCAACAGTATAAGCAGATTTTAAATGGCAAGTATCCAGACCATGTTTCTTCGTGTGGAGCATTTGGTTATGCAGTCACACACGATAAGGTAATGTCCGGATTTGCAAAAACAATAAAATTTGATCCCGGCGAGACCATAGAAGATTACAAAAAATTAGCCATTGGATTAGTCGAAAGAGTTACGACCCAGCTCCTTACTCAGCCGAAAGATAAAACGAAATTTGCTCTTCTTATAAAAGCCGGTAACGAAGAGTGCTTTGACTCACATTGAATTACTGAATCGTCCCATAAGGGACGATTTTTTATTGACAAAATAAGGATTAATTTTCTTATTGCCATATCTATACAAATAATGTTAAATTCTATATTAGAGCTTCATAATTTGAAAAAAGTTCTTTTTATAGAAAGGAAACATATGGAAAGAAGAGGAGGTCTCAGTTCTGAAGAAGAACTGAAATATAAAATCCTAGAAGAAACTGTTGGGGAATTATTTATAGTCCCTAACTTTGGGGTTTTTAGATTTCCGTCACAACAAATCAGAAAAATATTTCTGGCTCTTTATCACGAGGATGTTTTTTTAGACACGGAGGTAAAAGAGAGGTTGCACAGGAGACTGGTTACTCTTGGAAGAGAAATGTATAACAGTGTCTTGTGCGGTCAGGATCCGTATGATTTGTCTTGCCCGGAATTACTGGGGTACATAATGAGGCACTCCCTTTCAAAAGAGGAGATTGCTCTTATAAAATTTGTTCACGGGGAGTCGGAAAGTCATTATCTTAGACTTGCTGGCGGGTTTCTTGAGAATGTCTTTAACGAAATAATTAGACCAATTATAAAAAGCGCCAAGGACTTACCAGCTCACATGTTTTCAGAACTAGCGGAGGAAGAGGATGGTTTATTTGGTATTTCAATTACTCTTGAGAAAGTGCCAAGTGAAGTATCCAACGCTTAAACGCTTAATAGATTTTTTAGTCGCCCATTCGGGCGACTTTTTGATATAATCATATTATGAAATTAGAAGTTCCATATCATTCACAATTTTTAGAAGTAGAAGATTCCTATTGGAATATTCGTTCCTGTAGTGGAGCATGTTTTGCAATGGTTGTTGAATATTTTTTAAAAAAGAAAATCGATATTTTAGAATTTATGAAAACTGCCGAGAAAGAAGGGGGTTACAGTGTCTTAAATGGTATGGGTCACGATTATCTCATTTCTTCTCTTGAAAAAGAAGGGCTGAAATCTTGGCGATATAAAAATCCAGAAACAAAAGATAGACTAGATAGCATAGAGACTCTTGTTGAACAATTAAAAAATAACAATCCGGTTATTGTTTCTATAAATAAATTTATTTTAGAGCAGACAAAGTTTCACTCAATACTTCTTGTTGGATTTGAAGAAAATGAATTAGGCGAAATTACACATTTCTATTATCACGAACCAGAAGCAACTGTTGTGAGTGTGGAAGATGATAAAGCAGTAGGGGGAGCGTTTAGATGTTGCGATGTTATTACCTTCAAGAATTCTTGGCGTGGCCGTTCTATATTCGTAAGTAAATAGGCTATAGAAGTCACTAGTTTTTGTCCACAAAAAGGCGTGATTTTTGTATGGAATTATGATATAATTGATTGATTATTATGGCTGTTAAAAACGAAGAAAAAACGAAGAAAATTAAGGGTTCCTACGGTGCTGATTCAATTCAAGTTTTGGAAGGATTAGAGCCGGTTAGAAAGCGCCCCGGAATGTACATTGGTTCAACAGGACCAGATGGACTTCATCATCTTATTTGGGAAATTTTTGACAACTCTCGCGACGAAGCGATGAATGGTCACGCCAATCGTGTGGAAGTTGTTTTGCTTCCTGATAATCGCGTTCGTGTTATAGATAACGGTCGCGGTATTCCAGTGGGTATTCACTCAAAGACAAAAGTCTCAGCACTTGAAACAATTATGTGTACTCTTCACGCCGGAGGAAAGTTCGGGGGTGATGGATACAATGTTTCCGGTGGTCTTCACGGAGTGGGAGCGTCAGTCGTAAATGCATTATCCATTTTTTGTAAAGTTGAAGTTCATGTGGATGGTGGACTGTTTGTCCAAGAATATAAACAAGGTATTGCTAAATCAAAAGTAAAACAAATTGGTAAAAGTAAATTCCACGGAACAATAGTTACTTTCCAACCTGACCCAGAAATATTTAAAGAAGGAACAGAATTTGTTTGGGATAGAATTGTTTCTCATTTACGCCAGCAAGCATATTTAGTTAAAGGTCTGACTATCAATTTAATTGATGCTCGAAATTGCGAAGACAAATTAGAACTTGAAGGAGAAACTTATGTAACTGATTTAGGAATTGAACAACCAGGGGTGTCTTTTTATTTTGAAGGAGGACTTAAGTCTTTGGTAAAGCACTACAACGAAAATGTAAAACCAATACATAAGAATATTTTCTATGTTGATAAAGAAGCTGAGAATGTTGGTGTGGAAATTGCTCTTCAATACATTGATGACTTGTCTACAAAGTTAGTTGCTTTCGCAAACAACATTCCAACCGCTGAAGGAGGAACTCACGTCACTGGATTTAAAACTTCTTTAACTCGTATTATAAATGCCTATGCTCGCAAAAATGGAATTCTGAAAGATAAAGATGAAAACCTAACAGGGGATGATGTGCTTGAAGGATTAACTTGTGTTATTTCTGTTAAGCTTCGCGAAATTCAATTTGAAGGACAGACTAAAGCTAAGTTAGGCTCAATGGAAGCACAATCTGCAACTTCCACTGTGTTCTCGGATGCTTTCAATGGCTTCCTTGAAGAAAATCCAGATGATGCTAGAGAAATTATAAATAAAGGATTGCTCGCTCTCCGTGCTCGTAAAGCCGCTAAAGCTGCAAAAGATTCTGTTCTTCGTAAGGGGGCGCTTGAAGGATTTTCTCTTCCAGGAAAACTTGCTGATTGCCAGAGTAATGATCCTGCAGAATCAGAACTATTTATTGTGGAGGGAGATTCGGCTGGTGGTTCGGCAAAAATGGGACGTGATCGTCGCACTCAAGCTATACTTCCACTTCGTGGAAAGATTTTAAATGTGGAAAGAGCTCGCCTTGATAAAATGTTAGGTAGCGAACAGATTAAAAATTTAGTTCTTGCTATGGGGGCAGCCATTGGAGATACTTTTGATATTTCAAAAATTAGATATCACAAAATGATTATCGCAACCGATGCCGATGTTGACGGAGCTCACATTCGCACACTTCTACTTACTTTCTTTTATCGTTATTACAAACCAGTTATTGAAGCCGGATATATTTATATTGCTCAACCGCCACTTTATAAAATAACTTACGGTAAAGAAATTCATTATGCTTATTCTGATGAAGAAAAATTTGAAGCCCTAAAAAAATTAGGATTTGGTGACGAGTCTGTAGAGGATATAGGTACAAACGAAGAAGAGGGGGAGACAGTAGAAGAAGGAGAAGAAAATGAAAAAGAAGAAAAGGCTGTGAAAAAAGGAAAGAAGCCTAGCGTACAAAGATACAAAGGTCTTGGAGAAATGAACCCAGACGAACTTAAGGAGACAACTATGGATGCAAGCAAGAGAACTTTAAAAGTTGTTTCTATTCACGAAGCAGAAGAAGCAGATAAGGTGTTTGAGATGTTGATGGGAAATGAGGTGGGGCCACGCAAGTCATTTATACAGACTCATGCGAAGTCCGCTAATCTAGATATTTAAATCTAAGCGAAAAATTATCCAATCTACTTTGTCGCAATTTCGTTTTTGTCAGTCGTCGTAGTCTTCTACGCCTTCTTCCAAAAACTTGTTGCTTCGCGTATCTTGAACAATTTTTCGCTTAGATGAATTGTGTCGATAAATATTTAGCAAAATTAACATTTAATGATTATATAAAAATATGAAATGGATTATATTCACAGGAACATGGCGTCTCACAAATAAAGAAGTAGAAGATGATGTTAGAAATGCAGTTCGTGAATGCATTTCTAACGGTCATGGAATTATAACTGGAGGCGCTTTAGGCGTAGATTATTTTTGTATGGATGAAGTTTTGAAAATAAATAAAGAATGCACAAATCTTCGTGTAATACTTCCAGCAAAATTAGATATTTATACAAAACATTTCTATAACGCACTTGTTGACGGAAAAATAACAAAAGAAGATTTTTCAAAATTAGAAAATACGTTGAGAACTATTCAAAATAATAACCCAACATCTCTTTTGGAAATGCATTTTAAAACAATAAGTATGGAAGAATATTTCGCACGCGATGCAGAAGAAGTAAAATATGGAGACGAAGTTTACGCTTTTCAGGTAAATAATTCTGTTGGTACTCAAGATACAATAGACAAGGCCACAGAAGCTGGAGTTCCTGTAACTTTACATAAAAAATATACCATTTAGTAAATTTGATTTTAGATTTCGTATTTGATAGGGTGGAGATATTGTTCTTTAAGGAGAAATAAATGGACGGAAAAAGAATATTGCCGGCAATAACTGACGAAATGATGGACGGGTTTATGAGGTCTCAGATTTTTATTAATGAAGTTAACTCTTTGGTAATTGACGGTGTCAAATTAGGTGATGATTGCGCGTTACCTAATTGTCATTCCGTTGTAAGAGTAGCTAGTAAATTTTTTCAAGAATTTGATTTAGTTGATGGGTTTATTCCAATACTCAAATCGAAAATACAAGACGGCAAACTTTGTGACTTTAAAATTAGTCCAATGCACCACTCCTGGCTTGCTTTAAAAAGCAACAGTAGGTTTATTCTCGACATTATGCCAATCGGAGCTGTTCCGCCCTTCATCGTCCCATTGTTTTTATATCTTGATGAGTATTCTCCTGATTATGTAAGTGGTGGTTTGCCGGAGAATGTATCTCTAGATGAAATAAATAAAGATGCAGATGCAATGTTTAAGGCTTTGGCAAAATCTTTCGGTAAAAAAATAGAAACGCAAAATCAAAATCAAAGCGCGCCGTAGGCGCGCTTTTCTTTTTTACTTCTTTCCTTTAATTTCAGAAACTAATCTTTCAAGTACTTCTTCTATTTTTATTTGTCCGATTTGTCCGTCATCTCTTGATTCAAGTGTGACCATATCAACATCAATATCCTTATCACCAATCACTAACCAATAAGGAGTTTTTGATTCACGAACATTACGAATTTTTTTACCAAGCCCTTCTTTAGAATCGTCAATCTCCACACGAATATCTTTTTCAATTAATTTTTCCACAACATCTCTGGCATAGTCTTGATGTTTGTCGGAAATTGGTAGAACTGTAATTTGAACAGGGGACAACCACAATGGAAACGCTCCACCGAAATGTTCTATCATTACACCCATAAATCTTTCTAGTGATCCTGAAATGGCGCGATGTATAACAACGGGTCTTTCTTTTTTACCTTCTTTATTTATAAAAGATAAATCAAATCTTTCTGGCAAATTAAAATCACATTGAATAGTAGCCAATTGCCATTCGCGTCCTATTGCATCTTTAAACATAAAATCCAATTTTGGTCCGTAGAACGTTGCTTCACCTTCAACTCTTCTATAATTTAAATTATTTGCTTTAGCTGCTTTCTCAAGTGACTCTTCTGCTAAGTTCCAAACTTCATCTGTTCCAAGATATTTACTTCTGTCTTCTCCTCTAACAGATAGAGACACCCAATATCCATTCATCATGTTCATTGTTGTATAAAATTCTTTTATTACATTTACGATAGTGGAAACTTCTTTCTCGATTTGTTCTTGGGTGCAGAACAAGTGTCCATCATCTTGAGTTATGGAACGAACGCGAGTGAGACCTCCTAGTTGTCCTGACTTTTCATCTCTATAAACAGTCGCTGGCTCAAAATACCTAACTGGCATATCACGGTATGAGAATTGATTGTCCGCAAATATCTGCATATGATGAGGACAATTCATCGGCTTTAAAATAAATTTTTCTTCTTTACCTGTTACTCGGAAAAGTTCATCTCCAAACTTGGCAGCATGTCCTGATGTTTCGTATAAAATTTCTTTAGCAATATGAGGAGTCCAAACTCTAGAGTAACCTTTGTTTTTATGTAGCTCCCAAAGATAATCCTCAATTTCTTTTCTGATAATCATTCCTTTTGGTTTTATTAAAGGAAGCCCGGCACCGACTAAAGATGAGGTAGTAAATAAATTTAATTGTGGGCCCAAAACTTTATGGTCTCTTTTTTTTGCTTCTTCTTGTTGATTAAGATAAGCGTCCAATTCTTCTTTAGTATCAAAAGCTACTCCATAAATACGAGTAAGCATTTCTCGTTTTTCATCTCCTCTCCAATATGCTCCAGCTAATTTAGTTAATTTAAAAGAACTATGATTTATTTCTTTTGTATTTTCTATATGAGGTCCTTCACATAAATCAAAAAACTCATCCCCAGTGTGATAAAAAGTTATATCTCCTTCAAGACCATTTATAAGTTCAGTTTTATATTTATTAAATTGGAACAAGGCCAAAGCTTGCTCTTTCAATACTGTTTCTTTTTTGAAACTCAAATGACGGTCAATTATTTCCTGCATTGTTTTTTCAATTTTTGGAAGATCGTCCAATGTTATTTTAACTTCCTCAGAAAAATCTAAATCATAATAAAATCCATTTTCTATGACTGGACCGATAGTAGGTAAAGCGTGAGAGAAGTGGTGTTTTATGGCCATTAGCATTATATGGGCCAAGGAATGTCTCTTTTTAAACAGGTTTTCGTTTTTATCTTGCATAAGCTAAATAATACCAAAAAATTTAATTTTTTGCAGGTGATTTTTGGTGATTGTGAAAATCGTCTGTTGACATAAAATCCTTATTTTGTATATTAACGAGATATGACAAATGCCAGACTGCTGTCAATAAAACGCAGTAATAATTTGAAGACGTTCTTTTTAATGACGACATTCCTTGTGGTTGTTGTCTTCTTGGGACTTCTATTATCTCTTAGTACTGGAAAGACATCTTATTTGTATACGGCGATTTTTTTATCTTTAACATTAAATATAATTAGTTATTTTTTCTCAGATAAGATTGCTTTGTCTGTAGCGGGAGCTGAACTAGCAGATGAAAATAAGTATCAAGAATTGTATCAAGTTGTCTCCGCACTTTCCAAGAAAAATAAAATGCCAAAACCAAAGATTTATGTTATTCAAGAGGCTGGACCAAATGCTTTCGCCACAGGAAGAGATGAAAAACATTCTTCTGTTGCTGTGACCACTGGACTTCTGGCAACATTAAACAAAAGTGAATTAGAGGGAGTGATTGCTCACGAGTTATCCCATATCAAGAATAAAGATATTTTAATCATGACTTCCACCGTTGTTATGGCTGGAGTAATTTCAATGCTTGCCAATTTTGCGATTAGAAGAAGTTTTGCGAGTGACAAAGAAAGTAACGCCTTAGCTATTTTAATTGGAGTGGTGGCTTCAATTATTTTGCCAATAGCCGCATCTCTTATTCAATTAGCAATTTCAAGAAAAAGAGAATTTATTGCCGACGCTTCTTCAGGATTACTTACTGGTTATCCAGAAGGGCTGGCTTCAGCTTTACAAAAAATAGGAGCTTACACTCAGCCGCTTACAAGAGCATCATCCTCAACAGCTCATTTATATATTTCTTGTCCTTTTGGAAGCGAAGAAAGACAAACATTTTTCCAGAAACTTTTTATGACCCATCCACCAATAGAAGAAAGAATAAAGGCACTTTTGAATAACGTTCAATAATTATTGACTCCTGTTTTTGTGATATTATATGGATATGAAAACTAAATATATTGTTTGGGGTGTTATTTTATTAATAGTTATTTGGTCTTGGTCAAGTTACAACGGTCTTGTTCGCTCTAATTTAGCAGCAGATACTCAATGGGCACAAGTGGAAGCTCAATATCAAAGAAGGTTTGATTTGATTCCAAATCTAGTAGCTTCTGTTGAAGGAAATATGAAGCAAGAAAGTGCAGTATTTTTAGCTATCGCTAATGCTCGTGCTAATTATGCTGGTGCAAAAACAGTAAATGATAAAGTTGTCGCCACAAATAATGTGGAGTCAGCACTCGGAAGACTTTTGGTCATCACAGAAAATTATCCAGATTTGAAATCATCTGTTGCTGTTCAGGGTCTAATGGCTGAACTCGCTGGAACAGAAAATAGAGTTTCAGTTGAAAGGGGAAGATACAATGATACTGTAAATGTTTACAATGTTAAAGTTCAAACTTTCCCTGGAAACCTTTTTGCTAAGTCATTTGGATTTTCAAAAAGAGATTTCTTTACAGCAGATGAGGGGGCGCAAAAGGCACCACAAGTTAACTTCAATAAATAATTATGCGCCTAGCGCTTAAAATATTTTTTTCGTCGTTATTGGTGAGTACGGTTTTTGCCCACGCCTATGTTTCTCCTGGAAAACCTACGGGGTTCGTAAATGATTTTGCAAATGTTTTAGATAGTAATTCTAAAATTTTTCTAAATCAAGAACTACAAAATTTTTCTGCCTCCACTACGAATGAAATAACTGTCGTCACTATTCCAACATTTGGCACAGACGAAACCATAGAAACATATTCCACAAAACTTTTTGAAGAGTGGAAAATTGGTAAAGATAAAAAAGATAATGGTATTTTATTTTTAATTGCCGTAAATGATCATAAAGCTAGAATCGAAGTCGGTTATGGATTAGAAGGCGCTCTTCCAGATAGTGTAGCTAATCGTATTTTACAAGACGACGTATTTCCTTCATTTAAAAATAATGATTATGTATCTGGAATTAAAAATGGAGTAGAAAAAATAATAGAAGCGACAAAAGGGGAATATGTTGCAAGTAATAACAACGTTCCTAATACAGCGAGCAAAGTGCGTGAGTACGAAAATGTAATCAAAGCCGTCGTTTTACTTTTCTTTTTTTTGGGAGGGTTTTTAGCACAAAGTAAATCATGGTGGCAAGGTGGGGTGTTTGGAGGAGTAGTCGGGCTTATTTTAGGCTTTATTTTTGCTAGTGGTTTGTTTATATTTATTTACATAGTTATTGCTGTAATTATAGGCCTTATATTTGACTTTATTGTGTCAAAAATTGGCCCTGGGGGCACGCGAGGTGGGTTTTACGGGGGTTTCGGCGCAGGTGGTTTTTCAGGTGGCGGAGGGGGATTTGGGGGGTTCGGAGGAGGCCGTTCAGGAGGGGGTGGAGCATCTGGTGGCTGGTAACTTTCTTGTGCTATAATTTACAGATTATTATTAGAACAATTATTAAAACAATTTTATTTACTAAATACTAAATATGGAAAAGTTTCTTAAAAATACAATTTGGGTGTGTCTAGCGATTATTCCGTTTGTCGCACTTTATATATCAAATGGAACAGGGATTGATATTCTTAATAGTGGGACAGCAGGAATGTTTTTCCCATTTATCTCGGGTAAAAATCTTTTATTTCGTGCGCTAGTTGAAATAGCGTTTGCTTCTTGGATTATTGTTGCCATTAAAGATGCCAAATATAGACCAAAGAAGTCTGTGCTACTTATTGCTTATGCAGTCTTCATGACGGTAATATTGTTTGCTGACATTTTCGGTGTTAACAGAACCCAAAGTATTTGGAGTAACTTCGAAAGAATGGAAGGTTTTGTTGGACACATTCACTTCTTTTTGTATTTTGTTGTTCTAACTTCTTTCCTAAACTCTCAGGTTGAATGGTTAAAGATGATGAGAATAGCTATTTTCTCTAATCTTCTTGTGGTTGGATACGGCTTCCTACAATTCTTAGGAGGTCAGTTGTTTATCTTTGCAAAAATTGCACCAGGTATGTCGGCTAAGTTTCGTGAGCTATTTCCGATTCACATGAGTGCCGGCCGTATCGATTCTACAATTGGTAACTCGGCATACTTCGGAGTTTATTGTTTACTGTTTGCCTTTCTTTCAGCTCTTTTATTTACCCAATCAAAAGAAAAAGGTCAGAGAAGATTTTACGCAATAATAGTTATTGTAAACTTGCTCGGAGTCTTCTATTCTGGAACTCGTGGATCTATGGTTGGAGTTTTAGGTGGAGTTTTAGTTACTTTGTTTATTGAATCATTAAAAGAAAAGGGGAAGATTAGAAACACACTCTTCGCAGCACTTATTGGAGTTGTTGTTTTAGTCGGAGGGGTATTCCTCTTTAAGAATTCTAGTTTCATTAAGAATTCTCCATCACTTGATCGTTTCGCAAGTATTTCTATAAGTGATGTGACTACAATGAGTCGTGTGACTATTTGGGAAGTAAGTTTCAATGCTTGGAAGGAAAGACCTCTACTTGGTTACGGACAAGATAACTTTACTTATATATTCGCTAGAAAATTTGATCCGGCAAAGATGTACAACTTGGAACCATGGTATGACCGTTCTCACGATGTGTTCTTTGATTGGTTAGTGGCCGGTGGAGTCTTGGGTCTTGTTTCTTATCTGTCACTATTTTTCTTTGCATTTTACTTGATGTGGAAACATGGAAGCGAAATGCCTCTTCGTGAAAGAGCTATTATTACTGGAGCTCTGGTTGGATATTTTATTCACAATATATTCGTGTTTGATAACCTAACAAGCTATATTCTTTTCTTTATGATTCTCGCTTACATTGCTGTCAGAACAAATAAAGAGGGGAATTATGGAGAGCATTGGAAGATTGCAAGTTGGGATCAATTAGTTCAACCATTCGTCGCCGTGATTTTAGTAGTATCTTTGTATTACATAAACTATCTTCCATTTCTTGGAAATAGAACTCTGATTAGGGCTATGGACATTTCAGCAGCAGTACAATCTCAACCTTTCAATGAAGTTATAAAAACTTCGAAAGATAATTTTGAGGAAGCTATGTCATATAGTCCTCTAGGAAGAGAAGAAGCTATGGAACAAATGCTACTTATGGCTGGTCAATTACAAGGTGTAAAAATACCAGACACAATTCCGGATACTTACAAGAATGCCATCAAGACCGAATTGGATAATTATTCCGAAGCTTGTAGAGAGACAATAAACAAATCAATGCCAACACATTCAACAAATGTTAGAGCACTCGCTATCTTTGGAATCTTTTACAATTCTATCGGTGACAGTCAATCAGCAAAAGATGTTTTGACCAAAGCTTTAGTTCTTGCTCCTAAGAAGCAATTAATTCTCTTTGATATGGTAAGAGCACAAGTTGGAACAGGTGATTATGAGGGAGCGTATCAAACCGCCAAGAGCACGTATTTATTGCAACCAAAATATGATGAAGCTAAGAAAATGTTTATCTTAACTGGAATTTATTCAAAACATTATGAAGATGCCAAGGAAACAATTGCTCAAACTGGCCAAGAATTCCCAGATGGAGATACAAGTATCATAGGAGCTTTGATTAGTTCTGGACAAATAAAAGAAGGAATTGATTTGTTAAATGGTTACAAACAAAAGCATCCAGAATCTGCCGCTCAGATTGATGAATACATTAAAAATATGCTTGTTTCTCAAGCTCAAAGATAGTATAATAACTCTCGTGAGTGCCTACGGGTTAACTTACAAAACAAACAAATGTCTGCGTAAACGCCAACCTAATCGGTTGGCGGTTGCGTTTTTATACATAACTTCTATACTTTAAATAGCGTCTTTCTTTAAACGGTGAATGAACCGCACTCATAAAGGCATTTGTTTTGGAGTTAGCACCTCATTCACCATTTAAGGAAAGAAAATAAAAATCCGCCACTGGCGGATTTTTGTTTTAAGATTCTTCAATTGACCACGAGCCGTTTGCGATTATTTTATCTTTTGGTTTTTTGTCATTAGCAATTTGAAATAGTCCCACACAAGCAATCATTAAAGCATTATCACCAGCTAATTTTTTATCAGGAATAAATAAATCAAAATCATCTGTGTTTGCCAGTTCTTTTAATTTAGTTCTCAAGTGATCATTAGCACTAACTCCACCACCAACAATTAATGTTTGGCTTCCTGTTTCGTAAATTGCTTGTTTAGTCTTTGCAGTTAAAACATCTGTAACTGAATTTTCAAACTCAACAGCAATTTTTTTCTTGAATTTCTCATCTACATTTTTTTGTGCTTTTACTTTTACTAAAACCGAAGTCTTAAGTCCGCTAAATGACATATTTAAATCTTTACTGTGTATCATTGGCCTTGGTAATACCAAATGTTCATCAACAATCAATCTTTCGGTTCGTGCTTTGTTGGCAAGGTTCGATATTTCTGGTCCGCCAGGATAGGGAAGTCCTAAGAGTCTAGCCACTTTATCAAAAGCCTCTCCCACAGCATCATCACGAGTATTTCCTATTATTTTGTATGAGCCAAGCTTTGGAATTTTTACAAGTTCAGTGTGTCCACCAGAAACTAAAAGGGCAGTTGCCGGAAATTCGGGTGTGGATAATTCATAAATATTATCTTCTTTATTAAAATTAAGAAGCCCAGTCATAATGTGCCCCTCCATATGGTTTATTGGATAAACGGGTATATCCCAAACGGTTTTTAAAGCTAGAGCACAATTTATTCCAACCCACAGTGCTGGCTCAAGTCCTGGGCCTTTAGTAACGGCAATAGCATCTATACTTGGCTTTTGTATTCCCTCAAATAATATGGTGAGCGCACTTCTCATGTCAGGCTCTCTATGTAGTAGCTTTTCCAATTTATTTTTATGACTCATTGATAAATGATATTCATAACTTCTCTCCACAAGTAAATCAGCTTCGTCTAACGCTTCGGCAATTAATTGGGTTATAGTTCTAGCGTGCTCTCTTTTAGCAAGCGACGGAAAAACACCGCCGTATTGTCTGTGTAAATCTACTTGAGATAATATTTTGTGAGATAGAACTTCAAAGCGCACATTTTTTCCTCTAGCTCTTTTCACTATACATATAGATGTCTCGTCACAACTTGTTTCAATCGAAAGTAAAATCATAATAGAAATGATTATATCATTTTTCTAAACTAGAAATAAATTTTAGTGTATAAATTAACTACGGAATTATGTTTGAAATGTTTTGAATCAGTCCTTGGTTCTCATAATTTCCAACAGATAACCATGTTGGCAATCCCAAGACACACATCCCCTTGTCATCTTTTGATAAAGCAATGCCACCAGAATTTCCACTATCAATCTTTGCTGAAATAAAGAAATTCTCTTTATTAAGAGCGCTATTTTGTTTCATTGAGGTGTCGTAACCAGAAATTATTCCGTTGGTCGCTGTTCTGTAAACAGCATTTACATTACCAATTGATTCTATATTTACAATAGAATCTCTTTTGGCATACATTGGAAAACCAATAATCACAACAGGAGAACCAATAGAAGTATTTACCGGACATTTTCGTAGAGCCGGCAATGAAAAATTATAATTAGCAATCTTTGCATTTTTATCAGAAAGCGAAGTGGTGCTAATTGCTAGTATGGCTGAATCAGCATCTTTGTTGAAAGTATAAACCGCGCCCTCAAGAGCAAACACTCCTGTCTTTTGATTAGACGCATCGGTTATAGAAATAACACATTTAGTGGCACCTTTAACAACGTGATAATTTGTTAGTACCGCATTTTTAATTTCTTTAAATGACCACAATGATCCACTACCACTTACCAATTCATTTGTGCCGTTATCACAAATCACTTGAACGACGCCAGTTAAATATTTTGAAATGTCTTCGGTGTTTATAACTAAATCACCTTGTTTTGTTCCTTGAGCAACTAGTTCTTGCTTTAATGTTTTTAATTGGCCACTCAATTGAGATGTTGTTTGTATCGCGGCATTTTTTGTGTTCTCGAGTTCATTTTTAGCATCAAGTAGAGCTTGGTCTTGAGCAGACATTTTACTTTGAGCGTCTTGTTCGGCTTTCAATCTATCTCTCACTTGGTTCTCTAATAACACTAATTGATTTCTTTGATCGGCGATTATTTTTTTGTAAGATCTGTAACCAATGTAAACTACAACCAATAAAGAAGCCCATGTCAGAATAGAAATGGCACTAATTATTTTTAATCGTTCGTTGAATGATAAAGAAGACATATTTGCCAATTTGTTATTTTATATGTAAATTATAACATAAGGGAAAACTATTTTATGAAAATTACAATCATATCTGTTGGTAAAGATCACGAAGACGCATATGAGGATGCTATCAAGTTGTATACAACACGACTTTTGCATTACGCTCCAGTAGAGTGGATTTTTGTCGATCACAAAGAAAGTAAAGATAAAGAAAGCGAAAAGATTTTAGACTTAATTAAAAAAGAAGATTACGTTATTTTGCTTGATGAAAAGGGGTCAGCTATAAAGAGTGAAGACTTTTCTTTGCTTATAGAAAATAGAATGATTGATTCTGTTCGTCGTTTAGTTTTTGTTATTGGGGGAGCCTATGGTGTTAATGAAAAAGTAAAAGAAAGAGCCAATTACACTCTCAAACTTTCGTTATTTGTTTTTCCGCATATGTTAGTGCGACTTATTTTGATTGAGCAGATTTATAGAGCGTTTACTATACTAAAAGGCGAGAAATACCACCATCAATAAACAAAAATTACCCCATCTACTTTGTCTTAACTTCATTTTTGTCAGTCGTCGTAATAGTTGTACGTCTCTTTCCAAAAATTCGTTACTTCGCGTATCTGAAGTAATTTTTGTTTATTGAAAACAGTAGAAACTTCCTATTTAATCTTGCAGACTTTCTTTAAAGCAGAGATATCTTCGTTTGAAAGTTTAAAGCTATCTGAATTATTTAAGTAATACATAATAGAATCTTTATTAGCTACGTGATCAAGACCGAGTGCGTGTCCCAACTCGTGGGTCAAAACTCTTTTTAGACCTAAAGCAGAATCATATTCATAAATAGTAATTGTTTTTTTACCACTATCGTAAACTCCTTCTTCAAATTGGTTACCAGCATTTTGGTTGATTTGGTTTATAACACTGTTTACGCCATTTACAACATTTTTTTGTTGTTCATTATAAGTATTTATCGTCTGATACAAATCTTGCAATTCATTATATTGATTAGTTAGTTCTGTGTGTTGAATGTCTAAGGCTTTCTGGTCAGCAATTAGTTTATTATATTCTGCTTCTGGCGCTCCTCCTTTTCCATTCCAATAGTTCACGCTACTTTCATAGGCGGACAACTTTGTTTCATAGTCTGTTTTTGCAGTATCAAAAATAGCTTTCTTTGTGTTGTATTCATCAACAACTTGTTTTGTATCTGACACTATGTTATCTATAGTTTTTTTCTGATCATCTATTATTTGTTTTAATTTGTTGGCACGAATGGTTGCTCGTTGTCTTTCATCAAAAACAAAATTAATAACCACACTCGGATTTTTTAAATCTTCTTTAAGTAGTGTTTTCTTTAGTGCGCCATTCCAGAGCGAACTGGCCTCAGTAACGTCTTGTTCCACATCAGATTTACTTATTCCAAACTGACTATCTATTTTTCCAATAGAATATGTGACAGGAGAATCGCATGGACTTTTATTTATTGCCAAGTATGCGAAATAGGCTACTAATACATAGACCACAAGAAACAGAATTGTTCTCTGTAAATATGTTTTCTTGTTCATAACCTTATTCTACCAAATTTTATTATTTTTAGGCGAAATAAAAAAGGTGGCCGCGCGGGTCACCTTTTGTGAGTGAGGGGATTATTTCCCCAGAAGCGTTGGGCCGAACAATATCGCAATCGCCACGAGCAAGGCGACGAAAGCAAATATTGCGGGCATATACACAGGAACAAAACCTTTTTGGCTTTTCATTTGTCTTTCCTCCCAAAAAATTCATTCGGAACTACGCTATCACAATTATATAATCTTATGTAAAAATGTCAAGTTTAGCCTTATTTTATCGAGTAAAATAGGCACTTTTCTTGATTTTGTGAAAAATTCGTGTTACAATTTTGATAATATTTTATCCCAATGATACCTTTTTTATTTGAAAGTCTATTTTTTATATTGAAGCCACTCTTCTATCTTTTTTGTGATTTTAAGGTATCAGGTCTTGAAAATTTAGATGAATTGGAAGATAAAGACATTGGAATTATTTTAGCTTCCAATCACTCAAGTCAACTCGATCCAATTGTTATTGGAATTGCTATGCGTTTTTTTTCTAATTTAAGACCACTTTATTATGTATCGAGAGAAAAAGAATTTTATAAAGATACTGCTTTAGGAAGGTTTTTGTACGGAGGCGTGTTCTTTAAGTGCTGTGGAGCTTATCCAGCTTTCCCAGGGCACAACGATTATGCTTTTGCTCTTTCCTATCATTTGATTTTTTTGAGAGAGAAAAGAACGATATGTATCTTTCCAGAAGGAAAAAGAAACGATGGCCTCGGAGATGTTGATCCAAAAGGTGGTGTAGGTTACTTGGCTGAATTTACTGATAGTATAATCGTTCCAACGCTTATGAAAGGAACAAGAAATGCGTCTTTCTTTAAATTTTTCTCTGGTAAAATGAAAATTAGTGTTACCTTTAGAAAGCCTGTATATCCAAACGAATTAGAAAAAGGTGAATATAAAAAGAATGCGAAAATGGTTATGAATAGGGTATATGGAAAATAAAAGTTATGTTTAAAAAGAAATTTCTTCCACTTGATGGAAGACAATTAAAAATCCAGACAGAAAATAATCATGATTTCATTAAAGAAATAATGAATGGATCATTTCTTGAAAAATTTACTTTTGTAAATAAAATACACACACTGGTTACACCGCCCATAACTTCGTATGTAAAAAATAAGAAAGAAAAACATTTTCAAAAAACAAACAGCAGAGTTTTAGAAACAAATTTTTTTCTATTCGACGGACTAAAGAGAATTAAGATTGTTAGAGAAAACGGTGGAAAAGCGGGAGCTCTAGCTATTATATATAACTTTTGGGAGACGGTTACTTTTTTTGAATTGTTTTTACCCACTTCTTGGATAGAAGTTTTTTGGGCGTCATCTTTAAATTGTAAATCAGTTAGGAATCGATACAAATTAATAAGATCAATTCTTTCTATGGCAATTTACAGAAGGTATGAAATAAATGGAGATAAAGATATAAATATTTTAGAAGTCGCCGCTGGTTCATCACAGGTTTTGATTAGGACTATTGCTTATATGAAAAGAAAAGGAATAATAATAAAAGCAAAATTGATTGATATCGATGAGAAATCTTTGGAATCAGCAAGACATCTAGCTGAGAGACTTGGAGTTTTAGATCAAATAGAAACAAAAACACAAAATCTTTTTAAATATTTTTCTACTGAAGACGATCGTAGAACTTTTGATATTATAGAAATGGTTGGTATCGCGGATTATCTTACTGATGAACAAAAAGACTTTGTATACGGTTCGTCTTACAAAAAGTTACATAAAAATGGATTTTTGATAACTGCAAATATTTCTGACAATCCAGAGAGGGAATTTATACACACAGTCGCCGATTGGCCAGATATGATTTATAGAAAAGAAGAAGAAATGGTTGATTTTGTTGTAAAAGCTGGCTTTACAAAAAATTTGGTCTTTAAAGAGCCTCTCGGTGTTTATGTGATTGCTGTTGGTGAAAAAGATTAAAATAAGGCCTATTTATAGGTTATAATGTTAATATAATGTTTACGTATTATTCCATATCTGCATTAATAAATTTTCTTTTCAGTTTACTTGCTAGTATTTTTCTAATCATAACAACAAAGAAAAAATTAAGAGATAACGATATTTTTGCTTTTTTAAGGTACGCTTTTTTTGTTATTTTTTGGAGTGCATTTTATTTTCTCTGGCAAATATCTACAGATCACACTCACGCTCTTTTATATTCCAAACTTTTAATTTCTTTTGCTGCCTTTGTACCAATTTCTTATCTTGATTATGCTGTAACATCACTTGGATACAAAAATAAAAATAATAGTGGCCTAATCCTTTTAGGATATTTACTTTTTTTATGGTTTATTATAAAAGGTTTAGTTTTTGATGTTGTTCCAAAGTTGTCTTTCCTATATTGGCCAGTAGGTACTAGTATTTTTCCAGTATTTCTGTTCATGTGGTTATTTATATCTGTCTTCTCAATGGCTTTTTTGGGAACACTTTTTTTTAGTAAGAAACACGAGAAAAATAGAAATTACATATTCCTATTACTTCTAGCTTTAATTTTGGGTGCAGTAGGGGGTGTTACTAATTATTTTCTATGGTTCGGTATTCCTATAAAACCTTTTGGTAACATATTGGTAAGTTTTTTCTTTTTCATCACTCTTTACACAGTCCGTAAATATAATGTGGTAAATCTGCGCTTATTTTATATTCAACTTCCAGTTTTAGTCGTTTGTTTATTTTCGTTTGGAAGAATTTTTGTGTCGGCGAGTCAGTTTGATTTTTATACTAATGTATTATTTTTCATTGTTACTACTATTGCTTCAGTTTACATTATTAGGTCATCTGCAGAGCAGGAAAAAGATCAAGTTAATCTAAAAAGTGCGATTAAAAGAGTTGAAGTGTTGAATAAAAAACTCATTGAGCTTGATAAGCATAAGAATGATTTCGTATCTATTGCAGCACATCAACTTCGTACACCGGCGGGAGTTATAAAAAATTATGTAAGTATGATGAAGCAGGGAATGTATGGAGAGTTTGATAAGAAATTGGTAGAACCAATAGATAGAATTTACGAAAACGGTGTATTGCTTGCTGGAACAGTATCATCGCTTCTTGATATTTCTCGTATTGAATCCGGAAAACAAAAAGTAGAATTTACAGAAAATGATTTATCTGAACTTCTAAAGAAGATTATTTCCGAACTTACCGATAACGCCAAGAAAAAGAATCTTACACTTAATTTTGAGGTTAAAGAAGGAATTGATTATAAAGCCATTATTGATAAAGAAAAAACAGAACATATGTTTATGAATTTGATTGATAATTCAATTAAATATACAGACAGTGGAAGCGTCACAGTCAAAGCTTATGGGAACAATGGCAATGTGGTGGTGGATGTTATTGATACTGGTCGTGGAATGTCTAAAGAATTCATTGATACTCAGCTTTATCAAAAGTTTGCTCGCGAGGAAAGTGTTACAAAAAATGTAACCGGAAATGGACTTGGTATGTATTATGTTAAAGAAGTAGTTGATTTACACAAAGGGAAAATAACTGTTAAATCAGAATCAGGAAAAGGAACAACTTTTACAGTTAGTATTCCAAAAGTAGCTCAAAAAATAAAAGGAGATATAAAAGTCGGGGAATAAACAGTCTTTTAGAGTGTTATAATGTGTCTATGGAATCATCTGAAAAACACGCTCCATGTACTGATAAAAATTGTAGTTTTTGTTGTGACCCAGTAAAAATTGATAAAAAAGCGATTATTAGTGGCTTAGAATTACCAAAGGATAAAAATGGTGGTGATTTATGGACTCCAACTGGAAACATTCTCATTCCAGAAGATAAGATTGATACGGACAGAGTAGTTACTTTTGATTGTAAAAATTTTGATGAAAAAACTGGTAAATGTTTAGATTATGAAGATAGACCAGAGATATGTAAAAATACAAGCTGTATAAAAGATGAAGACGGAGATATTGATGAGCAACACAGAAAAGCAATATAAGTTAAATTTATAAAACTAAAATGATAAAAGTAGCTATTTTGTATGGTGGGCCAGGAAGTGAGCACGAGGTTTCTATTTCTTCTGCAAAAAATATTTTAGAAAACATTGATAGAGATAAATTTGATGTGTTGGAAGTTTTTATAACTAAAGATAAAAAATACAAAATTAATGATTCTCTTTTTGAAGAACAAGAAGGAATAAAAGAAATCAAAGATAAAGGAGTGGAAATAATTTTTCCAATAATTCATGGTGAATATGGAGAAGACGGAGAATTACAAGAGAGATTGGAAGAATCACAAATTAAATTTGTTGGATCATCGTCTGTTGTTTCTAGACTAACTATTGATAAAAACAAAACAAATGAAATTCTATCTAAAAATGGTATAAAAATACCAAAAAGTAAAATTATAACAAAAGAAAACAGTGGGATTGATTTTAATTATCCAATTATTCTAAAACCAGTAAGCGAAGGGTCTTCTGTTGATTTGTTTAAATTTGAAAATGAGTATGATTTTAAGAATTATTCAGAAAAAATTTTTGAAAAACACAAAGATATGCTTGCTCAAGAATTTGTAAAAGGTAGAGAATTTACTTGCGGGGTTATTGATATAGGAGGAAAACCCAATCCTCTTGTTGCTACAGAAGTAATTCTAACAAAAGGGGAATTATTTGATTATGAAGCAAAATATACACAAGGTGGCTGTAAAGAAATTACACCAGCGGAGACTGATGATGAGTTAATGGAAAATATAAAGAATCTGGCTGTATCTTGTCATAAAGTTTTGGATTGTAAATCTATTTCTAGAACGGATATGATTTTAAAAGATGGAGAATTATATGTTCTTGAAATAAACACTATTCCAGGAATGACTAAGACCTCATTTATTCCACAACAAGCAAAAGCTTGTGGCTATGATATGAAAGATTTAATAACCATATTAATAAAATCTGCACACGAGTAATTCTACTTCCCAGTATCGAAAAATTGTTTAACTCTTTTTACAATATCCGAAATATCAACATCTGCTTTTACTATGTAATCTATCACACCAAGTTCTTTACATTTATCCATTGTTTCTTTATCTGAAAGATTACTACAAACAATAACTGGTACATTCATTACATTGGTATTGTTAACAAGTTCTAGAAATTTTATTCCATTTATATCAGGCATCAATATATCAAGCAAGATAAGAGACGGTTTCATTTTTTTAACCTCAGCTAGCGCATCTAATCCATTACTTCTTATTTCTATCGGAATAGAAGCATTGTTAAATGCTATTTTATAGATATCCTGAAGGTCTGTATTGTCCTCAACAATTAATACTGGTTGCATATATTTATTATATTCACAGTATAGCAAATAAAATTCCTAGTAAGTAATGGTGATCTCACCGGGAATCGAACCCGGATTTACGCCGTGAAAGGGCGCTGTCCTAACCGTTAGACGATGAGACCATTGGTTTACTATTTTACCATAAAAACTAATAATTTCAATGTGTCGTTTAAAAATATTTGTTATATAATTATCTACACATTAGGGCGGTTAGCTCAGTTGGTAGAGCGCTACATTGACGTTGTAGATGTCAGAGGTTCGACTCCTCTATCGCCCACAGAAAAGAACGTAGTGAATTTTATGGGCGACAAGAAAGACACCTGCGTGTCTTTTGTGAGGAGTCGAATAGGGGTAGCGAAACTACTTCGAGCAACGCGAGGTAGTTTTGTGACCGAACCTCCTTTATTTCCCACAATTTTATACCCCCTCAATTACTTTTATATTTGCGCCAATTTTATTTAGTCTCTCAGCAATATCAGCATAACCGCGTTTTATTGAATATACATTACGAAGCATGGAAGTTCCTTCAGCACCGAGCATAGCTATTAAAATAATTGCCGTTGGCCTAAGTGCTGGCGGAGAAACAATTTGCGCTCCACGAAGTTTCCTTCCTCCATTTATTAAAACTCGATGTGGGTCTAATAATTTTATATCAGCTCCAAGTCTGTTTAGTTCTGTAAAATAGATTGCTCTATTTTCCCATGTCCAATCGTGTATTAAAGTTTGTCCTTCTGCAAGACAAGCGATTGGCACAAAGAATGGGAGATTATCATTATTTATTCCTGGGAAAGGTTGCGTGTGTATCTTGTCATAAGGTGCGGTTAGTTTTGACGGTGAGACAACGATATCGACAAGTCTTGTTTTATTATTTTTTGAAAGATATTCTTTGGAAATAGATAATTTTTGCCCCATTCGTTTTAGTTTTTCAAGTTCAAGCTCTATAAAATCAATCGGACATCTTTTAATTTCTAATTTTGATTTCGTCACAATGGCGGCAGATATAAAGAACATACTTTCTATTGGGTCCTCACTGTTGTAATGCTCAATATCTTTATTTACATTTTCCACTCCATGAACTGTTAAAGTTGTTGTTCCTATTCCTTCAATTTTTATTCCCATTTTTTCAAGTAAGAAACAAACATCCTGGACTTGATAGTTTGGTGGAGCAAATTTAATCACTGTCTTTCCTTTGATACAAGCCGCGGCAATGAGTGCTGTAATAGCACCAGTGTCTGATGATTCATATAGTGGAATAGTTTTGGCAGGATGTAATTTTTTATAACTTATATCATAACGATTACTTTTGGTTTGTATATCAACCCCGAGATATTCAAGAGCATATTTATGAGAAGCTACCGTTCTTTCTCCCATTTTACAGCCACCGGAATGTGGAAGCGAAAACTTATTTCCGTAATGTATAAACGCTCCAACAAAAGTAAATGAACGGATTTTTTCAGCTACAACTTTATTCATTTTTGAAAATGCTAATTTCTTTGGAGGAATTATTTCAATAGAATCTTTATCAAAAAATCTGATTTTAACACCCAAACTTTCTAGTAATTCTTTATAACGATAAACTTCTTCAATTTGTGGTATGCCATGTATTATAGTTTTACCTTTGTTTACCAGCGCTGCAACCATCATATTTATAGCGCCGTTTTTCGAAGTGTTTGTTTCTATTTCTCCTGATAATTTTCTGCCGCCTTCTATTTTAAAATCAATTGTTTCAGCGATGGAAACAACTTGGCGTTTTAGAATGTGACTAATTTTTGCTAATTGCTCTACGGTTATATTTTGACGGCCAGATTCTATACGAGCCACAACGCTCTGGGTTGTCTTCAAATGTTTAGCCAATTCTCCTTGGGTTATATTTTGTTCTTCACGAAGTTTTTTAATAAAGAAGCCGATTTTTTCCTGCTCATTTTTTATTTCATTACTTATCTTAGACATAAAAAAAGTATAGCATATACGCTATACAGAGAAAATTCACAGTATTCACAGGGCTAATATTTTTGAGTAAATAAAATAAAAACCCTCACAACGTCTGAGGTTATGAGGGTTAAAAAGGTCTGGGTAGACTATTACTGTTACTGGCCTTGTGCTCTCGGTAGCTTCTTGGCCAGGTCGCCGAGAGCTTCCAAGCTGTAGGAAATGCCGACTTGGCCGGTAGTTCCGCCAGTGTTCCACGACAAGGAGTTGCCGGCGACAGGCGTGACGCTCGACGACAACGACTTCACTTTCTCGACTTCAGCATTGATGTACAAGCCCTTGAACTGCGGATTGTTTATCGCCTGCGCAACGTCGACGGATAGTCCGGCTTTGATGACCGAGCTATTTCCGCTCATTGTTGTTTGCGGAGAAAATGGTGTTCCGCCGATTCCGTAGGAACCTGAGCAGTCGCGGTTTTGGAGGCCGACACCGATGTACGGTTGCACGGCATACGACTTCGGTACGAACCAGTACTTGGCAACGATTCCGAGTGCACCGCCACAAGTTTGTTTCCCAAGGGAAGTGCCCGTAAAGAAAAGTTCGTGAGTAGTGTCGCCACTGCCAACGAAAACTTCAGCGCCGAGCCCTGTAGGGATGTATTTGTACTGCTCGGTTGCACGCACTTGAAGTGAAAGCTTCGCAGGTGTGTCGCTTGTGGTTGTACCGGTGAACAGTGGCGAGCCGGTTGTCGAGAAGGAGCCGGATGGTTTCGTTCCGACCCAGAAGCCGATTTGCATTTCGACAGGCGACGCTTGTTGTGCACAAGCGTCTATGGTGTAAATCGCCGCGCCAAGCAACAAGGTTAGAAAGAAGCCCTTCGAAACATTCTTGAGGCATTTCAGATCTGAGTTCATGTTGTTCCTTTCGAGTGAGAACTACTAGTAATTTTTTAAAGTACATAAACTGCTAATGGTCATTTTACATAATAATATAGGTCTTTGTCAAGTAATATTATGTCCTTTTATAATATAGTAAGAGACATATAAAAGACATAAATAAATAAAGACAGAAAAAACAATGGTTTATAAAAGACACAAATAAATTTTCCCTATTTTTTAATACAAAAATATGTCCTAGTTTTAATTTTTTATTTTTATTAATCGTCCTAATAAAATTCCTAAAAAGATATATTTTATAAGGATATTTTTGTATTAGTAGTTTCTTGTAAATATTGACATATAAAATATTTGGTATATAATAACCACACTTTGTACCTTTTTTGATTGCTCTTTTTCTACAAATTCAGCCACGTTTTCAGCGGTTGTCTTAGTTTCGTGTCTTAGTTTTTCTTTCAATATATTGAATATGTTTTATTAAAATAGCTTTTGTTAAAAAAGTTATTTTGTGGTCTCTAATATCGGTAAATAAATGTCTTTTTTAAATAGCAAATATAAAATTTTTAGTTTCAAGAAAAAAACAGTGATGTTCATTGGCGCTTTTGCGCTTTTTGTTTTTTCTACTGGAATTATAAATGTTAATGCTGCAACTCAGACATTTACTAGCGGTGGAACTTTCACAGTACCAACTGGTGTCACAAGTATCACAATTGATATGGCTGGTGCCGGAGGTGGAGGTGGAGGTGGTGCGTTCACATATGGTGGAGGTGGAGGTGGTTCTGGTGCTTCTTTCTCTTCATATACAATGTCAGTTACAGCAGGACAAACCTTTTCAGTTTCTATTGGAAATGGTGGTTCGGCTGGATCAGCGGGTTCATTTTTTACAGCTGGTGGAAATGGTGGAAATGGAGGCGGAACATCCTTTGGATCTTTCTATATGCCAGGTGGATTAGGTGGACATGGTGCGATAGTCGGAGGTGGTGGTGGACAAGGTGGAACATCTGGCGGATCTGGTGGAACAAACGGTGGAAATGGAGATGCTGGATCTTCAAGAAGTTCTGGTGGAACGGGCGGGTCGACATTAATAGGAACGGGTGGGTCAGGTGGATTTGGAAACTCTTCAACATATACACTGCCAACATCTGGAAATAATGGAGGTGGAGGTGGAGGTGCTAGTGGTTGGGGTAATGGTAATGATTCTGGAGCAAATGGAGCAAACGGTGTAGTTGTTGTTACATACACAGTAGATGCAACACCAGCGCCAACAGCTTCATGGTCACCATCTTCTGTTGTGGTTGCTTACGGTCAATCTAGTCCAGTTATAAGTTATTCTTCAACAAATGCTTCTAATTGTAGTATCTTTGACGCTTCTAATAATTCTTTGATTGTATCTGGATATCCAACATCAAATACTTTTGGTGCTGGTGTCTTGGGAACACAGACTTCATCATGGAGTAGAAGTTTGATTTGTTATAATTCTGCCGGAACTCCTTCTAATACTGCGAGTCTCGTAGTTACTGTTTGTCCTCAAGGACAAATCGTAAATGGAAGTAGTTGTGTTGTTCCAAGTTACAATGTTACAGCTTCTGCCGGAGCGGGAGGGTACATAACTCCTTCAGGGACAATTCCTGTTACTCAGGGTTCATCACAGACATTTTATGTTACAGCAAATCCTGGCTATTTAATTTCTTCAGTAACGGTAGACGGAGTAAATCAAGGGTCGATAAATACTTACACGTTTAGTAATGTTCAAGGAGCGCACACAATTTCCGCTACATTTGTTTTTGTTCCAGCACCACCGTCAACTTTTAATATAACAGCATCAGCTGGATCAAACGGAACAATCTCACCATCAGGGACAGTTTCTGTAACACAAGGTAACTCTCAAACATTTTCTATTTCAGCAAATGCTGGATACTCAATTTCATCAGTTACAGTAGACGGTGTTGCTCAAGGCGCAATCGGAAGTTATACGTTTAGTAATGTGCAAGGAGCACACAATATTTCCGCGACATTTTCAGCTGCTCCTATAACTGCAACTCTTACTGCTTCTCCAAATCCAATTCCATACAACACTGCTTCCACTGTCTCATGGACTTCATCAGGCGCAACAAGTTGTAATCTCTCAGGAATAAATCCAAACGTAACTCCTAATACTCCAGGCAGTATTTCTACTGGAAACTTAACATCTAGTCAGCAATATGCTTTTGGATGTAGTAACTCAAATACTAATACTAGTACTGGTTGGCAATATGTAACAGTTACTGTTTGTGCTTCAGGACAAATTGTAAGTGGTGGTAGTTGTGTTACTCCAGGCCCAACAACTTTTAATATCACAGCATCAGCTGGAGCAAACGGAACAATCTCTCCATCAGGAACAGTTTCTGTAACACAAGGAAACTCTCAAACATTTACTATTACTCCAGACACTGGCTATTCAGTATCATCAGTTACAGTTGATGGAGTAAATCAGGGAGCGATTGGAAGTTATACATTTAGTAATGTACAAGGAGCGCATAGTATTTCGGCGACATTTTCTTCTGTACCTGTAAACAACGCTTCCTGTTCTAGTCTCTCAGCTCCATCTTCTGTGACTATTGGTCAAACATTTAGTGCTACTGTAGTTATGTCAAACACAGGAACTAAGACTTGGACAATGGGCAGTTCTTATAATATTGGAAGTCAAGATGGTCAAGACAACTACACTTGGGGAATACAAAGAGTTGGTTTAAGTTCTCAAACAAATCCAGGAGCATCTGCTACATTTAATTTTACTGCTACTGCGCCATCAACACCTGGGACTTCTGCATTCTCGTGGAAAATGGTACAAGACGGTGTTGAATGGTTTGGAACTAAATGTAGTCAAAATATTACTGTAACTGTACCACCATCAACTTTTAATATCACAGCATCCGCCGGAGCAAACGGAACTATATCTCCATCAGGAACAGTTTCTGTAACACAAGGTAACTCTCAAACATTTTCTATTTCAGCAAATGCTGGTTACTCAGTATCATCAGTTACAGTAGACGGTGTTGCTCAAGGCGCAATCGGAAGTTATACGTTTAGTAATGTGCAAGGAGCACACAGTATATCTGCAACATTCACAATTAATACTTTCAATATTACAGCGTCATCAGGTATTAACGGTTCGGTTACACCAACTGGAACAACTGTAGTTAATTATGGTGGCTCACAAACTTATACAATCACTCCAAACACTGGTTACTCAATCGCATCTGTAACAGTAGATGGTGTAGGGCAGGGGGCAGTAGGAAGTTATACATTCTCAAACGTAACTGGAGCTCACACAATTTCTGCGACGTTTACAATTAATACTTTTAATATTGTCGCAACGTCTGGTGCTAACGGAACTGTGACACCAACTGGAACAACTGTAGTTAATTATGCTGGCTCACAGGTTTATACAATTACTGCGAATATCGGATATCATATCGTCGATGTTGCTGTAGATGGTGTAAGTCAGGGAATATTATCGAATTATACCTTTGGTAGCGTCACATCATCTCACACAATTTCTGCAACATTCGCAATTAATACTTTTAATATTGTCGCAACGTCCGGCGCTAATGGAACTGTGACACCAACTGGAACTACTACCGTTAATTACAATGGTTCACAAACTTATGCTATTACTCCAGCAGCTAATTATGATGTCGCAACATTAACAATAGACGGTTTTTCGGTTGCAACAAGCACAGCTTATACATTTTCAAATGTAACTTCAGTTCATACAATTTCCGCAACTTTTTCTCCTATAACTCATACGATTACTTCGTCTACATCATCTCTAAATGGAACTATATCTCCACTTGGAGCGACTGTAGTTAATCAGGGGAACAATCAAACATATACTATTACTCCGAATACTGGATATTATGTAAATACTTTAACTGTAGACGGAGGGCCTGTTGCTACTTCTACTTCATACACATTTAATAATGTAACGACAAATCATACTATAGATGTAAACTTCATCACTTACACTTTTCCTGTTGTAGCAACTACTTTTGGAAATGGAAGTATCTCTTCTCCTGGTACGACAAATGTTAATTACGGTGGGTCAATCACATATAACATCACAGCAAACACTGGATATCATGTAGCTACTTTAACAGTAGATGGTTCAGTGATTACTTCAACCACTTCTTATACATTTAGTAATATAACGGCACCACACACAATAGATGTTACGTTTGCTATAGATAATTTTACCATTTATGCTACATCAAGCGCCAACGGAACAATATCACCTAGTGGAACAACTACTATTAGTTATGGTGGTTCAATTACATATGTAGTTACACCCAATGCTAACTTCCAAATCGGTACTACTACCATAGATGGAGTAGCTACTACTACAGCTGGAACTTATGACTTTAACAACATCACAGCTAATCACACTATAACTGTCTCCTTTGTTCCAATCACTTGGACTATTACTTCTTCTACATCGTCAGCTAATGGAACTATCTCTCCACTAGGAGCGACTGTAGTTAATCAGGG
>JAHFNC010000002.1:43815-227566 GCA_023267535.1 bacterium
ACATCACAGCTAATCACACTATAACTGTCTCCTTTGTTCCAATCACTTGGACTATTACTTCTTCTACATCGTCAGCTAATGGAACTATCTCTCCACTAGGAGCGACTGTAGTTAATCAGGGGAATAATCAAACATATACAATCACACCAGACGTTGGTTACCATGTCGCAACCTTAACGGTGGACGCTACACCAGTAACTGCTTCTACTACTTACACATTTACCAATGTCACAGCCGGTCACACTATAGATGTCTCCTTTGCTATTGATACCTTTACTATACTTGCAACAAGTGGAGCAAATGGAACAACTACACCATCTGGTACTACTACTATTAACTATGGAGGAACACAGACATACACCATTACACCAGACGTTGGTTATCACATAGCTACAACAACAGTAGACGGAGTAGCTACAACAACTGCTGGTACTTACACCTTCTCAAATGTCACAGCATCACATACTATAGATACAACCTTTGCTATTGATACCTTCACTATCTATTCCACTTCAACTGGATCAGGAACTATTACTCCTACTGGAACTACTACCTTTAACTACGGAGATTCTCAAACATACACAGTTACTCCAGGAGCTAACTTCCAAATCGGTACTACTACCATAGATGGAGTAGCTACTACTACAGCTGGAACTTATGACTTTAACAACATCACAGCTAATCACACTATAACTGTCTCCTTTGTTCCAATCACTTGGACTATTACTTCTTCTACATCGTCAGCTAATGGAACTATCTCTCCACTAGGAGCGACTGTAGTTAATCAGGGAGCTGACCAAACATTTATCATAACTCCTAATACTGGATATTTTGTGAACACTTTAACTGTTGATGGCACACCTATTGCTACTTCAACCAGTTATACATTCAATAACGCAACTACTACTCATACTATTGATGTTTCGTTTACAACTAATGATACAACTCCGCCAACAACACCAAATATTATTTCATCAAGCAATGCAACTGGAACCATAACTTCAAACACTAATGTTTCAGTGATTTGGTCAGACTCAACAGATAACAATGTTGGTGACACCGGCGTAGCTGGATATTCATTCGTTTTTGATAATTCGACTTCAACTGTGCCAGATAATATTGTCGACACGACATCAACCACCACAACCCAAACTCTTGCTTTCGGAACATATTATTTCCATGTTCTTGCTGTAGACTTTGCAGGAAACTCTTCTGGCTCAGTAACTTATGGACCGATAATTCTATCTGATTCAAATGTTCTTATTCTAAATTCAACAATAGGGGGAACTTATCATGACTTCTATTCGCCAACACTAGCTCAAGCAGTTACAGCTTCAACAACAGGAAACACAACGATTAAAGATTCTACTGTAACTACTTGGTGGAATATAGTTGATTCGAATCTAGATAATGTTACTTTGGATAATTCCGACATAACTTCTGTAAATGCAACATCATCCTCTATTACTAATTCGATACTAACCAATTGTTCAATTGCAACCTCGACCGTTAAGAATTATCAAGGCTCTGGATGTACTATTGTAAACGCAACAGTTGATCCACCGTCTGGAACAAATAATCTTACTGGAAGTAATATAAATAATTCACAAATATTTAGTTCAGATGTTACTTTTTCTACAAGTACTAACAACTTTATTGCTACTTCAACAATATCTGGTTCTGATATTTCAAATTCAACATCTACTAATTCAACAGTGGCTTCATCTACTGTTGCTACTTCAACAATTTCTGATGCTACCTCAACAAATTCAGATATTACTTCCTCAACCGTATCTAATTCCAACGTTTCTAATTCCACCTCAACCGATTCTGTAATCGCAACATCTACTATTGATACTTCAAATCTAAATAACGCAACTTCAACAGATTCTACAATTACTAATTCAAATGTCGCTACATCCACAGCAGATAATTCCTCAATCGCAACTTCAACAGTAAGTGATACGATAGTATCTACTTCTACAATCGATACTTCAACTGTAAATAATTCCAACGTTTCTAATTCAACCTCAACAGATTCTGTAATTGCAACATCTACCATTGATACTTCAAATCTAAATAACGCAACTTCAACAGATTCTACAATTACTAATTCAAATGTCGCTACATCCACAGCAGATAATTCCTCAATCGCAACTTCAACAGTAAGTGATACTACTGTTTCAACATCCACAATTGATACGTCTTCCGTATCTAATTCCAACGTTTCTAATTCAACCTCAACAGATTCTGTAATTGCAACATCTACCATTGATACTTCAAATCTAAATAACGCAACTTCAACAGATTCTACAATTACTAATTCGACAGTAGCTACATCTACTGCAGATAATTCCTCAATCGCAACTTCAACTGTAAGTGATACGATAGTATCTACTTCTACAATCGATACTTCAACTGTAAATAATTCCAACGTTTCTAATTCCACCTCAACCGATTCTGTAATCGCAACATCTACTATTGATACTTCAAATCTAAATAACGCAACTTCAACAGATTCTACAATTACTAATTCAAATGTCGCTACATCCACAGCAGATAATTCCTCAATCGCAACTTCAACAGTAAGTGATACGACAGTATCTACTTCTACAATTGATACTTCTACTGTAAATAATTCCACAGTAAACAACGCGACAACAACCAACTCAACTATCGCAACCTCAACAATTGATAACACAACTGTTGCTACATCTTCTATTGATACATCTTCCGTTTCTAATTCAAATGTAAGTAATGCTACAACTACTAATTCAACAGTAGCTACTTCAACTGTAGATAATACGACAGTAGCTACTTCCACAATTGATATGTCTACTGTAAATAATTCCACAATTAACAATGCAACCACAACTAATTCCACTGTTGCTACATCTACAATCGACAATACTACTGTTTCAACATCTACAATTGATACATCTTCCGTATCTAATTCCAACGTTTCTAATTCCACCTCAACCGATTCTGTAATCGCAACATCTACTATTGATACTTCAAATCTAAATAACGCAACTTCAACAGATTCTACAATTACCAATTCAACAGTAGCTACATCTACTGCAGATAATTCCTCAATCGCAACTTCAACTGTAAGTGATACAACTGTTGCCACTTCAACAATTGATACGTCTTCTCTATCTAATTCAAATGTAAGTAATGCTACAACTACTAATTCAACTGTAGCTACTTCAACCCTAAATAACACAACAGCTTCTTCTTCAGACATTGCATCTTCTACTATTTCTGATTCAACAGTAATAAATTCGACTTCAACAGATTCTGTAATCGCTACTTCAACATTAACTAATACAGACACATCATCTTCAACTGTAAATAATGTTAACGCAACATCCTCTGTTATAAATAATGCGACAGTAGCGTCTTCAACTGTAGACACTACAACTATTTCAACTTCAACAATAAACAATGTGAGTGTTTCGTCTTCAACGCTTAATGATGTAACTGTCTCTACTTCAACGCTTAACAATACGAACATCGCTTCATCAACATTAAACAATGTAGATATTTCTACTTCAACTTTAAATAATGTAGACATAGCATCGTCAACATTAGTAGATGCCACAATCGCATCGTCTACTCTAAATAATGTAAATATCGCCTCATCTACACTGGACAATGTGACCATCTCATCATCAACATTAAACAATGTGAATATCGCATCTTCAACAATAAGTGATGCTACAGTTTCTAGTTCAACACTTAACAATGTTATAACCACAGGAACAAGCACAAGTATTATTAACTCAACACTGTTTGACGCTACTGTATCTGACGCTTCCATTGTAAATGGAGTTATGAATTCTGGTACAATCACCATGCCAAACAGTACTCCAATTGTAGTGACTGGGCCAACAGTTCTAAATACTATAATTAATTATCCACCAGTAGCATCGTTTATTTCGTCAGTGGCTGGTTCAATAGCAAGTTTCTTTGATAACAGTTCGGACGCTAACAGCGGAACATCAATTAATGATTCATATAATTACAACTGGAACTTCGGTGATGGAGCGACATCGCAAGCTCACTTTGGAACTGTAGGACATAACGAATCATATACTTATGCAAACACAGGTACATACAATGTTTCTCTAACAGTTACTGACTCATTTAATAAGTCATCTACATTCACAGCCCCAGTTACTATTTCATCATTAAATCCAGTAGTTTCTCCTGGAGCTAGCGGATTCTTCTCTTCATTCTATGTGTCTCCTGAGATTAAAAAAGAAGAAATAGCAACATCGACTGTCGCAACTTCAACTGTAGAGACAGTCACTCCAGTGGGAGAAGTAAAGGGAGCAACTACTATAACAGAAATACCTAAGAGCTTTGTATTCACAAAAGTAATGACCATCGGATCAACAGGACTAGATGTTATTGAATTACAAAAACTATTAACAACTCTTGGTGTATACCACGGACCAATTACTGGATACTTTGGAAATCTAACATTCAATGCCGTTGTTTCTTATCAAAAGGCTCATAACATTAAGGCAACTGGAATGGTTGGCCCACTAACTATGGCATCACTAAATAATATTAATGCTCCTACTACTGTTACACCAAAGACACAGTCTCCAAAAAATTACTATACACCGAAGTTACAAAAAGAATTAAATACAAAGGGAACAACTGTTAAGCCAGTAGCAACTCCTAAAGCTTCATCACAAAACAGTAATTTAATCAAAGATGTTCAGAAAGCTTTCAACTTTATTAAGAGTTGGGTTTCTTCGTGGGGACACTAACTCTTAATTTCTGTTAATTACAGTCGTGATATAATTCCATTACTTTGGAAATTGTAGGAAGCGTGGCTGAGTGGTTGAAGGCACTTGACTCGAAATCAAGCAAGGGGGTAACCCCTTCGAGAGTTCAAATCTCTCCGCTTCCGCAAAATTATGAAATCAAATCCATTTCTTGAATACATTTTGTATGATGTCTTTAATGAAAGAGACAATGTCACCGCGCGATTTATGATGGGCGGACATATCTTGTACAAAGACGGAAAAGTTTTTGCTTTGGTAGAAGATGAAAAATTATATTTGAAAGTAAGTAAAGATAATGAGAAATGGTTTTTGGAAAATGGTAGCAATAAATTTACTTACGAGAAAAAAGATAAAGATGGAAATAGAAAATCACAAACGCTAAATTTCTTTTTAGTACCGGAGGAAATTATAGAAGATAGAGAGAGGTTACAAGAATGGTTAGATGAAGCGAGAATTTTTTAGAAAAACTAAAACATTGATTTTACAAAGAAAATAGCAATAATTCCCATAGCCACAGTTATAGTTATTCCTAAGATGTTTGATAATTTTCCATTAGTAAAATTCCCTAGAATCTTTTTATTATTTCCAATTAACAAAATCAAAAACATAAGCGGTGGAGCAAGTAGTCCATTTAATGCAGCGGCATAATAAAGCATTGTAATTGGACTGACATTTAACATGTTTATTAAGACTCCAACAATAGTTGCCACAATGATGACAAGATAAAATCCCTTGGCTTGGGAAAATCTCTTACTTAATCCTTCTTCCCAATTTAAGGCCTCAGCTATAGCGTAAGCTGCAGATCCAGCGAGTACCGGTACAGCGAGCAATCCTGTTCCAAGTATTGCAATAGTAAACAACAGTGCTGCGAAATGTCCGGCTATTGGTTCCAGAGACGAAGCTACTTGAGCGGCAGAAGTCACTTCGTGGATTCCAAGAGTTCCAAAAGTTTTTGCGGAAGTGATGATTATAAAGAATGTAATTAAATTAGAAATAAGCATTCCAAACATTGTGTCTGATCTCATTTGCGCTACATCAGAGATAGCAATCTTCGGAACTCCTTTACCCATAGCACGAATTTTTTTATGAATTATTTCTTCTTCTACTTCTTCGTCTGATTGCCAAAAGAAAAGATAAGGAGAGATCGTTGTTCCAAGCATAGCGATTATGTTTAGAATATAAGCATTTGAAAATTCTATATGAGGAATAATTGTAGAAAGAACTATAGTATGCCAATCTTGCTTAACCACAAGTGCCGCAAGAACATAAGCAAACACAGTTAAAGCTAGATACTTTAAAAATTTTACATAATTAGGATAAGCCACAAACACTTCGGCTAAAATAGTGATAACTGTTAAGAAAATAAGAGAAGACCAAAATGGAATAGGAAATATAAGTTGCAAAGATGAGGCCATAGCGCCTAAGTCAGCACCAATATTTACAATATTAGCAATGGCAAGTAATAAGACGGCCACAGCCAAAATCTTTTTTGAATAATATATTTTTATAACTCCAGCTAAACCTTTCCCAGTAACCATACCAATTCTTCCACACATTTCCTGGATAGCTGTCATAAAAGGAAAAGAAAACAGCGCAAGCCACAATTGAGACAATCCAAACATTGCTCCCGTCTGAGCATAAGTGGCGATTCCTGATGGATCATCATCAGCAATACCAGTTATAACCCCAGGACCAAATGAATTTTTTAATCTGTTCCAAAGCGAACTTTTTTTATTTTCTTGCATAAAATAAAGTATATCAGATGAAAAATGGACACAAGCTAGTTTATGCTATAATTTTTTAATATGAAATATGATTTAATAATTATCGGAGGTGGACCAGCAGGCGCAGGAGGTGCCGTCTACGCAGCCCGCAAACAGCTAAAAACAGCCCTTATTTTGAAGGAATGGGGAGGGCAGTCTATTGTCTCAGATGACATACAAAACTGGATTGGGACACCCCATATAAAAGGGGCTGAATTGGCTAAATCCTTGAAGTCTCATGTCATGGAATATAAAGGAGAAAATCTGGAAGTAATAGAAAATAGTCTGGTGACAAATGTTTCTGGGAGTGAAGGAGATTTTATCGTAACAACTGACAGTGGTCAAACATTTAACTCCAAAACAATTTTAATTACTACTGGTTCTAATCGTAGGAAATTAGAAATTCCGGGAGCTGTGGACTTTGAAAATAAAGGAATTACATATTGTGCTTCTTGTGACGGACCAATGTTTTCTCAAATGGATGTAATAGTGGTTGGTGGTGGTAATGCTGGGTTTGAGTCGGCGTCGCAACTTCTTGCGTATTGTAAAAGTGTGACATTGCTTTCTCGTACCGAGCCGAGAGCTGACCCGATTACTGTAAATAAATTACTAGCTAACGGGAACTTTAAACTAATAAAAAATGTAACCCCAAAAAGTATACAAGGAACAAAATTTGTAGAATCAATTACTTATACCAACACAGATACAAAAGAAGACACAACTATACCAACAAGCGGAATTTTTGTGGAGATTGGACAAACACCCCAAACAGATTTTGCAAAAGACTTGGTGGAGAGAAATGAATTTAATCAAATAAAAATAGATCCAAAAAATAACGAAACAAAAACTTCTGGTATTTGGGCAGCAGGCGATTGTACCGATGCTTTGTATCATCAAAATAATATCGCGATTGGGGATGCGGTTAGGGCACTAGAGGATATTTATTTACATATACACGCCAAATAATCTAAAATCCATAAATCATTTCATCTACTTTGTCGCTACAAAATTTTTCTCGGTCAATGTAGGCTCTCTACATTTCTCTCGTAAAATTTTTAGGCTTCGTGTATCTGAAACAATTTCTGAATTTTAAAACAAGAAAGCGCGACCGTCGGTCGCGCTTTCTTGTTACAAATTTTCAAAACTAAGAAAATTGCTTTAGATGCGAAATAAAAATTCTTTTTAACGAAGCAGATGGAGTAATTTTGTTTGTTTTATTTTTTCCTTCGTAGAAATGGTGGCAAAGCATCCCAATCATCGTCATCCTCATCATCATCAAATTTGAAAGCTGCTTTTTTTGTAGAAGTTTCTTTTTTATCTTCCTTTTCTTCTTTCTCAGAAAGTTTATTATCTATCCTTTTGTCTTTTACTTCTTTCTCTTCTTCCTCTTTTATTGCTTCTGCAATTGTTTCTTTTTTATTTATTTTTTCTGTCTTTATTTCAAAATCATCGTACTCTTCTTCTTTATTGTTAGGTGGTGCTATTCTTGATGAAAATGTTGTTGGAAATCCAGTAGCAATAACCGTAACCTTAACCTCATCTTTCTTTAGAGTTGGGTCGTTAGCGATACCAAATATAATCTTGGCGTCTTTATCGACTGATTCAGTAATAATCTTGGCTGCTTCTTGAACTTCAAGCATTCCCAAATCTTCAAGTCCATAAATTGCAAACAGCACTCCTTTTGCTCCGTGAATCGAGACATCAAGAAGAGGGGAATTAATAGCCGCTGTGGCTGCTTCTCTGGCACGATTTTCTCCAACTCCACGACCTACTCCCATAAGCGCGGTTCCAGAATCCTTTAGAATTCTCTTAATATCAGCGAAGTCTAGGTTAATTGTTCCGGCGGTTCTGATAATATCTGCAATTCCTTCAACCGCAGACTTCAAAACTTCATCACACATTTGAAAAGCTTGTTTTACAGAAGTATCTTTATCAATAACAGAAAGCAATCTATCGTTTGGTATAACAATCAAAGCGTCAACTTCTTTTTCTAGTTCTTCTAATCCTCTTTCTGCAATCTTCATTCTTGACGCTCCTTCGAAGAAGAAAGGTTTTGTAACCACGCCAACAGTTAGTATTCCTTCGTTCTTAGCAATTGAGGCAACAATCGGTGCTGCTCCTGTACAAGTTCCTCCTCCCATTCCTCCAGCAATGAAAACCATGTCAGCTCCCTTGATGACATCTTGTATTTCTTCTTTTGTTTCTTCAGCAGATCTTTTTCCAATTTCTGGATCCATTCCAGCGCCCAATCCCTTTGTTAAATTTTTTCCGATGTGAATTTTTTTATCGGCAAGTGAATGATGCAAATCTTGCGTATCGGTATTCATGGCAATAAATTCAACTCCTTGTAGTTTTGAATTTATCATATGGTTTAGCGCTCCTTTACCGGAACCTCCGATACCTATCACCTTAATTCTCGCAAAACTTTCAATATCTGGATTTACTTTTGGCATGTTTTTAAAATTATTATTATTCCTTTAATATACAAAAAAAAAGACCCTTTGGCAAAGGTGACAAATTTCTCTTTAGTTGTCTAAAAAGCCTTATAAACTAAGGTAAAAATTGAATAAAGAACCTCTTGACTCTACCGAAAAATGATGCTATTAAGTTCTTAAAAATCTCTTTTTCGTTGTCATTTGGCGCAAACAAAGTAAGTCCATAAGCTCTAGCAAATGAGTTGTCAGATAATGCTTCGTTTGTTATTTTTGATAATTCATTGGAGACAATTTTTATTGGGAGCTTTAATTCATATTTAAGCATTGCGTCTAGTTTCGGAGTTTCTTTTACATCTCCACAAACAACAATACCAGAAGGTAACAATTCTTTTCTTCCTATTCTCTCAAGTTCTCTATTTATTTTTGAAGATAAATCTTCGATTCTAGCTTCTACTATTTCTTCTACTCTTCTTTTGTTGTATGGTTTGTCACTAGTTCCACATTTTATATCTTCGGCTTCCTCGGTGGTGACTTTAAGTCCAAGTGCAATATCTTTGGTAATATCATTTCCTCCGATTGAGATTGTAGAAACCAAAAGTGGAATATTATTTTCATAAACTAAAACCGAAGTAACAGATGCTCCTATATTTACAAGAGCTACGCCGGAAGTTCTTTGCTTTTTTGTAAGAAGTGGAATACTTTCTGCAATTGGACCGGAAACAATATCTGTTATTCTGATTCGTGATTTACTGATGGCTTCTTTTAAAGTCTTCATGTATTGATTGGTGTACGTCACGAAAAGGGTTTTAACTTCCAATTTATTTCCATGCATTCCTAAAATATCACCAGTGACTTCTGCTCCGTCTAATCTATATTTAATTGGAATAGTATGAAGAACTGTTTTATTTCTTATATCTGTTACACCTCTAGTTCCATCTTTGGTGGCGTTTTCAACATCAAGTTCTGTTACCTCAGCATCTCCCCTTGATACTTGTGTAAATCCAGAAGCTTGAGATGAATTTAAATTTGATCCGCCTACAGCAATAAAGGTGTGAATAGTTTTACCGGACACCTCCTCCTCTAAAGAAAAGACCGCTTCTTCTATTTCTTTTCCGATTTCATCTGGGTCCACCACATTTCCTTTTTCCATCCCTTCTATTTCTTTTTTGTAAGTGGCTTTAATTATTGGGTACTTTGACGAGTCATCAAAAACACAAGCAACAGCTCGTAAGTTATTACTTCCTAAATCTATTCCGATAACAATTGGTAAAGCTCTTTTACTCACGATAAAAATAATTTAAAAATTTCTCTTCTTGTCTTTCCATTTTACTACCATGTTCCATTCCTTTCAAATGAAGACATCCGTGAATGACTAGAAGATGAAGGAATTGGTTGTAGGAAAGAGAGAAGTTCCCAGCCTCTTTTCTGGCAACTGATAAACAAATGTATATCTCGCCATTATCTTTTGATAGGGGAAAAGAGAGGATATTGGTCGGGTAATTCTTGTTACGGTATTTTTTATTCTTAACTTTAGATTCTTCGGGGGAGCAAAATATAATATTTAAATCAAAACTCTTTCCAAGTATTTTCTCTTTTATCGCTAAAAATGGCACACTAGGAAGCGCGCCATTTTTTCTTATCACTGTGAGATTTTTCTGCTCACTTATCATAATTATCTTCTCTTCTTGGTAACTATTACTTTTCCTAATCTTTTTGCTCTTTCAAATTTTGCTATTTTTTCTATTTTTCTTAATTTAGCATTCTTTACCTTTAGGTCTGATAATTCTCTGTTACTGTAACGAATTCCTCTAACACGACTCAGTATTCCAGCCTCTTGAACTTTCTTTTGGAAACGGCGAATTAGCGCTGCTGGGTTTTCGTTTTGATTTCTCGTTACTTCTACGTTTGTATTTGACATATGTGGGGATAATTCTAACATTAAAACAAGAATAGGGCAAGATTATATTAATTTCTAGTTTATGCTTATGGGTAAAGAAAAACCGCCGAGAATTCAGCGGCTTTTTATTGATATGAAGTTCATCATTCGGGTGCAGTCATCGCTATTGCATTTAACTCTTCGCGTAACCACTTCATTACTTCGTCAGGTTCTTTCTTTTTCAATTGGAAGAAGGCCCAGACTGCTTTCTCTGCAGAAATTGGAGTCAAGGTTGGTTTTGAAGGTGTTTTTTGGTAGGCGACCCATGTGCCAGTCGCCTCTTGCGATTGCATTAGACCACCACCGTTTAACATAAAGACTTCGGTGTGACCGCTACCAATGTCTTCTTCGCCAAAGATGATATGACGATCACTTTCTCTCAACATATCCAATGCTACCAGACCCTCTTCACTTTTCAAGAATTGGGCAAGTGCTTTTGCACAACGAGTTATGTTATGTTCTTGAAGAGTGACAGGTTTTTGTTTAGCGCGTTTGAAACGTTCTGTTGCTACACCCCAGTTAGTTGTTCCCATTAATATTGCTCCTTTTAAAAGTTAACTCTTTTAATGATTAGGAAAGAGCATGCATCCTAAAAGGAACACTATAATTTAAAAAACAAGATGTCAATTTTATTTCAAATGCTTTATATAATCCGACAAAGCGTCTATCTTTACTGTGTCTTGAGAATGAGTTTCCATATTTCTAACAATAACAGTATTTTCCATGGCTTCTTTTTGTCCGAAGATTATACAGTAAGGAATATTTGTTTTCTCAGCTAGGCTTAATTGGGCGCCAAGAGAATCTTTGGACAATGACTGCTGAACTGGAATTTTTGCTTTTCTTAAAATTTCCATAACACAAAGACTTTTTAGTTTTGCTTCAAAACCAAGTTGTATAAAATAAATTTTTGGAGTTTTAATTATTCTTGGAGCGATTGATTTGCATTCTGGAAACATTTTTACTCTTTCCATACCAATTCCTGTTCCCACTGATGGTACATCTTTCTTAGCTCCCATCTCTCTTGCTAAATAATCATATCTTCCACCTCCGGTTATTGTTATTTCTTTTTCTTTTCCATTTTCATCAACATCAAGTTTGATAACTTCAAACACTGTTCTTGAATAATATGACAATCCTCTAACTAAAGAATTATTTATTCTGTAAGGTATGGCCATTTCTTCCAAATACTGAAGAACTTCCTTGAAGTGCTTTCTGGCATCGGCTGAAAGGAAAGAAAGTGACGCTGGCGCATTTTCTTTAAATGGCTGACATTGTTCTTGTTTGCAATCAAGTAGGCGAAGGGGATTTGTCTTTATTCTTTCGTTACAATCTTTACACAAAGCGCCTAAGTGCTTTTTATAATAATTGGTCAATTCTTTTATGAAAACTGATCTAGTTTCTTTATCTCCCATTGAATTTATATCTACAACCAAATCCTTGAATCCGAATTCTTCAAGAATAGTAATCGTGGTGCGAATTATCATGGCATCAGCCACCGATTTTTCCGTGCCCATTATTTCTAGATTAAATTGTCTGAATTGTCGAAGTCTTCCGCGTTGTGGGTTCTCGTGTCTATAAACTGGTCCGTATGAATATAACATCACTGGTTGTGGTAAGGTTTGCATTCCGTGTTCTAGATAGGCACGCATAACACTTGCTGTAAATTCTGGTCGAACAGCTAATCTATCTGCTCCTTTTCCACGAAAGGAATACATTTCTTTTTCCACAACATCAGTTCCTTCTCCGATGGCTGAAATAAATACATCTTCTTTTTCTAGAAGTGGTGTTTCTATTGGTTGAAAGCCGTAATAGACAGCGACCTCTTGAGCTTTTTCAAATAATCCTTGAAATGAATAATATTCTTCACCTATCAAATCATTCATTCCTTTTAACGACTGTGGGACTTCCTTTTTTTCCTTTTTTATTTCGTTTGTCATATTATTTATTCTTAGTATACATATTTCCCCGGTTCAAGACTAAAGTCTTTAATTGGCAGTATTTTAAGCAATACCTGCCCGCGCATATACTTTTTGTCTACTGGGCCAAAGAATCGACTATCATAACTTTGGGCGCGATTGTCACCCATAACAAAATATTGATCCTGAGTTAATTGTACATCAACATTTTTCATTAAATCAGGGTATTTTACAAATGATTCATTCAAAACAAACCCTTTTGGATTTTCTTTATTATAAATAGTGGTTACTCCATTTATAACAACAACTCTTTCTCCAGGAAGACCCATTATTCTTTTAATTAAATATTTTCCACCATATGGGTCATTTGTATTTTCGTATAATTTAAATATGGCGATTTCTCCTCTTTCTGGCGCCCTATGTAAAAATGAGAACTTATCAACCAATAAAAACTCCTTATCGTGGAAAGTTGGGAGCATTGAACCACCTTCTACGACGAATGGCTGAACCAATACCGTTTGTATTAGTTTTACAGCAATGACAGCACCAACTACCCAAATAAGTAGCGATACTGGACGTTCATCTTTTTCCAAGACACTAGCTTGCACCATTTTTTCTTTCCACCATGGAGAGAAGATGGCTAAAGTTATTGAAAGAATTAAAACAAGAATTATTAAAAACAAAACTGTGCTTAATGGATTTTGAGTGATATCAACAAACGATTCAACAAAAGAATTTATGATAAGAGAAGTAATCATTTCAAGTAGTATACAGACGAGAGATAAATGTTGCAAGATTTTTTGAAAACGAAGAATGAAGATAGAAGCTAGCAGAAAGAAGTAACTCGTAAGTTTCGCAAAGCGAAACTTACGATGAGCTTTTATCATTCATCATTCATACTTCTAACTTCTTATTTTTTCGTGTATCATATGATAATGATTTACACACTCGTGCCACTAGGTAATCCCGGAAAAAATTACGAGACAACTCGTCACAATGCTGCCAGAATTGTTTTATCTTTAATCACAAAAGATTTAAGCTGTGAAGTTTTTGTTCCGAAAACTTTTATGAACGAAAGTGGAGTAGCTATTAAAGAATATTTGAAATATCACAGCGAGAGAGAAATAATAATTATGTACGATGACAAGGATTTACCGATTGGAACAATCAGAATTTCTCATGATAGGGGAGATGGAGGACATAATGGTCTTAAAAACATAATTGAGCAATTAGGAAAGAAAGATTTTATCAGAATTCGTATCGGTATTGCGCCAAAAGAAACTGATGGGAAAACAGTTTTAGCGCCATCGGGAGAAATGGTCCAAAAATTCGTTCTTGAAAATTTTACAGATGAAGAAATTGTTTCTTTAAAGGGGACTGCTGATAGGGTTTATGATGCTGTAAATACAATAGTGAAAGAGGGCTTCCAAAAAGCAATGGATTTGTATAACTAAAATAAAAACTCCAATTCGTATTGGAGTTTTCTTAAACCTGCAACGCAGGGGATGTTTCTTTTTGGGTCACAAAGAACTTGAACTGGTTGTTACAACGGTATGAATGATGTACCCCCAAATAATAGACAAAAGAATTGTTGCCAAGACAGTAGGGGTATTCGGTATATTGCTAACGAGAATATTGTATATATCCATTTCAATTTTCTCCAGTTATCAGATAAGAACAGTATATCATATATAATGTTTTTGTCAATAGATTGCTTAGACTGTGAGTCTATTGGAACAAAATTAGTAAATGATGTAATCTAAAGATATTGAGTTCTTTTGGAGCCACTGTCATGCAAGAAATAATTTTGTGTGAAGTGGGGAAGCCACTTCATCTTGATGTTGAAAGTATTTCTGATTGGGGAAATGAATTGTTTGGATTACTTTACTCAAGCAATGACGATAAATACAAAGAATACACCCGTCTACTTCGTCGTTATGACCGAATGGCGTGGCAACATCATGATTGTTCGTATTGCAAAGAGCCTATATCTTCTGGCGATTGGTATGAAGCTTATGTCTATGTATCAAAAAGCCCGGAGAAGAAGAGCTGTGTGTGGGTGGAGAAGCGCCACTATCCAGAATGTCCCGAACGACTCAGGGATTATGAGGAAGAGATGAGACGCGAATGGGAAAAAGAAGACCGCGCCAGAGAAGAATCAGCGAAAAAAGCAGCGTAAAAGCGCGACCGAAGGTCGCGCTTTTTTCTTTGAGTTTATTTTTTGAATTTACTTTGCAAGAGTTAAAGTCATTCTCTCTTCATTTGGATCAAATACATTTATACTAAATTTGTATCCTTTTCCAAGTGATAATGCTTCGCGAAGTTTTGCTTCATCTCCGAAATCGGAAACATGAACTAATCCCGCTACTCCTTCTTCAATTGAAACTAGCGCACCATGCTTGTTGAATTTAATAACAACACCACTGACTGCATCTCCTTTTTTGTATTTCTTACCAGCCTCTTTCCAAGGATTTTCCTTAAGAGCCTTAATTGAAAGAGATATCTTTCCATCTTTGATTTCAATTATTTTAGCGCGAACTTTATCTCCCACATGAGCGTGACTCTTAGTGTCTTCTACAAGACCCCAATCAATTTCGCTCTTGTGAACCAATCCTTCTACTCCGTCATCTAGTTTAATGAAGATACCGAAATCTACGACTCCAGTAACTGTTCCGTCAACTTCATCTCCAACCAAATGATTTCCGGAAATAATTTCCTTCGCTTCTTTATTTTCACCATTTCCGTCCTTTTCAGAGAAAATAAGTTTTCCTTCCTTTGGAATAGCACTAATAATAGAAACTGAAATTCTCTTTCCAATCAATTTCTTTAGCTCACGAAGAATCTTATCTTTATCTCCATCTTCAATACGAGGATAATTTTCTTCTTTCAATTGTGATGCTGGAAGAAATCCAGCTAGTCCTTGCCACTCTATTATTAGTCCACCCTTGTTAGCGTCTTTAACGACCAAATCCATAACTCTTTTATCACGAATCGCAAGTTCTGCATCGCTCCACATAAGAGCTTGGCGAGCTTCCTTAAGAGAAAGTTCTACATAACCATCGTAGTTCTCTCTTAAAATAACTTTCGCCTTGATTGTGTCATTAATGTTTATTCTTTTGATAACATCACGCGCGTTTATGAATTCAATACCATAAATGATACCTGTTCCAGAAACGCCAAGGTCAACGAATAGGGCTGATTTTTCAATCGCTACTACTATTCCTTCGACAATGTCATCTGTCTTTATAACGTTTAAGTTTTCTGTTTTTTCTATTGTTGTTGTGTCTGTCATAAAAAATATCCAGCACGATATGGCTGGATTTGCTCACATCGGTTCGGTTTCTTCCGTTTATTTTTGCAAATAATTGGAAGGGTTACGCCGAATCGTCTTCTATTAAAGAATGTTTAGATACTACAATATTTCTAAATAATTAGCAAATTAAAAAGGCGCTGTCTAGAAAAGGCAACACCTCAATATGATGGCATTATTTTGTTTTAATAATCAGTCATACTTACTCAGAGCTGAGCTTGTATTTGTAGCGGTAGAGTGTGGCGCAGCTTGCGCTCACTTCTCTTACCATAACCCTTTGCTTTCTTTCTGGTCGGCTCTATTAAAGCCGAGCCACTGCAAACAAGGCCCTTGGCATCTTCTTGTTGTTGTAGAATCAGTATTTTCAACTCCTCCGTTTCAACAATCCGCGGAGATACTTCTTTGACGACTTTCTTGACTTCAGCGGCCACTAAAAATTCTTCGCCGTTATTTTCATTGTTGTCGATCAAAAATACTTCGTTGTCGGCCAAGAGCTCCTCGCCTAAATCAAATCCTTCATCTTCGGCCAAAGATTCTTCGCTCCCATTTCCACAACCAAAAGGAGTAGAATCGTGAGTCGTGTCGACATAGAATCTGATCGGGTCATAGCGAACATTTTCAAGAGCATCGTCTGACCCGAAAATCAAATGTTCACTTTCCATAAAGCAAACTGCCATTGCTGGCATACTGCGCATAAAGACATCAACACCCGTCGTGGTCATCTCGTTCCCCTAGTTATTTGTTACTGAATCAAAAAGAACTCTTCACTACAAACCTACAAACAGCGGCACATCTACCTGTCGGCAGACAGGTCTTCCCTTAAACTATCAATTCCTGCACTTTAGTCAAGTTGATAAGTATTTGATAAAAGTTCCTCACAGAAAGCTGACGAGGAACCTTTTTAACTCCTCGGCTCGGAAGAGAAAAAGATTACTTTTTCTCTTCTCTCGCTTTACGTCGTTAATAAATTTTTTTCACTTTTTCCAAAATATGCTAGAATTGCGAGATGATTATTACTAATTTCGGAAGACAGCATTTTAAGTTGCAAGTTGGCGATTTAACCTTTGCTATCAACCCAGTTTCAAAAGAAGGTAGGGGAAAAATTGTTAAATATGGTGCTGATGTTTGTTTAATTACCACCAATCATCCAGATTATAACGGCATTGACCAAGTGACTCATGGAGACAAAGTCCCTTTCGTTATTAGAGGTGCAGGTGAATACGAAGTGGCTGGTATTTTTATAAAAGGATTTAATACTGAAGTTGAATTAATGGACGGCAAGAAGAAAAAGAAATATCAAAACACAAGTTATTGTTTTTCTTTTGACGGAATAAAAGTTACTTTCTTGGGAGCTCTTCATCAAAAACTTGAACCACAACATAAAGAGGTTATTGATGAAACAGATATTTTATTTGTTCCAGTTGGCGGTGACGATACTACTCTTAATCCATACGACGCTGAAAAGTTAGCGGTATCTCTTGAGCCACACCTTATAATTCCTATGGACTATGACGAGAAAACAATACCAATCTTTTTGAAAGAAGCTGGTGCTGAAAAAATCGAGCCAGTTGAAAAGCTAACTATTAAGAGAAAAGATATAGAGGGTAAACTCGGAGAGGTAATTCTATTCGTAGAATTGTAATAATAATCTTTTAATTTTAAAGTTTGTGTTTTTGCTATAATAAGACCAAATGCACTGGACTATTAAGAAATATATAAAGTATTTGAGGAGACAGCATATTCACATTCAAGAAATGCATGCTTTTGTATTTGCTATTTCTATTACCGCAGTTATTTCTTTTTTTGTTTTATACACCCAATATGGATTTTGGCATCCAAGATATGACAGATTGCAAGATAATTTTACCGACACAAATAATACAAACACAGATACAAACACAATAGCAAACCAAGAACAAAAACCAGAAGCGCCAGGGGAAATGTTATCTAGATTTTTTGGTGAAGCCAAGACTAAATTTTCAAATTTAGGAACAGCAGGAGCTCAAATGCTTAACGCCACCGAGACTTATCAAAAATAAAATTTACGGAATTTAATTATTTATAGTCTTATAATTTTGTGAATATTTTACTAGAATTTTTTTATAAAATATGGTAGAATATAACCTATGTCAAAGAAGAAGGAAGAGCCTGTAGAGGCTGAAAAACCCCCTGAAAATAAAGGATTAAAAGCTGTTAGTATCACTGAAGAAATGCGTAGAGCGTATCTTGATTATGCGATGAGTGTTATCACTGCTCGTGCTTTACCTGACGCCCGTGACGGTCTTAAGCCAGTACATCGTCGAATTTTATTTGCGATGAATAATATGGGTCTAACTGCTGGAGCTAAGTACAGAAAGTCGGCAACAATTGTTGGAGAAGTGCTAGGTAATTATCACCCACACGGAGATGCTTCTGTTTATGATGCTATGGTTAAATCGGCTCAAGATTTTTCATATCGTTATCCTTTAGTGATGGGCCAAGGAAACTTCGGGTCACTTGATGGTGACGGAGCCGCTGCTTATCGTTATACCGAGGCTAAGATGTCTAGAATTTCAATGGAGATGATGAGTGATATTGAAAAAGAAACAGTTGATATGGTTGCTAATTACGATGGAACAAAGAAAGAGCCGACTGTTTTGCCAACAACTGTGCCAGCACTTTTATTAAACGGAACTTTAGGTATTGCGGTTGGAATGGCTACAAATATTCCGCCACATAATTTAAATGAAGTTATAGATGCTACTACCCACTTGATTGATAATCCAAGCGCAACTAACGAAGATTTGTGTGAGTTTGTAAAAGGACCAGATTTTCCAGTTGGTGGGATTGCTTTTGGTCAGTCAGATATTCGTGCTGCTTATGCTACCGGTCGCGGTGGTGTTGTTTGTCGTGGAGAAGCGGAAATTACTGAAACAAAAAACGGACAATTCCAAATTATCATCACTTCAATTCCGTTTCGTGTTGTTAAATCAAATTTAATTGAAAATATTGCCGACTTAGTGCGCGAGAAAAAAATTGACGGAATAAAAGGACTTCGCGACGAATCCACTAAAGATATTCGCGTGGTCATTGATTTAAAGAGTGGCACTCAACCACAAAAAGTTTTAAATTATTTATATAAGCACACCGAACTTGAAGCTACTTTCCATTACAATGTGGTGGCTTTAGTTGACGGTATTCCGCAAACTCTTTCTCTAAAGGTGGCGCTTGATGAATTTATAAAACACAGAGTAGATGTTGTAAAAAGACGCACTGAGTTTGATTTGAGACGCGCATTAGAAAAAGAACACATCTTACTCGGTCTTAAAAAAGCACTGGACCATATTGATGAAATTATTCAGACAATTAAGAAATCAAAAGATACACCGGACGCTCACGCTCAATTGATGAAGAAGTTTAAGTTCTCAGAAATTCAAGCTACCGCAATTCTAGAAATGAAATTGCAACGCTTAGCTGGACTTGAAAGAAAGAAGATTGAAGATGATTTGAAAGCTGTTCAGGCGCTTATTGCTGAACTTAAAACCATATTGGCAAGTAAGGCTAGAATGATGAAGATTATCAAAGAAGAACTTACTAATATTAGAGATAAATACGGCGATGAAAGAAGAACAAAAATCGTAAAACATCGCGCCAAGGAATTTAATCCAGAAGATTTGATTGCCGAAAAAGAAGAAGTTTTGGTATTCACTGCTGGTGGCTATGTAAAAAGAACCGACCCAGATGAATTTAGAACACAAAAGCGTGGTGGGGTGGGTGTGGTTGACATGAATACCAAAGAAGAAGACTTCGTGACAATGTCACTTACTACTTCGTCTCACTCTGATTTATTGTTCTTTACTGACAAAGGAAAAGCATATCAAATAAAAATGTATGAACTTCCAGAAGGAAAGCGTGCCACTCGTGGAAAGAGTATTGTGAATTTCCTACAACTTGGTTCTGATGAAAAAGTAACCAGTATTTTGCCGATGTCCAAAGAATTTAAGAATGCAAAGAACGAAGAGGTGTCACTGATGATGATTACTAAGAATGGAACCGTGAAGAAATGCTCAGCTGACAGCTTTAAAGATGTTAGAAGAAGTGGTTTGATTGCGATTAAACTAGATACCGATGATGAATTGCTAGTAGCGCTGTTTGTTTCTGGAGAAGATAGTGTGATTTTAACAACTCAAGGAGGGCAATCGATTCGCTTTAGTCATACTGATGTTAGAGAAATGGGACGTACCGCAGCTGGGGTAATTGGAATGCGTCTTGATAAAGGTGATCAAATAGTAGCGTCTGATAAAATATTAGGTGGAACAAAAGGTGGTGAACTTCTTATTTTGACAGCTAATGGTTACGGAAAAAAGACAAAACTTTCTGAATACAAAATACAAAAACGTGGTGGAAGTGGAATGAAAACTGTAAAAGTTACAGAAAAAACTGGAAAATTAATGGTGGCAAAAGTTGTGAATAGCGAAATTGCAGAATTATTGGCAGTATCAAAACAATCTCAAGTTATTCGTACAGAACTTACTTCTATTCCAACGTTAGGGCGCGATACACAAGGGGTACGCATAATGAAGCTTCGTGAAGGAGACTCCGTCGCATCCTTTAATCTTCTTTAAGAAAGTCATAAATTGCGAAGCTACTTTGTCGCTACAAAATTTTTTAATTCACCGTAGGTCTACTACGCTTCATTAAAAAATTTCTAGGCTTCGCGTATCTTCATCAATTTCTGACTTTCTGAATACAAACTCAAGTCAATTTTTGCGGTTCATGACTAATAGATTTTATGTAGAAGGTTTTTATAATTTTGACTTTTGACTTTTGCGTTTTGACTTTCGAAACATTGTTTTCCACTACTAACAATCAATCATTAACTATATACTATCTGTATGTCTTTTCTTACTCCCGACCATTTGGTTGCCGAACTTAATTTAAAACAAGGATCTGTTGTTATGGATATTGGTTGTGGTAGTGGCGCATACACCGTTGCCTTGGCCAGAGCAGTTGGTAATACTGGAAAAGTTTATGCTATAGATATCAATCGTGAGATTTTACACACACTCGCCAATACTTTAGAAAAAAATAGTATTTTAAATGTGGATACTCTTTGGGCAGATATTGAATCTGAGATTCCGGTTGATGCTTATAGTGCTGACGCTGTTGTCTTATCAAATGTTTTATTTCAATTAGAAGACATTGATAAAGCTTTAAATAATATAGAAAAAGTCTTGAAACCAAAGGGTGAAATGCTGGTAGTTGAATGGAAAGAAAGCAGTGTTGGCATTGGTCCACATACATCTCAAGTGATAAGTGAGGAAGAAATTGAAAAAATTTTATTGAAACATAAAATTAGAATTGTAAGAAGACTTTCGGCCGGAAGTTATCATTATGCCTTTACGGCAATAGTAGATTAGGCAAAATCCACTTCTCACTTTCGTTTTTTGTGAGATAATCAATTTATGTTCAAGAATATTTTAATGGGAGCTGGAGTCGGTGCAGCACTCTTCGCAATTTTGATTTTTTCTGGGAAAATTCCAATTGGAAGTAGTTCCGGACCTAAGTTAACGGGAACCGTAGCTATTTGGGGAACAATTCCCGAAGCGTATATGGACGGAATGCTTCAGCAATATAATATTCAAGCTAAAACTTACACTGTTAGTTACAAAGAAATAAAAGAAGATGTTTTTGTTCCGAAATTAATTGATGCATTGGCTAATGGTACGGGACCAGACATGATAATTGCACCATATCAAATAATTCTTTCGCAATTGTCTAAGATTTATCCATTTCCAGCTACCAGTCTTCCAGAAACAACTTTTAAAACTAATCTGGTAGATGCAGCTTCTGTATTTTGGACTCCTTATGGAGCAATCGCTTTGCCAATATCAGTAGAACCAATGGTTTTGTTCTACAATCGTAGTATTTTATCTAAAGACGGTATAGTAAATCCGCCAGCTTATTGGAATGAGGTTTCAGACATGGCTCCAGCTGTAAATCAGGGTGGAAATGGAGGAACATTTAATGAAAGCACTATAGCCTTAGGCACAGTAAATAATGTTCCTTACGCTAAAGATATTTTGATGACTATGGTTAAACAATTAAGACAGACACCAGTTGTTCAAAATTTTACGACAAACGGAGTAAATTATTCTATTTCAGCAAATGACAAAATAAATAATTCTTCTGATGTTTTACCGTTATCAGCTTCTATAAGATTCTTTACACAATTTTCTGACCCAACAAAAAATACCTTCTCGTGGAATTCTTTCGCTCCTAACGCCGTTGATCAATTCATTGCTGAGAAACTTGCTTTATATATTGGATATTCTGGAGATGAAAGAACAATTAGAGAACAAAATCAAAAATTAGATTTAGGAGTGACTTATTTACCTCAAGCCAAGGGATACAATTCTTTCGCTACTGGAGTTCGCATGTATGGTATTACTACACTTAGACAAACTAAAAATTCGCAAGTGGCATTAACTGTAGAAGCGGACTTTGCTGGATCAGTATGGGGACCACAACTAGCAGCTGCCTTAGGCGGAGTTCCAGCTCTAAAAAATCTTTTAAGTGATCCTAATCTTTCAATTGTTCTTGCTAAAAGCACTCTTGGGGCTTCTGCTTGGTATGATATTGCACCAGATGCCACTTATTCCTTATTTTTAAACACTATAAACGATATTGTTACGGGTAGACAGAATGTTACTGACGGAACTGATATAATGGTTGCAAGAATGTCTGATTTATATAATCCGAAATAATGAAAAAGATTTTATTAACAATACTACCGCTATCCTTACTTTCTTCTGTTTACGCTGCTGGACTTGTTGTTTGTGGTGAACTCTCTGAATGTACAATCGCTGATTTTTGGAAACAATTTCAATCTATGGGAAGTTGGGTTATACAAATCGCAATTATTTTTATAATTGTGATTATTGTTTACGCAGCGGTGAAAATGATACTGGCACGAGATAAAGTTGGGGAATTAAACGAAGCTAAAAAGCATTTATGGAATGTAGCTATTGGTATCGCTATTATTGTGGCAATTACTGTAGGAGGGTATGTAGCTATTTTGAAAACTCTTGGAGTAAATGATACTTTCCTTCATATTTTTAATGGAAGCACAAGATCATCAATGAATTTAAATTTCTTTGAACGAGCTTATGCTGATAATTGGGCTCAGACTGCGCCGTATTTAGGATTTGCGACAGCAAGTCCCGCACAAACGCAATTATATAACTCTATACAACAAAGCGCTGGAAATAACGACACCTTACCTAACCCACTTTCGGTAAACACCATCACTGGATTTCTTATCTTGGTGGTGAGATTGGTTATCAGATGGTTTGTTTTCCCGGTTATTATTTTTGCATGGTTCTTTACTGGGTTTAAGTTTGTGGCAGCTCAGGGAAATCCTACCAAATTAAATGAAGCTAGAAGTTATTTATGGTGGACGCTAATCGGAACTGTTATAATACTTCTAGCACAAGGGTTTGCCTATGCGCTTCGCGATACTATTAATCAAATATTTTCTTAATTAATTATTTATGAGTAAAAAATTTCTTATAATCGTTTCAGTTTTATCTCTTCCAACATTTGTGTACGCTCAGTCATCAGGATCAATAAACTTTTCAGGTCTTGGAAGTCTCATAAATAGTTTTACGACTAATGTGGTTCAGTCGACCGCTTATCTATTTTTAACAACAGCACTGGTTGTCTTTTTTTACGGAGTTATACAGTTTATTTTTAATGCTAGAGAGGGAAAAGATGTAGATAATGGAAAGAAATTTATGCTTTGGGGATTAATTGCTCTTTTTGTTATGTTTTCTGTTTGGGGAATAGTTAAATTTGCTCAGGGAGTGTTAGGTATTCAAGGAATATCTACAATTAACGTCCCACAAGTTATATTCGGAAATGGTGGTGGAAGTAATAATAGTGGATTGCCAACTGGATTTAATGGAGGTAACAATAGTGGAGGAAATATTATTAATACTGGAGGTACTGTTAGTCCTGCTGCTCAAGCAGCTGCCGCTCAAACTTATAACAATTGTATGGCTGCCGGCGGAGGTAATTCTTGTACCACAGCTTATAATAATGCGATGAATTCTGGAGGCGGAACGACCACAAATGTTCCTCTCGGTGGAACATGTGCTTATACTGGTAATTGTGCCGGAACACTTATCTGTACCAACGGCAGATGTACAAATTCAGGTAATTCTGGAAACGGTAATGTTACTACTGGCGGTGTATGTAATTACACAGGTGATTGTGTGGGTACAGATATTTGTACTAATAACAGATGCGTAAGTTCGGGCAATTCTGGAAATGGTAATGTTACTACTGGTGGTGTATGTAATTACACAGGTGATTGTGTGGGTACAGATGTTTGTACTAATAACAGATGTGTCAGTTCAGGTAATTCTGGAAACATGAGCACACCTTTAGGTGGTGTATGTAATTACAATGGCGATTGCGCGGGGACACTTGTTTGTGTCGCAAGCAGGTGTGCTGAATCTAGTAATTCCAGCTCTGGTGCTTGCAGTCAAGATAGAACAGGAAATGCTTGTAAAACAGCAACTGGTAACGACGGAACATGTCAGTCAACTCCAGATGGATCGGGCGTAGAATGTGTGGTGGCTGGTTCATCTAGTGGTAATGCTAATTCAAATACTACCGGTATTGGTGAAGGTGGTAGTTGTACAGAGAATCCTTCAGCTTGTCAACGTGGACTTGAGTGTGTTGATGATGGACAAGGTGGTATGGTCTGTGCTCCACCTCAATTATAAATAGAAAACAGGTTGTTAACTTCTACCTTGCCTTTTAATCCATTAATACTTATACTTAAATAAACAATTTATAAAATAAAATTATTATGAAAAAAACATTTTTGGCGTTGGGTTTATTAGCTACTTCGTTTGCGGTCACATTTGCACAATTTTCTATAAGCGTTGGTAATGGAGGAGGAAGTGTGGTTATAGGAAACGGAGCAAGTCAAAATGTGGGAGGAAACCTTCTTTCACTTTTGGCTACTGCTCAGACTATCGTTAACAGACTTCTTCCTTTTGGAATTGGACTTGCTGTTGTGGCTCTTGTTTTCGGAATCGCAATGTTCATTATCAAAGGAACAAAGGATGGTGGAGAACACGATAAGTGGCTAAAGTTCATTGGAATGTCTTTGGTTGGAATATTCGTTATGGTTTCTATTTGGGGACTTATCGGATTTATGGGTTCAGTTCTAGGAATCGGACAAGGTGGTTCAGTTCCTGTCCCTTCAATTCCAACTGGTCCTAACGCTGGATAATAATTTTAAATTTTAAAATCTCTCAAAAACAACCTGACTTTAGTCGGGTTGTTTTTCCTTTTACGTCTATTTTGCTTCTTTTTTTATAATTTTCTTTGTATACTAGTTGCATGGGAACTTCAGTTCTAACGGGGGAAAAAATATATCAGAATTTTATGGGAGGATTTGTAAATCCTCTTTTACAAATAGGATATGTATTAACTTTTACATATTTTTTATATGGAGTAGCGTATTATCTTTGGCAAATGAATAAAGAAGAAGCCAGAGAAAAAGCCAGACTACATTTACTTTGGGGAACTATTGGGCTATTTATTATGTTTTCTATAAACGGAATTCTTAAAGTTCTAAATTCTTCAGTTGGTGGATTTTTCGGATATTAATTTTAAAAAGAAGTAGGAAGTATGAAGCAAGAATAAAGGGTGAATCAGCTTGGCTGGTTCACCCTTCTTGATTCTTTTAATCCTTTCATCTTGCTTCTTTTTTATGATAGAATGACTTTTATATATGTCAAAACTTAAATTAAAGAATATAATATATCCTTTGGTTCTTGTTTTAGTTTTAGTTTTATCTTTTTTTTATTATAAAAATATAAAATCCTCCGAGTATCAAATTAAATCTTCCGAAAAAGAAAACACAACTCTTCTTGAGGAAATAAAAGCAGTAAACATATCTCCAAGCAAAGAATCCACAAGTTCCGCTATCAAAGGTCAAGAAGACCCAGCGCAAACAGCAAAAGAAGAACTTTATAGAATAAAAGCTCTTGTAGGGAGACATATAGCATTGCCTGATGACGAAGAACCAACCTTAGCGACAGTTTCCAATCTAGAAAGACTTCGTGGGCAAGAATTTTTTAAAAGAGCGGAACTAGGTGACAAGGTTTTACTTTATGTTCCTTCAGGAAAGGCAATTTTATATAGTGTAAGAAAAGACCAAATACTTGAAGTCTCTTCGTTTAGTACAGGAAAGTAATCCAGCGCATCTTGTATTAAAAGCGGTGGAAAGTATATTTTATAAATGATAGAATGACTTTTATATATGTCAGAAACAAATACTAATGGGAAAGTTGATATGGAAAAAATAGTCTCTCTTTGTAAAAGAAGAGGGTTTATTTTTCCAGGTAGCGAAATATACGGAGGACTTGCTGGAACTTTTGATTATGGTCCACTTGGAGTGGCTTTAAAGAAAAATATACAGAATAGCTGGTGGAATCATTTTGTTACCAACCGGGATGATATTTATGGCATTGATGCTGATATTTTAATGAATCCCAAAGCTTGGGAAGCATCTGGTCACGTCTCTGGATTTTCTGACCCACTTGTGGAATGTCCAAAATGTAAAAAGAGATTTCGTGAAGATACTGTTGAAGCGGGAACTGATGGTATAAGACGTTGTCCTGATGATAAAGAAGTTCTCGGAGCGTCACGTCAGTTTAATATGATGTTTAAGACTCAAATTGGTGCTACCGAAGATCAAAATTCTATTTCCTATCTTCGTCCAGAGACGGCTGGAGGAATGTTTGTTAATTTCAAAAATGTAGTTGATAGTTTCCACCCAAAATTATCTTTTGGATTAGCTCAAATTGGTAAAGCTTTTAGAAATGAAATTGCCCCAAGAGATTTTATCTTTCGTTTGCGCGAAATGGAGCAAATGGAAATAGAATATTTTTGTCATCCATCAAAATGGGAAGAAACTTTTGAACATTTAAGAAAAGAATTTAAAGCGTGGATGATGTCTGTTGGACTACCAGAAAAATCAATTCACGAAATAGAAATAGGGGATAATGACCGAGCTCATTACAGTAAAAGAACCATTGATTTTGAGTTTGATTTTCCAATTGGGCAAAAGGAATTAGCTGGCCTTGCATATCGTACTGATTTTGATTTAAAGCAACACAGTGAATTTAGTAAAACTGATTTATCATATTTTGATGAAGAAACAAAGGAGAGATTTATTCCACACTGCATAGAGCCATCAATTGGTGTGGAAAGAACAGTGCTCGCAGTTTTAACTAGCGCATACAGAGAAGAAGAAGTTGAGGGTGAGACACGCACTGTACTTGCTTTTGTTCCGTCTGTTGCACCAATTCAAATTGCCGTGCTTCCACTTTCTAAAAAAGACGAGCTTTCTGTGCCAGCACAAGAGATTGTTAAAAAATTAAGAAAAATAGCACGTGTTCAATATGATGAAACTCAGTCAATTGGTAAACGTTACAGAAGGCAAGATGAAATCGGTACTCCATATTGTGTGACCGTTGATTTTGATAGTCTAAATGACAAAATGGTAACTGTCAGAGACAGAGACACAATGAAGCAAGAAAGAATTGCTATTGATAAATTAGAAGAGTATTTTAATGGGAAATTTTAGATAAAATAAGCCTATTTGTTGCAAAACATTGCAAAATAGGTTAACATTTGAAAACTATGTCAAAAGTTCAAGATCATCTAATAATAATGAAGAATAAGGAATCTGGCGAGGTTTATCATACAACCAAGAACAAGAAGCAAATTACTCGCAAGATTGAGCTTAAGAAGTATTCAAAGAAGCTACGTAAGCATGTGATGTTCAAAGAGAGTAAAAAATAATTAAAAAGTCAGAAATTGCGAAGCTACTTTGTCACGAGTTCATTTTTGTTAGTCGCCGTAGTCTTCTACGTCTTCTTCCAAAAATTTCTCGTTTCGTGTATCTTCATCAATTTCTGACTTTTTAAAATTTCTACACCTTAAATATAAAACACACGAAGTTAATCGTGTGTTTTAGTTTTTGCGGGCCCACGAGGATTCGAACCTCGGTCAACGGTTTTGGAGACCGGCATACTACCACTGTACTATAGGCCCATGTTTGAGTATTCTATCATACAAAGCAAACGAGCTGAAGGGTTTAGTGTTTGTACACAAGAACAGGCGTATTTCTCATTCACACGTTCTTCATGTTGGTTGTAATAGAATCTGGTTATGTTCGTCTAACATTAAGGTAGGCTTGAACTTATAATCTAAATATGAAAAATCTAAAAATTATGAATAAATTAAATATTGCGCTCGGATCTATTGCGTTACTACTTGGTTTTATAGTAGTTCCAGCTAGTGCGGCACATGGCAACGGGATTATGAAAGGAGTAAGTGGAGCAAGAATGATGACAGGGCAAAAGGCAATGCTAGTTGGAAAAGTTAGATCCATTAGCGGAAGTAGTTTGGTTGTATCAGGAAAGAGTGGGTCTTACAACGTAAATATATCTAATGCGATTATTTTTAAAGCAAACGTTAAGGCGTCTATTACAGATATAGCTATTGGTGACACTCTTTACGTGCAAGGAATGCCTGTGGGAAGAAATATAAACGCTACTCGCGTAGAGGATAAAAGTTTAGTCGCATCTGTAACTAAAATTAATACTAAAACTAATAATGTAACCAATAATGTTCAGGCTTCATCCGTTAACACTAATGACCAAACTATAAATCCAGTTGTACCGCAAACAGTTACGCCGACACCTACTCAGACTGTGACCGCTAATCCTGTAACTAATGTAACAGACCCTGTCGCACAAGCTATGATAAGTAATAGGGTATTTCGTGGTATGGCTGGTTTATTACAAGCGGCAGGAATACCATTAAATCAACCAATTGTTAGAAGAAGATAATAAAAAGAAGTTCAAGCTCTCTTGTTACCGACAATTTGAGTTATTGACATTTTGTATTAATTTTGTAGTAATATAGATAAACGGGGATTGGGTTCGTTTAGGTTTTTGAGTTTTTAAATAGTTAGTTTTAATAATTAACATAAATACTAAAATCATTTTATGAGAGTCCTTATTGTCGAAGATGAAGAGTCTTTGGCGGAACTAGTTAAAGACGGATTGGAAAACGAAGGGTATGCCGTAGACCATATTGCTGATGGCACTTTGGCTGAAAGGAGAATTTTAATTAATCATCAAGATTACGATATTATAATTCTTGATTTAACTCTACCAGGTAAAACTGGATTTCAAATTTGCACATCTCTTCGTGAAAGAGGAATCTCTACTCCAGTACTCGCCCTCACTGCCAGAAGTGACATTACCGATAAGGTTGCCATGCTTGATTGTGGAGCCGATGATTATTTGGTTAAGCCCTTTATGTTTAAAGAACTCTTAGCAAGAATAAGAGCGCTTACCAGAAGACCGAAAAAAACTCTACCGGTGACACTTAAAATTGGTGGTTTAGAATTGGATAGTTCAAAAATGAAAGCAAGTTACGGAAAGAAAGAATTGAAATTAACTTTAAAAGAATTTAGAGTCTTGGAAATTCTTATGAGAAACCCAGATGTTGCTGTAAATCGTGAAGATATATTAAGTAAAGTCTGGGACTTTGAGTTTAATTCTTTTTCTAATATTTTAGATGTTCATATAAAAAACTTAAGAAAGAAAATTGGGGCAAAAGGAGAAAAACTGATTGAAACTGTTCGTGGTATAGGATATGTGCTAAGAAGCAAAGAGGCTGTTTAATTATTCTTTATGTTTTTTCATTCCTTCTAATGGCACGCTTACATAAAATGTTGTGCCTTTGTTTAATTTTGATTCAAACCAAACATCACCACCAGCTTCTTCGATAGATTTTTTAACCAAATAAAGTCCAAGTCCAGAGCTTTTTACTTTTTTATCAACGATATCAGGGGCTCTATAAAACTTGGTAAAAATTTTCGGATGTTCCTCTTCAGGAATTCCACCACCAGTGTCTTCCACACTTACAATAATATCTTTTTTTGTTGGTTCAATTTTTACAATTATACAACCTCCTTCGTCGGTGTATTTCACGGAATTGGAAAGAAGATTTTCTAAAATTAGATACATTATGTTTTTATCAATATTAATTAGCGGAATATTTTTTCCGTAAGCCTTTTTAAGGTTTATTTTTTTACTCTTAATAAGAGGAAGAATTTTATCTATAACGCTGTCAGTAAATTTTTTGATATCAGTTTTTTCCGGATTCAAATGAAACTTTCCAAGTTCAATACGCGAAACATTAAGAAAGAGTTCAATCATATCGGCCATACCTTTTATTTCTTGGGAAATAATTTTTAAATATTTTTTTTGTTCAGGTAAAGCTTTGACAGCAACACCAGATAAAAGCATCTCAGCAGACAAACCGATACTTGCCAGTGGCGTTCTCATTTGATGAGAAACGAAAGAAATGAATTCGTTTTTTACTTTATCCATTTCTCTTTCTTCTGTAATGTCTCTTTCTACACCGACGAAAAATAATATATCATGATTTTCATCTAAAACAGGAGAAATGGAAACGTGAGCATGATACACTTCGCCATTTTTTCTAACATTTACAACTTCTCCGACGTAACTTCTTTTTTCTATTTTTATAACTTTCCAAAGTTCTATATAAAATTCCGGAGTCATTTTTTTACCCCACAGAACTCCTGCTTTTCTATTTAAAACTTCTTCAATCTTATATCCCGTACTTCTTTCAACTGCTTTGTTGGCATAAATCACAATCCCATCCTGATCTGTGATGACTATGTGGTCAGAGGAGTTTTCCACCGCGAGTTTAAATTTTGTGAGCTCCTTATTTAAGTGCTCCAAATTCGCCATAAATTCTTCAGAATCTGAGGTCTCTTTTATTTTTTTTACTTTAGCAATCATAAGTGAGATTTTTATTATTAAAAATTAAAAACATAACCCTTTTATCTATTCTTTCCAACAATGACTAATAGTATATATATGACACAAAATTATACAAAAGACAACTGTCTGGTCTTCATGCCAACTTCATGTGGTTAGTGCCAATATAATGTCATAGACACTCAAAAGACCAATGCTTAAGTAAACACATTAACAAGACTAATTAATTAAAAATATGAAAATTCTAAAAATATTGATAATTGAAGATGATGAAAGTCTCGCCAAACTATTGAAATCTTATTTTGAAGCCACTGGACAAAAAGCTGACTACTACACAGACGGATTAGTTGGTAAGAGAATTATAGAGGCGCATTATCCAGAGTATGATCTCATACTTCTAGATTTGATGCTTCCCGGAAAAGATGGACTTGATATTTTAAGCGATATGAATGAGGAGAATATACAAGTTCCAGTAATCATGATGACGGCACGAGATAGTTTAAGTGACATTTTAACAGCGTACTCTTTCGGAGTTTATGATTATCTCGTTAAGCCATTCACATTGAAAAATTTATCATCAAAGATAAAAGCTCTAAGAAGAGAAGAGAGAGCAGGAAGTTATTAGAAATCTAAGGGTTAGATAGTTCATAAAAACTTCATCCTCTCTTTGTTATGCTGACCACATTGTGAAATTTATGAAATTAAATGGATAGGTAAATGAAAAATTATTAAGTAATCAAAATTAAAAAAATAAAAATATAAAATTATTATGAAAATAGAAAAAATAAAATTACATTCATTGTTTGCTTTGGCTGTTTTGGCATTTTCCCTTCTGGCCATGACAGGAGATATTGCGTTTGCTAAAGAAGGGGAAAGTGGGGGTACGAATTCTAACATCAGTGGCATTGACTCAGCTATAAATTTTGAAGAACATGGAGAAAGTTTGGTCACAAATGGTGGCAGTGACGGTAGTGATAATTCTGCGTCTATACAAGCACAAAGAGGTCGTGGTGATGATGGCTCTGTTTTAGATACTAATGAAAATCAAGGAAGTAGAAATAGTCGTGGAGATGATAATGTGGCAAGCGGAAGTGTTACAGATAGCTCAAGCTCTAACGTATCAGAAGATAACAGTAACGATGTCGGTGGCTCTAATAATTCTGCAGAAGATGTGGGAGATGATAATTCTTCTTTAAGCTCATCGTCTAATTCTTCTTCCGATTCTTCCTTCGAATTAAATGGAGAGCAAAACAGAGAAGATTCTTCAGTAAACACAGCTTCTTCCAACGCTTTATTTATAGACAAGTCTTCTTCAGGAATGGATGTTGAATCAGACAACAATGGCTCAAGTCAGTCAGAAGGTGGACAAGACAATATCCAAAGTGGACAAGGGGCATCAAATTTTATTTCTAGTTTTGAAAATAGTATAAGTAATTTTTTTAGCAAATTAGGCGGAATATTCAGATTCTAATATTTCTTTTGGAAATTGACGACATAAATTAAAAATTAAATTAAAAATAATTATGAAAAAAATATCGGTCTTAACAAAAAGGGTTTCCAAAAGTTTGATAAAAATAAAAAACATTTTGGAAACACTCAAAAATGGTCGTGTAAAGTTTTTGCAAAAAAAAATTAAAAAGATTGCTGGTATGGTCGGTGTAATTTCAATAATGCTTACTACGTTAACATTGCCTACACATGCGGCAGGAAAATTAGGACCAAAGTTGTTTTCGGTGAGTGTAACTCCAGCATCACCCACCATTACCGTTGGCTCAACAACTCTGCTTACTGCGACTCCTCTTGACCAGTTAGGTGCTCCGTTCGTGGGAGCAACGGTGAGCTTTGCATCAGGGGATTCTCTTATCGCTACAGTAAATGCTGGCGGTGTGGTTACTGGTGTTGTCGCAGGTGGTCCTATAAATATTATCGTCACTGCTGATGATGGTGCGGGTGGCATTGTCACCGCATTTGCTCCTGTGACGGTAAATCCGAACCCAAACACACCTCCTCCTCCAGCTCCGCCACTTCCAGTAAGTGCTACAACTGATGCGACAGGGAGTATTGTTTCGATTACTTTTGACAAAGTGATGTCACCCTCGGTCAGCCCATCGGGCTTTGCGGTCTCGGTTAATGGTGTTGCAGACTCTATAATCGGAGCAGCTGTGAATCCAGCTGGTTCTGCAACTATTGCACTGTCTATTGCAACAACAATTCTATCTGCTCAAACGGTTAGTGTTACCTACGCACCCGGAACGGTAACCGCTACTGACGGAACGGTACTCGGAGGGTTTGTGAACTTGGGCGCGACAAATGCAAGCACGGTGGCTCCGAGCACGAATGCTACCCTATCTTCAACCGCATACACGGTCAACAACACACTCCACACTATCACTAATGTTCTGGCCTCTACTACGCCGTCCGTAGTCCTATCTAACTTGACGCCCGCAGCTGGAGCGACCATTTTCGGTATATTTCAAACGAATGGTTTCCAGGAAAATGGTCTGGTCCTCACTGGAGATACTCTTCAGGTCATTGCTCAAGACGGTATCACGACGAATACGTACACGATAACAACTATCAGACAGCCTCAAACGATTTCCTTTTCTGTACTTACTGGTAAGACATACGGAGCGGCTGATTTCTCGGTTTCTGCAACGTCGAGCTCTGGGCTCACGGTCGCATTCACCGCAACGGGTTCGTGTACTGCTACGAGTACACTTGTTCATATAACTGGATTAGGTTCTTGCACCGTGACCGCTTCTCAAGCTGGGGATGCAAACTTCCTTCCGGCGACGAATGTGTTGCAAACGTTCTCCATTGCCCCCGCACCGCTCACGGTTACGGCACTAGTGCAGAGTAAGGTTTACGGCACGGCGAATCCAACTCTAACATCGACTACTACTGGCTTCGTGAATGGCGAAACTGCGGCGGTACTTACTGTACCTGTTGCGCTATTTACAACCGCCACCACGACGAGTCCGACTGGTACATATCCTATTACACCGAGCGGTGCGACCAGTCCTAACTACACGATTACTTTTGTTCCGTCTACGCTTACGGTAACTTCGGCACCGCTTACTATTACCGCCAACCTGCAGTCTAGACCTTTTGGTACGGCGAATCCAACTCTAACATCGACTACTACTGGCTTCGTGAATGGTGACACATTGGCCTCGCTCGCGACACCTGTGGTGCTATCTACAACCGCACTCATCACGAGTCCGGCGGGCACATATCCCATCACCGTAAGCGGTGCGACAAGTCCTAATTACACGATTACATTCGTACCCTCTGTTCTCACTGTTACTCCGGTAATTACTCTTACGTTCGTAACGGTAACTCCGGGAACAGCAACAATTGGAGTCGGTGGGACACAACTTACTGTGAGTCTTCTTGATCAAAATGGTGTTGCCTTTACTGGGACAACAACCATAGTGTGGTCTTCCTCTAACACTGCGGTTGCCACTGTAAGTGCTACTGGCACGGTTACAGGTCTTGCGTCTGGAACTACAACGATTACCGCAAGTGCCACAAATGGGGCATCAACTGTTACAGGTACAGCGACAATTACAGTAACACCTGTTCTTACAACAGTTACAATAGCTTCTTCTACAGTTCCGTTCTTGGTCAGCACGACACAACAATTAACTGCAAATCCATTGGATCAAAGTGGCGTAGCGTTTGTCGGAGCAACTGTCACGTGGGCTTCCAATAATCCCGCAATAGCAAGCATAAATCCGACAACAGGATTAATAACGGCAGTCGGAGCAGGCACGGCGAACATAACTGCAACTGCGGTAAGCGGAACAAAAACGGTCACCAGTACTACGACAATCACCGTAGTAAGTCCTGTATTGACTAGCGTCACAATCACTTCAGCAACATCTACAATCACTGCCTCGGGGACTCAGGCTTTTACAGTTATTTTGAAAGACCAAACTGGTGGAACATTTTCTGGTGCAACAGTTACATGGTCATCGTCTAACACTGCAGTTGCCACTGTAAATGCTACTGGTACGGTTACCGGTGTGTCATCTGGAACATCAACTATTATTGCAACAGCAGTTAGTGGATCAACAACTGTGACCGGGACATCAGTAATAACTGTCTTATCACCAACACCAGTACCGACACCAAGCATTTGTATTACTGGTGCTGACACTAACGGTGACGGAGTTATATCTACTCTAGAAATTTTAAATTATATAAGAGGATGGAAGACTGGCAATGTGCTCAGCTTACTTCTTCTTAAAGCCATAGGCTTTTGGAAGGTCGGGGCAGGGTGTTAAAAGAGTTCATAAAAACTTCATTATGTATTTATTACGATTAAATTAGTGTTAAGGGTAGTAAATAATAATTAATGGAATTATTGAAAAAAGAATGAAAAATATATTAAAAAAAATAATTAAGAAAATTAAAAAGCAATTACAAAATAAATTAACATAAATTAACTTATCAACTTAAAAAATATGACAAATTTAAAATCAAAAATCAAGAAATTAGGAATGATGTCTTTAGGACTTTTATTCTTCTCAGTGTTAGGAGCAAACTCTGCTTTTGCATCCGACGTCACTCGTAGTTTCTCTACCACAACACCAACTGCAGGGACACCATTAACTGTTACTTTAACTATTAATGTAACTCCTCCAGATACAACAGCACCAAATGATTTTTATATCATTGATGAAGTGTTGCCAGCAGGATGGGTTGTATCAGCTCCTGGAACAGGAGACATAACACAAGTTGGTCACATTAAGTGGGCAGTGTTAAGTGGAGCCACATCTACAGTAGATCAATATACTGTTAGTATCCCCGCTTCAGCAATTGGCACTAGTACATTCGGAGGACAGTTTGCTTTCGGTTCTAGTCTAGCTCTATCAAATATTCTTGGACCAACCGATGTAAATGTATCTGCACCAGTGGTCGTAACTCCTCCACCTGTAATAGCTACCTCTACTCCAATTCTCACAAGTGTAAATGTAACACCTACAACTGCTTCAATCTTAGTTGGTGCTACTCAAGCGTTAACAGCGTCACCACTTGATGCAAGCAGTACAACTTTTGTTGGAGCTACAACAGTGTGGTCTTCAAACAATACTGCAGTAGCAACAGTTAATCTTACAACTGGATTGGTTACAGCTATCGGAGCAGGTTCGGCGACGATTACAGCAACTGCTGTTTCTGGAACTACAACTGTAACAGGTACTTCAGTAATTACAGTTACTGCACCTGTAGTGACTCCTCCACCTGCGCCTACTCCAATTCTCACAAGCGTAAATGTAACACCTACAACCGCTTCAATTCTAGTTGGTGCTACTCAAGCCTTAAGTGCTTCACCGCTTGATGCAAGTAGTACAGCTTTTGTTGGAGCTACAACAGTGTGGTCTTCAGATAATACTGCAATAGCAACAGTAGACGCTACATCTGGATTAGTTACAGCTGTTTCAGCTGGAACTGCAAACATTGTAGCTACAGTCACTAGCGGTACAACTACAGTTACAGGTACTTCAGTCATTACGGTTACTGCTCCAGTAGTTACTCCTCCACCTGTAATAGCTACCTCAACTCCAATTCTCACAAGTGTATCAGTTACTCCTGCTTCCGCTTTTGTTCCTAAAGCTACCACTCAACAACTTTCGGCAAGTCCGCTCGATCAAAATGGTACAGCAATAACCGGAGCAACTGTTACTTGGACATCTTCTGCTCCAACTCTAGCAACAGTTGATGCAACGGGACTTGTAACAGTTGCAAAGGTAATAAGTGGCCGACTTCTACCTGCAACAATAACAATTACTGCGACTGTAGTAAGTGGAACCACAACCGTTACGGGTACCTCGATTATTACCATCACTTCTCCTGTTTTAACAAGTGTAACAATGACGCCAACAACTGCAACGCTCTCTATAGGGGGAACTCAGGCGTTGACCGCTTCTCCTTTTGATCAAAATGGATTAGCTTTCCCTGGAACAACTGCAACATGGACTTCGTCAAACTCAAACGTTGCTTCCGTTGATGCAACTGGTCTTGTTACAGCTATTTCTGGCGGAACAGCGACAATTACTTCAACCGTTACCGATGGAATAAATACGGTAACAGGAACATCTGTTATAACAGTAAATGCTCCTGTTCCAGCACCAACCCCTAGTCCTGTTCTCTTTAGTGTTTCTGTCTCGCCAGCAACTGCATCTATTGCAGTTGGTGCAACACAGCAATTAACAGCAAGTCCGCTTGATCAGAACGCCTCCGCATTTATCGGTGCGAATATTACTTGGTCATCTTCCAACCCAGCAGTTGCAAGTGTCTCAGTAGCAGGGCTAGTTACTGCTGTATCAGTCGGTTCGGCAACGATTACAGCAACTGCAGTCTCTGGAACAACAACAGTAACTGGAACAGGAACAATTACCGTGACCACAGTAGCTCCAGCTCCTGCACCAGGTGGTTCCATTCTGACAAGTGTTGTTACAACACCTGCTAGTGTTTCGGTTATAGTTGGCAGCACTCAACAGATTGTTACAAGTATTCTTGACCAAAACGGCGCTAATATTGCTGGTGTCACTCCATCTTTTACTTCTTCAAATACTACTATTGCAACAGTGAATTCTACTGGTCTCATTACAGCGGTAGCTCCAGGTTCGGTAATAATTACTGCAACGGCAATTAATAAAGGACGCACTGTTACCGGAACTACAACTGTAACAGTAAATCCAGTTCCAATTCTCACAAGCGTAAATGTAACACCAGGAACTGCTTCAATCTTAGTTGGTGCTACACAACAACTAACATCATCAGCTCTTGACCAAAATAGTACAACTTTTGTTGGTGCAACAGTAACATGGTCATCTAGCGATACAACTATTGCAACTGTTGATGCAAATGGATTAGTTACAGCTATCGGAGCAGGAACATCTACCATTACAGCAACTGCAGTAAGTGGTACGACAACTGTAACAGGTACTTCAGTAATTACAGTTACTGCACCTGTAGTGACTCCTCCACCTGTAATAGCTACCTCAACTCCAATTCTCACAAGCGTAAATGTAACACCTACAACTGCTTCAATCTTAGTTGGTGCTACTCAAGCGTTAAGTGCATTACCGCTTGATGCAAGTAGTACAGCTTTTGTTGGAGCTACAACAGTGTGGTCTTCAAACAATACTGCAGTAGCAACAGTTAATCTTACAACTGGATTGGTTACAGCTATCGGAGCAGGTTCGGCGACGATTACAGCAACTGCAGTAAGTGGTACGACAACTGTAACAGGTACTTCAGTAATTACAGTTACTGCACCTGTAGTGACTCCTCCACCTGTAATAGCTACCTCAACTCCAATTCTCACAAGCGTAAATGTAACACCTACAACTGCTTCAATCTTAGTTGGTGCTACTCAAGCGTTAAGTGCATTACCGCTTGATGCAAGTAGTACAGCTTTTGTTGGAGCTACAACAGCATGGTCTTCAGATAACACCGCTGTAGCAACAGTAGATGCTGTCTCTGGATTAGTTGCAGCTATCTCTGCTGGAACTGCAAATATTATAGCTACAGTTACTAGTGGTACAACTACAGTTACAGGTACTTCAACTATTACTGTGACTGCACCAGTGGTTGTTCCACCAGTAGTAACAGGAGGTGGAGGCGGTGGTGGAGGTAGCTCTGGATTCTTTATTTCAGAACATGAATCTTCTACAGATAACAATCACAACGATAAATCTACAAAGGACAATAACAAAACTAAAAACGATAACTCTAACGAATCAAAAAGTGATACCACATCTCACGATTCTAACCGAAACAGTGGAAAAGTCTTGGGCGCTACTTCTGTAAATCTTGATAAAAATCTCAGCTTAGGTACCAAAGGTGATAACGTCACAGCTTTACAAAAAGTATTAATTAGTATGGGATTCCTAAAAATAAATAATACTACTGGATTTTTCGGACCACTAACTAGAAACGCACTTATAGCATGGCAAAAGAAAAATAATCTCCCAGCGACAGGTTTCTTCGGAAAATTATCTAGAGAAATGTTTACTAAGACATTAACTCAGACAGAAGTAAGTCACAATTCCTCTTCGGGGAACGCGTCAAACGATTCATCATCTAAAAGCAACAACTCATTATAAAAATCTACTAATATAAAAAATATGAACAAAAGAATTTATTGGATAGTGCTCTTAATAATCATAATCATTGGTATCGGGGTATATATTTACTCTCCAAATACATCACAAGTAGAGAACACTCAGTCCACATCTTCAACTAATAGTCAGCCCTACGACAATAACTCAGGTGCTACACCTACAAATCAAGCACAAGATACTGGGAACACTGGAAACAGTCAGACCCCTGTGAAAGTAAAGGAGTTTATTGTTTCTGGAAGTAATTTCTCAATGTCTCCAAATGTAATAACAGTTAACAAAGGGGATACGGTTAAAATAACTTTTAGAGATGATAATGGATTTCATAATCTACAAGTGGAAGGTTATGGAGTCGGAACACCAAATCTTCAAACTGGAGGTGAAAGTGTTATACAATTCGTAGCTGATAAAGCGGGAACCTTCCAATATTACTGTTCGGTAGATAGTCATAGAGACAAAGGTATGGTCGGAAAACTCATTGTGAATCCATAAATTGTACAAGTCATAATGAGTTACTAGATCTTTCCATTGCTTTTTAAAAAGACATAAAAGAACAACCGCACCAAACGGTGCGGTTGTTCTTTTTGTATCTAATAGACAGGGGTGTGAAAGGGTGTTTATTTAAGATATAATGTAAAGAAGTGCAATTAATTAAATTTAATATATCTATGAACAAAAAATTAGTAATCGGAACTGTTTCTATTTTTATGATGACCTCTTTTGCTTTGGCACAACAGGATAATCAAAATGAAAATAAACCTCAACCAAAAATCCCTAGTGTGATTAGTAACATGATGGTACCACCTCAGATTTCTACAGGTGATTCAGCAAAAGATGCTCAAGTTAAAGCGTTACTAAAAGAAATGGAGGATAAAGTTTTGGCGATTCGTACTGAATACGAAGCTAAAATAAAGGCTATAGTTGGCAACAAACTCGAGAGACCTCAAGCTGCCTCAGGTACTCCCATGATGCGCGGAGCAAATAGAGGAGAGGGGATAAAGCGGGGAGTAATGATGAATTCTTCTGGTGCACCAGCAGCACAAAACACTCAAACATCTGTTGTCGCGCCAAGTGGTCAGCCAACCTTACAAAATAGTGAGGCTACAGTAAATACTATTGCAAACACTGTGGTAAATACAGCAACTATTACTAATTTTTTAAAAAGTTTTTTCAATAAATAATAAACAAATCTTAATCTTTTAAAAAGGCGCCGAAAGCTTTGCTTTCGGCGCCTTTCTTTTTCATTATTTAATGTGCCAATGTAAAACCTATTACTTTCTTTGCTCCATTTTTTAATAAAATATTTCTAGCTTCATTCATGGTGGCATAACTTGTAGCAACATCATCTATTAAAATTATATTTTTCTCAAAAATTTCTTCTTTATTTTTAACGGCAAAAGAATTTTTAATATTTTCTATTCTTTCGTTTTTGTTTCTTATTATCGCTTGTCTTTTATTTGTTTTATTTTTTATTAAAATATTGTTATATAAATCTACTTTAAAAAAGTTTGAAAACTCTTTAGCAATAAGCTCAGCTTGATTATATCCTCGAACATACAATCTTATTTTTGATACTGGTATTGGGATAATTATTGGATTATCTATTTCGCTTAAAACAAAACTAAAATAATAAAAAGATTCTGAAGTTAACGGATTTATTAGGTCTTTTCTATGGAAATATTTTATATTTCTAATTATTTTTCTAGTTAGTAAATCCTTGTATGAAAAATATGAATAAACTAAAAGATTTTCTGTATCTATATTCTTTCTTAAATTATTTAGACAAATTTTGCAAATTATTGTGTTCTCTTTTTTACACCCGATACATTTCTTCGGAAAAAATGTATCAAATAATTTTTCTGTAAAATTATGGAAAATCCACATATACAGTTATTTTATAATAGAATCGTAATTTTATGTTGTATAATTAAGTTATGTTTAATATTTTCGGTGGCAACAATGTCAAAGAAGCTATAGGTATTGATATCGGCACGACATCTATAAAAGTTGTTCAAGTAAAAAAAGAAAAAGAAAGATTACTGCTTCAAACTTACGGTGAAGTTGAGCTTGGGCCTTACGCTGGACTAGAAGCTGGTCAAGCAACAAATCTAGGCGAAGAAAAATTAACCGAGGCTATACAAGATTTATTAAAAGAAGCAAAAGTTACTTCAAAAGAAGCAAATTTTTCCATTGATCCAGTGTCATCGTTTATTTCTATGATTTCAGTTCCTGGTGTTGATGATTCTTCATTAAAAACAATGATTCCTCTTGAAGCTAGAAAATATATTCCAATACCAATAAGTGAAGTGCAACTTGATTGGTGGAGGGTACCTAATTTACTTTACGATGATGGAGCTGATAAGAAAAATATAAATATTATTATCGCCGCTGTGAAGAACGAGAGACTTTATATGTATGACCGAATAGTCAATAAACTAGGGTTTTTAAACGTTGATTATGAAATAGAGGGGTTTAGTTTGGTGCGTAGTTTGGGTATAGCTCCAAATAGTGGGCTGGTGGTTATTGTTGATATCGGCGGATCATTTACTACGGTTAGTTTGGCCAGCTCTGGAATTATTGTTGATATGCATGTCATTAGTCACGGATCTCAAGAAGCAACAATTCAATTATCAAGAGCGCTCTCTGTTTCTGTTAAGGTCGCCGAAGAATCAAAAAGAGAATTCGGTTACAAGGGAGATCAATCAAATTCTTATTTTAAAGAAGTGATGGAACTTTCGAGTTATCCACTGTTTGGTGAGGTTGCACGTCTTCTACTTATGTACGAAAGAAAGTATAATCAGAGTATAAGCGGAGTAGTCGTTACTGGCGGTGGTGCGCGAATTGAAGGCATTTCAGAAATGTACAAAAAGACTGTTCAGGGAGATATGAAAATCGCAACACCATTTGATCAGGTTAACGTCCCTCCGTTTTTGCAAGATATGATTCATAAAATAGGTCCATCCTATTCTGTTGCTGTGGGTCTTGCACTAAAGAAATTACTTTCTTAATTTATGCCATTTTCATTTAAATCAAAAGATAGCGGAGGCGGTGACAGCAAGGCCGGTGACGTAATGTCCTATGTTGGAAGAGCAAAAGGTAAAGGAGCTGACGCTATCGGCATATTATTAACTGTTGTCTTTATTGCTTGTTTAATAACTGCCGGAGGATTATTTGCTTATAAAATATATTTAGAGGGACAAATAAACGCTAAACAAGCAAGAATAGACCAAAAAGATAAAGACATTCAGTCTATTTTAAGTGGAGTTTCGATTGATGAACTTAAAAGTGTGTCCGTCAGACTTAAAGTTTTAGGCGATATGGTTAATAATAAAACCTACGTAACCTCAGCTTTTGATATTCTTGAGAGAAGTATTGAAGACAACATAACTTTAAAAAATTTTTCTATAGCCAGTACTGACGCAGGCAAGAAATACGTTGTTGATATTTCAGGAAACGCACCAGACTATCACTCAGTTATACAACAAATAGATACCTTTAATAGGGCTCCATATTCTAATTTTATTTCTGAGGTTGAGGTAAAGTCTGTTCATCCAAATAGCACTGGTTCTATTGATTTTGCTGTCCACATGGCTATTGCTGTAAAAAATAGATCAGAAGATGTTGACGCTTATTTTGAAAGTAGCACCGTTAATTCTTCAAATAGTACCTTCCAAGGTTCACCAGTTAATCAGCAGAGTAATTCAGCTGTTAATCCTACTAGTCAATAATTATGTCTAAATTACTTTACAATTTATTAATGATAGCCGGCTCAATAGCTCTTTATTTTTTACTGATTAATCCTTTGTATACGGGCGTTGGAAGTATCTATCAGCCAGATAAGGGTATCACTACCTTAAAATCTATAAATGATTCATACGATATTGCTGATACGCAAGCAAAAGCTATAACCGATCAAGCTTCTGCCATAATTTCTAGCTATCATAAAATCCCTAAGGATTCACTAGATAAAATGAAAACAATGTTACCTGATAAAGTAGATCCAATCAGACTTATGAGTGAGGTTAATTTAATTATTAATTCAAATGGATTTTCTGCTAGCGATTTGGGTTATGGGAAGCAAGGGTCTACCGACGGCTCAGGGGTGTCTAGTTACAGCATTTCATTTTCGGTTAAGGGGAGTTATTCGAAGTTTAAAGATTTATTGAAAAAATTTGAAAACAGTATGAGAATATATAATATAGTATCTTTAAACTTTAACGTTCCACCGGACGGACCAACTGACCAATATATATATAAAGTTAATATGGAAACTTATTATAATACTAATAAATAATATGACAGAACAACAAAACACAAACAAAAGTGGAACTTCAAAACTCGTTACAGATCTTATTATTGGTGTGGTTGTTTTGGGTCTTGCTTATTATGGTTATACATTATTTAGCTCGACTGACTCTTCTGTTTCAATAGTTGATTCTGGGGCAAGCATGACACAATTCCTTGGTCCTAATCTGACAACTTTTTCACAAATGGTAACTAAAGATAAAGTCACCTTCAATTATGATTTCTTAAATAAAACAAGTAGCTTCCAAGATTTTACTGAGACAATTAACGAGACCTCATCTCGCGGAAGAACTAATCCGTTTACACCTTATGCTTCTTCTAGATCTTCTAATTAGTCAAAACAAACTAACCCAAAAAGAGGGTAGGGAAATAGAGGATAAATTAAAGACTGATCAAGAGGCGGTCGTTGATACTTTACTTTCAGAAAAAAATATATCCAAGGAAGATATTATGCAGATTAGGTCTGTTTTGTATGGTCTTCCTATCTTCAGAGATAATTTTAGAAGAGATGAAAAATTAGCAAGATTTATCGCGACACCTCAAGCCAAGAAGATGTTTGCTATTCCGATTGAACAAAAAGACGGAGTTCTTCACGTTGGAATAGTTGATCCAGAAAAAGGAAATGTCATAGACGGATTACAGTTTTTGTTAGGAGGAGACCATATTCCTTATAAGATTTTTTTGATTTCCTACGAAGCTTTTGATAATTACTTTGGTCCTGGTACTGAGAGTTTGGTTGATCAAGTTGAAGAGGAAGATTTGAAGTACAACACCTCAGACACATCGGGAGACTTAGATAGAAACAAAAAGAAAAAAGAAGGGGAAGAAGATATTCTGGATTTGACTGACATTGACGCTATTTTGGATGAAAAGCTAACAAAACTTTCTGTTCCAGAAATCTTGAGTGTCATTTTGCGTTACGCTATCAACATTGAAGCCAGCGATATTCACATCGAGCATACTGGGACAAATGTCAGAGTTAGAGTTCGTCTTGATGGTATTTTGAATGTGGCCACCACTTTACCTCTTCCACTTCACGAAATGGTTATCGCCCGTGTGAAAATTTTGTGCACCATGAAGCTTGATGAAAAAAGAAAGCCTCAAGACGGAAGATTTAGCACCAAGATGAAAGATCGTTACGTGGACTATCGTGTTTCTACTTTCCCTGGATATTTCGGTGAGAAGGTGGTTATTCGTATTTTGGATAGTTATAGAGGAGTTAGGGAGCTAAGTACTATGGGTTTTTCAGAAAGACAATTAAAAGAAGTGAGAAATGCCATCACAAGACCATACGGAATTATTTTGATTTCAGGTCCGACTGGTTCTGGAAAAACAACAACTCTTTATGCCATGTTAAGTGAGTTAGATCGTGAACATAAAAACGTGGTTTCTCTTGAAGATCCTATTGAATACAACGTGCCAAGTATGAACCAATCACAGATTTTTCCAGAAATTGGATATACTTTTGCTTCCGGTCTTCGTTCTATTTTGCGTCAGGACCCTGATGTCATTATGGTGGGTGAAATTCGTGACGCTGAGACCGCACAATTGGCTATTCAGGCTGCTTTAACGGGTCACTTAGTGTTCTCTACAATTCACACCAACACTTCTGTCGGTGTTATTACTCGCTTAATTGATATGGGTATTGAACCGTATCTTATTGCTCCAACGCTTAATATTGCCCTTGGACAAAGACTGGTTAGAAAAATAGCTGATGGATGTGCTAAGGAAATAGAAATGACTCCTGGTATGAGAGCCTTGATTGATGGAGAGTTTCAAGATTTGCCAGATGAATACAAGAAATTGTTAAATCTTAATGTTCCACTTCATGAACCAAACGGAACAAAAGAAAATCCGTCAGGACTTAAAGGTAGAGTTCCAGTATTTGAAGTGCTAGAAATTGACTCTGATATGGAAGCGGCAATTGTGAAAAAAGAAACTGATCAAAATTTGTGGAAAATGGCTAGATTAAAAGGTGTCATCTCAATGAAAGAAGATGCTATTCTAAAAAGTATGGCTGGACTTGTTCCATTCTCGGAAATTAATGAAATGTAGTTTTAAATATTAATGATTTTTAAATACTATCCACTTTCTACTTTCCATTTGCTTGTTATAATGACTATATGAATTACGATGTAGAACTCGACGATTTAATTATGACCCTTGTTAAAGAGGGTGGGTCAGATATTCACTTTAATGTTGGGAATTTCCCAACAGTTAGAGTAAGCAGAGAATTAGTTCCATTAACTAGAAAAAAAGAATTAACCGCTGATGACACTGTTGGATTTTTGAGATCAATGGTTGGAGAAAAGGCTTTCACTGGTTTTGTTATTAAACAAGAATTAGATTTTTCATACGAACATAAAAAAGAATATCGTTTGCGTGGAAATGCTTCATTTCAAAGAGGTGTTGTTTCTGTGGCTCTCCGATTAGTTCCAAAAGTAAAACAAATAAAAGATTTGAATTTGCCAGAACAATTAATGGAAATAGCTAGACAAAAAGAAGGTTTTTTTATAGTGGTCGGACCAATTGGACAAGGAAAATCAACCACTTTGGCTTCTATGATTTCTCTTATCAACTCAGAATCAAGAAGACATATTGTAACCATCGAAGATCCGATAGAATTTCTTTTTGATAATGACAAATCCATAATTGAGCAAAGAGAGGTTAGTATTGATACGGTGGACTTTCCAACAGCATTAAGACATGCCTTCAGACAAGACGCTGATGTTATTTTTATCGGAGAAATGCGTGACAGAGAAACTATTTCAACTGCTGTAACCGCTGCGGAAACTGGTCACCTTGTATTGTCCACCCTTCATGCCAATAGCGCTTCTCAAACCATTGATCGTATCATTGACACTTTCCCACCAGAACAACAAGATCAGATTCGTGTTCAATTGGCTGGGTCTTTGCTTGGTATTATGTCTATTAGATTAATTCCGAGAATTTCAGGAGGCCTAATTCCTGCTTGTGAATTATTGTTGAACACTGGAGCAGTGGCTAACTTGATTAGAGAGAACAGAACTCATGAAATAGATATTTTAATTGAAACTGGTATGAGCGAAGGCATGATTGATTTGGATAGAAATTTGGCAGACTTAGTTAAAAGAGGTGAAATTTTAAGAGAATCAGCACTAGAAAGAGTTAAAAATAAAAATTTCTTTGAAAGATTAATACAATAATTTATGTTACTTAAATATAAAGTCATAGATAAGGACGGAGTAAAGACAGACGGACAAATGGACAGTGCTTCGAAAGATGTAGCGATTTCTGATTTGCAAAAAAGGGGTTTTAATATTATTTCTTTAGAAGAAGTAACGACAGATACTGCTTTAGATAGAGCAGAAGCCTCACTTGGGTCAATCGGAACACCAAGAAGAAAAGTTAAACAAAAAGATATGGTTATCTTTTCCAGACAAGCTTCAACTTTATTTGAGTCTGGTGTTTCGGCATTAAAGACTTTCAGATTATTGGCTGCGGAAAATAGTAGTCCAGCTTTACAAATCATTTTAACTAGAGTTGCTGACTCTATTGAAAAAGGTGTTTCTTTGTCAGATGCTCTCAATGAAAATCCTGAAACTTTCTCTTCTTTTTACGTCAGTATGGTTAAATCTGGAGAAGAAACAGGAAAATTAAAAGAAGTTTTTCTTTATTTGGCGGACTATCTAGATAGAGATTATGATTTGGCACAAAAGACGAAAAAAGCTTTGACTTATCCAGCTTTCGTTATCACCACTTTTATTGCCGTTATGATTGTAATGTTTGTTTTTATTATTCCAAAAATGGCAGCTATGTATGCTGATCAAGGTCAGACACTGCCGTGGGTGACTCAAGTCGTTCTGGGAATCTCTAGCTTTTTTGTTGATTACGGTATATTTTTGCTATTTGGACTTATTATTTTTGGATGGTTATTTGTGAGATATAGTATGACTGAAGAAGGAAGATATAACATCGATGAATTTAAATTAAATATTCCCGTTATCAAAAATCTTTATCAAAAAATGTTTTTGACTCGTTTGGCAGACAATATGAATACCATGTTAACAAGTGGTGTGCCGATTATTCGTTCTTTGGAAATTACAGCTGGAGTTGTAGATAATGTGGTTTATAAAAGAATGCTTGCCAGAATTTCCAAGAAAGTTTCCGATGGACTTCCTTTATCTAAAGCGTTTTTTGACGAGCCGGAGATACCTGTAGTTTTGGTACAAATGATAAAAATAGGTGAAGAAACAGGAGAATTGGGTAAAATTCTAAAGAGTTTAGCTTTATTTTATAAAAGAGAAGTTGACGACGCTATTGATACTTCGATTTCTTTGATTGAACCTTTAATGATTGTTGGACTTGGTTTGGGTGTTGGATTTTTGGTGGCAGCTGTTCTTCTTCCTATGTATTCGCTCTCAGCAGACATTTCCTAAAAAGTATTTATTTTTAGCCTGTTCACAACTACTATTGCTTTGTTGCCTTATTTAGATATACTTTTAATATTGGGTTATCAATTAATAATTAACTATGAAAACAACAAACAAAGAAAATAAATTTAAAGGTTTTACACTTATTGAACTTTTGGTGGTTATCGCAATCATTGGACTTTTGTCTACAATTATTGCAACTCCAATTCAAAATGCTAGAAAGAAGGCGCGCGATGCTAAGAAAATTTCTGAATTAAACGCAACTCAGCTAGCCATTGAAGATTATGCTGAAGGTAATCGTGGTAATTATCCTCCAAATCTTGCAATTTTGGCTCCGATTTATATGCCGGTTCTATCAACCTATGCTACTCCAAATGCTCAGATAAAGGATAGATTCGCTTATGTTACTTATACATCTAATTCTGTCGGTAGTACTGACCCTGAGACTTTCGGATATCACTTGGGAGTTCACCTAGAAGTGTATAATCCAGTTTTGGAAAACGATAGAGATTGTAACAGTGCTGTTGCAAATCCTACTTTGACAGTTGGTGCTTGTGGTTTCTTTAACACTACTAATCCTATAGTAATTGCTTATCCAAACTGGGTAAGCGGTATGATCGGTGGTCCTGGCGTTGGTTTGACAACAGACCTTAATCTTCCAACCGATGCGACTGCAGATGGTGCTACAACTACTTGTACTGGTGTTAATGACTGTGTGCTTGATGTAACTGGTCAGAGATAGTTAGATTGTGTCGTATTTGCCTTATTTATTTTCCTTTGTTTATGGTTCTGCGATAGGAAGCTTTGTTAATGTATTAGTTAGCCGTCTAAACGTTGCTCCTGTTTTGAACGCTAGAAGTAAATGTTTGACCTGTGGGAATAAAATTGCGTGGTATGACTTGATACCTTTCGTTTCGTACATAATCCTACAAGGAAGATGTAGAAACTGTAAGGTCAAGTTTGGCATAGAAAACCTCTTAATGGAGGTTTTCTATGGCGTTATCTTTATCTTAACTTATAAATTTATATTGATTGGTGGAAGTTTGCTTGCTGGGTTATTGTGGCTATTATTTTATTCCATCTTCTTTGTAACTTTAGGGGTCATATCATTTTATGATTTAAAACATAAATTATTACCAGTAAATTTCTTCTTAGGTTTCTTGATTCTTTGTTTATTTGTCTTGTTTTTTAGATTTTTTGGTTCTTCTGACCTTTCCTTAACTATTTTATTGTCTCCAATAATTGTTTCTTTCCCGTTTCTTTTCCTGTGGCTAATTTCAAAAGGAAAATGGCTTGGATTTGGTGATGTCTTAATGTATATGGCAGTTGGGGCTTTCTTTAGTGTTGAACAAGGAGTTGCTGTATTTTTGTTGTCGGTATTCTTAGGAGCGTTAACCGGAGTGATTCTTATTTTGCTTAAGGGTTATAAATTTGGAAGATCAATTCCATTTATTCCTTTTATAACTTTGGCAATGATTATTGTTTTATTCACAGATATAGACATATATTCAATAATAAAAATATTCGGTTAGGTGATATTATATAGTTAAGTAATATATATGTTTTTTTCTATTAAAAAAAGGAAAGTGGAAGCTTTTACTTTGATTGAGCTTCTTATAAGTATAGGTATCATAACTATGATGTCGATGATTATGTTTTATAAATATCCAGACTCGGCTGTCCGTGTAAATCTTGCTAACACCACTTACAAATTAGCTTATTTTATTAAAGAGGCTCAATTAAGAGGTAGTTCTGTGGACTCGTCGAGCGGAACAATCGGAGGATATGGAGTTTATTTGTATAACAACAACAAGGATAGAGCTGTTATGTGGGCTGACAATGTAGATAGTTCAATTGTAACGTATAGCGGTATCGGTATTGGCAATAGTTTATACGACATAGGAACAGAAGCATCAACTACAATGCTTTTCGGCACAAACTTTTATATATCCAATATCTGTGTAACTATTTCTGGTACCAATGGAACAATCAGCTGTTCAAACGATGTTAACGGCAATGTTAATCCGTCGGCTCTATTTTCAATAATTCGTATTGTCTTTGTTAGACCAAATCCACAAGCCATGATTTATATAAATGGAAATACATCAAATCCAGAAGACAACGCTTGTATTGAGTTAAGCACCAAAGATAATTGGTTGCCAGGACACAAGAGGTCGGTGCATGTATTTAACTCAGGGGTTGTCTACACGAGCTCTGCTCCTTGTAGCACTAATTAAATTAAGATGAAGAATTATTTTTTAAAAATAAATAAAAAAATAAACAAAAGAAAAGTTAAGGCTTTCACCCTAATTGAGCTTATGATGTCTGTGTCTATTTTTTCTTTTTTAATTCTTTTGGCTGTCGGTTCACTATTTTTAGCGCAAAGTATTAGCGTTAAAGTTTCTGGAACACAGACAGTTATTGATGAAGTTAACTTAAGCATTGAGATGGTAACTAGAGAAATGCGTTATGCTAATAGTTTCCACTGTGTAAAATATACCGATAATGATCCATATACATATTCTGACAAAGCTCCATTATTTGATCCGCAAGACTGTAAAAACAACGATATGGGAGGAACAGGAATTGTTTTTAGGAGAAATAACGACTCGCAAAATAACGACACTAGAATCGGGTATTACTTAGATAAAAAGGATAGTGCTATTTATAAGCTTTCCTATGTTCGTAATGCAGACAACTCAATTAGTGTCACCAGACTTCGTGTAACTTCGCAGAATATAAAAATAAATAATGTCTCTTTCTTTGTATCTGGTTCTGCTCCTAGTAATGGGTCAGGGTCTACAGATAACGATCAGCCACTTGTAACTATCTTGGTGTCAGGGTCATCAATTGAAAGTACAAATAAAGGAAATGCTATTTTAAATATAGGTACTGGTAAAATAAATCATGTTCAATTCAACGTTCAAACTAGTGTTTCTCAAAGACTGGCCGGATAATATATGATAAAAAAGATTACAAAAATTATAAATAAGAGACAAGTAAGATCATTTACTCTAATAGAGACTTTGGTTTCTGTTTTAATTGTTACTATTGTTATTTCAGGACCTATTGCCGTAGCTATTTCATCTTTGGGCTATGCCAGACTTTCCAAAGATCAGCTAGAATCTATGTATTTAGCTGAAGAAGCGACGGAATTATTACACAATGAGCAAGATTCAATTTTCTTACGATGTATGAATAAAGATTACTCCAACTGCGTTATGTCAGGTAATGATAGATCTCCGCGTGACGCTGCATGGAGAATTTTTAAAGAAAGACTTCAAGGTTTGCCAACCGGAGTGGGTCCTTCTTGTTTTGATAGTGATAATTCATTTTGTGCTTTCGATATGGTTTCTATGGGAGAAAATAATAAAGATAATCCTCCTACAAAATACTCAACTGACCCGCTAGTGAATGGCAATTGTAGTTATTTATATTTTGATGGAAGTAATAATGGGGACAAAACAAACGGTTTGTATCTATGTCAGACAAACGCCGGCGTTAATTTTACAAGATCAAAATATAAAAGATATGTCCAAATGAAATCTTCGGCGTCAGGAAATTCTTATGATGATCTTTATAACAATGACTTAAGAGCAGTTGTGACTGTTTCTTATCAATCATATACTGGATATATTAAATCATTTAAGTTAGTTGATTATTTCCACGCGGGTTCATAATTATGAGTATAAAAATTTTTTTAAAAAATAAAATAAAAGGAGATTCAAAGAAAAAAGGTTTTATACTCCCAATGACTTTAGTTGTTTGCTCTATTATTCTCGCTATCTCGTCTGGTATTTCAATCATTCTTTTGCAAGGAATGCTTTTCTCAAGACTTTCTCGCAGTAGTCAGATTGCTTATTACACTGCGGACGTTGGTATGATGTGTGCCATATCAATAGATGATTCTTTCGTTGATTCACAAACTGGTATTGGTATTTTTCCATATGACCCAAACGAAGTAATTACTGCTACTAGCACATTAGGAAATATAAGTGGCACCGATAACGGCACTGTTAATTTTTGGAGAGTGGCTGACGGACTTCCGGGGCTTGCACTTTCTGACGTAAAATGTGCTTCAGCCCCAATGTTCGCATCTAGTGCAGAATTTAAAGTTGAACCTTTCTCAAGACTTTTGAAAGATGGAATAACTACAGAAAATGGTAAGTCTTCAACTTTCAAAATGAAAATAGATTTTAGTGATGGAACATATCGTTGTGCAGTGGTGACAGTTAGTAAGACTTCAAGCTATAGAAGAATAATCTCAAGAGGATTAACCTCTTGCACCAATACTGGCAGTTTTGTTCTAGAAAGAGCAATTGTGAATATCACTCAAGAAAATTAGTGTTTTTCTTAATCGTTTTGTAAGTTATAATTAAGTTTAATGGATAAAAAAGAGGCAAAGGTAAGAATCAGTGTCTTAAGAAAAACCCTTGAAAAACATAGGTTTTTGTACCATGTTAAAGACGCTCCAATAATTTTAGATGAAGCTTATGATACTTTGTTAAACGAGCTTGATAATTTAGAGAAAAAATATCCGGAATTTGATAATCCGATGTCGCCAACTCACCGAGTGGGCGGTACCCCTATTGATCACTTTGAAAAAGTTCGGCACACCATACCTCAATGGAGTTTTGATAATGTTTTTGATTTTGAAGGATTACAAAATTGGGAAGAAAGAAATATTACTATTTTGAAAAAAGCAGAAATAAATAAATCTCCAACTTATGTCACTGAAATGAAGATTGACGGACTAAAAATTATTTTAACTTACGAAAAAGGGATTTTAGTTCGTGGCGCAACAAGAGGAGACGGTGAGATTGGGGAGGATATAACTGAGAATGTAAAAACAATAAAATCTATTCCGTTAATTTTGCCAGAAGAAATTTCAATGACGGTAATTGGCGAAGCGTGGATGAAGAAAAAAGATTTGGAGAAAATAAATAAAGAAAGAGCAAAGAATGAAATGGCTTTGTATGCTAATACCAGAAATTTAACTGCTGGAACTTTAAGACAGCTTGATCCAAAAATTGTCGCTAGTAGAAACATACAACTTTTTGCTTATGATATTGAGGGATTAAAAGTTAAATCTCAAGAGAAGGAATTAGAACTTCTTGAGAGATTTGGATTTTTGGTAAATGATGATAGAAAGTATTGTAAAAATTTAAAAGAAGTTCAAACTTTTTATGACAAATGGAAAAATAAGAGACTAAATGAAAATTATGGAATTGATGGATTAGTTATAAAAATAAATGAAAGAGATATTTGGGATGAATTAGGATACACAGCGAAATCTCCGCGTGGTGGTATCGCTTATAAATTCCCAGCTGAAGTCGTAGTCACAAAATTAAATTCCATAACCTTACAAGTTGGTCGCACTGGTGCTATAACTCCAGTTGCTGAGCTGGCGCCGGTGTTACTGGCTGGTTCTATTGTAAAGCGCGCGACACTTCACAATATTGATGAAATAAAAAGATTAGGAGTGAGGGTGGGCGATACTGTTTATTTGCGAAAGGCAGGAGATGTCATACCTGAGATTTTTGATGTCATGAAAGATATGCGAAAGAAGAATGCAAAAGAATTTGTTATGCCAGATAAATGTCCAGAATGTGAAAGTGAACTTGTGCGAGAAAAATCCGGCAAGGAATTGTCTGTTGCTTTTTATTGTAAAAATAAAAGTTGTCCAGCAAAACATTTAGAAGGTCTGATACACTTTGTTTCAAAAAAAGGATTAAACATTGAAGAGTTAGGCGAAAGAACAGTTGAATTATTTCATGATATTGGTTTAATAACTGATTTCTCTTCCATCTTTAAATTAAAAAAAGAAGACATTGAAGGATTGGAGGGATTTGGAGAAAAATCTGCTGATAATTTAATTAAATCAATAGAGAAATCGAGAATAGTACCACTTCACAGATTTTTATTTGCTTTAGGTATTAGGCACACAGGAGAACAAACAGCTAAAGATATCGCTTATCATTTTGGTAATTTTGAAAAAATAAGAAAAGCCTCTTTTGAAGAATTATCTAACGTGGAAGGAGTTGGAGAAAAAGTAGCTCAGTCAATTTGTGAATTTTTTGCTGATGCAAAAAATTCACAAGAAATAGATTTACTTTTGAAAGAATTAAAAATTACAACTGAAAAGAAAAATATTGGGAAATTAAATAATCTAACTTTCGTTATCACTGGAACACTCCCAACTCTTTCTCGTGATGAAGCTAAAGACTTGATTGAGAAAAATGGGGGGCACGTATCTAGTTCGGTATCATCTAAAACAAATTATCTTTTGTGTGGGGAAAATGCCGGAAGTAAATACGATGATGCTGTTAAATTTGGAACAAAAATTATTAATGAAGACGAATTTAAAAAACTAGTTAAATAGTGATATAATTCTTGATAATATGGAATTCACCGAAAAGGATTTGGATAACTTAAGCGAGCTTGCCAGAATTACAATTAAGCCCGAAGAGAAAGGAAAGATGCTTCAAGATATGAAGGCGATTTTGGTTTATGTCTCAGAAATCAACTCTGTTTCTGGTGATGTAGTCAGAGAAAAAGAAATTCATTACAACATTGTTCGTGAAGATGTGGTCACAAGGGAAGTCGGAGCTGAAACCGAAGCGTTACTTCACGAGGCACCAGCTGTCGAAGACGGGTTTGTTAAAGTGTCACAAGTATTAAAATAGTTTATGAATAAAACATTAAAAGAATTACAAGAAGAGTTGAAGAGTAAAAAAACTAGTGTCAAAGAACTGGTGAATAGTTATATTGAAGTTATAAAAAGTAATGCCGACATAAATGCCACTTTAGGATTTTATTCTGATAAATTAATTAATGAACAAATAAAAAAAGCAGAAGAATTATTTGCTAACGGTAAAGATACAGCTTTAACTGGTATTCCAATTGTGATTAAAGACAACATAATGGTAAAAGGCGAGAAGGCTACAGCCGCTTCAAAAATTTTAGAAAATTTTACAGCTACATATGATGCTACCGTCATTAAGAAATTAAAAGAAGCGGGCGCGGTGATGATTGCACGAGCGAATATGGACGAATTTGCTATGGGTGGTTCAACAGAAAACTCAGCCTTTGGTGTGGTAAAAAATCCACACGATAAAAGTCGTGTTGCAGGAGGCTCGTCCGGTGGGTCAGCGGCAGTTGTTTCCTATGGTGGAGCACCGATCTCGCTTGGCTCTGATACTGGTGGGTCAATTCGCCAGCCAGCATCTTTGTGTGGTGTGGTTGGGCTTAAAACCACTTACGGTGGCGTTTCTAGATACGGAGTGATGGCAATGGGTAGTTCGCTTGATCAAATTGGTCCATTTGGAAATTCAGTGGAAGATGTTGAGAATGTTTATAACATAATTTCTGGGTATGATAATTTAGACAGCACTTCACTAACAAAAGAAGAGAGAATCAAGGAGCAAGAATCAGGAATAAAGAAAAAAATTGGCATACCAAGAAAATTTATTGAACGCGAGGGGGTTGATAAAGAAGTTCTAAAGAATTTTAATGAGACGATTGAAAAATTAAAAGCAGACGGTTATGAAATAATTGATGTTGATATTAAAGATGTAGAAAAAGCATTGTCTGTTTATTATGTGGTGGTTTGTGCCGAAGTGTCATCTAATATGGCACGATATGACGGCATCCGTTATGGATTATCAGTGCCTGATGTAAATGTTATCAAAGGATATTTCAAAACAAAAACTGAAGGATTTGGTGGAGAGGTGCGCAGGAGAATTTTACTTGGTACTTATGTTTTGTCATCTGGTTATTACGATGCTTATTACAACAAAGCCAATCTAGTGCGCGAGATGTTAAAAAAAGAATTTGCAAAAGTCTTTCAAGATGTAGATGTTATCGCTACACCAACTTCCCCAATACCAGCTTTTAAGATTGGAGAAAAATCTCAAGACCCACTCGCTATGTATTTGGCCGACATATTTACTGTGCCAGTTAACATAGTCGGCGTGCCAGCAATTTCAGTTCCATCGGGAAAAACAGACTCTGGGCTTCCACTTGGAATACAATTTATCGCGCCACACAATAGAGAAGATATTTTATTCACTTACGGAAAAGAGGTAGAGAAGATATAATTAAAATAAGCTCTAATTTAGGCTTTTAGTTTCTTGCTTAACATTTGCTTGCCCCGCTATGGCGGTGGTAAATTAAAACTAACTTAATGTATTCTCTTTCAATCGATTACATCTTCAATAGAATTTATGACGGACTACTTTGGATAAAGTATTTTATTGTTTTTGTGATAATGAGGACTAAACCCGAAGATTATATAAAACAAAGAGAAAATGTTTCTTGGGACGGATTACGTGACCGCGGTTGGATTGATAATTTAGTTGCTAAAAACAGTGCGAACACTTCAACATTTACTTCAAATAATATTTTAACTACTGGACCAAATGCGTTATCTCAGGCTCAGGTAAAAGAAATGTTCCAAGCTGATTATAGTATTGGAGATAAAATAAGAGATTGGTTTGGTATTGGCCCTAAAGATTCTGATGGCGACGGCGTGCCTGATAGTTATGAAAACGCACATCATTTAAATCCAAATGACCCGGACACTGACCACGACGGAGTTTCTGATTATCAAGAGTTAATACGAGGAACTGACCCACTTAATAATGACACCGACGGCGACGGAGTTTTAGACGGACGTGATGAGGCTCCTCTTGACCCGCATGTCTCTGCCACCACTTTGGATACCGACAGTGACGGTATTTCAGATAAAATGGAAGCATTTCTAGGAACTGACCCACACAACAGAGATACTGATGGTGACGGCATTCCTGATGGTATGGATACTTATCCGCTTGATCCAACCAACACCGAGACACATAATTTCAAATTGCCGGACGATGTAACCGCTCTTCATTTATCAATTCATAATCCTGTATTTTCATTTTTATCTGACGTGCTATCTATTGTCGCGATTTTTGTAATTATATTTTTGATCTACGTGCTAATGATGTGGTTTATAAATTATTCATCAGCAATGAATAGTTACGAAAAAAGATTTGAAAAGAAGAAAGATGAAAGAGAAAAGAAAGAAGAGAAAAAAGCAGACGAAGTAAAAGAAATGCCAGCAGGAATTGAAGGACTACCTGTTATGGAAGAGGTTAAGGAAGAAATTGATGAGGAAATCAAAGCTGAAATAATAAATGAAAATGCTCGCTGGGAAATTATCAATAGATATATGGATAGTGCGATTGAAGATTTGTGGCGTATTGGAATTATGGAGGCGGATAATATGCTTCGTGAAGTTTTGACAGAGAAAGGGTATCAAGGGGCAGACGTCGGCGAAATGCTAACCAATGCTAACTTTAATACTATTCAAATGGCGTGGGATGCCCATAAGATTCGCAATCGTATTGCCCATGAAGGAAGTGGTTTTGTTTTAACAGAAAGAGAAGCAAGAAAAGCGCATAATTTATACGAAGCCGTCTTTAGAGAATTAAGAGCTATACAATAATTTTGGAAATAAAAAACGCAATCAATTAACTAATTGATTGCGTTTGTGTTTATCTATTCTTTGCTCTATTTATAAAAACAAAAGCAGGAATTTCGTAGGGGTAGGGGTTTGCATCCCCAATGGACACGCTTATGCGAGCTGGCTCTTCTTGTTCCGGCCAGTAATGACCATGTTGTTGAGCAAACACCGGCTTCCCTTCAGCGTTTAATCCAACACAAACCAAGAAATGAAAATCAGTATACGCTCCTCTGTAAAACATATCTTTTATTTCTTCAGGTGGAAGCGATACAACCTTTTTTGCTTTACAGGTTTCAAGAAATCCTTTTCCTTGGTGAGTTAGTTTTTTGTGTCTAACGTATCTATTCCTTCCTTTGTTTTTTGAAAGTCTAGTTCTATTTATAGGATGGTAATAGAGAAGACAAAGCATATCTCCCACCACTATTTTTTGTCCGTTGTAGGTGGTCATCCTTTGTGTCAAAACCAAATTTCTGTCAGGGGTAACACACTCGGTAAATTCACCTGTTATAAGGTAGTTGGCAAAAGAAGCGCAGTTTGTTCTTTTTTTACCGTAGAATTTTGCGAAATAATCGGCAATTCTGCCAGAAATTTTTTTATCTTTTATTATTCTAATAAATCTTTCCTGGAAGCCGTTTAGTTCCTGAGTGGCATCACAAATCATATGATGTGCCTCTTTGTCGAGGGGGACATCTCTAATTTTGACGATAATACGACCACGACAATCTCTGACAGTGTGTCCAGTTCTGGTTTCTTTTGAATACAGGGGATGCATTTGAAATGCAGACCCGGCACCATTAAGACTAGAAAGGAAATAAGAAAAGTTTTGAATGTACACGATTTTTCCTTTACAGAAAAGACTGTTTGGATTCTAACACAGAAATAAAATGTGTAAATATCCGATTGTTCGAATTCGTAATTTTTGTTTTATGCGCAGTCGACCGGGCTTGAACCGGCAACCTTCCGCGTGACAGGCGGATGCTCTAACCAGTTGAGCTACGACTGCAGGTTGTTTTACTTTTTAATTTTTGTATTTTATCAAAAAAATACATTCCGCGCACTTGATGTGCAAACGGGTGTCGGCGGGAGGGATCGAACCTCCGACCTAAGGCTTATGAGTCCTTCGCTCTAACCAACTGAGCTACGCCGACATATTTACTATTATTATATATTTACTTTTCAAACACTAACACGCAAGCGCCCGCCACTATGTGGCGGGCGCTTGATTTTGCTTGTCACATAGCATTCTTGTTGCGGAGACCAGAATCGAACTGGTGTCCCAAGGTTATGAGCCTTGTGAGTTACCTCTACTCTACTCCGCTATATTATATTCTAAAACTGCATAAAGTTATGTATGTCCGTCACATAACCTTGGAGGTTATTCGCACTATAGTTCTTTTGGAGTTACCTCTACTCTACTCCGCTATATTTTGTTTTGAAACTAACTCCCTTATACCTGTTAAGACGTCACCAAACACAATAAAATACAAAGATTTTATGAAGCAAATAATAACACACAATTACACAAAAAACAATCACCAAATTACCTCCTTTTTTCTTACTTGTCTCGTCAATCTGTAAATGATAATATTTTGTAAGCACTTTCGATTTTTTGGTGTGGAGGGATAATGACGACAGATAATATGGTCGTCACGCTGTGGAGCCTGTCGTAGTGTCAGGCGGTTGCAGGAAGCAACTAACCTCATCCCAGTGAAAAATATTACCGCCACAATACCAAGCTTGAGCTTGATGAAGGACGCGGCACTCTGCGATAAGCTTCGGGGAGTCGAGAAGCAGGCTTTGATCCGAAGATGTCCGAATGGGGAAACCCGACCAGAAATGGTCAGCCGAAAGTAGTGGCGAGCGAAATTGGCGGAGTTCAAGTCTTACAAATGACCAACAGAGATGTTGGTCATTTTTTTATGACTAAATCCAATTAATCAAAAATGATATAATCTCAATATATGAATGAGCCGATTTTATTCTATGAGCACGAATATTATTTTCTTTCTAATTTTTCGGCTTTTGCTGTTCTGTGGAAAGGGAAACTTTACATGACTTCTGAACACGTGTATCAAGCAGAGAAATTTGAAGATGAAAATATAAAAGAGGAAATAAAAAATACAAGGTCGGCCCACGATTCTAAAAAACTTGCCTCAGAATATAAAGATAAATATAGAAAAGATTGGGATGATGTAAAGCTTGGAATAATGAAAGAAATTTTATGCGAAAAAGTAAATCAACATCCTTATGTAAAAAAGAAACTTTTAGAGTCAGGTGAAAGACTACTTGTTGAAGATTCTTGGCGAGATGATTTTTGGGGTTGGGGTCCAAACAAAGACGGAGCCAATCACTTAGGAAAACTTTGGATGGAAGTCAGAAAAGAGTTTAAAGATGCTGAAGAAAAATAAAAAGATATGTTTGGTGATTAAATCTCATTAATATTGTTAATCTTACAAAATAGGAGTAACATAATTTTATGGAATATGACAGTAATATTTTCATAAGAAAGTTTAATGTTGAGGCGCAAGGGTTTTATGATATAACCCCATATATTGATGGCTCTATTGGGTTTTCTTTCAAAAAAAGATTAAATGAAAATGATATAAATAAAGTCTCATTATTTTGTATTTATATTTTTAAAAATGTATTTGAGGATGACTCAATAACAAAGAAACCATTAAATATTTATGCTTACTATGGAGAAGAAAAAGAAGGAGGGGTTTCTTTACAACCCACACTAAGTAATTTATCTGAACCGCTCAACGCAACTTTTTTAGATGAGTATTTTTATAATCCTAAGGAAGATAAGTTTTATAAAGAAAGTGAAGAGATATCAGAAAAGGTTTTGATAAGAGAAATTTATGAGAAGCATATTAAAAACACAAAGCCTATAATAGGTTTTTTCCTAAGAGTAAAAATAAGATTTTGGAGAGATTTTTTAAGGTTATTTTTTGTTTTTCTTTCAAAAATATTTTATTACTTGTTGTTTATAATCTCAGGTGACAAATATACTTACGAGTATCTTTTTGAAGAAGAAACTCTTAATGGTGAAATTATTAAATCTAAATTATCTAGATTTAGAAATATTAATGACAAAGACATAAAAGAAACTAAAAAAGAAGGTAAAAAAATTGATTTTTTCGGCCTTAGGGTATCGCAATGGTCGATTGTATTTTATTCTTTTTTACATTTGAGTTTATATTCTGTGGTTGTATATAAGAAATATTATTCCATTTTTTATCTTATTTTATGGAAAATTCTACAAAATAACTTTTTGACCGTTGTTTATGCTATTTTTACATTTTGGGTGATTGAAATACCAATTCCATACATATTAAGGAGATTAATAAAATATAACTCAGGATTATCAGCTAAATGTCATTATAAAGAAATCAAACTTTAGCTTTCAAATCAAGAAATATCATGAAAGACCTAGAAAATAAACTTCAATTCATTATAACTCTGTCATTATTCTTTCCTGTTTTATTGTATGCAATTTTTGATAATAAAGGAGCTAGTCAGGCAACTTTAAAATGGGGGACTGTAGTAATTTTTTTAATTTTTAATTATCTTTATTTAAATTTATTAAAAAGTGAATTACCAAAGAAAATTATAAAATGGTTAGATATTCTTTTGGATATAAATATAGTCTTTTTTATACCATTAATCTTTTCTTTCTCATTTCAAATTAAATATATAATTATTACAAAAATTTTGCTGTTTCTAGGTTCGTGGGGTGTATTATTGGTTCCTATTACAATCTTGTTACTTCTTTTTTGTTATACAATCTTCACTAGTTTTCCAAAATTTTTCAAGAAAATTTGGAATTATAGAAAGATAATAAAAATAGACCCAACAAAGTAACTTTCCCTTGCCTCGTCCTTCATTTTATTATATACATAACTTATGTGTGGGATTTTTTCTTATGTCGGTAAAAAAGAAGCTCTTCCTATTTTAGTGGACGGATTATCTTCGCTTGAATACAGGGGTTATGACTCTTCTGGTGTTTATGTGGTTGGCTCAAATTGTGTGAAATCTGTTGGCGCAGTTGAGAATTTAAGAAAGAAATTAGACGGAAAAGAAAATACTTTTTCTGGAACTTCAGGCATCGCTCATTTGAGGTGGGCGACTCACGGTGAACCCACCGAAAAAAATGCCCATCCACATTCTGATTGCAGTGGAAAATTTTGGGTGGTTCACAATGGAATTATAGAAAATTATAAAGAGCTAAAAGAACATTTAATTTCTTTAGGTCACATCTTTAAATCTGATACTGATACCGAAGTGGTGCCACATTTGTTGGAAGAACATTTCAAAAGAGAAAATGATTTTGAAAAAGCTGTAAAGCAAACACTGAAAGATATTAAAGGAACATACGGGTTAGTTATTGCTTTTAAAGATGAAAAAAATAAAATCATCACTTGTCGAATGGGCGCGCCAGTTGTGGTCGGTGTTGGAGTTGGCGAAATGTTTGTGGCATCTGACCCGTCACCAATTCTTCGTCACACCAGACAAGTTATTTATTTACGAGATGGAGAAATCGCTACTCTCACGCCGGAAAATTATAATATTTGTTCATTAGATAGCACTCCGATTGCAAGAGACCCAGAAATGATTGAATGGGAAGTAGACCAAATCAAGAAAGACGGTTATGACCATTTTATGATGAAGGAAATAATGGAAGCGAGTGATGTTATAAAAAACACAACAAGAGGAAGACTTATTCCAGAAAATGGATTAGTAAAATTAGGCGGACTAGAAATTGTTGCTGATAAATTAAAAGATATAAACAGAATAATTATTGTTGGTTGTGGAACAGCGTATTATTCCGGAGTGGTTGGCGAATATATGATAGAGGAATATACTGGAATTCCTGTGGAAGTTGAAGTCGGCTCAGAATTTAGATACAGAAAACCTTTGATTGATAAAAACACAATGCTACTCGCTATTTCACAATCAGGAGAAACCGCAGACACACTGGAGGCCATTCGCGAAGCCAAAAGAAAAGGCGCACTCGCAATTGGAATTGTAAACACAGTTGGCTCAACCATTGCTCGCGAGACTGACGCTGGGATTTACAATCACGCAGGCCCTGAAATTGGAGTGGCTTCTACCAAAGCTTTTATTTCGCAAATTACTGCACTTGCAATGCTTACTGTTTTCTTGGGAAGACAAAGAGAAATGTCTATGGTCACTGGTAAAAGAATTTGTGAAGAAATAATATCACTTCCTGAAAAAATGGAAAAGATTCTTTCTCAAAAAGAAGAAATAAAAAAGTTAGCCGAAAAATATTCTATTTACCGAGACTTTTTATATCTTGGCAGAAAATATAATTATGCTATTGCTTATGAAGGAGCATTAAAACTAAAAGAAGTTTCTTATATTCACGCCGAAGGGTGTGGGGCGGGAGAAATGAAGCACGGGCCACTAGCGATGATTGATGAAAATTTCCCAACTCTCGCCATTGCACCAAGCGATAGTGTTTATGAAAAAATGATTTCTAATATTCAAGAAATAAAAGCACGAAAGGGAAAGGTATTGGCAATTGCCACAGACGGTGATGAAAGAATAAAAGAATTAGCCGATGATGTGATTTATATTCCAAAGACTTTGGAAATGCTCACACCAATTTTGTCGGTTATTCCGCTTCAGTTGTTTGCTTATTATATGGCGGTGAGTAAAGGATTAAATGTTGATAGACCAAGAAATTTAGCTAAGTCAGTAACAGTAGAATAATATATGCGATTTGAAGATAAAGTAGCTAAGTTAAGAATAGAGAAGCACGGTGGTCGCGAGACTGCGGAGTTTTTAGCTGATGTTAAAAAAATGTTAGAAGGGGAAGCATTTGAATATTTAATGGGGGAAGTTGATTTCTGTGGAGCAAAAATCGATTTAAGTTTACGACCAATGATTCCCAGAGAAGAATCAGAATTTTGGGTAGGGCAAGCGATAGAACAAATTAAAGAAGCAAGAAGCAAGAAGCAAGAAGTGGCACGCGGAAATGCTCCGCATTTCCGCGTGTTGGATTTATTTTCCGGTTCTGGAAATGTAGGACTCGCAATTCTAAAAAATATTTCTGATTCTATGGTTGATTTTATTGAATACGATTCTAAACTAAAAGAACAAATTGAAATTTCTATTGAGAAAAACAAAATAGATAAAAGTCGCACTAAGGTAATAACTGGGGATGTTTTTGCTGGAGCTGTCGGAAAATATGATTCTATTTTTGCCATTCCGCCTTATGTTCCACGGCAAATGAAAGAAGAAGTCATGAAAGAATTACACGCCGAGCCAGAACTTTCTTTTTTTGATAAAGAAGATGGATTCTTTTATATAAAAAAAGTTTTAAGCGAAGCAAAAAATTATTTGAATGAAAATGGAAATTTATTTATGGAATTTGATATTACTCAAAAAGAAAAAATAGAAGAATTAGTAAAAAACAATGAACACTTGTATCTAAAAGATAATCATGGAAACGATTGTGCGGTTATGTTAAAATAATTTTATGAAAAAATTTTGGAACACATTATCAAAGAGAGAAATACTATTTTTTATTTATGGTTTGATATTTGGTGTTTTTGCCTCAATTTATATTTTCTCAGCCCTTGTCCCAAATGGCGAACAAATGATTAAGCTTTATCATCTAGACCAAAACAAAAAGATACAAATTGATAGCAAATAACTTTTAGTGTAGGCTACAAGTAGTTAGCACTTTGGAGAATAAAGATGAATTTTAGAGCAAGAAGGGAATGGAAGCTTCGCTTATTTCAGCAACTTCATCAAAACGATGATCCAGATTGGCATCGTTCAAGTGGTGGCATACTTTGTGAATTGTGCGGTCTTCCGTATCGTAATCACTTGGCTGATGAAGAACATCCATTTTATGGAGACGGTCACGACAAAAGGCTGTGTGACGGAAGAGTTGTTCATTTGTGATGAAAGGAGATATTAATGTTAAACATTATTCCTTTACCAAAAAGAAAAGTAAAGACTGGCCCAAGAGGGAAAGCTGTTATCTCTGTTGGTCAGACTTGGGTGGAGGTACATTCCACCCTTCGTTACAAAATTCGTAATATTTATTTTGAGAGAGGTACGAACAGAATAGTGTTTTCCAGAAAAAATGAAAAGAAAAAACACCTTTTTGATTTAGCTGAAAGAACTTTTCGCTACAGCTTTATGATTGAACCCAAATTTATAGAATTTGAAAACGCATTAAGACAAAAACTTCAAGAAGAGATGGATAGGTTAGGATTATCTGAAGGGATGTGCGATTTTTTTGCTTTAAAGATAACTCCACCATCAAAACGAAATAAAGGACTTAAGATTATTAAGTAATGGAGCAATGCAATTGCTCCATTTTTATTATATTTACTTTTTTAAAAACTTGTTCTAGTATAAAAATAGGTTCTTTAAATAGGGGAAACCATGGACTCAATAATTTCAGTAGTAATCGCTGTTGGCCTCTTGGCTCTTATTTTTTTCTTGCCGATGGTGAGGATACTCACAGAAAAATATTTGAATCAGTTTAGCCAAGAAGAAAAATACAAATGTTTGAGAAATCTTTTTGCTTTCAGCTTTGTTTTGTCGGTCTTAATCAAGCTATTTGCGACGCCGGACTTACCGAGCTTCTTTCTGGAGATGGCGGGAGTCCACGTCTCTTTGGCAATGCTTTTTTTGGTCCTTTTTCTTACCTTCGGCACAGCCTATTTGTTTCTTGGGGTAATGGACAAAGCCCTGCATCCCTAGCGGTTCAAAACCAATTGAAAAACCTCGTGATTTGCACGGGGTTTATTTTTTGCCACGATTTTATAGTTTTACACAGAATTTTACTTGCTTTTCTATTTAAAGGTGATATAATTTGCGAACATTGACCTTTCTCCGATTGAGTTGTGATTCTAGGGCAATAATTTGCAAATTATTAAAAGGGAGTATCTTAAGTGACTCTTGTCACACTTTGTTATTTTTATTATGCCAAAAACAAAGCCGTTGCCAGTAAAGACTTTCTCTAAATACAGAGAACCTCTTACCAAATTACCAAACCTAGTTGAAAATCAAATATTTTCATATAAAGATTTAACAGAAAAAGGATTGGTGGAAATTTTTAAGGAATTTTCTCCAATGAAAGACTATTCGGAGAAGAAGTTTGAACTAGAATTCGTTTCTTTCGAACTATCTGCTCCAAAGCATGACGAAGTTTATGTTAAGGAAAACAAATTAACATACGATGCACCACTTAGAGCTAGAGTAAAGCTAACTAATAAGATTTTAAATACAGTAAAGGAGCAAGAAATCTTCATGGCTGATTTCCCTTTGATGACTGTTCACGGAACATTCATTATAAACGGAGTAGAAAGAGTCGTTGTTCCACAGCTTGCCCGTTCGTTCGGTGTTTTCTTTGATTCAGAAGAAATAAAAGGAAAAAGATATTTCGGAGCGAAGATTATTCCTTCTCGTGGAGTTTGGATTGAAATAGGAACAGAATCAGACGGAGGTATGGTGGTAAGAATTGATAAAAAGAGAAAATTCTCTCTAGTGGCTTTGATGCGCGTCTTTGGTTTGGCGACTGACGAACAAATAAAAAATGCTTTCTCTAAGTATGAAAAGTCTTCAAAAACAATTGCAACTATCCTAGAATCTGACGAAGTTAAAACAATACACGATGCTTATGTAGAAATTTACAGAAGACTTCGTGACGGTGATTTGGCTACCCCTGAAAACGCAAAAGAGTATATAGATACAATACTTTCTGCCGAAAGATACGACCTTTCTCCTGTTGGACGTTTCCGTTTTAATAAGAGATTTGGCAAGCCAACTGATGCTAAAGAAACACAAAAAAGAGTTTTAACTAAAGAAGATTTGGTTGAGATTATTAATCACATCATTGAACTTAACAATAATCCAAACGCCGAAGAAGATGATATTGACCACCTTGGATCACGTCGTGTCAGATATGTGGGAGAAATGATGTCGATGAAGATTAGAACCGGTATGATGCAGATGAAGAGAAATATTCAAGACAAAATGTCAGTTATTGATACCGACACAAGTCTTCCAATCGCTATCATCAACCAAAGACCGCTTCAAGCTCGTATTAAGGAATTCTTTACAACCAACCAACTATCACAGTTTATGTTGCAAGAAAACCTACTTGCTGAAGTTGAACACTTAAGAACACTTTCTGCCCTCGGTCCCGGCGGTCTTACTCGTGAAAGAGCTGGATTTGAAGTTCGTGACGTTCACACATCTCACTATGGTCGTGTTTGTCCAATTCACACACCAGAAGGACCAAACATCGGTCTTATTTTGCGTCTTTCAAATTACGCCAGAATAAATGATTTTGGAATTATTGAAACTCCTTATGTAAAAGTTGAAAAAGGAAAGATAACAAAAGAAATTATTTATCTAAACGCTCTTGAAGAAGAAAAATATATTATCGCTCACGCTGGAAATAAATACGATGACGATGGAAAGTTTATAAATAAAGAAATTGAAGTTAGAAAAGTTGGACAACCAGCTCTTGTCCCAAGGGACGAAGTAGATTTCATTGATGTGGCTACTAACCAAGCATTTTCTGTGGCTACTTCTATGATTCCATTTTTGGAACACGATGACGCTTCTCGCGCACTGATGGGTTCAAACATGCAGAAACAAGCGGTTCCACTTATGTGTCCAGAAGCTCCTGTTGTCGCAACCGGTATGGAAAAAGAAGCCGCAAAGGACATCGGAAGATTGGTTATTGCAGAAGAGGCAGGAGAAGTGAAGTATGTGGATGCAAAGAAAATTGTTGTTAAGGAAGACAAGAAAGACAGAGAATATCCTCTAATAAACTTCGCCAGAACAAACGCTTTCAATATTTTCCACCAAAGACCTATTGTTTCTCTTGGAGATAAAGTTAAGAAAGGACAAGTTATGGGAGATGCAGCAACATCAGACCACGGACAAATTGCACTTGGTCACAATGTGACCGTAGCTTTTATGTCTTGGAACGGTGCTAACTATGAAGACGCCATTATTCTTTCAGAAAAATTAGTTCGTGATAGTAAGTTCTCATCAATTCACATTGAAGAATTCGTTTGTAATGTTCGTGATACAAAGCTAGGAGCTGAAGTCACAACACACGATATTCCAAACGTTGGTGAAGGAAAATTAAAGAATCTAGATGAAGACGGAATTATCAGAATCGGAGCAGAAATTCGTCCAGGAGATATTCTTGTTGGTAAAATTACACCAAAGGGTGAGACAGAATTAACTCCAGAAGAAAGATTACTTCGTTCTATTTTCGGTGAGAAAGTTCGTGATGTTAAAGATTCTTCACTTAGATTGGACAACGGAAAGAGAGGTCGTGTTATCGGTGTAAAAGTTTTCTCTCGTGAAAGAGGTGATCAGCTAGAGTCTGGAATCATAAAAAGAATTCACGTGGAAGTTGCTCAAATCAGAAATATTTCTGTGGGTGACAAGTTAGCTGGAAGACACGGAAACAAAGGAGTTATTTCAACAATATTACCAGAAGAAGAAATGCCTTACATGGCAGACGGAACTCCTGTTGATGTAATTCTTACACCACTTGGTGTGCCATCTCGTATGAACCTAGGACAAATTCTTGAAATGCATTTGGGTCTTGCAGCTAAGACACTTAATTATCAAGCTGTGGTGCCATCATTCCAAGGAGCAACTGAAACAGAAATTAAAGAAGAGCTTGTTAAGGCTGGATTTAAGGAATCAGGAACAATGCAATTATATGACGGACGCACAGGAGAAGCCTTTGATAAGGAAACCGCTGTTGGTGTTATGTACATAATGAAACTTCACCATATGGTGGAAGACAAGATTCACATGAGATCAATCGGTCCTTACTCTTTAATTACACAGCAACCTTTAGGTGGAAAGGCTCAAGGCGGAGGACAGAGATTCGGGGAAATGGAAGTTTGGGCTCTTGAAGGTTATGGTGCGTCACACATTTTGCGTGAGATGCTAACAGTGAAGTCAGACGATATCGTCGGTCGTTCACAAGCTTTTGATTCTATTATTAAAGGTGAAAATGTTAAAGAACCAAATACACCAGCTTCATTTACAGTTATGTTAAACACACTTCGTGGACTTGCGCTGGATGTTATTCCGACCAAGAAAGAAACTGTTAAAGAAGAATTATTAGGTGAGGGAACAATTTAATTATTCGTTATTTAATCATTAAAACTATGAAAACAATAGACACAACAAACTTTGATGCATTGGCAATCAAAATCGCTTCCGGAGAAGCAATCAAATCATGGTCATATGGCGAAGTAACGAAGCCAGAAACCATCAACTACAGAACTGGTCGTTCAGAACGATACGGACTATTTGACGAAAGAATTTTCGGTCCAGAAAAAGATTACGAATGTTATTGCGGAAAATATCGTCGTATTCGTTATAAGGATATTATTTGTGAGAAGTGTGGAGTGGAAGTTACAAAATCAATTGTTCGTCGTGAGAGAATGGGACACATTGAACTTGCCTCACCAGTATCACACATCTGGTTCTTAAGAACTGTTCCTTCTAGAATCTCAGCTATTTTATATGCTCCAGTTTCTGAAGTTGAAAGAGTGGTTTACTTTGCTAGTTATATTATTAAATCAGTAAACGAAACTGCTAAGGAAGAAATACTTCGTAATCTGGACAGTGAATTTAAAGCTAAGATAAAGTCAGCATCTGATGAAAAAACTCAAGATAAATTAAGAGACTTACTTGTTGGAGCCAAGAAAGAAATTGCAGAAATTCGTCCATGGAAAATCTTAGACGAAATGACATATCACAGATATTCTCTAAAATATGGAACTTGTTTTGAAGCTGGAATCGGAGCTGAAGCAATTTACGATATTTTTAAGACAATTGATTTGAAAGATTTGGAAGTGAAGATAGTGGCACAACTTGCCAAGGTTGGAAATCTTGAAAAAGAAAAAGTAGAAAAGAGACTTTCTCTTGTTAGAGCTTTCATCAATGCTGGTATTCGTCCAGAGTGGATGTTCTTAACAGTTATTCCAGTTATTCCTCCAGGAATCAGACCTATGGTTGCTCTTGAAGGTGGAAGATATGCTGCGTCTGATGTAAACGATCTTTATCGTCGTGTTATTAACAGAAATAATCGTTTGAAGAAATTAAAGGAAATCGGAGCACCAGATGTTATTTTGAGAAATGAAAAAAGAATTCTTCAAGAAGCGGTAGATGCTCTTATTGATAACACTGCTCGTCATGGACAAGGAGCTGTTATGAGTCAGTCACAAAAGAGACAATTGAAATCTCTATCAGATAACTTGAAAGGAAAGCAAGGACTTCTTCGTGGAAATTTGCTTGGAAAGCGTGTGGATTATTCTGCTCGTTCAGTTATTGTTATCGGAGCACAACTTGCTCTTAATGAGTGTGGACTTCCAAAGCATATGGCTCTTGAACTATTCAAACCGTTTGTTATTTCTAAATTACTTGAAAGAGAATTAGCTTTTAACATTCGTGGTGCCAACAAATTGATTGAAGACAGTATTCCAGAAGTTTGGGCAATTCTAGAAGAATGTATTGAAGGAAAATATGTTTTGCTTAACCGTGCGCCAACACTTCACAGACTAGGTATTCAAGCTTTCAACCCAAGACTTATTGAAGGAAATGCTATTCAACTTCACCCACTTGTTTGTCAAGCTTTCAACGCTGACTTCGACGGAGACCAAATGGCTGTTCACTTACCACTATCTGTGGAAGCTCAAGAAGAAGCAAGAACACTTATGGCTGCAAATAGAAACTTATTAAAGCCAGGTTCTGGAGATTCTATTGTTAATCCAAGAATGGATATGGTGCTCGGTGTGTATTGGATGACCAAGGAAATTTCTGGAGAAAAAGGAGAAGGAAAATATTTTGCTTCACCAAATGAAGCTATTACCGCATATGACTTCGGATTAGTATCATTTCGTGCCAAGATAAAAGTTTTGCCAACCGATAAGCCAAAGTACGCAAAGTTTGATAATAAGGCTTTTGAAACAACTGTTGGGAAACTTTTGTTTAACTCAGTTTTGCCAAGTGATTTTCCATTTATAACTGAAGAAGTTAACGGTAAGAAGATGAATTCAATTGTCGATGAAGTTATTCTTACTTATGGACTTGAGACTGCACCTAAAGTTATTGATAAAATTAAAACTTTCGGTTACAAGTACGCGACAGTTTCTGGAACAACTTGGAATATTGACGCTGTTAAAGTTCCAAAAGAAAAAACTGAATTAGTGAAGGAAGGATGGGTAACCGCTGGAACAGTTGATGCTGATTTCGCAGACGGTCTTCTTTCGGAAGAAGAGAGATACGAAAAGACAATTGAGAATTGGCAAATAGTTCGTCAAAAGCTTGAAAAGTTAATTCCAGAAACTTTGGAAAAACACAATTCAGTTTATGATTTGATTACATCAGGTGCTAGAGGAAGTATTGCTCAGGTTATTCAAATGTCAGGTATGAAAGGTATTATTGTGAACAACTCAGGACGCAACATCGACTTCCCAGTTATTTCTTCTTACAAGGAAGGATTAACGCCACTTGAATACTTCATTACAACTTATGGTGCTCGTAAAGGTAACTCTGACACCGCGCTTAAGACTGCTCAAGCTGGATATCTAACCAGAAGACTGGTGGATGTGGCACAAGACGCTATTATTAGAGAAGAAGATTGTGGAACAAGCGAATACAAGACAGTTCGTACAGAAAATGCTCTTGGTATTGAAGTTCCAATTTCAAAAAATGTTCGTGGACGCATAATCGCCGAAGATATTGTTGTTAATGGAAGTGTGATGTTTAAGAAAAATAGTTTACTAAGCAAAGATGACGCCGTTGAAGTTGAAAAGGCTGGCGTATCTGAAGTAAAAGTATTTTCTCCACTTACTTGTAAAGCAATTCACGGTATTTGTAGAAAGTGTTACGGACTAGATATGGGACGCAATGAGAAGGTAAAATTGGGCGAAGCAGTGGGTATTGTGGCAGCGCAAGCTATCGGTGAACCAGGAACTCAGCTTACTATGCGTACCTTCCACGCCGGAGGTGTGGCTGGAACTGACATCACACAAGGTCTTCCTCGTGTCGAAGAAATCTTCGAACGCCGTGCTCCAAAGAATCCTGCAATTATCGCCCACGAATCAGGTGAAGTATTTAGTATCAAAGAAGAAGGAAAAGAAAAGATTATGATGATTCTTGCCGATGATGATGGATCAAAGGGAAATAAGAGCGGAAAGCAAATTGAATATACTATTCCTTATCGCCGTCAACCAATCGTTAAAGTTGGTGAAAGAGTTGAAAGAGGTCAAATGATGACTGACGGTTCTTGTGATATTGATGAACTGTTTACTTATGCTGGAAAAGAAGTTGCTGAGGAATACATTGTTTCTGAAATAAACAAAGTTTATGAATTACAAGGTGCAAGTATTTCTCGTAAGCACGTGGAAGTTATCATCAAGCAAATGTTTGGTCGTATCAAAATTACAAATCCAGGAGACACAAGATTTACTCAAGGAGATGTTGTTGAATATTCAACATTTAGGATAGAAAATATTGCTACCAAGAAAATTGATGGCACAGAAGCTAAGGGAAGAAATCTTGTATTAGGTATCACAGATGTGGCTTTATCTACTGCATCATGGTTATCTTCAGCTTCATTCCAAAATACTACAAGAGTGTTAATTACAGCATCTACTAGGGGACAAATTGATAACCTTCGTGGTCTAAAAGAAAACGTTATTATCGGAAGACTTATTCCAGCTGGAACTGGTATAAGAAAGAAAGATGAAAAAGCAGAATAATCTTTTGAAATAAAAGTTTTATAAAAGACACATAAAGACAAAAACAAGCGCGACATATGTCGCGCTTGTTTTTTAATTGACGTAAATTTATATAAAGAATACAATGTTAGCATCGTTAGTTGTTATCTATTATTTAGTAATTAAAATTTATGAATATTAATAAAAATTTATTTCGTTTTATTTTATCAATCTTTGGTGTTTTACTTTTTGCAAACACAGCAAATGCGTTAAATGATTTCTCAATCACAGCTCCAGCTGGAGGAGAAATTTGGGGAGGAGTTCGCGATATTAATTGGACAAACTCTTCTTCTACACAATCATTAGACTTCATACTTGTTTCTTCTATTTTTACAGCCACAAATACTCTTAACCCAGGACCTGGAACAATAAACACTGGAACATATAGCTTTAATACTCCAAATGTTGGAGGTCCTATTGCTGACGGTTCATACAAATTTATAATTCAAGATCATAACGACCCAACACTTGTTGAAGTCTCAAATACTTTCGTCATAGATAACACTGCTCCGACCGTTTCTCTTTCTACAGCCACACAGGTATCTACAACTTCAACAATCACAATTGTCGGAACAGTTTCAGATGCTCATATTTCATCTGGTGCTTTAGTTACAATCACTGGCGGAGTAGCGACGGCAACAGGGACAGCTAGCACATCAGGAGATTTCAGTATTACAGTAACTCTTAACCAAAATGCAACAACTACAGTTTCAGTTACAGCAACAGATGTTGCAGGAAATGTTTCAAATGCATCAACAGTTGATATAAGTTATTATTTGCCACCAACAGCTACTGTCCCTTCAGGAACTTATGCTGCCGGATTTCTTCTTGAGCTTTCAGCCACACCAGGAAGTGTGTATTATACAACAGATGGAACTGACCCAACTTGTGCCACAGGAACTCTTTACACGGATTTTATTAAAGTTCTATCCAATCAAACTGTAAAAGCCATTGGATGTTATTCAGGAGCGCAATCTACTGTTTCTACTTTTGATTATGTTGTTAATATCGGCGGTGGAAATGGATCAGGTGGTGGAGGCGGTGGGGGAGGTTCATCAGCACCAGCGCCAGCTCCAGTTTCAAACACAGACACTACACAATTTTATTCAAACCAAACTACAAACACTCCGGTATTAACACCACAACAAACAAGTAATCAAACTCCACAAGGACAAGTTTTAGGTGCTGTTGCTTATAATTTTACTAAAGATTTGAAAGTTGGACAGACTAGTACAAGTGTCACTGAACTCCAAAAAATGCTTATAGAACAAGGGTTTTTGAGTGCAAAAGCTACTGGGTATTTCGGAGCTCTAACAAAGACGGCACTTATGAAGTTACAAAAGAAAAATAATCTTCCAGCTACTGGATTCTTTGGTCCAATGACAAGAGCTTTAGTTAACAAAACAAACTTTAGGTAAAAATTAAAACTAAAATTCAAAAAACAATCCGCCTTCGGCGGATTGTTTTTTGAATTTTGTTTAACAAAAAGGTATAATATATCTTGTGAAGATATACTCATTTCTTAAGAAGACCTTTATTCCTCATAGAGGTAACAGTTACAAGCCACATTTTTTCAGAGAATTTTCTATAAAGATTTTATTAATCACCAGTATTTTTCTACTCGGATTCTCCGCCGGTAGTTCTTTTTTTATACACAAAACAGTTTTAGGAACATCAGTTGTATCTTCTGTATTAATTGACCTAACAAATGAAAATCGTTTAGCTTTTAATGAAGACCCGCTCATTCGTAATGATAAATTAAACGAAGCTGCCAAAATGAAAGGCCAAGATATGGCAAAATTTGGTTACTTTGCTCACAATAGTCCAAAAGGAGTTACTCCGTGGCACTGGTTTACTAAAGTCGGCTACACTTTTTTGTACGCTGGAGAAAATCTAGCAATCAATTTTACTGATTCCAATGACGTAGAAAATGCATGGCTTAATTCTCCGGCCCACAGAGCAAATCTTTTAAATGTTGATTTCAAAGAAATTGGAATTGCTACTATTTCCGGAACATACCAAGGCAATTCAACAATCTTTGTGGTGCAAATGTTTGGAACACCACTAAACGCTTCCGCTTTAGAATCCACAAGTGACAAAATAGATACCGCAACCGCAACTCCTAAAATAGTTGTCAAAGCTACAACAACATTATCTACAGCGACAACAACATTACTTTTTGCAAATCCTGAGGTTAAAGGAACAACAACTGAATCATTACAACCAATAATTACCACCAGTGAACTTGCTGTTGTAAAAAATTTAACAAATGGCGAAGTAACATCTGTGAAGAAGACGGCAGTAACTTATTCCAAATGGTACGAGAGATTATTATTTGGTGGTTCTCGTTATGTAACCTTTGCGTATGAGTTTTTAATTGCCTTCGTAACAGTAGCTTTACTGATGATGTTATTTATTGAAATAAAAAGACAACACTGGAGACATATTTCATATGGAGTTTTGATGATAGTCATAATGATTGCTTTTGTTTATATAAATAATATTTTCTTCTAAAACCCCTTTGAATTTCTGTGGAAAAACCTGTGCATAACTACTATTAACATCTACCTTAGATAGGCATACTATTAAATTGTAGGTCGACCCCAAGAATTTAGATCTTTGGAAGCCAGCAGTGTAGTCATCAAGCAAAAACCCGTGGGTGGTTACTGGGCGCCATGATGCCTTACTTGATAGATTATGCGGAAAGGTTTCATCTAGACATCTTGTCTCGCGAACGAGATGTAACGACATCATATTTCTTTATGATGCCGTTTTTTGTTTATTTTAAAGGGTTATTTTCTATTTTTATATTATGGTAAAATGAGTAAACGATGAATCCGAAAGACCAAGTTAAAGAGTTGTTGTCTATCACTGATGTGGTGTCTACTTATATTCGTTTGGAAAAATCTGGGAACCAATTTCGCGCTAGATGTCCATTCCATAACGAAAAAACTCCGTCTTTTTATGTTTCTCCAGAAAGAAGGTCTTATCACTGCTTTGGTTGCAGCGAACACGGAGATATTTTTTCTTTCGTTGAAAAAATTGAGAACATTCCATTTTTTGATGCTTTAAAAATTTTAGCTGACCGTGCTGGAGTTTCTCTTCAAGATGATAAAAGAAATAAAGAAGATTCAAGATTAGTGGCACTACTTAAAGAAGCCACAATCCATTTTGAAAATAATTTTAATAACAGTGCTGAAGCTAAAAAATATATTTCTGACAGAGGAATAACCGAAGAAACTATCAAAACTTTTCATATTGGTTTTGCAAAAAATGAGTGGCGTGATTTATTTATATATCTTGCCAGCAAAGGATATTCTCCTGAAGAAATGGAACAAGCCGGAGTCACCATAAAAACAGATAAAGGGTTTTATGACCGATTTCGTGGAAGAGTGATGTTCCCAATCAGAAATGTTTCTGGAGCCACGGTAGGATTTTCTGGAAGAATTCTTCCAGCCTTTGTTGATCCAACTAAAGAGGCTGGAAAATATGTAAACACTCCCGAGACTCCGCTTTATCACAAATCAAAAATTTTATTCGGTTACGACACTGCTAAAAAAGGAATGCATGAAAAGAAAGAAGTAGTTGTCGTTGAGGGGCAAATGGATTTGTGTATGAGTTATCAAGCAGGTGTCTATAACACCGTTGCTGTTTCCGGAACTGCTTTTACTGATGAACATATAAATTTGGTAAAAAGATTTTGTGATAAAGTAATTCTTTCTTTTGATACTGACAATGCTGGACAAAATGCTTTGAAAAAAACTGCTTTAATGTGTTTGTTTGGTGGGCTTGATGTCTATGTGGTAGATGATATTGGAACCAAAGATCCGGCGGATTTAATTTTACAAAATAAAGATTTGTGGATTAAAGCCATTGAAAACAGAAAACATATTATAGAATTTATAACTAAAAAAGTTTTGTCCGAAAACAAAGACGAAAGGGAAGCTGGAAGAAAAATTGTTCTTGAGGTTTTACCTTTTATTCGTGCTGTGCAATCTCCAGTTGATAGAAATTATTTTATAAAATTAGTTTCTAACAAATCAAAAATAAATGAACAAACTTTGTTGGAAGAACTTTCTAGAGGAATTTCTCTAAGAGAGGAGGTGGAAGAAATAACAAACACTGCCCCTAAAATGAAATCAAAAGAAAAATTAGCCAGAGAGTTAATGGCTTTTATACATTGGAAAAATTTATTTGACGATGAAATGATAAAGGATTTAAATATCGATAAAAACCAATTTCCAGATGCAGTAATACAGGAAGAAATTTTTGTGCTTGAAGAAAAGCTTATTGGCAATCATAATTCTTATATAAAAGACTTAATTAGAAACTATAAAAAGGAAATGTATAAAGAGGAATTGGAAATATTGAAAAGTAAATTAAAAGACGAGGACGTTAATAGTGATGAGATTCTAAAAGAGATATACACAATAGCCACACTATACAAAAATATGTAAGCGTGATACAATACGCGCTACGCATTTTATGGCGAAAAAAGTGTCTTTAAAAAAGAAGAGCGTGAGGAGATCACCTACAAAAAAAGTAAGTAGATCAAAGAAAAATACGGCTAAAACCGTATCAAAAAAAGTAAACACTAAAAAATCTGTTACTAAAAAATCAAAAAAAGTACAGACTAAAAAGAATTCTGCGAAGACAAAGAATAAGCCATCTCTAAAAAAGAAGACTGTAAAGAAATCAGTAAAAGTAAAGAAAGCCTTCAAAAAGGCTTCTGTTAAGCGTCTCCCTAAAAAAGTTTCTACTAAAAAAACTAAAGTAACTAAAGTTAAAAAAACAAAAGAAAATAAATATAAGCCAAAAGCTTTTACTATTAAAACAGGGCCAACAAAGGCGCGTGTTGAGACTAAACCAAAAAAAATAAGTACCCGCGAACAAAACGAGCAAGAGCTTTTACAAAAAGGAAAAGAAAGAGGCTTCATTACTTATGATGAAATCATCAAATATTTCCCAACTATAGAAAATGACATTATATATTTGGAAGAATTGTATGAAAAGTTAAGCAAAGCTGGCGTTGACGTCTTAGAAGGTGGAAACATTTTGGATATGGATGATGATATTGCCAAGCTTGGGAAAGAAGATGGTTCACACGATAGTATTCAAATGTATCTACGCGAAATCGGACAATATCCGCTTATTTCAGGTGATGATGAAAAAGAATTAGCTCAAAGAATTGAAAGGGGAGATATGGAAGCTAAAAATGTTTTAGCTAAGGCTAACCTTCGTCTGGTGGTCTCTATCGCTAAAAAGTATGTCGGCCGATCGTCAGACCTTACTTTACTTGATCTTATCCAAGAAGGAAACTTGGGTTTGTTCAAAGCGGTTGAGAAATTTGATTGGAATAAAGGTTATAAGTTTTCTACTTATGCTACTTGGTGGATAAGACAAGCCATCACTAGAGCTTTAGCCGATCAATCAAGGACTATTCGTATTCCTGTTCACATGGTAGAAACTATTGCTAAATACAAGCAAGTTGTTCGTAGATTGTCTCAAGATTTGGGTCGCGATCCACTTGCCGAAGAAATTGCTACTGAAATGAATGTTGATGTGGAAAAAATTCACATTATTGAAAACATTAATCAAGAAACAATTTCTTTGGAAAAACCGATTGGAGATGATGATGACAAATCAACTCTTGGTGAATTTATTGCTGATGATAAAATATTATCGCCAGACCAAGAGTCATCTAGGAGAATTCTAGCAGATCAAATTAATGAAATATTAGGAGATTTGTCTGACAAAGAAAGAAGAATTGTTGAAATGAGAAATGGATTAGGAGATTATGACGGAGTGATGCATACCCTTGAAGAAGTGGGAGCAGAATTTGGTGTTACTCGCGAAAGAATTCGTCAGATTGAAGCTAAGGTTCATGAGAAAATCCGTTCACATGATAAAGCAGAGCGTCTTCGCAACTACTAGAAACAAATAAAATCACTTCATCTGCTTTGTTAAAAGAAATTTTTATTTCGTCACTGTACATTTAAGTACACATCCTTATAAAAATTTCTTTTGCCTCGCATCTAAAACAATTTTATTTGTTTCTATTGTGCCTACGGTTTGGATTTTGTAATTAATTATAATTAAAAAAGAAAAGCGCGCCCTTAGGGCGCGCTTTTCTACGAGCTACTGACTATAAGCTAACCTAGTATCCAGAATAGAAATATGAGCCATTACACGATGAAGTGTAAATGAAATTTCCCCAAGAGTCGTAATAGCCACAAGAACTGGAATTGTTATTGTAGCTATTATAATTGCTGTAAGAATTTGAATATGAATTATATGGATATGAATAATTGGATCCATAATCATCATAGTCGTTATCATAATCATTATGATAATTCATCATTGTTGGATAAGTGTAGTTGTTGTAATTATTGTTGTAATTATACGGATATGGTTGTATTTGTCGCGTATAATTGTTGCAGGTATAAACAGTATTTACTAAGACACGAGTGTAAGAATTGTAATAATAGGTATAGCAACCGTTGCTGTAAGTATAGGTACTATTGTAATTCATATTAGAGTAAGAATTATTATAAGTCGGTGTGTACATGGTTGAAGTGTACATACTTGGCATATACATATAGTTGTTATACCCGTAAGAATAAGCAGCAGAAACTAACCCTGTTCCAAGAACTAAAAACATTGATCCAAACACGATTGTAAAAAATATTTTTTTCATAGTATTTATAATCAATTACCTTATATACTCTCGTTATATTCCTTTTTTGTTTTCTAGTCAAGACCCATCAATTATTTACCATAAAATAAGGAAAATAAAAGTGCTGACAACCTTACGATTATCAGCACTATTCTAATTACACTTGTGGCATAAGCCAAGATATTAGCCACATTGGTGGTTCTTTCTTATTACCTATATTTTTTGCTTTAAACATTAGTCTCCGTCCGTACCTCAGTTGCTCCATCTCATCAAATTTTTGTAGGTCCTCGAATCTACAAATAAAGACGGGTTCAATTGTTCCGCCAAGTTCATCCATTAATTTTTTTAGAAGTCCTGAATGTTCTTTTGATATACCTGAAGTTTCCTCTTCAGCTATATTGGATATTCTAGAAGCAATAGCTTCAATTTTTTTTGAATGATAACCCATAAACTCTTCTTTTGTTTCTAGTCTCATTTCGTAAAAACCAAACCTACAGCCCATCAGCAAAGAGAGTATTACAAAAAATTCTTTGTTCTCTTCACCACCATTAACTAATTTTTCAGGCAACTTATCTTTCTTAGCCAATTGTTCCAATACTTGCTTGTGGTCTCTCCACTCAATAAAAGACAGACCTTCTCTAATAAGAAGTTTTTCCGAAAGGTTTTTCGTGGATTCCTCCGCATCTTCGTTTGTAATGTTTTTTGTAGCTATTTTTATAAGAGCTATAGGAAGCATTAAGATTGTAACAAACAAGACCACAACTGAAGCAACAAAATCAGATACTTTTGAATGCGGAGGTTTTTCACCAACGTGTAAGTTTTTTCTACTAGTAATGGCTGAAGAAATTCTGACAGCAGTATGTATATAGGTAATTATAAGGAACAGTTCACGCATAGTTCTCTCCTTGAGAATTTTGTAAAGCCTGCACCTGATTCTACAACAAAAATATCTTTTGTAAATAAAGCTAATTTATGTTAGATTATATCAATGTTAATTGACCATATCACATTAAATGTAAAGGCCGGAAAGGGAGGGGACGGCGTAGTCAGATGGCGCCGTGAGAAAGGAATTCCATACGGAGGACCAGCGGGCGGTGACGGAGGAAAAGGCGGAAACGTTTATCTTCGCGTTGTTCGTGATATCGAAGCTCTTTCGGTTTATAAACACAAAACTGAGTGGGATGCTCCAGAGGGAGAGTCAGGACAAAAAAGAAGTATGCACGGAAAGGGTGCTGAAGATTTATATTTGAATGTTCCGATTGGCTCAGTTATTTATAATCGCGAATACGATATCAAGTACGAGTGCATGGAAGAAGGAGAAGAGATTCTTGTTCTTAAGGGTGGAAAAGGTGGACTTGGAAATGAAAATTTTAAATCTGCTACCAACAGAGCACCAATGGAATTTACCAAAGGTCAGATTGGAGAGTTCGCGACATTTGATGTTGAACTTGAACTAATTGCTGACGCTGGAATAATTGGTCTACCAAACGCCGGAAAATCATCACTACTGAATTCTTTAACTAGAGCTGGAGCCAAAGTTGGCGATTATCAATTCACCACTCTTGAGCCAAACTTAGGCGCTTATTATAAATACGTTTTAGCCGACATCCCAGGACTCATAGAAGGTGCGAGTGAAGGAAAAGGGCTCGGTCACAAATTTTTAAAGCACATCAGAAGAACAAGAGAATTAGTTCACTTAGTGTCAGCTGAAAATGAAGACATCAAGCAAGCTTACAAAACTATTCGCGAAGAACTTGGAAAATTTGATAAAGAACTTTTGAAAAAAGAAGAAATGGTGGTGTTGTCAAAATCAGATACTGTATCAGAAAAAGATTTAGAGAAGAAGAGAAAAGATTTGGAGAAAGTAAGTAAAAGAGAAGTAACCGTCTTATCTTTATTTGAAGACAAATCCGTAAAAGAATTTGGTGATAGATTTATTAAGTCTATGGAAAAGGGGATGTTGGAATAATTTGCCAAATATTTAATTTTGTGTTAATGTAATGTCTGTTGCACTTTTTTGACATTAAACAAGGGATTGGTTTATGAAAAGTTCCGTGAGAGCTAGAGCTGTTGTTGTTGAAGCCCCTGTGAAAATTCGCGTCGAAACAGATGATTCTGGGGAGATTTTCCGTTTTTGTACTAAAGAGGACGGGAGAATTGTTTTCGAAATCATCAGGATAAAAATGACGGTTGATGGTCTGGGGGTTTACCAAAAGGGAAGAAATACTGCTTTGCTAGAAGCATGTCGGCTTGCCGTTGATGTGGTTCGTGCGCGTGGTAAGTCAATCTATCTTATTTTCAAAGACAGAGAGAGAAGGTATCTCGTCGAAGCCGAGTCGTCTCCCTTTGAAATCGAACACTTTTTGTTGAGTTGATTTTGCAAACACAGTCCATGTACGGGCTGTGTTTTATTTTTCCTTTACTTGGACAACAAATTTTTCCTTTCTCCAGGAGTTATCAATCCTATGTGTTTATCATTAATGCCCATACAAAAGGATAATGTAGAAGAGACAGAATTTGAATTCTCTGTTTGTCCGTTTAATGCAAAACCATAAGGTGGGTAATTAATAGTTTTCTTATTTATTTCCTCTTTGCAGTTCTCAGCTTTACTCCAAAGATTTTCCATATCTGCCTCCGTTCCTTGAGCAAGTACAATCCCAGGATATGTTTTTTCTAAAGCAGGATTTCTTGGACCATCAAATTCCCAAACTTTTAATAGGTCACTGTATTTTGTTCCGATATATTTCCAAGTGTTAGTGTTACTGTCAGTAGCTAACCCATGCAACTCTTTTACTATTTGATTATTTTCATCACGAAGAACTAAAAAATTATGTCCAGTAAAACCAAATACAAGAGGGTGTTGCATTTTTTCTATACTCCACATTCCAAGTACTAATTTTGGTGTCGGCTTAACTATTGGATTATGAGTAATCAAATATAAAAACACTAAAATAAATAAACTTAAGATAGAGTCTTTTCTAAATTGTGGAGTAAAGATATTCATAATTTTAAGTTACACAATTAAAATTGTTTGATTATTTCTTGAAACATTTGTGGATTTCCACTTCCTTTACTTTCTTTCATACACTGACCGACAAAAAACATTAATAGCTTTTCATTACCACCCTTAAATTCATTCCACTGTGTTTCGTTTGCTTTTGCTACAGTTTCTACAATTTTCTTTAATGCTTCAATATCATTCTTCTGGATTAATCCTAATTCTTCAGCCTTTTTCTTAACATCTAAATTTTTATCAGTTAGCATAAAAGGAAGTAAATCCTTTGCTCCGCGAGAGGATAATTCATTTGCAACAATCATATCAATTAATTCTCTAAAAGATTCTATTGATGGGAAATTAGAAGAGATAAGTTCCTTACTATCTTTTTTAAGAAGACCAAAAATATCTGCCACTAAATAGTTTGATGCTAGATTAGCATAATCATTATTTTTTCCTTCAATTACTTTTTCAAAATAATCTGCAGTAGACATATCGTTTAGAATTATTTCTACGGCTTCATCTTTAAGTGATAATGATTTATATTTTTCTCGTCTTTCTTTTGGAAGTTCTGGAAGTTCTTTTTTCAATTCTTCAATATCAAAAAGTTCTGACAAATAAAGTTTTGGAAGATCGGGGTCAGGGAAATAACGATAATCATGAGCATTTTCTTTTTTGCGTTGACTGAAAGTTATTTGTTTGGTTTCATCCCATCCGCGAGTTTCTTGAACAATTACACCTCCTTCATTTAAAACTTCAATATGTCGCGCGATTTCAAATTTTATTGCTTCTTCTACTGAGCGAAACGAGTTTAAATTTTTTACTTCAACTTTTGTGCCGAATTTTGAATCTTTTGAAACAGAAATATTTGCTTCCACTCTCATTTGTCCCATTTCCATATTGGCTTCGGATGCTCCCACATAACGAAGTATCCTTTGAAGTTCTCTGGCGAAATTTCCAGCGTCTTCAGCATTGTGAATAACTGGCTCAGTAACAAGCTCCATAAGAGGAACTCCTGCGCGATTAAAATCAATCAAAGTGTAACCGTCGTTATCATGACCAGACTTGGCAGTATCTTCTTCCAAATGAATACGAGTAAGAGCAATACCTTTTATTTCTCCATTTGATACGATAGGGAGCTTGTATTGTGATAACTGATAACCTTTTGGAATATCTGGGTAAAAATAATTTTTTCTATCAAATTCTGTAAAGTCGGCAATATCTGCACCAACTGACAATCCAACTTTTATTACTTTTCTTATAGCTTCTTTATTTGGAACGGGGAGTGTTCCAGGGTGTGCCATACACACTTCACAAATATTTGTATTTGGCTTCTCTGCATTTGGGTCATTCTTACAACCACACCACATTTTGGAATTGGTGTGTAATTCGGCGTGTATTTCAAGACCTATGGTTGGAGTGTATTCGTTAGACATTTGTAAATTGTATCAAAAAATGTCTATTTTTTAAAGCCCGTTATTTATTTAATTATCTCGGCGATTTCTTTGTATTTTGCATTCCAAGTCTGTTGGCGTTTTGCATATTGCATACTTTTGTTAATTATTTCTTCCTTCATTTCATTTTCACTAATTTCTCCTTCCAAATATTTTCCAATGTATTTATATTCCAAACCAAACCTTTTCATCTCGTCAGAGTTATATCCTTTTTTCATTATTTTTTTGACTTCATCAATCATTCCCAGTTTTAATCTTTTTTCTAATCTTTTGGTTATTCTTTCTTTTAATATTTCACGAGTTGGATTTAGTAAATATATTTTTGTTTTAAAACGAAGAGATGGTGTTTCTTGTGTTGGCACTTCACCCAACTCTTCTATTATTTCAAGAGCTCGAACAAGTCGGACACGATTGTATTTATCTATATCTTTTCCACGACGAGAATCTTTTTTTAATAATTCTTCAAACAGCTCTTCTGTTTTTTTATTTTCCAAAATATCTCGTAATTTTTTATTTGGCTCTACTTTTGGAATTTCTTGATCAAAAATAATTGAGTCAATATATTGTCCTGTGCCACCACAGATGATTGGAGTTTTACCACGAGAAAAAATATCTTCAATTATTGGAAGTGCTAAGCGCTTGTATTCGGCTACAGAAAATTCTGTAGGAATATCTGCGACATCAAGCATATAATGCTTTACTCCTTTCATTTCTTTTTTTGTGATTTTGCCAGTGCCTAAATCAAGCCCTTTAAATATTTGCCGACTATCAGCACTTATTATCTCGCCATTATTTTTCAAAGCTAAATCAACAGCGAAATCTGATTTTCCACTGGCTGTTGGGCCAACCACCACGATTATTTCCTTTTCAGTTTGATTTTTCGTCATTTAGTTTTATTATGTATTTATACAATCCTTTTACCAAATTATCAACTTATTAAATTAATAAAATAAATATGACAAATACAAATGATTTTTCTTATGATTCGTTAGAATATGAAGTTCCGATTGTTGGAACCAAGATTCCTGATTTTTCTATGCAAGCTCTTATTGATGGAAAAATAAAAAAAGTTTCTTTATCAGATTACAATGGCAAGTGGTTTGTTTTGTTTTTCTATCCAGCCAATTTTACTTTTGTCTGTCCGACAGAACTTGAGGAACTTGCCAAGATGTATCCAAATTTTCAAAAAATAAATTGCGAAATACTTTCCGTTTCTACCGACACCGCTTACGCACACAAAGCTTGGAGGGATGTTTCTCCAGCTATTAAGCAAGTTAATTATCCAATGCTATCGGACGCCAGTCACGAGTTATCAACTTACTGTAATGTTTTGCTTCCAGAAGAAGGAGTAACACTTAGGGGGACATTTATTGTTGATCCAGATGGAATTATAAAAGGAATAGAAGTTAATGATAATTCAATCGGTAGATCAGCTAAAGAACTTTTGAGAAAAGTTAAGGCAGGACAATTTGTTCGTGAACACGGTGATCAGGTTTGCCCAGCTTCTTGGGAGGAAGGGGATTCTACTTTAACTCCAAGTTCCGAACTAGTCGGAAAAATATAGTCATACACGAAAAATTACTTCATCTGCTTTGTTGTAACTTCATTTTTGTCGGTCGTCGTACTAGTTGTACGCCTTTTTCCAAAAATTCGTTACGCCTCGCATATAAAGTAATTTTTCGTGTATTTGGGTTTAGAAAAAATAAAGGGCGACACCTTCGGTGTCGCCCTTTATTTTGCTATAATATTTCTATGATTATTATATATACAATGGATAACTCTCCAGATTGTGAAAAAGTTAAAGATTCTTTTTTAGGAAAGATGTCAGGATTTGAAGAAAGAAATATTTCTCATAATGAACAATATAAAAAAGAATTAATTGGAAAAGGAGGAAAACAACAAGTGCCATTTATGGTGGACACTATGGCTAATGTCATGATGTATGATACTGATGATATTTTAGACTATCTAAACGAAGGGGTGTTTTAAAATGTTTGTATTACAAAAGCGCGCCCTTCGGGCGCGCTTGTTTTGTTTTTATACTTTTTGTGTTCATGAGCGATGTCTCCGTGTTCTTTGTTGTTTCGCTACATACATAGCAAAGATGTGCATTGAAGCAGATAACACCCAACCGTAAATCAGAAGTGATATCGTTTTTTCAATCATTTTTTGGTCGAGTCCAATATATATCGTCAAAGGAAAACTTAAGACGCAAATAATCATTGCAAAGAATATTATGTTTGACACGAAAGTGAAAAAATTGGCAATTTTCTTGGCCATATGCAACCTCCGTAAAGTTCAACTGGTTGAAAATACTATGCTGATACTACAATAGTTTAAATGAAATGTAAATGATAGAGTATTTATCTACTATTTTAAATTGATTTTTAAAATGTTAGAATCACTAAATTGCCGGAGTGGCGGAATGGTAGACGCGCACGACTCAAAATCGTGTATCGTAAGGTGTGAGAGTTCGAGTCTCTCCTCCGGCACAATTATGAAGAAACATTTAACATCAAAAGAATTTAAGTCTATTTATTCTAAAGTTCCCAGAATATGTGTAGAAGTATTAATACAAACTCCAAAAGGGGTTTTGTTGTCTCTAAGAACTTTGCCTTCTTGGAATAATATGTGGCACTTGCCTGGTGGTAGCGTGTTATATAAAGAGACTTTAGAGCAAGCTGTAAATAGGGTTTCTTTAAATGAAATTGGTGTAAAAGCAAATATAATAGAGCTACTTGGCTACATTGAATATCCAAGCGAAGAAAAAGAAAGAGGATTTGGATGGTCTATTGGAATTGTACTTTTATGTAAAACCAAAACAACGAAATTTAAACCAAACAAAGATGCAAGTGAAATAGAATTTTTTTCAAAATTACCAGAACGAATGGTTGTTGAACAAAAAAAGTTTTTAAAAAAATACTTGTTGAATACCTCTAAATAAGTACTTAATTGAAAATTATCGGTATCTAGAATATACTAAGAGTAATTTTATGGCAGGACAATTAGAGAGTGCTATTTTTTGGATAGAGACAGAGAAAATTTTACCAAACCCTTATCAACCAAGGCGTGAATTTGACGACGGAAGATTAAAGGAACTTTCTGAAAGTATTCGTCAATACGGAGTTCTTCAACCACTCGTTGTAACTAGAAAAGAGACAATGCTTAATGATGGTGGAATAAAAGTAGAATATGAACTGATTGCAGGTGAAAGAAGACTTCGTGCTTCAAAATTAGCTGGCCTTTCACAAGTGCCAGTGGTAGTAAGAACAGGAGATGATAATCGCTCAAAGTTGGAATTAGCGATTATTGAAAATTTACAAAGAGAAGATTTAAATCCAGTAGAAAGAGGAAGGTCATTCCAACAACTGGCTGATGAATTTAAATTGTCTTGGGTTGATATTGGAAAGAAAATTGGAAAGAGTCGTGAGTATGTGTCTAACACTGTTCGTATTTTGATGCTCCCACAAGAGATGCTTGATGCTTTGTCTTCCAAAAAAATAACCGAGGGACACACGAGACCGCTTCTTATGCTTATTGATAGACCAGCTGAGCAAACAACTTTGTTTAAGGAAATGATGATTCGTAAAATGACTGTCAGAGAAGCAGAAGCCTTGGCGCGTAGAATTGCTTTTGAAAAAATAAGAAAGAAAGATTTGTTTATGTCACCAGAAGTAATTGATATGGAAGAAAAATTAGCTGAGACATTAGGCACCCGTGTTCAGATTGAACCAAAAGAAAAAGGTGGAAGAATTTTTATTGAATATTTTTCACATGAAGAATTGTTAGCACTTTCAATGCTACTTAGAACAGCTGGAGAAAGTAAAACTCACAGGGGAATGTTTGATAGATTAAGAGAGGAAGATTTAGACACATTAGGGAAAGTTGATAATTCAAATCTAGAAACTATGTTTGCTAATGTTGATAAAGAAATAAAACATAATCCAATGATTGCAGAAGAGGTGATTGAAGAAATAAATGACACTGATGATAGGTCAATTGATGAAATAAAAACTCACGAAGAAGAGAGTGATGACGACCTCTACTCCATCAAGAATTTCTCACTTTAATCAAAAATTTAATTCATCTACTTTGTCGCTACAAAATTTGACTCGGTCAAAGTAGTGGTCTACATTTCTCTCGCAAAATTTCTAGACTCCTCGTATCTAAATCAAATTTTTGATTAAAGAATTTTGATTGAAATATAAGGGTTAAAAGATAATTTTGTCTCTCTAATATAATTATGATATAGTTTTTTGTAGCTTGTTCATTACCAAGGGGATTAAGATGACTGAAGCTACTATTAGATACAAAGCGCCAGAATTTGAAATACCACCACAATTTTCTTTGTTTGGAGGTGATTGTCGCATAAAAGGTATTGCTCTTTGTGTGACTGGTATCATAGAGCCACCACTCTGGTATGTAGTTTTTAAAGAGACAGTACTAGAGGAGGATTGTAATATCAGAAAAGCCTATGTTGCTGTCAAATTTCCAGACGCGGTTAAATTGTTGGAAGGAAAAAAAATATTTGATCGGATGATTATAGACAACAATTCTTTTTCTTTTAACGGTGTTTCTTCGGAACATGGTACTTACCAACATTTTAAGGGAAATAGATACAAGGTAGAAGCTATTTGTTTTTGCCCAACGAGCGATGAATGGTTTGTTTATTATCGTCCTTGTTACGAAAGGGCTATAGCAGAATCGTTTGTGCGAACTGTCCACGATTTCAAAAGTCCCGTTATCTTTAATAATACAGATCATCCAAGATTTGTTCGCGTCGAGTGAACAACATAAGCGAAGCGCCCTCTTGTGAGGTTTTGGCTTCGCTTTTTAATTTTCACTATTTTCTTTTTTCTATATTTATATTATCTAGTCAAAAACTTATCAATCAATCCTCCGTGTTCTTTTACATATTGGCGAATTTTTCTTTTAGCCATATTTGTTTTTGCTAAATCAATCCATTTTCTTTTCGGAGAAGACGACCCCTTCACTTCTATTTCAACAATATCTCGATTTTGTAGCTTTGTATCAAGGTTTGCTAATTTTCCATTTATTTTTGCTCCAGCCATATGGTCACCAATGTCAGAATGTACAGCATAAGCAAAATCAACAGGAGTGGAGCCTTCTGGTAAATCAATCACATCTCCTTTTGGTGTAAAAATAAAAACTCTGTTATGAAAAAAATCAGTTTGGAGATTTTTCATAAAGTCCTTGTGACGATTTTCAGTGTTTTGCCACTCAAGAAGTTCTTTGGTCCAACCAATCTTCTTTTGCATTCTTTCTATTTCTTCCGCTTTTAAATTTTTCCCAATTTCTTTATAGGAAAGGTGAGATGCAATACCGAACTCGGCTTCCTGATGCATCTCTTTTGTTCTTATTTGTATCTCAAGAATGCTTCCATCACCAGAAAAGATGGTGGTATGAAGCGATCTGTAACCATTTGCTTTGGGAACAGCAATATAATCCTTAAATCTTCCAGGTAAAGGACGATACAGTCCATGAATTACACCAAGAGCTTGATAGCAATCAGCGACTGTTGGTACAAGAATACGTAAGGCTACTATGTCGTACACTTTACTGATATCTTTTCCATATCTTTTTAATTTTTGCCACAGAGAATATAAATGTTTTACTCGCGAGTCTATTCTTTCAATGTGAACATCAAATATTTCCAGTTCATCATTTAATTTTGAAACTACTCTTTCTAGTTGTTGGTCGGAAATCGGTTTTACTTCTTTAAAAATTTCAACAGTCTCTTTATATTCTTTTGGGTAAACAAAAGGGAAGGCGGCATCTTCTAATTCTGCTTTTAATCGTCCCATTCCCAAACGGTCTGCCAAGCGAGCGTGGATTTCTAAAGTCTCAAGAGCGATACGTTTTTGTTTTTCTGGAGAAACATATTGAAGAGTTCTAATGTTGTGTAATCTGTCTGCCAGCTTTATCACGACCACACGGATATCGTCGGCCATAGCGATGAAGAATTTGCGAAGTGACTCAACGTGTCGTTCTACCCCAGAATATTTAACCTTGCCCAGTTTTGTGACTCCTGAGACCAGTTTTACAATGTGTTCTCCAAATTCTGCCTTTAATTCTGCTTCGGTAACTTTTGTATCTTCTAATACGTCGTGCAAGATTCCGGCCGAAACTGTGTCTACGTCCATTTTTATATCAGCCAAATTAAGACCAGTTGCAAAGACGTGATTATAATAAGGTTCGCCAGATTTTCGTAGCTGTCCTTTATGCGCCACCTTTGCAAACTCACAAGCGTGAATTATCAAGTCCTTATCCTTCTGCTTTAGCTTTGGAAGCAAAGCGAAAATCCTTTCTGGTGAAGTATCCATTTTTATATAATACATTATAATTTTCAATTATCAATTTTGGGGAAAAAAGAAAAATCCCCGACGTTTTAGGGTCAGGAATTTATTGGTGGTTTTATTTTTTCGGAATAATTATTGAAGCGATGGGCGATTCATGGTCGGGTATATAAGCAAGCATTGTTTGTCGAAAGATTTTTATTGAATCATTGTCTTGTTTTGCCATAAATTCTTTCAATGCCAGGAAAAAATTTTTTTCATTAGGTGTGTTGTCACAACTATCAAAATCAATCGGCAATTCCTGAGCGATAAACGCCAGACGTTGCATGGCATACCTTGATGTCATATTTTTCTTCATCATTCCTCTTGCTATTCTGGCTAGTCTGTCCCAATAAGATGATTGAGATTCGGTTGGCATACATCTTAAAGGTGAGTGCTTGCTTATAACGATTTTATACATCCCTTACTCCTTTTTTGTGAAAGATTCTACATAGATACTAACTTTATTTATATAAAAGTCAAACATCTTATGTTGTCTGCAATCAAATAAAAGAGCGACGCCGTAGGCGTCGCTCTTCTTCTTTATTTTTTGACTGTTTTCTTAACTACTTTTTTATCTTCTATTTTATGTGGGTTGTGATTTATACAATTTTTATCTGAGCATCTTTCAGGAATAGTTTTTGTTCCTTCCATCATTAATTCTCCACAAAGTTTACATTTATTTCCAGTTGGTTTTGCTTTGATAGCGTGTTTACAATCTGGATAATTTGAACAAGCATAAAATGTTCCAAATCTTCCACGACGTTCTTCAAGAACTCCATCTTTACATTTTCCACAAGAGACACCGGTTGATTTATTTTTCTTTTCTTCTTCACTCTCCTCTATATATTTACATTTTGGATAATTTGAACAAGCGACGAACTTTCCGTATCTTCCTTCTCTTTCCATTAAATCTCCTTTTTCACATTTTGGACACTTCTTACCAAGTAACTTTGGTCCCTCCATTATAGTGCCATCTATTTTTCTGGCGCCCATACATGTTGGGTATTTAGAACAAGAATAAAATTTTCCATTTTTAGCAAGTTTGATAACCATATGAGATTTACAAAGTGGACAAAGTAAATCCTCCGGTGCATCACCTAGGTTAGTTGCCTTCTCTAATTTTTCTTTACTCTTAACATCTTTTGAAAATGGTCCGTAAAAATCTTTTAGAGTTTTTAGATAAGTTGCTTTTCCTTCAGCGATTTTGTCTAGCTTATCTTCCATATCAGCAGTAAAAGTATCTGATATATATGAATCAAAATTTTTCTCCAAAAATGTAATTACTACTTCGCCAGTGTCGGTTGGAATTAACGCCTTGTTTATTTTATCTACGTAACCTCTATCTTCAATAGTAGAAATAATAGAAGCATAAGTTGAAGGTCTTCCAATACCTCTCTTTTCAAGTTCTTTAATTAATCCAGCTTCAGTGTAGCGATTTGGCGGTTCGGTTTGCTTTTCGTTAGCGCTCATTGAAAGCAAGTTTATATTTTCTCCAACAGATAAATTTGGCAATTGTTGGTCTTCTCCACGAGAACGAGGGTCGGCAAGTAGCCAACCTTCTTTTACAATAACTGATCCAGTAGTAGAAAAATCAGGAATCTTTTCTTTTCTATTTTCAATATTAGCAACAATTTTTGTTCTCTTTAATTTCGCATCTTTCATTTGACTAGAGATTGTTCTTTCCCAAATCAAAGTGTAAAGTTTTTTCTCATCATCACTATTTCCAGCAAATCTAGCAGAAGCGTGAGTCGGTCTTATTGCCTCGTGAGCCTCTTGAGCGTTTTTTGATTTTGTTTTATAAGTTCTAACTTGTAAATTATCTTTTCCGAAAGTTGTCTCTATGGTATTAGAAATTTCACCAAGCGCCTGATTAGATAGGGTGGTGGAGTCAGTACGCATATAGGTTATCAAACCTTTTTCGTAAAGCTTCTGAGCAATCATCATTGTACGAGATGGAGAAAATCCTAATCTTGAAGAGGCTGTTTGTTGAATGGTTGATGTAGTAAACGGTGCTTTTGGTGATCTAGAAACATCGGTTGATTCCACATCTTTTATTATCCAAGAACTTTCTTTAGAAACTCTAACAATTCTTTTTGCTTCATCTTTTTCTTTTACTCTTTCTTCACATTCTAAAAGAATAGAATATTTTTTACTTTCTTTAGCGCGGCCAATAGTTTTCCATTCGCCATTTATTATGAAAAATGTTTCTGGAATAAAAGCTCTAATTTCTCTTTCTCTTTCCATCACAATACGAAGCGCAGGAGATTGCACACGACCAGCAGATAACCCATAACGAACTTTTTTCCAAATAATTCCAGACAAATCATAACCCACTAGTCTGTCTAGAACGCGACGAGCTTCTTGTGCTTCTTTTAAATCCATATCAATTTCTCGTGGATGCTTTATAGCTTCTTTAATAGCGCTCTCTGTAATTTCGTGAAAAGTTACTCTTTTGGCTTTCTTTAATCCGCAGGCTTCTCTTATGTGCCAAGCGATTGCTTCTCCTTCGCGGTCGGGGTCGGTTGCTAGAAGTATTTCGGTTGCTTTCTTTGATAAAGTTTTTATCTCGCTTACAACTTTTTCTTTACCAACAGAGATTTCATAATTTGGAATAAATCCACCTTCAATATCAATTGCTTTCTTATTTGATTTTGGTAAATCACGAATATGCCCGATTGATGCGCGGACTTCATATTCTTTGCCGAGATATTTATTTATTGTTTTGGCTTTTGAGGGAGACTCGACAATCAGTAATTTCATATAGTATAGAAAAGGTTAACACATTATTTATTTTTTTGGAAATCTCATGTTCGACATTTGTCTATTTTATTTTTCTTATTTCTCCAAATGATTCTTCTACAAAACCATTTATTTCTAAATTAGATATTGCAATTAAAAAATCTTTTTGCGAGAGGTTGCTTCTTATTAATAATTCATCTTTTGAAAAATCATCCACGAGCAAATCAAAAATTATTTTTTCATTTTCATTTAAATTTATCTCTATATTATTTTCTTCTTTTTTCAATTTAAGAAGTTCAAACAGGTCGTTAGAGTTTGTAATTGGCATCGCTCCATCTTTAATTAAAGAATTTGTTCCTATAGAATTCGGGGAAAATATAGATCCAGGGACAGCGCCAATTTCTTTGCCAAGTTCTAAAGATTGTCTGGCAGTTATTAGAGTTCCAGATTTTTCCTCGGCTTCTATTATTAGGACAGCATCAGATAGCGCTGCCATAATTCTGTTTCTGGCTGGAAATGTCCACTGAGCAGCAGTTTCGTTTTCTTCAAATTCAGAAAGCAGAGCTCCGCCATTTTCTAAAATTTCTTTAGCTAAATTTCTATGAGCACTTGGATAAATTATTTTGTCCCCAAGTCCGCTTCCTGGAATGGCTATAGTTTTTATTTTATTTTTAAGTGCGGTTTTGTGAGCAAGTCCATCAATGCCTAACGCAAGACCACTTAATATAATTACATTTTTATTTTTTAGAGATGATAAAAGATTTTCAATGACATCTTTTCCGTAAAAAGAGTTTTTCCTACTACCGACTACCGTTAAAATTCTTGGAGTGAATAATCCATATTCATCAACTGTAAATTCTGGAAGAGTTCCTTTGATGTAAATTTGTTTCGGAATATCGTGAAGTGTGAGCAAGCGAGAAAGAAGAAGGGAATCTTTAAAATTTTCCTTTGTAATTTTAGTCACGAGGACTGACATCTAATTATGATAACTTAAATATGCAAAATAAAAAGGCTTCTCGTTCGCGGACATCATCGCGAAAACGAGATGATGTACACGAAAAGAAGCCTCGTGTAGTTTTTTAGAGCGGTACTGTCCGCTTAATATTTTATCCTGAGGAGGGCAACCACAATGATTATGATTGCTACAAGTTGAAAAAGTTCATTTTTCCCCATTCGGAAATTGACTCCGAAGTTTGCCACTCCACTTCCTATGGCAGTAAGAAAAGCACGAATGCCTTCTCCTCCCAAGAAAAGTCCGAAAATGACAACAACAAGTAATATGGCCGCTAATTCTCCAGCCGTTTTTGGTTTCATAACCTTTACCTCCATTTTTTGCAGCAGGTTTTTTGCTTCAGGTTTTGCTTCGGGTTTTGCAGCCGTTTTTTCGTCGCTCACAATTAGTCACTCCTTTTATCTGTCGGAAACGGCGAAGGGACAACAATTGTGGTCAATTGATTCTTGATGTCAGGCTCTTTTGCCTTAGCTTCAATCTCCGCAATATTCTGTTTGATTTTCATCTGGGCGGTGTCTTCTTTTTTCAATTTGACAGCGTCAGACTCAATCAGATTTGAATAAGCGTAAAGGATAAGACTAACTGAGCTCATTATTCCAAAAATAGCCCAGACCACGTTTGCAAAAATTTTGTTGCCATCTATCTTTTTTTCTTCTGCCATAATCCTTTCTCCTATCTATTAAAGACAGTGGCATTGGTAATGAAGAACTTAACTGGCTCTCCGGGGCAGACACCGACTTTTAGCACTGTCGGGAAACTCATGCTCCCCATAACCGCAATGCAGTCAGCACCTTTACAAAGAAATTCTTTTGGATGTTTCATCAAATAGTATTTCCCGTAAATGTCGTGCCTTCTATAAAAGGTCATGCTACCAGAGTCGGCTCTTCTTCCTGTGTGGTTGATAAGTCCGACGCAATTTTTTCCTGACCTGTCCGCTGTTCTGATAGCGCTTTCAAATTCGCTATAGCTTCCGTAAGTGGTTTCGGAAACATCGTAGCAATCAGAGTTCCTTTCTTTTTCAAACTGACTGATTGGAACGACCGGCGGAAAGTTACAAAATTGATCTTCGTCAGCAACAATCATCTCCTGAGATGCCTGCTGTCTAGAATTCGAATTCAATCCAGATGATGGATTTCCTTCCTGACGCTTGGAAAAATTTTCCTCGACATCAAATCCGAGATGCGACAGTTTTTGCGAAGAGTCCACTCTCGGTTGTGCTTCAACTCTAACTACGGGTTGGGGAGCGACAACAACAAGTGGGGCAGGTTGCGGAACAACTACGGGAGCTTGAGCAACCGGAGTCGGAACGGAAACAGGAACCTGAACAATTTTTTCGACTACTGTTTTTTCGATTACTTGCTTGTCTTGAAAGAAAGCAATTTTGAACAGAAGTAAGGTGACGATGATGACGAAGGCAAACATACTGAGGATTATCGCCCATCTCCACGGACTAGCCCTTTTGGGCATTCTAAGTCTTTCTCCGTGAATGTGAACTCGTTCGTCCTCAACTATGCTTGATTCTCCGTTTATGATTAAAGAGCCTTTCCTTGGGTCCCTTGGGACAATGTTCATAACTTGTACTCCTTATATTGTGAAAGTGCTAAGCTATTTTAAATACTACATCTTTTTTGAATATTGTCAAATATTAGGAGTTTGGGTTTAAAAGAAAAAAGCGCTTGGTTTTGCGGAGCAAAACCAAGCGCTTTGTCAGTATTTCGTATACTTTATGTAAGTAGCAAGAATCACAAAGATGACCACCAAAATGTAACCGATTCCTTGAAGTGGTTTATCCTCGGTGTTTTTTTCAAGAAGTACTTTTAATCCATAAAAAGTCTTTATCACTATTCCGACAAAAATTGTTAGGACTAAAAATTCAAGAAATTCTTGAAACCAGTGTTTTCCTTTTGTGTATTCGCTCATAATAATCTCTCCAATAGTGAAGAAGACCATCTCTATTTCAGATACTAATATAAAATAATATAAATTCAAAATGTAAATATTAAAACTTTGAAAATTTTTGGTTTTTGACTTTATATCTCTACTGTGGAAGAATGCGAAATTAGATAGGTACTTTCACAAATCAACCACATTAATTAGGAGGGGATTATGTCTTCTCAAGCTATCACTTTAAGAGAGGAGCTAAACACTCCTTTGATGCAAGCGATATTTGTTTTGTTCTCAGCATCGGTTTTATTTTTACTGACTTGGTTCACTTTCATAAATCACTGGTGGCTGGGATTATTCCCGAGCATAGCCTCCATATGTTTATCCTTTCGGCGCGTCAAAACATATCATCAAGCCCCACTTGAATTTTTCGGAAAATTAACTGGCAACAGTTTTCCAAATGGTTACTATTTGGTTGCTGGTATTCCAATCGTCGGAGGATTCTTTCAGTTCTTTGGAATATTTCCTTTTTGGACTTTAGGTGAACAAGTTTCAATCAAGTCTAGATCATTTGCGATTGATTCTTGCATTGGGAGAACCAAAGACGGAGTCTTAGTTATTGCTAGCGCTAAGGGTTCACTTGAAATAACCGAAGTCTCGCGGTTCAACCTCTTCTCTGACTCGATAGAAAATGTCGTCACCGGAAAAGTTTTAGGGAGAATGCTTAAGACATTAAGAGATAACACCAGAGGTGAACTTTTTGGTCACAGCTTCAGATATCCAGCTACTGGTGAGCTTATGGATATGTCTGGAAATAAAACTGGATCAAAAGCTGGGTTTGTCATCACTTCTGTCAGAGAATTCACCGAGTCTATTCAGTCTCTTTACGATACCGTCGCCTCATCAGGCGGAAGGCGAGAAATGCTCGAGCAGTTTTCGAAAGAGATTGATAAGCTAAAGAGAGATCATCCAAATTCTTCGGACCAGCAAATTCTTTCTCTTTACCTTGCTTCAATCGGCAAAGACTCATCTCTGTACTCTATTAAGTTTGAATAATGTGGTTTGTTTTCTTTGAAGCCACATACAAAACTTACACGAGTATTACTGTGTATTTTTAAAATCAATATTGTATGTGGTTTTTCTATTTGTGCCCAAGGCGGGACTCGAACCCGCACGCGCTATGCGCCGAGGATTTTAAGTCCTCTATGTCTACCATTCCATCACCCGGGCAGGTGTAACAAAATACAATATAACAAATTTTTTCAATAAACAAAAAGAATACTTCGTGAGACGCAGGCGGGAGAATCGGTCACGAATAATTTTTTCGCCGTCGCTCAAAAATTTTCTCGACCCCGTCTTGCTCGTTTTGCTTGCTAGCAAAACATAGCTCCGACCTTCGACTCCCGACAAAAGCCAAACTATTGGCTTTTTCCTTCTCTCACTTCGTGAGACGCAGGCGGGAGTCGAACCCGCGAATGGCGGTTTTGCAAACCGCAGCGTTAGGCCACTTCGCCACTGCGTCTTATTTACTTATTTTATTTTTAATTAATAAATTGCGAACTTTCTTTATAAACGCTGCGGTTTTAACCGCAGAGATATTTTTAAAATTCGCTTACGCTTATGGACCACTCGCCACTGCGTCTTATTTTAATAAGTAGCTTACAATGAAATATATTATCACATCTAGAAATATATTTCATTGCGTGATATAGTATTTGTCATTAATGCCCTTATAGCTCAGCTGGTAGAGCAGCTGCCTCTTAAGCAGACGGTCGTAGGTTCGATCCCTACTGAGGGCACCAATTCGTGCTAGCACGAGAAACAAAAATGAATAGACATCTTATTAAACTTCTAAAAGATAAAAATATTCTTAAATCTGGGAATTTTATTTTAAGAAGTGGAAAACAGTCAGATTATTATTGTGATATTAAAGAAGCACTTGGATATCCAGAAGTTTTAAATATGTTGGTGACTGAATTAATAAAATTAGTGCCAACTAACGCTACGTGTATTGCGGGTTGTGGATACGGAGGAATAACTTTAGCTTCATTAGTTGCTTACAAAAAGAAAATACCGTTAGTACTGGTGAGGGATAAAATTAAAAACCACGGTACTAAAAAAATAATTGACGGATACACTCCAAACAAAAAAGATGTTGTTTGTATCATTGATGACGTGTTTACAACTGGAAGCAGCATTAAAGATACTAAAGAAAAACTGGCGTATTTAAAATCAAAATTCACTAAGCCTGTAGTTGTTTTAAACAGATCAAGAAAATCAGTAGTTATAAGTATTTTGACTGACAAAAATTTATCTGGGAAAAACACCTCACTGAGAACACAAATTAAATATTAAATTCTTTTGGTATTTCTGTTTCTATTAAATATTTTTTATCATTCAAGATAAATTCTATCTTTTGAGCATGGAGCATTAATCTCTGATTATCAATTATTGTTCCGTAAATTTTATCTCCAATTATAGGGTGTTTAATATATTTCATATGAGCTCTTAATTGATGAGTTCTTCCAGTTATCGGATTTAGTTCTACTAGAGTATTTCCATTTTTATTTCCTAAAACTTTTACATTGGTTATTGCTTCTCTTAATTCACCTCTTAAATTTGTCGGATTTGCAACTTGTCTATAATTTTTCTTTTCTCTTCCGAGTGGTGCGTTTATTACAAATTCATTATCATTTATAATTCCTTCAACTAGAGCTATGTAAGTCTTTTTTATTTGTCTTTCTTTAAAAAAACTTTTAAGACTATCAAAAGTTTTTTGATTTTTTGCAACTAAAATTATACCGCTAGTATCCCTGTCTAATTTATGAACTAATCCTCCAAGATTTATTATTCTTCCATCTTGTAATTTCTTTTCATTACTAATATCAAAAGTTTGTGGATATTTTTCTTTTAGATAATCGAGAAGTGTTTCTTCGCTAGAATAATCAAAAGGATGAACAACTAAACCGGCAGGTTTGTTGAAAGCTACGACGTTGTCATCTTCAAAAGAAATGGGTAAATTCATACTCGCACTTTATCATATTTTGATGTATAATCTCTAGACATAAATAAGCCCAGGTGGCGAAATTGGCAAGAAGACAACTGTGCACTTGCCGTAGCAAGTAAGTTGTCTTCTTTTTAAAATCAGTCAACTGTGTTAGTTTAAAATAAAAAATAAATACAAGCCCAGGTGGCGAAATTGGTAGACGCACTTGCCTTAGGAGCAAGCGCCGTAAGGCATGAAGGTTCAAGTCCTTTCCTGGGCACATCAATAGAAAAATACAGACTTTCCAGTCTGTGTTTTTCTATTGACTGTGTCTCTGTAGAAGAAAGCCAACTGCTTGGCTTTCGTAAGGACTTGAATACGGGGTCGCGAAACTACTTCGAGCGGAGCGAGGAGTTTCGTGACCAAGCCATTTCGAAAAGATTCCTTTCCTAAAATAAAAAGATATGTTTCGTGACTAAGTCTTTAGTATATATCTTTAATAAGAAAAGAAAAAAGCGGAACCGCATGCGGTCCCGCTTTGTATTTGTGTGTCGCATTGCACGACACGAAAGAACTGTTAGGCCGAAGCCTGTTGTGTGATTGAAGGAAGATCACCAATCTCACGGAGCTTAGCGCGAAGATATTCGCGTAGCTCTTTTCCGGGTAGACCAGTCTCTTCCATCTTCAGATGGCCGAGCTTGATGAACGGCCGGTAATTGCTAAGCGCGTGACCTTCTGGTGCCGAGACCACTTTGGCAAACCAAATGGAATCATGCGACCAACACTTGAACACCACGCCGTCGTTACACTTCCAGTGGCCGTAACTTGCGGTCAGGAAGCCCTTGGCGAGTGGCTTCTCCTTGAGATAGGCGATTTTGTCAATCCTTTCTCCGTCACTTGCTACGAGCGTAAGGCGAGGAGACTTGCCATATTGCGGTGCAGCAATGTTGTGATGCACTGGCGTTAAGGCAGGAGTTGATGCTTTCTTGAAGGACTTCACCACTCCGTTCGCTATGAGCTTGGATTGGATATGTCCGACCAGCGCAACAATCTTGCCGTAGTCTTTGCTACGTTGCAAGGAAGTTATGTCATCGGCTACCCATTTGGATAAAATGGAAAAACCAGATTCGACTCCGTGTTTCTTGAGATCGTGGTCGACTTCAATTTTCACGACTTCGATTTGCTGATTGCCGAGAGAACCGAACAACTTCACAATTACGCCACCAAGGTCGTAAAAACCAATCTGGCTGTGAAGCATGTCGCTAAGCGGGCGATATTTGTATCCGGTTTCCACCGGTTCATATTTCCTTGTCGGCTTCTCTTCCGACTTAGTCGGCTCTTTTTTGGCAGATAAGCCTTCATCGTCAGCTACCTTGCGGAGAAACGTCCACAAGGTTTGCTGAGCTTTCTTGCTCACGCCCTCGAGTTTGGATTCGAAGCCTTGATTGCGGAGCTGTCCAATGGTGAGATAGACGCCTGATACTTCCGCGTCCATCAGTCCGCTCTCCATCGGGGCGCTACGCACCTTAACGGCTGTAGTAACTCCTGTGCCGACTTTTCTTTCGCAAACTTCGAAAGTGACACCACGAACTTCGACGAGTCCCAGTCGACTGCCTTCCCAAATGATTCGGGGGGCAGTTGAAGGTTCACGTTCAATCGCTTCTTCGACGGCCGGAATTTCTTCGAGCATCGTCGTGGTGGCTGTCGTGATTTCGATGGGTTGCCCCATCATTTGTTCACCGTAAATCACCGGCGGCGCGGTCACCAATGCGTTCCGCAAAAACTTCCAGAAGGCTTCGATTGCGTCTTTCATGTCTTCATCCTTCATTTTGGAAGCGAAGTAGTTCCTTCCGATATGGAAAGAGGGGATTCTGACCCCCGCTCTCACTCCGGCCAAAGCCAGCGGATGAAACTCAGGAATCCCGTCGGCGACAATGAAGAGAGAATCCTCGGTAGCCTCCTTGAAAAGAGGAAACATACCTTTGGAAATCTCCACCCCGTCGACGACATACAGCTCCTTGTCGTAAAGGTTGTTGAAGAGTTGGCCGATGTCATGGCAAAGGTATTCGCCTTTGCGATTTTCGGCTCGTTCGCCTTTGGGCGTGTAATCCGGCTTGGGGCCGGCGACGCGCACCTTTTTTTCCTTTTTGACTGGCTTGGGTTTGTCGGTCCCCTTGGTAGTCTTTGGTTGACCACCACCGTTCTTGGCGCTATCCTTGTATGTTTTTCCCACGGTTTTCTCCTAAATTAATGGGTTTATTTCAAAGAACTCACAGTCTTTGCAAATAGGAAGAGATTTTTTAATTGTTCCCCAGCCTTTATGAAAGATAAATAATATTATACACGAAAACAGCATTTTGTCAAGCAATAAACCATAATAAAATAAGGCTTTTTGAGCCCCATTTATCTATTTTTCTCCCTCTTTATCTTTATTTTGTTCCCCAGCCTTACGAAAGATTTCATCCATATATTGTCTCTTCTTTTCTCCATAATCTAGCTCAACTTCAATGTGTGGTATAACTTTTGTTTCCAGTCTCTTTTTTATAACGTCACGAAGTTCTGAACGCATTCTTTTTGCAAATGATAAAGCCATCTCTTCTTTATTTTCTGGTAAGACACTTATGAAAAAGGTTGCTCTTCTTAAGTCAGGAGATACTTCGGCATTAGTCACAGTGATAAGTGAAGCACCAGAAGATTCGCGCTGGAAAAAAGTTTGAGCTACTGATTTTAGCTCAAGAGATACTTGTATCTGTCTTTTGGTTAATGGTTTATTTGCGTCCATGATTTTTGTAATTAAATTGTGTCATCTACTTTGTTGCAGAATCTTACTTGCGCAGTCATCGTACTACGTGTACGACTCCTTTGCAAGTTTTCCGCGCCTCGTATCTGATACAATTTAATTACAAAAAAGATACTTGGCGTATTATTAAATCTTTAATCTTTCCACCACAAAAGCCTCAAGCATATCTCCTGGAATCATTTCGAATTTACTTTCAATAGAAATACCACATTCATTTCCTTCTAAAACTTCTTGAGTTTTTATTTTTTGTGACTGAAGTTCAATTATTTTTCCACGTCCTAAGTCAGTCCCACGACGAATTATTTTTATGTTTGCTCCATTTTGTATCTTTCCAGACTCAACACGGCCTCCGACAACATGAATTTCTTTTTGAATACTAAAAGTTTTTAATATTTTAAGAACACCAATAGTAAGCTCTTTTTCTTCAAAAGGTAGACGAGAGTCAACTAAAGTATCAAACCATTCTGTTAATTTGTAAATTATATCAAAAATTTGTGGTTCAATTTTAAATCTATCAGCCTGATCTCTAGCCTTGCTCTCCATTTTGATAGCGAATCCTAAGATGACAGCTTTTTCATCAGATGAGGCGAGCATTATATCTCCCTCAGAAATATTTCCAACGCCTTCGCTAATTATTTTTATTTTAATATCATCGGTTTCCGTTTTCTTTATTTCTCTTTTTATAGCATCTAATGAACCCAAAGAGTCTGTTTTTATTACAACAGGAATTACAACTTTTGCATTTCTATAAATCTTTGGATCAACAACTTCTTTAACTTGTTCATTTTTTGTTTCTTGTTGAAGACGTTCTATTTCCTTTTTGTCAGAAGATGATATGAATATTGTTCCAGCAGGTGGTATAACATCAAAGCCAGTTACCTTTATAGCTTGTCCACGATGCGCTCCCTTGATTGGTCTTCCAGCAAAATCTTCAATAATACGAATAGGGGACATTGATACTCCAGCCAAAATTGCACCAGAGCTAGCCAGTGTTCCATCTTTTATAACAAGCGTTGCCGAAACTCCTCTTTTACTGTCAACAAAACTTTCAAGTACATAACCTGTGGCATCAGCTTTTTCATTTGATTTAATATCGCTCATTTCTGCCAAGATAAGAAGAGTTTCAATTAAGTTATCAATTCCAGTTCCGACTTTGGCAGAAATTTCTACGCAAGGAATGTCTCCGCCGTAACCTTCAATATAAATCCCATTTTCTACGAGAGAGTTTTTAGTTTTTTGTATGTCAGCATTTGGTTTATCAATTTTATTGATAGCCACAATAAATGGAATTTTTCTTTCGCTTATAGTTTTAAAGCTTTCAATGGTTTGCTCCTTCACTGCATCTTCGGCAGAAACAATTAAAATGGCGATGTCGGCAATTTCTGCCCCTCTTTCACGCATTGATTGAAAAGCCTCATGGCCTGGAGTATCTAGAAAAGTTATTTTTTTAATTTCGCCAGTTGGTGTTTTATGAGCCACTTCATAAGCGCTTATACATTGAGTGATGCCACCAGCTTCTCCGTCAACTACATTTGACTTACGAATAAAATCAAGAAGAGAAGACTTTCCGTGATCAACATGACCTAAAACAGCCACGACCGGTTGGACTTCTTCTGTAGAAACTATTTTATTTTCTACTTCTTTTGACATAAAATAATTACACCATGATACCACGAAAATCAGTCTTTAGCTATTGCCAGCAAGATAAAAGGTGCTAAAAATAATTATTTTATTAACGACTGTTTAATGTTTCGCGACTGAAGATTTTTTGCTTTCGGTTTTACTTTTTTCTATAACTTCTTTTTCTTCGTCTGTTAAGTCGTATTCCGATGTAAATTTATTTATTGGTTTTGCAAAGACGCTGATTCTATCTCTGTTGTGAAGGGAAGAAATAACAACACCGTCACCTTTCTCGTTTATAAATGAAGTTGAGAAACTTTGGTTGGAGCTTCCACTTTCAAAAGCTTTGTATCTAATGGTTGAAGTATTTCTAATACTTTCAGAAACTCTTTCTTCAAGAGAAATAGAATGCTTGGCGATAAGTTCATTTTTTTCTTTCAATTCTTCTACCTGTTTTATACAGTTGTGAATTATATCTTCTAAACTTTTAGCATCTTGTCCTTTTGTAAATTTACTAATTTTGTTCCACAAGAAAATATTTATGATAAGAAGGATTATAGTTAGAAAAAATACAAAAGCCAGAGTGAATGGATTAGTTTCTAGTGATAAGAATAATTGCATCAAATAATTTTAACACAAGAATTAAATAGGGGTGTTGGTAAGTTATTACTTGTAATCCGTCGCACCTATGATAGGATGAAGTCTTTCTTTATTAACCTTCATTAAGGAGACATAACGTATGCATTTTGTTCACCAAGAAAGTCACAGTCCTAGCAGTCTCAGGCATAGATATCTTAGGCAAGTTGCTCTTGATAGAGCGCAGGCGACAAAAGGAAAAAATGAGGAAGAAAATGCTCTTTCTGGGGAAATATCCGAAAATAAGGAAATTATTACCGAAAAGGAATAGTTTTTTAGGAAGTATTAAAGGCGTAGCTTGAAAAGCGCGCTTTTTTTGTTGTGTATAACTGACACTTGACAAAAACCAAGTATCTGCTACAATGTAGTTCGTAACACTTTCGTTACTGTTCTTTGAGGAGAAAAAGAAGATGAAGAAGCGCCAACTCGCGACTTTGGATAACAGCCATTCGATCATCGCCATCACCGCGGCCATCGGCACCAGCTGAACCGGCGCCGGCCAGTAGCATGTTCTTCGTCATCATCGTCAGGTCCATCGCAGATGTCCTGCGTAGCGCAAGCTTCGCAATGCCCGCAAGCGTAATCGCCGTTTGGCACGAGCAATCGTCGCCGGTCGGCTTCGCATCCGGGCCCGAGGAATCTGTGGCGGATGAAGTCATCGCCTCATGGCGTAGGCACACCGAAAAGGCCGGTGGTTAGCCCGCCCATCGAGCTCTCAGAGCTCTTCGGCGATTTCAGAATCAGCGCCCAACGATAAGGAGGTCAAAACCAGAAACCCAAAAGTAAATCCCAAAAGTTACAGGGACCGCTGCTTGCGGGCTGGTACACAAATACAATCTTCGCCTCAACAACCAAGTCGGTACATCCGACACCCACTAACGCCCCAAGAACTTCGCTGTTCTGGGGCTTTATTTTTTATGCTAGAGTATTTATATGTTTTCTTTTTTAAATAAAAATAAATCAAATTCAAAAAGAATTTATCTGGATAATGCCGGTAGTACACCAACAAGCAAGCTCGCAACGAGTGAGTTTTCGCGCGTATCTTCTATTTTTGGAAATCCTTCCGCTATTTATAAAGAAGGAGTGGAAGCAAAAAATATTTTAAATGAAGCTAAAGAAAAAATAGGAAAAATAATAAATGCACGAACTCATGAAATATATTTTACAGGCTCGGGAACCGAGAGTTGTAACTTAGCCATACTTGGAACTTACAAACAATGGAAAAAAGAAAATGAATATTCAAATAAATTACCTCACATAATTATTTCTTCTATTGAACATCCAAGCGTTATGGAATTGGTAAACTATTTATCAATAAACAGTTTAATAAATGTAACTTATCTTCCAGTTTACGAAGACGGATTAATAAAAGTTGAAGATATAAGAAAAGCGATTACCGAAGATACGATTTTAGTTTCGGTTATGTATGCTAACAATGAAATCGGAACTGTGGAACCAATAAAAGAAATTGGAAGAATGATACAGGAAATTAAAAGTCAAAAGTCAAAAGTCAAAACTACAAACCATCCTTACTTTCATACTGATGCTTGTCAGGCAGGAAATTATTTAAATTTAGATACTTATCGTTTAAGAGTAGATATGATGACTGTAAACAGTAGCAAAGTCTACGGTCCAAAGGGTGTGGCTATTTTATATAAAAAAGAAGGAATAGATATCGAGCCAGTTTCGTTTGGTGGTGGACAAGAAAGAGGGTTAAGAAGTGGAACAGAAAATGTCGCCGGAGCATATTCATTTGCTTGTGCTTTGGAAGAATCACAAGAGTTAAGAGAAAAAGAAAGCGAGAGGTTAAAAGAAATTCGTGATGATTTTAAAAATAAATTAGAAAAGAAAATACCAGAGGTGACTTTTTATGGTGTGTGGGGAGAAGATAGATTGCCTAATAATATAAATTGTAGAATTCCAAATATCGGAAGTGATGAGATGATTATTAGATTAGATAATTTGGGTTTTGCGGTGTCACATAAATCAGCTTGTGCCTCACAAGTAGATGATGGTAGTTATGTAATTAAAGCACTTGGTGCGACAGACAATGAAGCTAAAGAAAATATTAGAATAACAATGGGGAGAGACACTACAAAAGAAGATATGAATAAATTAGTCGAAGCCATATTTCAAATTTATTCAAAGTTTGCAAAATAAAAACGCGCAAGCATTGGCTTGCGCGTTAAGTTTTTGTTTTTATTCTTCGTAGAGGAATCTTTGCCCCTTCACGACTCCGGGGTAAAAGAAGGGGATGCCGATTTTGTTTACGGCCTCCGTTACTTCAATAACCACGCCACCTTTGTCTTCTTCATACGAGGCATGAAATATGACCGAGAAAAATCCAGCGCCATATTTGAAAGAAAGAACATCTCTCTCGACACTTTTGGCACCGAGAAAGGTAATATCATTTTCATTCGGTGCTATTCCTCGCCGAGCAAGTTTCTGCTTCATGACAAGAAGTATAGCTTTTGGCGCCACTTCCCTTATTGTTCTTATTCGTTCATTGTGCATTTTCTGCAGAAGCAGTTTTTGACGCAATTCTTCAAGAGGCGAGAACGGACAAGCGAGAAAGAGTGAAGCACTCATAATTTCTCCTTATTATTAACGAATTATTGAAATGTCCAAAACTTTTACTATAATAACATATATTTAGAATTTGTAAAGAGTTTTCTGTAATTTGTTTTTATAAAATATGATATAGTTTTACATATGTACGAAACAAAAAATTTTTCAAACTTGTTGGGCTTAGAAGGTTTTAGTGACACATTATTAAATAATCATTTTACTCTTTACTCGGGTTATGTAACCAATGTGAATAAGCTGGTTGATTTGATGAAAACTAAAGAAGTTGGAACTCCTGAATACACAGAACTTCACAGAAGATTCGGTTGGGAATGGAATGGAATGAGATTACACGAATTATATTTTGAAAATATGAAATCGGGCGGAGTCGCAATTTCTTCAGATGGAGAATTAAAAAAAGTTTTTGATTATCTTTGGGGATCGTTTGAAAATTGGCAAAAGGATTTTGTGGGAATTGGAACAATGCGTGGAATTGGTTGGGCGGTGCTAGCTTATGATTCTGAAAAGAAAATGATATTCAATACTTGGGTAGATGAACACAATACTGGAAATTTAGTAGGAGCTATACCACTTCTTGTTATGGATGTTTTTGAACATTCTTATATGACTGATTATGGAACCAAGCGCGCCGATTATATAAATGCATTTATGAAAGCAATTGATTGGAGTGTTGTAGAAAAAAGATTGGGCGCTTAAATAGTTGACACTTGTTTCATTTTTATATATAAAAAAGATATACTGTAATTATCCGAACGGCTGACACGTCTGTATATATGAATCCCTGAATTTATTAATTTATTTGAAATTTACTAATGAGTCATTTATTAACTATTTTAACTAACTAATACATCATATGCCCCCAGCATTTAATAATTTCACAACCAAAGCTAAAGAAGTAATTCGTCGTTCACACGAAATTGCTATTGAACGTGGGCAAAATCAAGTGACTCCACTTCATTTGCTCGGCGCTCTTTTGACGCAAGAAGATTCAATTATTCACGCTATTTTAGAAAAAATGGAAATCGACGTGATTCATTTAACAGACACAGTAGCTGACGCTATTGAAGTTCCTGGCGCATCTTCTACAATGTCACCTTCATATCAGATGTATTTAACTCCAGACTTTGCTTCTGTTTTAGAAGCTAGCATGCAGATAGCACAGAAGTTAAATGACGAATTTGTTTCTACTGAACATTTATTCTTGGCGGTACTTGAAAGTTCAGGACAAGCGAGAGAGGTTTTGTCACGTTTTCGTATTGATAAAGATTTAGCATACAAAATATTACAAGATCTTCGCGCACAAAATATTACCGAAGCGCAAGGTCCAAAGAAAAATAAAGCCATTGTAAAATTCACTCGTAATTTTACTGAGATGGCAAGGCAAGATAAATTAGACCCTGTTATTGGTCGCGATAGTGAAATAATGCGTCTAATGCAAGTGCTATCTCGTCGCACAAAAAATAATCCAATACTTATCGGGGAGGCAGGAACTGGAAAAACCGCGGTAGTAGAAGGATTAGCTATTCGTATGGCAAAAAATGATGTGCCAGAGAGCTTGAAAGGAAAGGAGTTAGTTTCTCTTGATTTGGGAATGTTAATTGCTGGAACAAAGTTTAGAGGTGAGTTTGAAGAGAGACTAAAAGCGATAATGAAAGAAATTGAAAGAAGCGAGGGAAAGATTATTTTATTTATTGATGAAATACACTCAATCGTTGGAGCGGGAGCTGCTGAAGGTGGAGCAGACGCGGCCAACCTTTTAAAACCGGCACTGTCTCGTGGGGAATTAAGAGCAATCGGAGCGACTACTCTAAAAGAATATCAAAAGCATATAGAAAAAGATCCAGCGCTCGCTCGTCGTTTTCAGCCTGTATTTGTGGAAGAGCCGACTCCCGAAGATACAATCGCCATACTTCGCGGATTAAAAGAAAAATACGAATTGTTCCACGGTGTTCGTATAACTGATGACGCCATTTTATCGGCAGTTAATTTATCTACTCGTTATATCACTTCAAGATATCTACCAGACAAGGCAATTGACTTGATAGACGAAGCGGCGTCGTCTCTAAGAATTTCTTTGGAAAACAAACCACCAGTTCTTGAAGAGGCGCACAGAAAGATAATGCGACTTGAAATTGAGAAGGAAGCTCTCAATAAAGAAATTATTGCTCATGACGGAAGTGATCATGGTGCCAAGAAAAGAATAAAAGGTATTGAAGAAGAAATTGCTAATGTCAGAGAAAAGACTCACGAGCTTGAGCTTCGTTTTAAAAATGAAAAAAATATTCTTTTGGAAATAAGTGAGATAAAGAAATCTTTAGAATCACTAAGACTTGAATCAGAAAATGCCGAGCTCCGTGCTGATTTAACTCGTGTCGCTGAAATTCGTTACGGACAATTACCAGAACTTCAAAATGAATTAAACATTAGACTTGATAAGTTAAAGAAATTGCAAAAGTCTCGTCGTGTTTTGAAAGAAGAAATAAATGAAGAAGATATTGCAAACGTTGTTGCTCGTTGGACAGGTATTCCTGTTTCTAGAATGTTGGAAGAAGAACAAGAGAAATTAGCAAACATGGAAGACTATTTGGGAAAGAGAGTTATTGGTCAACACGAAGCCATCAAAAAAGTATCGGATGCAGTCAGAAGATCTCGTGCTGGAATTGGCGATCCTAATCGTCCGATAGGAAGCTTCTTATTCCTTGGACCAACTGGGGTTGGCAAAACTGAATTAACCAAAGCTCTTGCTGAATTTATGTTTAACGATGAGAAGGCTTTGATTAAAGTTGATATGAGTGAATATATGGAGAAGCACAGTATTTCAAAATTAATCGGTTCTCCTCCTGGATATGTCGGACATGATGAGTCAGGACAATTGACCGAAGCTGTTCGTCACCGTCCTTATGCTGTAATTTTATTTGATGAAGTGGAGAAGGCACACCCTGAAGTATTTAATTTACTTCTTCAGATGTTAGATGAAGGAAGATTGACCGACAATAAGGGTCGTATCGCCAACTTTAAAAATACAATTATAATAATGACTTCAAATATTGGTAGCCAGTATATTCAGAAAATGGAGACTATTGGTTTTACAAATAATGATTCTAGTAGTGAGTATGTGCAAGTAAAAGAGAGAGTGATGACAGCGTTAAAAGATTATTTCAAACCAGAATTTCTCAACAGATTAGATGATACTGTTATTTTTGATGTATTGTCATTAGAAGAAATAAAAAGAATTGTTGATTTACAAATTGTGGACATTAAGAAGAGATTGGTAGACAAAGATATTAGTTTAGCTATTTCAAAAGAAGTAATTGAATATATTTCCAAAAAATCTTATGATCCACATTTTGGCGCGCGACCAATAAAGAGATTTATTCAAACAAATATCTTAAATAAAATTGCTCAACTAATGCTTACGAAAAAGTTTAATAAAGGAGGGGTAGCAGAAGTGACATTAAAGAAAGATGAAATTATTGTAGAAGCAAAAAGAACAGGCAAAATACCAAGCCCTCTTTCTCGAGAGCAAGTAATCGGAAACAATAAATAATTAATTATCAAATGGAAGGTCAAAAACCTTCCATTTGATTTTTGTTTTTATTTTGTTAGAGTTATTTTAGTTTTCTTTTGCAAGGGGAAAGAAGATGTCAGCGGACCTATTGATTTATTTTTACGCCGAAAGGCCAGTGTTCTTTTGGCACAGAGTATTGGACTGTTTTATTTGCAATCTTTCGCCGGGGAATTATGCTCCTTGTTTCAAACCATTGGATTTAAATGGAAAGTGGAGTCAAATTGATCTTATACTTGATAATTCTAGAAATAAAATAATAATAGGCTTTAACACTCAGCATTCATTTCCGGCTTCAGAGATAATTCCTAGGCTTTATCAAGTTTCCAAAACAGATACACTTACTATTAAGTTTTGTGTTTCTAGTATGGATGAGATTTTCCGGAGTTATCAAAGCCATCGTGGCTTCGGAGATTATGTGGCGTTCTTTTGCAATCATCTTTATAAAGATTTAGCTCTTTCTGTTTGTGATGAAGAAAGGAAAAAATTTGTTCCACTCACCAGAGAATTATTCGTAAAAAACGGTGGAAGACTTCTCTCTTAAGAGAGATTTATACAGAAGGTCTGAAATTTTTTCAGGCCTTTTAAATTTTATTTATTTTGTGCTATAATTTTTTGACTTGCGTAGGTGGTGGAGTGGTCAATCACAACAGACTGTAAATCTGTCGCCCTTCGGGCTTCGCTGGTTCAAATCCAGCCCTACGCACAAATAAAAATCCCGAAAGGGATTTTTTGCGTAGGGTTGGATTTGAACGGGAAAGGGGTCGGGAAAACGGGAGTTTTCCCGTGGCGGAAGAATGGAAACCGAGGGGTTTCCAAACCGAAGCGATTGATAATGAGCGAAGGTTGTGAAATTACAGCCCTACGCACCATTTAGCACAATTAGTAACTCGTGACCAAATCAGAGCCCCTCACCAAAAGATTAATTATTCTCTAGATTTTCGAGTATATAACTTACTAAAAACAAAAATAATTACAATAATTGTAAAACCTATACCGATAGGCGTTATAACCGGACTTAAATTTTGCCAGGTGCTTCCTAGAAAATAACCAATCAACCCTAGTCCTACAGCATAAACAAATTCACCAGCTGAGCCATATATAAAAAATCTTTTAAATGATATTTCTTGTGATAAACCAGCCAGTATATTTACTAACGGCCCAATTTGTCCGAAAAAACGTGTAACAAAAATAGTCATTCTAGAATTTTTAAAAATGAATTTTTCAATATCAGTATATTTTTTTGATAACATCATTTTTTTTAAACCAATTTTCATTAAAAATTCTTTTCCATATAATCTTGAGATTATAAAACCCGTTAAGTCGCCTAAAATGTTAGCAAGAAAAGCTACCAACAACACTATGTAGATATCCATATATCCTTGACTAGCAAAAGCGCCAGCGGCTAATAAACTTGTATTTGATGGCAGTGGCAATAGTAGAGCGGCTAAATAAGCAATGACAAAAAGAGCTATGTATTTATAAAACAGAATATAAGATAAGGTGGCAGAAATAATAAGACTCATGTTATTTTGGGGTAGAAGAAGATAAATATTCTCTCACACTAGTTTTTATATTTTCTATAAGTGTGTCTACAGGAACTTTTTTTCTTTTGGCGTATTGTCCGACAGTAAGGAAAGGGTATCTATAATCTTGTATGTTAAGAGTTTGTTCTAAATATGTTTGGGGTAAATTAAATAAATTATTAATGTAATCAAAGGTCATCCACGAAGATATGCGTGATATGTCTTCAATTAAAATCGGTTGACGGCGGCCATTTAAATGATGTTTCCATATGGAGTAATTATTATTTTTTGCTACATATGAACTAGGTATCATAACTATCAACAACAAAAACACAACGAAAATTATTATTGTGATGGTTATTATTTTTTTCAAAACTGATTTCATTATTAAATTAATTGTATATCAAAACAAAATTTAGTTCCATTTTTAAAAACTTTGAGATCTTTATTAAATAAGTAAAAAATTAAGACAAAATTAAAAGCGTGAGTCTTGCTCACGCTTTTGCGCATTCGGTTAGTGGAGATTTTTTGGTTTTTGTAGATTTTTTTCCTTTTGGAAGGAACGCATCATCTTTCTCACAGAAGACTTATGAGTCATCTTACTTCTTATATTGCACTCTACATTCCAGCGAACATTACATCCAGCAACATAGATTGAAATTATAAAAAAGAAAGGTTTATCTGTACACCAAGATACTCTCGTATGAGATTTTTCGGTCACTTTTACGAGAAGTGTTGGTTGTGGTTTACACATAGAAAAAATTTCATCACCAACTTGTTTTATTTTTTCTATAATTGCTTCCATACCTTTTTCACATTGTCTTGTTAGAAAAAGGGAACGGTTAATTTGCTGTTTGTCACAGACATAACGACGCGATGTGTTACGCTTTGTTTCCATAAATTCCCCTAACTTATTTAACTAACACTAAAAAAGAACACTTGGACATTAAATCACGATTTAATTGTTTTGTAAAATAAATGGTAATATTTCTCTGTGGAAGATAACTTTAAATTAAAAACTGACGAAGAGTTAATTGAGTTGATTTCTTTTAATGAAGAAGAGGCAATAATTGAATTATTAAAAAGATATGAAAAAAGTCTGTTTTTGTTTATTAGGAGATTTTCTTTTTCTAATGATGAATCGGCAGATATTTTGCAAAATATTTTTATAAAGATATGGAAGGGAAGCGGTAAGTTTGATAACAAAAGAGCCGGCGCCAAAACTTTTATTTGGACAATTGCTAGAAATACAATCTATGACGCATTAAGAAAGAAAAGATTGTTTATAGAAAATGAGTACGACAACGATGAAATGTTAGAGAACGTAACTGATAGCACAAATATATTCTCTTCAATTCTTAAGAAGGAGGAGGAAGAAAACGTAAAAAAATTAATCAAGGAATTGAATGCCAATGAACAAACAATCTTTTCTCTTTATTACGGAGAAGATATGACTTTCAAAGAAATAGGGGAGATTTTAGGAAAATCGGTAAACACAGTTAAGAGTGTACATCTTCGTGCCATTAAGAAATTAAGGACGATGTTGCACCAAAATTAAATATTAATCGTATAATGAAAGTATGGAGAGAGCCTTAAGATCCATTTATAAAGAAAATAAAGATTATTTAGGAGAAAATGATCTAAACAAAGTAGAGGGTAAGATATTACTCTCTATTCGTCGTAGGTTATTTTTGGCAAATATTTTTTATTCTTCAACATTTTTAATCTCTGTATTTTCTGCAGGGAAAATGTTTGTTTATATCTTAGACGATGTAAAGACCAGCGGTCTTATGTCGTTTGTTAACATGATGTTTGATGTAAATGTTTTCCAATCTTTCTCAAAGGAAATTATTTTATCAATACTTGAATTAACACCATTTATGTTTTTGATTTTGTTATCAATATCACTTATTGTTGTTCTTGTATCTGTTCGTAAAATAATTTTAAACTTTAATAATCATCTGTTCAGCTTTAATTATAAATAATATGAAGAATTTAAAAGAAGACCTAAAAAAAATTTGTGTTTCAAAATGGTTTCGTGTAAGCATTAAAGTACTTGCCTTGATTATAATAATTTCACTTTCTTTTTCTTTAGGAGAATTAGTGGGATTTAAGAAATCTGGATTTGTTGAAGATTGGGGAAGAGGTTACGGAAAAAATTTTAGAAATGACAGATTTGAAGGCATACTCGGTATGATGGGTGGAGGAATGATGAGAGGTTATTTTAATTCATTTCAAAATTTACGAGGGGGTATGATGGTATCGTCTCACGGAATTTACGGTCAAGTTATTAGCAACGATGGTTCTTCTTTAATGATTGCTTTAGGAAATAATGTTGAAGATAAAATTTTAGTTTCTTCAACTACTCTTTTAAGAAACGAAACTGGCAATGTACAACTATCAGACATAAAAGTCGGTGAATCTGTTGCAATTGTCGGTAATCCAAACAATAGTGGAGAAATAGAAGCAAGATTTATTCGGATTATTAATCTAGATAATGGAATAAATACAAATAATAGTGAGCAAGCAAATCCTGTAAACAAATAATTACCTTAATATGACTCAATCACATAAAAGTTTAAAAGATAGACTTAGATTTATCTTAAATCATAAAAAGAAAAGTTGGGCCGCTCTGATTATTATTATCGGCGTTGTATATCTTTATTTTTTCAAAGGTGGAACAGCACAAGTAACAACTTACCAATACACTTCGGTTAAGAGGGGCTCTATTACGTCTGTTGTTTCTGGAACTGGGCAAGTGACACCAGATAGTCAGGTTGATTTGAAGCCAAAGGTAAATGCCAATGTAATTGGGGTTTATGTGAAGTCTGGAGACAGAGTAAAAACTGGACAAGTTTTGTTTAGACTTGATGCGACCGATGCTTACAAACAAGTACGCGACGCTAAAGCATCTTTAGAAGCAGCGCAACTTGCTCTTGAAAAATTGAAAAATCCACAGCCGATAGATGTAATGTCGGTAAATAATTCTATCAAACAAGAAGAGGACAATAAAAAAAATGAAGATACAAAAGTGGCTACAGCTTATCAGAGTTTATTAAATTCTAATTTACAAGCTGTTCCAGATTCCACTTATAGTGTGGAAACTGCCCCAACTTTATCTGGTAGTTATTTGAAGAATCAAGAGGGAGAAATTAAAATAAATGTTTCTCAGGGGGGTCCAACAGGTTATAGTTTTAGTGCATCTGGTTTAGCTAATTGTATTGGACAAGTTAGCTCTTTGGTAGCACAACCAATTTGTGATACTGGGCTTTATATTAAATGGAATAGTTCAGCCCCTCAAGCAGGCTGGTTAATAGATCTTCCAAATAAGCAATCTAGTAGTTACTTATCAAACTATACTTCTTGGCAAACAGCAGTTACAAATAGGAGTATTAATAACGCAGCCTCTGATAGAAATATCGTTAGTTTGAAACAGAAGTTAGCTGACCTAACACCGGGGGATGACAATATTGATGTTAGAAGTGCCAACCTTTCAATTGAACAAAGGCAAAATGCTTTAACCGATGCCCAGAATAATTTAGCTAATTATGTTATCACCGCACCTTTCGATGGTTTGATGGCGAGCGTCTCGGTAGACATCGGTTCTTCGGCCGTTATGGCTTCAGCAAATAGTAGCTCAGCTTTAGGTACAATCGTTACCGATAAACAGTTGGCACAAATAACTTTAAATGAATCAGACATTGCTAAAGTTCATCTAGGACAAAGTGCTAAAGTTTCGATCGATGCTCTCGATGGTCTTTCTTTGGATGGTAATGTTGTAGAGATTACAACTTTGGGAACTGTTACCTCGGGCGTGGTTACTTACAAAGTAAAAGTAGCTTTTGCAGCTGGTGATTCACAGATTCTTCCAAACATGAGTGTTTCGGCAGACATAATTACAGATAGCAAAGATAATGTTTTGTATCTACCAAATCAAGCAGTGAAGCATGATACTAATGGTTATTATGTAGAAGAAAATTCTGCTATGGGAACTTCTTCTAGAAGATTTAATAGTGCTTCATCATCTCTATCTTTTGCCTCTAGTACTAATTTTGCTTCATCCACACGTCCTAGAAATGGTAATGCTTCTTCCAGTTATAGAAGAGGTAGTGCTGCGACATCTAGTCCCGCTCAGACGAATGTAATTCTAACTCGCATACCCGTAACTATAGGTACACAGAGCGACACTTTAACAGAAATTACCGGTGGGCTAAATGAGGGTGACAGAGTTGTACTCAAAAAAACAACAACCACTGCTGCTTCAGGTGCTTCCGCTCCTTCAGTAACTTCATTGCTTCGACCACAAGGAGGAGGTGGAGCAAATAGAGCTGCAGGTGCTACTGGTGGAGCTAATTTTAGAGGGCAATAATATGGATATGATTAGTTGTAAAAATCTTATAAAAGATTATGTGGAAGGAGATAATGTTACTCATGTTTTAAAAAAGGTTTCTTTTGAAGTTAAAAAAGGAGAGTTCGTAGCAGTTATGGGTCCATCTGGTTCTGGGAAATCTACAATTATGAATATACTTGGTCTGCTTGACGAACCAACCAGTGGAACTTATTTATTAAATGATAAAGATGTTTCCAAGTTGTCTGATGATCAACAAGCTGATATTCGGGCTGAGAAAATCGGATTTGTGTTTCAGTCTTTCAATCTATTACCTCGTACTACTGTCCTTAGAAATGTTATGTTACCTCTTACCTATTTAAATTTAACAGTGAAAGACAGAGAAGAAAGAGCAAAGAGGGCTTTACTTTCGGTCGGGTTTCCAGAAGATAGATGGAATAATATGTCTAATCAATTATCTGGTGGGCAAATACAGCGTGTGGCTATTGCTCGTGCGCTAGTAAATGACCCTAGTATTATTTTGGCCGATGAACCAACTGGAAACCTTGATACTAAGACTGGAGAAATAGTTTTGGCAACATTTGAAAAACTAAATAAAGAAGAAGGTCGAACAATTGTACTTATTACTCATGAGCAAGATGTGGCCAATCACGCTGATCGTATTATTCATGTTCGTGATGGAAATATAATTTAATTTATGACTATTAAAGATTTAATTGAAGAAACATCTACCGCTATTATTGCAAACCCAGCTAGAACTGGATTAACAGTTTTGGGTATTGTGATTGGTATTGCCTCTGTAATAGTCATGCTTGCTATTGGTAACGGAGCTCAGGCTTCTATTTCTTCTAGTATAAATGCACTGGGCTCAAATATTTTAACTATCAGTGGTGGAGGCGGTGGAGGAGGAAATAGAATAGGAGGAGTAAGTCAGGGTAGATCAAACCAACAAACACTCACGCTAGATGACGCAACTGCAATTAAAGAAAGCGTAGCGCTTGTAAAAGATGTTTCTCCAGAGTTGAGTTCTCGTTCTCAAGTCATTGCAGAAGGGAATAATACGAACACTACAATAGTTGGAGTCGCTCCCGAATATGCTTCAGCTCATTCCGTGATAGTGGATGATGGTGATTTTATAAGTGATACCCAATATAAAAGTTCAGCGCGCGTTGCCTTACTTGGGCCAACAACAAGAGATGATCTTTTTGGCACAGGAACAGAATCTGTTGGCAAAGAAATTAAAATCAACGGAGCAAAATTTACCGTTATTGGGGTTACAAAGTCAAAAGGAGGAACTGGTTTTGGAAATTTAGATGACAGAGTTTTTATACCGCTAACAACAGCCCAAAGATATGTTTCTGGAGGGCAGTATCTTAGTAGTATTGCTGTAACTACACAGAATCAGTCAGACTTAACTCAATTGCAATCAGATATAACAGACTTACTGTTAACTAGACACAATAAAAAATCTGTAGCCGAGGCTGACTTTAATATTCTTAATCAAGCCGATTTAGCCGCAACTGCAAACTCTATTACATCTATATTTACTATGCTTTTATCGTCAGTGGCCGGCATATCTTTACTTGTTGGTGGTATTGGAATTATGAATATGATGTTAACAAATGTAAGAGAAAGAACTAGAGAGATTGGTTTGCGTAAAGCTATAGGTGCTAGAAGAAGTGATATTAGTAATCAATTTTTAGCAGAATCAATCGTGGTCACTATTATTGGCGGAGTCATTGGTGTAATTCTTGGTTTGTCAGTATCTTTTGCTATTACTTATTTTGGTATATTACAAACCCAAGTTACTTTAACACCAATCCTTCTAGCTTTCGGGGTGTCAGCTTTTATTGGAATTGTTTTTGGCTACTACCCAGCCAAAAAGGCGTCGGAATTAAATCCGATTGAGGCCTTAAGATACGAATAAGAAACTAAGAAGCAAGAAACATGGATTAAGAAGATGGGTGCGACCGAAGGTCACACCCATTCTTGCTTCTTTATCCTTTATCCATTATTCTTATTTATATGTCTACAATTTTTTCTAAAATAATAGCTGGAGAAATTCCAAGTTATAAAATTTATGAGGATGAATATGTTTTTGCTTTTTTAGATATTAATCCAGTTCAAATGGGTCACACTTTACTTGTTCCTAAAAAAGAAGTTGATTATCTTTTTGATTTAGATCAAGAAACTTACGCTAGAGTTATGGAGAGAGTTCAATTTGTGGAAGAAATTTTACGAGTAAAATTAAGATCAAAAAGAGTTGGGTTGGTTGTTGATGGATATTTAATTCCTCATGCTCACATTCATTTAATTCCCACCAATGGTCCACACGAGATAAATGAAAATCTTGCCAAGCCGGCAAGTAAGGAAGAACTGGAAAGAGTTCATAAGCTTATAACAGGATAGGTTTTGTTATAATATATTTATGCTTCACATAGTTATTCGCACCATTGCTATAATAGTCACTAGTTATATAACAAAAGTTGGTGTTGTTCCAGTTACTTTTTCTGTTAAGACTTTTTTCGTAGCTTTTTTGGTTGCAGTTACTTTGGCCATAATCAATCACACCATTAAACCAATTATAAAAATAATATCTATTCCAATAAATGTTATAACGCTCGGTGCTTTTTCTTTGGTAATAAATGGACTAACTATAGTAATCGCAAGTAGAATCGTAACTGATTTTTATATTCCATCTCTGCTTATGGCGATTTGGTTTTCCGTAGTTTTGACAATAGTTAATTTTATTCTTCACGTTGCAGAATAATTTTTTATTTTTTAATCACTAATTAAATCGTGTTATAATGACAATTCGTTATGAAATCTCTTGAAGACATTGCAATATCGTTTACCAAATGGATTGGATCCGTCGGGTCTCTTATTGTGCACACAGTTCTTTTTATTTGTGCCTTTGTATTAGTTCTTCTTGGTGGGAAGATGGATACCGTATTTCTTGTTCTTACAACAATTGTTTCTCTAGAAGCAATCTATCTTTCTATATTTATTCAAATGAGCGTCAACAGAAATTCTCAAGCTATTGCTAACGTTGAAAAAGATATTGATGAAATTCAAGAGGACGTTGAGGAGATTGCCGAGGACGTTGAAGAAATTGCTGAAGATGTGGAGGATATCCAAGAGGCTCACGAAGAGATTCAGGAAGACATTGAAGAGATTCAAGAGGACTTGAAAGAAGGGGATAAAAAAGAATAAATCAACTTTGCGTTTTTATTTGTTTTCATATAAAGTTAAAATATAAAAATCATGGCTTCATACAACCACAAAGAAATAGAAAAGAAATGGCAAGAGAGATGGGACAAGGAAAATCCATACAAAACAAATATAAATAGCGATAAGAAAAAAACTTATCTATTGGTTGAGTTTCCTTATCCGTCAGGAGCAGGATTACACGTAGGACATGTTAGAAGTTATACCGCTATGGACGTTGTAGCTAGGAAACGACGTCGTGAAGGGTATGAAGTTTTATTTCCGATTGGATGGGATGCTTTCGGGTTACCAGCAGAAAATTATGCTATTAAAACAGGAATACATCCATCTATCACAACCAGAGAAAATATTTCTACTTTTCGAAGTCAGTTAAAAGCTTGTGGTTTTTCTTTTGATTTCGAAAGAGAGGTTGATACTACAGACCCTAAGTATTACAAATGGACACAGTGGATATTTTTGAAGCTTTATGAAAAAGGTCTGGCTTACAAAAAGAACATGCCGGTAAACTGGTGTCCAAATGACAAGTGTGTTTTAGCTAACGAAGAAGTCCTTGATGGAAAATGTGAGAGATGTGGAGCAGAAGTTGAAAAGAAAGACAAAGAGCAATGGATGTTGGCAATTACAAAATACGCCGAAAGACTAGATAAAGATTTAGACGAGACACAATTTTTAGATAAAATAAAAATCCAACAAAGAAATTGGATTGGAATTTCCGAAGGATCAGAAATTGATTTTAAATTAACAATCGGAGACAGTTTTACAATTTTTACAACCAGAGCCGACACATTGTTTGGTTGCACTTATTGTGTCTTTGCCCCAGAACATCCACTTGTTTCTAAATTAATAGCAGAAAATAAAATAACAAATACTCTTGAAGTTAAAAAATATGTAGTTGAAGCTAGACAAAAGTTAGATATAGACAGATCAGCTGAAGGAAAAGAAAAAACAGGAGTCAAGCTAGAAGGAATAATGGCTATCAATCCAGTTAACAAAAAAGAGATACCAGTTTTTATTGCTGATTATGTTTTACCAAACTATGGAACGGGAGCGATTATGGCCGTTCCAGCTCACGACGAACGCGATTATGAATTTGCTAAGAAATATAATTTAGAAATAATTAAGGTTATCGATGATGGAACAGAAGGTGATTATAATGTTGGTTATGGTAAATTAATAAACTCTGAAAATTTTTCGGGGAGTAGTTCAGAAGAAGCCAAAACAAAAATCACAGAAACACTTCACGGAAGAGTTGTGAAGAAATCAAAACTTCGTGATTGGGTTTTTGCTCGCCAAAGATATTGGGGAGAACCAATACCAATTGTTTATGATGAGACAGGAAAAATGTATCCAGTGTCTGCGACTAATCTTCCGATAACTCTACCAAATGTAGAAAAGTATGAACCAACAGACAACGGCGAGTCTCCACTTCATCAAGTTGCTGACTGGGTAAATGTAAAAGGAAAAATTGATAATGATGGACATTTTTATTCATCAGATGAAAGTGATGCTAAAAATTTTAAAAGAGAAACAGATACTATGCCTCAATGGGCCGGCTCGTCTTGGTATTTTATAAGATACATTGATAACTTAAACGATAGTGCTCTGGGCAATGAATCCTTACTTAAAAAATGGCTTCCAGTTGATTGGTATAACGGAGGAATGGAACACACCACTCTTCACCTCTTATATTCTCGTTTTTGGTATAAGTTTTTATTTGATATCGGAGTCGTTCCTACTAGTGAGCCATATTTCAGAAGAACTTCACAAGGAATGATTTTAGGTAAAGGAGGGGTTAAGATGAGTAAGAGTTTGGGTAATGTTATTAATCCTGATGAGATTGTAGAAAAAGATGGGGCGGATGTTCTTCGTCTTTACGAAATGTTTATCGGACCTTTTGATCAAGCGGTAGCTTGGGATGACAAAGCTATAATTGGAGTTAGAAGATTTTTAGAAAAAGTTGATTCACTTTCTAATAAAGTAGTAGAGGGTGATGAAGTGGAATCAATAACTCACAAAACTATTAAACAAATTGGAGAACAAATTGAAAGTATGAGTTTCAATACTTGTATATCACAGCTAATGATTTGTGCCAATGATTATGAAAAAAGAGAAAAAATCTCAAAGAAAGAATTTACAATGTTCGTTCAGGCCATGTCTCCGTTTGCTCCGTTTCTAGGAGAAGAACTTTGGGAAAAACTTGGTATGAGCGGTTCGGTTCACATAAGTGAGTGGCCAAAATATGACGAAAATAAACTAACAGGGGACGAAGTCACCATCGCTTTTCAAGTAAATGGAAAATTAAGAGGGACTTTTGTAATCGCAACCAATTCTAGTGATGAAGATATAAAAACACTTGCCAAAAGCTTAGATTCTTATAAAAAATATATCGGGGATTTAGTTCCAAAAAAGGAGATTGTAATCAAAAACAAGTTAATAAATGTCGTTATTTGACGCTTTTACGAAAATATAGTAGTATTGATTAATATTATACATATGTCAGGAATAACCTTTAAACCAAAAGCCGTATCGAAGAAATTACTTGGTGCACTTAACCCAAGAACAAGAGAGATTATTGTTAATCGCTATGGACTAGATAGCGGTAAAAGAATGACCCTTGAAGCTATTGGAAAGAATTATGACATTACTCGTGAGAGAGTTAGACAAATAGAAAATTTTGCACTAGCCACAATCAAGAAGTCAAAAGAGTACAAGGAACACTCTTTCGTTTTTGATGAACTAAGAAAGATAGTAGGAGAATTAGGAGCGGTTGTTTCTGAAGATCATCTAATGAAAATTATTTCAAAGGATCCAGTTATTCAAAATCATATCAATCTATATCTTGCTCTAGGAGATGGTTTTACCAAGCATAAGGAAAATGACAACTTTCATCATCATTGGACAATTGATAACAAAATGGCACTTCATGTTCAGGACGCTATAACTAAACTTTATTCTTCAATAAAAGAAGAAGATTTAATAAAAGAAGAAGAAATCTTTAATAGATTTATGACCCATCTAACAGAAGTTGAGGATGAGTATAAAAACAACAGAGAAATAATTTACAGGTATTTAACACTTTCTAAACTTATTGGAAAGAATCAATTAAATGAATGGGGAAGAATGTCATCTTCACATATCAAGGCTCGTGGAATAAAAGATTACGCATATTTAATAATGAGAAGAAAAGGATCTCCTATGCACTTCAAAGAAGTAGCTTCAGAAATAAATAAAACTTTTGATAAAAAAGCTCACACTGCAACTTGCCATAATGAACTTATAAAGGATCCAAGATTTGTTTTAGTTGGTCGTGGTATGTACGGTCTTAAGGAATGGGGTCACACAGGAGGAGTAGTAAGAGATGTTATCGCTACAGTTCTCAAAGAAGAAAAAAGACCACTATCCAAAGATGAAATTATCAAACTAGTTTTATCAAAGAGAATAGTTAAACCAAACACAATTATCGTCAATCTTCAGAATTCAAAATTCTTTAAGAAAGACAAGGAGAGTAGATATTCATTCATAGGTTAGTTAAAAACGAAGTGAAATTCACTTCGTTTTTAATTTGTGTCTTTAAATTGTGATATAATTTTATAATGCAGTTTTTCGTTGATATCATATTACTTTTGGTCTACGCAATACCTGTTTTATATATGTGTGCTTTGCTTTGGAGATTTTGGATGCTTTATATAAATCAAAAAGCGGTAAACAAGGTGAACAAAGACACCATAATGCTTGAGATTAAACTTCCTCGCGAAATAGACAAATCTCCATTTGCTATGGAAATTACCTCTAGAGCTTTTTTACAAGGAGGAGGAATAGGAACTTGGTATCATAGGCAATGGCTTGGTAATTTGCCGATGCAATTTTCTTTAGAAATTGCTTCCCTCGAAGGAATCGTACACTTTTATATAAGAACACAAAAGAAATTTAAATCTCTTATTGAGTCCAATATATACGCTCAATATCCGGGTGTAGAAATAGTTGAAGCCGATGACTATACAAAACTAATTAGATATCATCACCTTTCTAAAGATGTTAAATTATGGGGGGCTGCTTTTGTTTTAGGTGCAAAAAGAAAAGTTGGATTTGATAAAAAAGGAAAAGATTATGAAATGGTAGCCGATTACATTCCTTTAAAAACTTATATTGATTATGGTTTCGATAAAGACCCAAAAGAGCAATACAAAAATGATCCAATCACTCCACTTCTTGAATTTATGGGATCCGTGGGTAAAGGAGAATATGTTTGGTATCAAATCATCATTCAAGACGAAGCTGCTTTCAATGATAAGAAATTTCCAAAATATTATTTCGATAAAGTATTAGGTAAAAGATTGGGGCTTGCTGACTTGGCTGATATGAGAAAGAAATTTATAAGAAAATATAAAAAAATTAAAGAAGGCTCTTTAGCTTTTGATCAATTTGGTAATCCTATTCAAAAAACCGTAAGAGGGAGTGATGACAAAGTTGAATTACAACCAGTGACTTACGCTGACGACAGAGAAACTCAATTGAAAGAAGTTGATTTAACTCCTGAAGAAAAAGATGAAATAGAGCTCATCAATCGTAAACTATCAAAACCATTAGCGAAAGTAATTTTAAGGTTAGTTTATCTTGCCAGAGATGACATGAAAGCTTTTAAACCAGATAGAATACAAAATGTTCTAAATATATTAAGACCTTTCCATGGTGTAAATAGTTTTATTCCTAAGCCGTCGGATGGTTACGATTATCCATGGCAAGATTTTATGAAGCGTCGTGTTCCATGGAGAGGTGAAGAAATGTATGATGAATACGTTCAAAGAGATGGTTTTACTCCATACGCCTCAAAAAGAGATGGTTTAGATAAATTTGAAGATGTTTTCTTTTGGGGTTTTCCTATGAGAACAAGAAGACTCTGGAGAACATTTTTTGAAACAGTAGCTCATCCATTTTCTTATCCACAGTCAGATTTAGTTTTCACCTTAAATGTAGAGGAATTAGCTACCATGTATCACTTCCCAGGACAAACCGCCAACATCCCAACTCTTCCAAGAATTGATAGCACCAAGGGTGTGGCCCCATTTAATTTACCTCAATAAATATGTTTAGTTTTCGTAATTTTATTTATTTAATAATTTTAATTTCAGTTCTTATAATAGGATATTTCTATAATGTATTTTATACAATACCAGGAAATTTTCCGAGAGGTGAAGTCTTTTTAATTGAAGAAGGTGAAAGTTTAAAAAGTGTAAGTGTTAGATTAGAAAATGACCATATTATAAACTCGGCGCTATGGTTTCGTGCTTTTCTTTCTTTGAAAAGAAAAGATAGAAATATGCAACTTGGATATTATAAATTTGATACACCGATTTCTCTTTCTAATGTGGCGCAGAAGATTTTCCAAACTGGCCCTGATTTACCGCTTATAAAAGTAACTTTCCCAGAGGGAAGTAATACTGATGAAATTTCAAAAATTTTAAAGGGGGCGTTGCCAAATTTTTCTGAAGACAAATTTAAATTATTTGTTAAACAGAATTCTTTAAATGGATTTTTATTTCCATCCACCTATTTTTTACTTCCATCGAGTAATGAAGAAAGTATCGCTCTTAAAATGAAAAAAGTTTTTGACAAACAGTTTGTTTGGATAGATGTAAACGGAAAACACTTTTTAAATAATGAAAAAGATTTTGTCATTTTAGCTTCCATCTTGGAAGGGGAGGCAAAAACTGGAGACGACATGAAAATTGTTTCCGGAATTTTACAGAAAAGGTTGGCTAGTAATATGGCTCTTCAGGTAGATGTTGCTAAAGAAACATACAAAACAAAAGGATTGCCCATAACACCACTTAATAATCCAGGAAGTATTGCCATAGATGCAGCTTATAACCCAACGGAAACCAATTATTTTTTTTATTTAACAGGCCGTGATGGAAAAATGCATTATGCTAAAACTTTTGCAGAGCATAAAAGTAATATTGCTAAGTATTTAAAATAAATAATTTTTTATGGTAGAGTCAAGAGGTAGATGCTTGTTTAGCTTCTATGAGTGTTACGGCGACTCAGCTAGAAATGGCTTAACTGCCTCAGTAGTTCTTTCCAAGGAGAAATATCGTGGCTGGTTACGATGGTTCTGAGGGTGAATCACCTTGTAGTAGAAACAATTCTGAAGGGTGTGAGAAATGTCGTAGAGGATGTTTCCCGTACTCTGCTTTAATAGAAACACCCAGTGGTAAGATCCCTATTGGAGATTTAAGAGTAGGGCAAATGGTTCTATCTTATAGCAATACCGGTATTCTAGTGCCAAGACGTATCACGCGCAAATTATCGTATGGCCCAGCCTCAATTGTTAGAGTTGAGTTTACGCCTAACAAGACACACCTAAACTGTACCGAGAGTCACAGTTTCCTGACCGGTAGAGGTTGGCTAGCTGTTAAAAAACTTCACTCAGGTGATAGTATTTTTCAGGCTAAGACCTCCCGCATCAGCCCAATACAGATTCGCAGAATCACATCAACTGGAAAAATGGAACCGGTGTTCAACCTTTATACGGAAGGTGAACACAATTTCATAGCCGATGATTGCATTGCTCATAACTTTACATTCCTTAGAGTGTTTAGGATGGCTTTGCACAGAATTTTCTTTGATAATTCTTCCAAGATTATGTTCGGCCAATTGACCGGACAAAACTAATCGAAATTACTTATAAGCTCACTTGCGTGGGCTTATTTTTTTATTAACGACGTAGAGCGAGAGAAGTGGAAAAGTAATCTTTTACACTTCCGAGCCGAGGAGTTAAAAAGGATGAAATACCTCGTCAGCTTGCTGCTATAATCTTTTATTTTATAAACTCTCATATGTTATAATCTATTATCTAATTATGAAATTACACAACCTCGCATTTATCGACACCGAAACAACAGGACTTGATCCAAATAAGCACGAAATAATAGAACTTGCCGTGATTGTTGCAAAACAAATACCACGCGAAGGCAGAGGCCCTAAGTTAGAAGTTATTGAAGAATATGAATGGAAAATAAAACCTCTTCATATAGAAACTGCTGAAGAACAAGCTCTTCGCGTGAATGGATATAACGAAGTAGATTGGATGTTCGCTCTTGATTTAAAACCCGTCATGGAAGAATTTTCTAAAAAAACTGAAAGCGCAATTTTCGTATCACACAATTTAACTTTTGATTATAATTTTTTGATGAAAGCCTTTGAAGAAACAGGAGTAGAAAATAGAATGCATTATGGAAAATTAGACACGATATCAATTGCTTTCGCTAGATTATATGACGCACCACTAGCTGAAAGATTTTCTCTAAAGGCAATTGCTGAATTATTAAAAGTAGAAAACACTAAAGCACACACCGCACTTGCCGATACTAGAGCTTTGTTTGAATCATATCGTAAACTTATGGGGGCTTAGTTTATAAATTAATAAGCGCAAGCTTTTGGCTTGCGCTCGTTTTTATCTCCATATTTGTTCAATCCAGCAATTGGGGTAAATATGAGGAGTCCCGAATTGGTCATACTGGAGATTGTAGCTATTGCCACACCTGAGTATCTGAATTGGTTGTGGCCTCATCTGAGGTGTTTGATACATTGGCATTGGGGCCATATATCCGCCCATATACCCACCCTGGAAACCAAAATACTGGCTACGGGGGGTGTTACCTAAGGATAAGGCGAAACCGTTACCGGCAATGGAAATGTTCCCGTAAACTCGAGAATTGGCGTTTGCGGGGATTATGGTTACCACCAAAATACAAAGAGCAATTATTGCCAACAATCTTTTCATGATTGTCTCCTTTTCATTTAGGATAATCTTATTCTATTCTTCTAAAATTGAATTGTATAGAGTTGACGAAATCAATAATTTTCTCTTTTTAGTTGTCAATTTTATTGTTAATATTTTTAAATATGTTAGATTCATTTAATGGATAAAGTGAAAGGAAAAAAAATTTTTGTTGGCATGTCTGGCGGAGTGGACTCATCTGTCTCAGCTCTTCTTCTTAAACAAGAAGGATATGACGTGACCGGTGTGTTTATAAAAGTTTGGCAACCAGATTTTGTAGAATGTACTTGGAAGGAAGATAGATTAGATGCTATGCGTGTTTGTGCACAATTAGAAATTCCATTTGTTACTCTAGACTTAGAAAAGGAATATAAAAGAGAAGTGATTGATTATATGATAGACGAATATAAAGTTGGCCGTACTCCAAATCCAGATGTAATGTGTAATCGTTATGTAAAGTTTGGTGCATTTTGGGATTGGGCAAAAGATAATGGTGCCGACTTTATCGCCACTGGTCACTACGCAAATACCGACAATCAGAATTTAATTGTAAGCAAAGATAAAAACAAAGATCAAACTTATTTTCTTTGGACGTTAAACAAAAACGATTTAGAGCATATTTTATTTCCGATTGGAAATATGGAAAAAAGCAAAGTTAGAAAAATTGCTGAAAAAAACAATATATATACAAGTCATAAAAAAGATAGCCAAGGATTGTGTTTTATTGGAACAATTGATATTAAAGATTTTTTGAAGTCGCAAATAGAAAGTCAAAAGGGAAATATTGTAAATGAAAATGGAAATGTAATTGGTCATCACGAAGGCGTCATATTTTATACCATTGGAGAAAGACACGGATTTACAATTACAGAAAAAAGTACAGAAGAAAAGCCGTACTTTATTGTTGCTAAAGATTTTGAAAATAATTTACTAGTTGTCTCACATCATAAGCCAGAGGAAAAAGTTGGCGATGAATTTGAAATTGAAAAAGTAAATTTTGTAAACGATAGAGTTGAGGAAGAAAAAACTTATTCTGCTCGTGCTCGCTACCGTGCACCACTTTCGAAAATAAAAATTAGAAATGAAAATGGAAAATGGATTGTAAAGAAAGTTGAAGGGGATTTGGTGCCTGTCTCTGGGCAATCGCTGGTAATTTATGATAACGAAAAATGTATTGGTGGTGGAATTATACTATAAACCCAATTATCAAATACATTAACACTGCTCCTAAAACAGTCGCTACAACTGTGGATATTTTTGATTCATCGCTGTGTGCTTCTGGCAAAATATCGGAAGCACTAATGTAAAGTAAAAATCCTCCGAATAGTCCAAGATAAATTAGAGAAAAAGTTTGTGGAATTTGGAAAAACAAAGTTCCAGTGGCTCCAAGTATTGGGGCGAGCGAATCTATAACCAAAAATATAAAAGCTTTTTTATTTGAATTTTTATGAGCTTTCATTAAAGACACTGTATTTATTCCATCAAAAAAGTCATGAGCCAGTACTGCAATGGCTACAGAGATTCCAGCTACATTTGAAAATTGAAAAGCAATACCAATACCAACACCGTCTAGAAATGAATGAGCAATCAAAGCTACGGCTGACCCGACACCAATTGATGGATGATGATGTGAATTATATTCCTTTTCATGAGAATGATGAATTAAAATATATTTTTCAATAATATGAAATAGTAAAAACCCAACGATAAAAGGAAGCATAGCTTTACTAAAATTTATATTTAATTTATTAGAGAGCTCAGCTACTTCAGGTAAAATATCAAAGAATACTACGGAAATTATGGCTCCAGCGGCAAACCCAAGCAATAAGCGAAGACTTTTGTGAAATTTGAAAGCAACAAAACCGCCCAAAGAGGTGGTGAAAAAAGTGGCAATTATTAAACCAAATAACCAGTAGTTATGCATAATTAGTTAGTTTATTTTATATTTTTTTGTGATTATGTCAAATGCAAATCATTTGCAAAAATAAAAAGTAAGATTATAATTTAATTATGAAGAAATACACTAATGAAGAAATAGAAAAGATTTTGAAAGATTTAGGACTTAGGGTTACTGATCACAGAGTATTAATTTTCAAAACACTTTCCAAATCTAGAAATGGAATGTCTGTAGAAGAAATATTTCAAAAAGTAGACAAGAGAGGAAATATTGATCAAGCCACAGTTTATAGAAATCTCTCATCTTTGGTTAAAGTGGGACTTATTAGAAAGACTGATTTTAATTTAGGAAAATCTTTTTATGAATTAGAACAAGGTATTGTGGTCTGTCGTTTTGTTTGTAGCGTGTGTCACCAAATAGAAAAGACGGATAATAAACAAGTTGTTGATAGCTTAAAAAAGATTTACAAAAATAGTAAGAAGTTTAAGAATACGACCTTATCTTCTGTTGAGTTTTATGGTGTTTGCAAGAAGTGCGTTTAGTTTTTTGAATATTAAAAAGAGCGAGCCGTAGGCCCGCTCTTTTTACATTAACTTAATTATTTGCTTAATGCTTGGTCAACAGCAGCTTTTACAAAATCATAAGGTCTTGCTCCGTCTATCATGGCTACCACTTGATATTCACTACCTTTTTTAACCAATACAAAAGTTGAAGGTGTTCCCTGAACTCCAGCCTTAACTCCGTCAGCCATAGAATCGTTCACTTCTGTTGCAGTGTCGTTATTATTCATACAGGAATTAAATTTAGTCATATCTAGCCCAATGCTATTTGCTAAGTCTTCCTTTCCTGTTTTTGTTAGTTGTGTTGTTTGTTTATTAAATTTGTAATCAAACAAAGCGTTCATATAATCATAATAACTTTTTGTTCCTCCAATTTTTCCAGCACAGGCAATAGCACGAGATTCATCAAATGCATGTTGATGAATAGAAGTGAGTGGGAATTGTCTGTATACAAAAGAGATTTTATTACCGTAGTCATTCATCATACTTTTTATTGTTGGATGAAATTGAGCACAGAACGGACATTCTGGATCAGAATATTCAATCACTGTGACATTACTTTTAGCGTTTCCTAGAACGTAATCTTTAGAATCAATTGCTTTACCAGTAAATTGTGTTGACGGAGCAGAAGGCGCTTTGTTGTTTAGATTAACTTTTTTACCAGTTAAGTCAGAGAAAAATGCTGACAAAGCAGAAGATTGATCGTCGATTTTCTGGTTAACTGTTTTGCCAACTATAATAATACTTCCGCCAATTATAATTGCGCCAATGATAACCGCAATTGGCGTTGTTAGTTTAATATTTTTTAATAGGTGTTTTATTTTTGACATATTTGTTATTATATCTATAAAGATAATAGATGAAATTATATCATTAAATCACCATTATGTTCAAAAAACTAACATTTCCATCTAAAAGAGTCCTGCGTCATGCCTTTATATCTTTCTTAATTGAGTTTTCTCCAATACTTGTTTTTGTTTTTTCTTATAAATATTTACATATTTATAAAGATACTTTTCTTTTAATGATAATGACTATCATATCAACCTTCTTTGCATATATAAAAGAAAAAAGAATTCCTTACGTTGGTCTTTATGTGGCTCTTCTTACTATAATCTTTGGTTATATAACAATCGCTTATCGTATTCCTAAATTTATTCAGATAAGAGATACTTTTTATGATTTAACTTTTGCTCTAACACTGGCAGTGGGTCTTTTGTATGGAAAAGTCTTTTTTAAAGATGCCTTAAATACTTCTATACCAATGCTTAGAGAATCTTGGATAAAAGTAACTCAAGCCTGGGTTGTCTTTTTTATAGCTTGCGCCATAATGAATGAATTTATTCGTAGGAATTTTTCTATTCACGCTTGGATACAATACAAAATGATTATGATTTTTGTTTCTATTTTATTTGCCTTCATTATTTTAGTTAGTTTTTATAAACCAGAGCCTAAACATTAGAAATGTGTTTTTTTAAAAATAATGGTAGTATCTAGATGCCGTTTTAGTTCTTTAACTGTGGGGGATTAAGAATGCGTATTTTTGAGAGAATAATAATCTGTGGATCAATTAGCCACAGAAACGGGACCTCCAGAATAAGGAGATGTTACATTTTGGTGGAAGGAGTGGAGTTACCAGAGGAAGATTCTTTTCCTCCTGGGAACCAAAAAGATTATCAAGTTTTTATGGATAATCTCTCGCCCTTTTTAGGGGTAGGAAATTTTCCCTCCGGAGAAGTTGAGATACCAGTAAGTAAAACCAAAAATCCGAGTCATGTTTTTGAAATAATAACCTTAACCTACCCAAATCTGATTGACAAGTATTGTTAATTGCTAAAATCCAAACCCGAGCCAAGCACTCGGGTTTTCGTTTTTTATGATATTATTTTTAGATATGGATTTACTTATTATATTTTTCGCCAAGTATTTTATTTTTTTAATTATTATTTTTGTTGGTTTGTTTCTATTAAATCATCACGGACATACGAAGCTTTTTTATAAAAATGCTTTAATTATTTTCTTGTCAGCTTTATGCGCTTGGATTGTTGCTTACATTTTAAAAGATATTATTAAACATCCTCGTCCCGACGAAACTCTGGCTCTAATCAAAGACGGCTCATATAGTTTCCCTTCTGGACACACCACTTTTATTTCAGCATTAGGCATGTCTCTTTCGAATATAAACAAAAAGATTGGTTATAAAATAATATTTTTATCTTTGATTGTTGGTTTCGCTAGAGTCTTAGCTGGAGTTCACTTTTGGTATGACATATTAGGTGGTCTTGTTTTAGGTATTGTCATTTCTTTTGCTTTGACTAAATTAGTTAGAAAATTCATTTAGTTACCAACAGGAAACTTATTTTTCCCGTGTTAAACTTTATTTAATATGCGCTTGTCCCAGATTATTGTTCATGGTTTTAAATCTTTTGCTAAAAAGACGACTATTGATATTACTCATAGCGTAACTGGCGTTGTCGGACCAAATGGGTCAGGTAAATCAAATGTTGCTGAAGCAATACGATTTGTTTTGGGTGAGCAATCAATGAAATCAATGCGTGGCAAGCTTGGTTCTGATTTAATTTTCAAGGGTTCAGAATTTTTACCTATTGCTAGTCGTGCCTCAGTTTCCATAATGATTGATAATCGTGATAAATCAGATTACGCTCACGCCAGTATGGAGATTGCGCCGTTTTTGGCTTATGACGAAATAAGATTAGCCAGAATGATATATTCTGATGGAACTAGTGATTACACTATAAATGATGCCAAAGTCAGATTAAAAGATGTTCAGGAGTTGTTGTCCTTTGCTGGAATTGGAGCCAGTGCTCACACAATTATCAATCAAGGCGAGACTGATAAAATATTACTGTCATCTCCTAAAGAAAAAAAAGAAGCGATAGAAGACGCTCTTTCACTTCGTGTTTATCATATGCGCATTGATGAAAGTAAAAGAAAATTAGAAAGAGTTAAAGAAAAAGTTAGAGAAGTTGAACTTTTACGAAAAGAAATTGCTCCACACATAACTCATCTTAAAAAGCAGGTTGATAAAATAGAATCAAAAGAAAAAGAAATAAAAAAATTAAATGGAGTCCTGTCTGTTTTCTTAAAGAGAGAAGAAAAAGAAATAACAACTCTTAAAAATAATATTGAAGAAAATGGAACATCAGTTTCTTTGGCGATTATTGCTGAGTCTATAAAAAAAGAAATAAGCTCTTCTTTTTTGAACAAAAATGAAAGTGAAACAAAAGAAGAAAAGACAGTAGATAAAACTTTCAATAATAAAAATAATTTTATTATTGAAATGCGTGAATTAAGAACCAAAAAAGATTCTATAACCAAAAATATTGGAAGACTTGAAGCCGAAAGAGCCTTTTTAGAAAGAGAAATAAAGAAAAGTAATGAAAGTGATGAATATAATATTAAATTTTCATATTTAAAAGATGTTAAAAATAACATCAAATCATCTTTTGCTAAATTAAAAGTTTTAATTGATGAAAGCAAAAAAGAAGAGGCGCAAGCTGAATTGGTAAATACCGAAAATATTTCGGCCGAATTTTTTGATTCTATTTTATCTAATGATCAGTCTGATAAAAAGATAGATTTGGAAGTTGAAGTTAAGAAAAGAAATGCTGAAATTGTTGATTTAGAAGAAAAAGAAAAGGAAGCAAATAGAGACATATCTTTGCTTCAAGAAAAAATTGATAAAGAAAATGAAGAAGAGAGGAAGGTTATAGAAGAAAAACACACCGAAGAAAAGAAACATTTGGTATTGGAGGGAAAACTTAAAGAATTTGAAAGTATGATTGCTCTTCGCAGAGAAGAAGAGAGCAGATTAAATTTAAAAGAAGAAAGATTCAACTCATTATTAAATGAAGGTATGGTTATTATTGGAAAAGAAATTCTAGGATACAAGGAAGCTAATACAGAAGATAATTTTTCTGATACAAAAAACGAGGATTTGCTTCGGGCAATAGAAAGAGCCAAGCTCCGCATCGAAGAAGCTGGAGTGGTTAATGCCTCTGATGTTATAGAAGAATACAAAACAGTAAACGAAAGAGAAGAATATCTAAAGAAAGAGCTCACTGATATAAAAGAAAGTGAAGAAAAATTATATTTATTGATTGATGATTTAACCAAAACTCTAGAACTTAAGTTTGAACATGGGGTAAAACAGATTTCTGATTCATTTGGAAAATATTTCAATGATGTTTTCCCTGGTGGCAAAGCTCGTCTTACTTCTGTTCCGATTATAAAAATAAATGAAGAAGGGGAAGAAATAAAAGAATTTGGATTAGATATAGATATTTCTTTACCAGCAAAAAAAGTAAAAGAATTAGCAATGTTATCCGGCGGAGAAAAAGCTCTTACTTCAATTGCACTTTTATTTGCCATGTCATCACTCACTCCGCCGCCATTTATGGTGTTAGATGAGACTGACGCCCCGCTTGATGAACACAATGCTCAGAAATATGGTCTGATGATAAAAGAATTAGCAAAGAAAAGTAAATTACTGGTCATCACTCATAATCGAGAGACTATGAATTATTGTGATATGTTGTACGGCGTTACCTTGGGTGCCGAAGGTGCAAGTAAATTACTTTCAATAAATCTTAAGGAATAAAAATGCGCGAGTTAGCCTCGCGCATTTGCTGTTTTTATTGACGACGTAAAGCGAGAGAAGAGAAAAAGTAGGAACCCTTACCTTAAGTCAGCCAATGTATCGTCAATAGTTGTTTTTTGTTTATTTATAGACTTTTGTATTCTATTCAAATGTTCAACAAAAAGCTCTGTAAGACTCTCAATGATAGGCCTTTCTGGATTTCTTGAAAAAGAATCTTTCAAGTTAAGATGCATTTGGAATTCAAACGGTGAGTTGTACATAATCCCACTGATTTTTACGATTGCATTTTCTGTGAAGATATCGTTATCTTTTCTGCGATGGAAAACCACTTCTTCAATTTTTATATTATGGTCATTTATCGTTTTAATCTGAAAGACTTTATACCAAGCCAAAATTATCTTGAATAACTTGGCGCTGGTTTCTGGTTTGAAAGAAAAAGCATCTTCTTCATTAATATAATAAGTTATCTTCATTTTTAGCTCCCGCAAATGATAGTTTATATAAGTGCTTCTAAAAAAAACACTATCACTTTCGTAATCTGTTCGCAATCATTATGTTATAATACGAAAATTATGGAGCGAAAGTTTACGGGGACGATAACTATAAACACAAAAAAAGATGGATTCGTAAGAGTTTTAGAGCTTGAGAAAGAAGGCTCTGTTTTTATTGACCACAGTCATTTAAATACTGCCTTAAACGGTGACATTGTTGAAATTGAAGTTCTTGGTAAAAATAAAGTAAATGGCGACAAGGTTCAAATATATGGAAAAGTAATAATAGTTCTAGAGCGTGGGCGAAAAGGATACTCTGGAGTTCTTGAAGAAGATCATGGAGTATATTTTTTGGTTCCACAGGATAAGAAAATGTACACAGATATTATAATTCCAAAAGATTCATTAAATGGTGCGCAGATTGGAATGAAAGTAATAGCTTCTATTGTTGATTGGTCTGATCACAAAAAGTCACCGTTTGGTGCTGTCATCGCCACACTCGGTCTTCCTGGAGAAAATGATGCCGAAATGCTGTCTTATGCTTTTGAGCGCGGATTTTCTGATAAGCACACTGAAGAAGTAAATAAAGAGGCTAATGAAATAAAATCTCATGGAATAACCGAAGATGAAAAAAAATCTCGTCGCGATTTTCGTGGAACATCAACATTCACCATTGATCCAGTGGACGCCAAAGATTTTGACGACGCTATTTCATTTAAAAAATTAGATAATGGACATTATGAAGTTGGTATTCATATTGCCGATGTTTCTTATTATGTAAAAACAGGAAGCGCTCTTGATGATGAAGCTGTAGCACGAGAGACCTCGGTATATTTGGTTGATAGATGTATCCCGATGTTGCCCGAAGTTTTATCTAATGATTTGTGTTCTCTTGTTCAAGGCGAAGACAGATTGGTGATGAGCGCCGTATTTGAAATTGATGATGAGGGGGCTGTCCACAATGAATGGTACGGAAGAAGTGTTATCAATTCAAATCGTCGCTATTCATACGAAGATGCGCAAAAGACACTAGACGAAAAGCAAGGAGATTTCTTTGAAGAATTAGATATTTTAAATAAGATTGCTAAAGTGTTACATAAAAAAAGATTTGATAATGGAGGGCTTTATTTAGAAACCGAAGAAGTTAAATTTAAACTTGATGAAAAAGGAGTGCCGGTTGATGTTTTTGTAAAAGTAAGAGGGGATACCAATAAACTGATTGAAGAGTATATGTTGATGGCTAATTGCAAAGTTAGTGAATTTATTACTAAAGAAGAAGAAAAAGTTCTTGGTGTTGGTAATGCAATTTGTATTTATCGTGTTCACGATAATCCTGACCCAGAAAAGATGCACAATTTGGATTTGTTTATTCGCTCACTTGGATACACTGTTCGTTTTATGGATGGACTTATTCCAACCACAGATTTAAATAATCTTTTGGCAAAACTAGAAGGTAAGCCAGAAAAAGATTTACTTCAATCACATATCACAAGGTCAATGGCCAAAGCTGGATACAGCACAAAAAATATTGGACATTACGGTCTTGCTTTTTCATTCTATTCACACTTCACTTCTCCTATCAGAAGATACCCAGATGTTTTGACTCATCGTTTACTTATGAGAGTTTTAACTAATGATGTTCCAAAGGAAACAGAAAAAGCGTATTTTGATAAACTTTGTGCTCAAGCAAGTAAGAGAGAAAAGGAAGCAGCAGATGCAGAACGTGGAAGTATTAAATATAAGCAGGTTGAATACATGAGTTATCGCATCGGACAAGAGTTTGACGGGGTCGTATCTGGTGTTTCAGAGTGGGGGATTTATGTGGAAGAGAAGAAAAGTAAATGTGAAGGAATGATAAAACTTCGTGATTTGGGAGACGATTTTTATATTCATGATAAAACACACGGCAGAGTTTTTGGTGAGAACTCGGGTATTGAATGGAAAATAGGAACCCCTGTAAAAATAAAAGTAAAAGAGGCGGACTTGGATTTTAGGACTATTGACTATGTTTTAGTCTAGTTATACAATTGTATTGCCAGCTTGGGTGAGGGACGGTCTTGCTGGTATCCCTAGGAGTGATTTCTCCCCCGATAGCCTTTGGCTGTCGGGGGATATTTTTTATCCAATCTTCCCTTTTTATTAAGCTTTCTTTGCTTTTTTAATAAATTGTGTTAGAATTGGCTCTATGTTAAAAATCAGATTACAAAGAAATGGACGCAAGAATGACCCGCATTTTCGCCTTATTGTTACAGAAAGTCATTTGAAGCCAAAGACAACTCAATTTGCTGAATTACTAGGTAATTACAATGTTAAGCTTGGAAAATTTGAAGCTAAGGCTGATCGTGTTAAACATTGGATTTCTGTTGGAGCACAAGTTACTCCAACAGTTCACAACCTTTTAATTTCGAAAGGAATCCTTGAAGGAAAGAAACTAAATGTTCTTCCAAAGAAAAGTCCGACAACAAAGAGGGCGAAGAAATAATTATTAAGATAGTTACTATTTAACACGCTAGTGGATAACGCACGATTTATTTTCTGTTTTGTTGTTAAACTGAAATAGTAATTAAAATTAAATATAACAATATGAAAGATCAAGAATTTATTGAATACATAGTGAAAGCATTAGTAGATAATCCAGATCAAGTTAAGGTTGATCGAAGAGTTGATGAGATGGGAGTCCTAATTACTCTTGATGTTGCTCCAGCTGATATGGGAAAGGTAATCGGTCGCGATGGAGCTACAGCTAAAGCGTTACGCACGTTACTCCGTGTCGTTGGTATGAAGAATAACGCTCGTGTTAATTTGAAAATAAATGAACCAAATGGTGGAACTCATGATAACGGTGCTACAAACGGAAAATTTTCACATGGGGGAAGTTATGATATGTCGGATGTAGACGCAGTTATGAACGACCTAAAAGGCATCTAAACCAAAAATTTAATTCATCTACTTTGTCGAAATATGGATTTTGTTAGTCGTCGTAGTTTTCTACGCCTTCTTCCAAAATCCCTTTTTCTTCGCGTATCTAAATTAAATTTTTGGTTTAGATATAGCGTTGAAGCAATTTTAAATTAAATAAAAATAAGTAATTAAACAAAAATCGCCACAAGGCGATTTTTGCTTTGTGGCGACGAGTCAGAATTGTTGGATTGATGACCATAAACCGATAGCAAACAGCGTCACCATCACAGCTGTGCCCCACAACAGCAACTCTACTTTACGAGTTTCTTGTCGTTGAGGTATTATCTTTCCCAAAACTTTCTCCTTTAATTAAGGTGCATATTGTTAGATTAAAATATATTTGTTACAATGTCAAGAATTATGCGTTTTCATATCATAACAATTTTCCCAAATATGCTCGATTCGTATTTCGCCGAGTCGATTATTTCGCGTGCCGTTGAAAGTAAGTTAATAGAAATAAAAACTTATGCACTTCGCGAGTATACAAAAGATAAACATCGTCGCGTTGACGGTAAACCTTATGGTGGTGGACCAGGAATGGTGATGTGGGTAGATCCAATCATAAGTTGTGTAGATAAAATTAAAAAGAATTTATCACGCAAAAAGAATCTCAAAATAAAAATTATTTTATTTTCTCCAGGTGGAAAGCAGTTTACAAACACTATAGCTAAAAATATTTCTAAAAAATATACTGACATTATTTTCATTTGTGGCAGATATGAAGGAATTGATTCTCGTGTTAAAAAGATTTTGAAAACTGAGGAATGGTCAGTGGGGCCATATGTTTTAACTGGAGGAGAACTTCCGGCCATGATTTGCGTTGATACTATTTCCCGTCAGGTTAAAGGAGTTTTAAATGATGAAAATTCTTTAGAGGAAACTAGAATAGCTAGTCACGAGATTTATGCACGTCCTGAAATTTATGAATATAATAAAAAGAAATACAAAGTGCCAAAAGTGTTACTTGGCGGAAATCATAAATTGATAGACGAGTATCGCTCCAAAAAGCAGAACAAAACTGCAAGCAAATAATTATGTATATAAAACTTCGAGTCTTAACAGAAAGCAAAATAGAAAAGATAGACGAAATAAGTAAAGACACTTTGCGGGTTTATGTAAAAGATAAAGCTGAAAACAATCGTGCTAACAATCGGATTCTAGAATTAATGAAAGATTATTTTAAAACAAATAATATTCGTCTTATAAGCGGACATCATTCTCCGTCAAAAATAATTTCTGTTGATTGAAAAAGAAAAATAAGATAAGATTATATCTATTCTGTTTGCCGTTGTAGCTCAGTTGGTAGAGCATTTCCATGGTAAGGAAAAGGTCGCCAGTCCGATTCTGGCCAACGGCTCCAAAAAATAAAACATCATTAAATGATGTTTTATTTTTTGGAGCCGTTGGCAAAGGAAAGGGGTCGGGAAAACGTGTTCAGTTTTCCCGTGGCGGAAGAATAGAAACCTAGGGGTTTCTAAACCGAAAGTGAGCGAAGCGAACTAAGGTTGACTACGGCTCCAAATAAAGGATCATTGAACCTTTTTAATTCCTCGGCTCAAAAGAAAAACCTCGTTACGGTTACGTTACGAGGTTTTTGGTTGTTACATTTTGATACCAATGCTTTCAATTAATTCTTTGACGACTTCTTCCATTTTGTTAAGTGGAATGTTGGTTGTATCTAAAGAGCAGTCAGACAGTCCAATTTTTATTTCTACCGGCAATTGAATTTTTGTTGTTACATCAATTCTTTCTTCTGACCAACCACGAGATAACATACGCTTTCTAGATTCTTCCGGATTACAGTGAACACAAATTATGTAATTGAAATATGTTTGTGCTCCTTCGAGAGACATGCTTGCGCTTTCTACAAATGCAAAAAGTTTATGCGCTTTAATAACCTGCCTGTTTATCTCGTTCCAGATGTCATTTTGAAAATATTCAGATATTAACTTTCTTATTCTTTTAGCTTCATCGTCCAACCTAAAGAAAATATCAGATATCTTTTGGAAATCAATGTTTCCGTTTTGGTCAAAAATCGGCTTATCGAAAATTTGTTTTAGGTCTTCGTAATTTTCAGGAACATAAATTACGTTTTTGGCGAGCTCATCTGCTTTGATGATTGTGTGTCCATACTTCGCCAATATGTCCATAAATGTGCTTTTGCCACCGGCGGCATTCCCTGTAACACAAATAAGAACTGGTCGCATTTGAGCCCTTTCGAAAGAACAGTATTTAACTATACTACATCATTAAAAATATCTTACAAATTATGTTAAAATTCCTTTTAATAATAAAAGCCGATGTAGCTCAGTTGGTAGAGCAATTCACTCGTAACGAATAGGTCGCCAGTTCGATTCTGGCCTTCGGCTCCAACTTATGAAAAGTAAAAAATTTTTACCGAAAGTTAAATTTGAATTGTCTTCTCCAAAATTGGACGCAGATTTACTGTATAATTTTTCTCAAAGTAATTGGAATAAATATGTATTCAAAACCTACCCTGAATTAAAGGTTCTTCTTGAAGGTAAAAGTAAGAAAGCGGGCTTAAAGATATGTAATGATTTTGTTTGTGACGAAATCATACGCAAGAAAAAAGAAATAACAAAAGCTAAAAAGGAAATTACGGAAGATTGGAATCTTGTTAGTAAGGAATTTTTTGAAGAAATTTCTAGTCATTTTGAAACAGAATGGCCTAAAGATAAAAAAGTAATTAAGGGTTACATTTCAATTGTGCCAATTTGTCCAAGATTTTTGGACGATTATTCATTCTCTATTAGTTATTTGGGAAACATAAACAGAAGAGTCACTGTTGCTCACGAGACTTTACATTTCCTTTGGTTTAAGAAATGGAAGGAAGTTTTTCCGAAAACAAGGAAACAAGAGTTTGAAAGTCCTCATTTGGTGTGGAAATTAAGCGAAATAATTGACCCAATTATTCTTCAATGTAATCCTCGTCTAAAAAAACTTATCAATCCTAAATCTTGGGGTTATGATGAATTTAAGAACATTAAAATAGATGAAGTCTCTCTTTCGAAACATTTTGCAAAAATTTATAAAGATAGCATGAAAAATAAAGACAGCTTTGGTGTTACTATGAACAAATTATTTGCTGAGGCAAAAAAATATGAAAGTTTGCTAAAATTTTAATATGGAAAATGACATAAACAAAGAAATAGAAACTCTTGAATTGCAAATGAATGACGCGAATTTTTGGAATGATAAAGATAAAGCCCAAGAAGTTATAAAAAAAATAAAAGAATTAAAAGATAAACGTGACGGGGTTTCTATTCTTGATAAAGGTGGAGCAATTATGACAATACTAGCAGGAGCTGGTGGGGACGATAGCGAAGATTTCGCTTACATGCTTTTCCAAATGTATGATGCTTTTTTTAAACGAAAAGGATTTTCTTATATGACTTTGCACGAAAATAAAAATGAACACGGAGGATTTAGAAATTTAACAATTGAAATAGATGGAAAAAATGTTTACGGAACATTAAAGAATGAGTCAGGGGTTCACAGGCTTGTTCGCATCTCTCCCTTTAATGCTAACGCCAAGAGACATACTTCATTTGCTATGGTTGAAGTTTTACCAATCATCCCACAAACTGAACATAAACCAATCTCTCCTGATGAAATTCGTATTGAGACTTCACGAGCTGGTGGCCCCGGTGGACAAAATGTTAACAAGAGAGAAACGGCTGTTCGTATTGTTCATATCCCGACAAATATTTCCGTTCATATTGCTACCGAAAGAAATCAAGAACAAAATAAACAAAAAGCGCTGGATATTTTACAAGCTAAATTATTTAAGATTGAAGAAGAAAAAAGAAAAGCGGATATTGAAGGTAGGCAAATTAGTAAAACCACAGAAATAGAATGGGGCAATCAAATCAGGTCTTATGTTTTACATCCTTACAAAATGGTAAAAGATCACAGAACAGATTTTGAAACAAGTAGTGTTGAGGCAGTTTTGGAAAAGGGAGAGCTAGATGGTTTTATTGAAGCTGAACAAAAGCTATAAATTACTCCACCTACTTTGCCTGCCTGTCGGCAGACAGGTCGCTACAGAATTTTTCTCAGTCGTCGTACTAGTTGTACGCCTTTTTCCAAAAATTCCTAGGCTCCTCGTATTTGGAATAATTTATAGCTTTTGTAATAATAATTAACACTCAATTTGCACTTTTTTATCAGAAAAGATAGTATCAAATACAGATTTGTTCTTGGGGAAAAAATATGGATATTTTGTCTTCTGCGGTGGATAAAATGGCAAGCTTCTTTGGTCTTAAGGAACCAAAAATCAAAATGTCTTGGGATGGCGATATTTCTTTGAAAATTGGTTCAGATATTGCAGTTGTTGTTTTTATCGCAAACTATCTCATACCAAATCATCCCGACTTAGACTTTAGTGTCTCGCTTAATCGATTTACAAGGAGAGAGCTTAGTACCGAAACTATAATTGAAAAAACTGGAATGGTTGGATATCAAATAATTGCCAAGAAAAAAGACAAGGAAGATGAATTCGTTTTTTGTTTTCTACTTATGGGGAAAAAAGATAGAGAAGGATGGTTGAGAGAAAATCTTGGGCTTGAAAAACCAAAAGAAGAAAATCAGTCAAAATCCTGTGTTCTTGATTTTGTTCCTATTGCTATGTCGGAAATGTTTATCCCAGAAGACAAAAGATTGAAATCAACTCCATTTAAGGAAGGGGGTTTTCCATTTAGCACTCTTTCTATCGTGTTGTAAAATACGAAAGAAAAGCAAAGCGTTACAATTATGTGGCGCTTTTTTGTTTAATAGACTTTCAAATTGAAATACTGTAGATTTAAAAATGGTTAGTTCTTTTAGCCCCAATATACCGCGATGGATATTGGTAATCCTGCAATAGGAGATTTATTATGAGCCCAGAAGACCAAGGTGAAGTATCCTTTTCTTGTCTAGATGGAACCGAACTTTCTTTTTTAGAAGGAAAAGAGATTCGTTGGTTAAAATACACTGAGTATCATAAAAGAGAAGTTTTTCTTTTAAGATATTTTTTCAGTTTATTTGATTCCACCGATATTCCTTTTCCCGATGATTTTCAGATTTTCGCAGGCCATTTTCCATTACAAGTCGAGAAGGTCTTATTTCCTTACAAAATCGAGTGGCGTAGCCATATCGGTTCCCCAAGAGAAAGATTCTTGTGGGTGATTCTTGGTTTAAGGAATTTCAATGAACTTTTTGTCATTGCTAGAACTGAGTTAAGTTGGGACCTTTGGAGGTTACCTGGATACGGTGCATTAACCTCATCTAATAAACACAATATAAAGTGGGTGAACGATTCTTTTCATAAATAAAACCAAACAAGATGAAGCGCGACTCCCAATCGCGCTTTTTTCCTTTCTTATCCACTTTATTTTCTCTATTTTCTACTTTCCAAAAATGTTATAATCAGAAAATGATTTACTTTGATAAAGTGACGAAAGAATACGATAATGGAGTGAAAGTTCTAGAAGACGTTTCTCTAACTGTAAACAAAGGGGAATTGGTCTCAATCGTTGGTCATTCTGGCGCCGGCAAGACGACGTTAATTAAACTTCTTTTAGCCGAAGAAGATCCAACTGAAGGAACTGTTTCTTTTCATTCCGACAATATAAGCACATTAAGAGGAAAAGATATGACTAACTATCGTCGCAAAGTTGGAGTTGTCTTTCAAGATTTTCGTTTGATTCCAAACAAGACAGCTTATGAAAATGTAGCTTTTGCTATGGAGGCAGCAGGTAGACATGACGACGAAATAAAAGAAGACGTACCACATGTTCTTGATTTGGTTGATTTGAAAAGCAAGTTTAATCATTTTCCACATCAATTGTCCGGTGGTGAGCAACAAAGAGTAGCGATTGCTCGCGCTATTATCAATCGTCCTGAAATAATTATCGCTGATGAGCCAACTGGAAATCTTGACCCACTAAATACTTACGACATTGTTCAAATCTTAAAAAAGATAAATGATTTAGGGACAACTGTTATTTTAACCACTCACAACAAAGGTATAGTGGATAATCTTGGTCGTCGAGTTATCACTATGGAAAATGGAAAAATTATAAGAGACCAAAAGACTGGTAAATTTTCAATGTAACAATTATGAAATCAACACTTGCAAGAAGAATAGTAGCAGCTGGATTCAAGGGGTTCTACAGAAACCGTACAGTTTCTCTTTCTTCTATTTTTATTTTAACGGTCACACTTTCAATCATTACCTCTTTTTATTTTTTTAGAGCGGTTTTTGATTATACTCTAGATCAAGTTCGTCAAAAAGTTGATGTCAAAATTTATTTTACAACTGACGCTACCGATGATCAGATTTCTGATATTCAATCAAAGCTTTTAGGTTTACCACAAGTAAAATCAGTTGTTTATACCACCAAAGAACAAGCACTGGCTGATTTTAAAGATCGTCATGGTGGAGATCAATTAACAATTCAAGCACTTGATGAACTTGGGAACAATCCTTTCGGTGCGTCACTTTCAGTTTTAGCTAAAGATCCATCGCAATACGAAGCTATTGCTCAACAAGTTTCTTCAGATTCAGGGCTTCTGAAAGAATCGCAATCAGCGATTGATAAAATTAATTATTATCAATTAAAAGATAGTATTGATAAATTAAATAGTATTATTGGCTGGACTAACACCGTAGGCTTTTGGCTTTCTGTAATATTTATTTTGATGAGCTGTATGATTGTTTATAACACCATACGTCTAGCTATCTTTGTGTATCGCGATGAAATTGCCGTAATGAAATTGGTCGGCGCCTCTAATTGGTATATTAGAGGTCCGTTTCTAGTGGAGGCGATGTTGTATGGCTTGGTTGCTACGATTCTGACTTTGATTATGTTTTATCCAGCTACAATGTGGCTTACCAAGAAGACGGTTTTCTTTTTTGAAGGTATGAACATACACACATATTACACAGAACATTTCTTCGCACTATTCGGACTACTTTTATTGTCAGGGGTTCTGCTCGCTGTTATTTCTTCTCTATTTGCTGTTCGTAAATATCTAAAGATTTAAATCTCAAGAAAGCACGGATTAGCTTCGCTAACCCGTGCTTTCTATTTCTAACTAAAAACTATAAACTGTATCTAACTTATGTTACAAAAAGAGGCGCTTTCAATTCTCAAACTTGGACACACTACATTTTTAACTGGCGCAGCAGGCTCTGGTAAGAGTTTTGTTTTGAGAGAGTATGTAGATTATCTTCGTCGACACGGAATAAAATATGCAGTCACTGCGTCCACCGGTATTGCTTCCACTTACATAAACGGTTCAACTATTCACTCGTGGAGTGGAATTGGTATTAAAGATAAATTAAATAAATTTGATTTAGAAAATATTGAAGAGAAGAAAAATTATTATAAGAGATGGACCGAGACTCAAGTTTTGATAATTGATGAAGTTTCTATGCTTCACAAAAATATTGTTGATTCGTTAGACAGAGTCGCCAAACACATGAGACGAAATGATTTACCTTTCGGTGGGATGCAGATTGTTTTCTCTGGAGATTTTTTTCAGCTTCCACCTGTGGTTCGTGATTTTTCAAATAGTGTAGACCGCGAAGGGGTTTATGCTTTCCTTTCAGATTCATGGAAGGAAGCTAAGCCGGTAATTTGTTATTTAACAGAACAGTTTAGACAAGATGATAATGATTTATCAAATTTATTAAACGCTATTCGTGCAGGGGATATTGATGAAGAACATTGGGAGATATTAAAGAAAACTTACAAAGAGGGGAGTAATGATAGTCATATAAAATTATATACTCACAATGTTAATGTTGATGAAATAAATAATCAAAACTTTGAAAATTTAAAAGGTGAAGTTTATGAATACGAAATGATAACCAAAGGAAAGGGGACTTTGGTTGAATCTCTAAAAAATAATTGTCTGGCCGAGGAAATGCTCCGACTAAAAATTGGCGCTAAAGTCATTTGTATAAAAAATGACCCAGAAAGAAAGTTTATGAATGGCTCTATGGGAATTATTTCCCATTTTGAAGATGATGATATGCCCGTTGTTAAATTAAATGATGGCAAAACGGTGAAGATGAAATCGGACGTCTGGAAGATTGAAGAAGACGGAAAAGTAAAGGCTGAAATTACCCAAATTCCACTAAAACACGCTTGGGCTATAACAATCCACAAGTCCCAAGGAATGACCCTAGATAACGCCGAAATTGACCTCTCACGTGCCTTTGGCTCAGGTATGGGATACGTTGCCTTGTCTCGTTTGCGTAGTATCAAAGGTCTTAATCTAAAGGGTATACATAATCAAGCTTTGGAAATATCTCAAACAGTAAAAGACGCTGATGTGGAGTTTAAGAAAAAATCAGAACAGGCAGTTATTGCTATTAAAAAATATTCCGAAAAAGAGTTACAAAAAATGTATAACGATTTTATTTTAGAAAGCGAGGGGAGTATAAAAGAGTTAGAAGTTACCGAAGAGGAAGATTTGCAACCGAAAAAGCCATCATATATTTTAACCAAAGAATTATTAGATGAAGAAAAGAGTGTGAGTGAAATTGCAAAGATAAGAGCAATTACGAAAAATACAGTCCTAGATCATATAGAAAAATTAGTTGAAGAGAAAATGGAAATAAAATTAAAGCACTTAATGCCAAAAGAAAAAGATAAAAAAGTAATTTTAGCCTCATTTAAAAAATTAAAAACAACAAAGTTAACCCCAGTATACGAAGCCTTAAATGGAAAATACGATTACGACACGATTCGGGTTGTTAGGCTTACAAATTAAAATAGAGACCATAACAGTCTCTATTTTTACTTTTTTATTTTAAATCTCTATCAGAAAATATTACCAATCTTTTGGAATAACTTTTTTCAAATTGATTCCAAACCCCATCACAGGTTATTAGGTTAAGGTGTGATTTATTGTCTTTTGAACTAAATATATCAACTGCATCGTCTTTAGGGTTATACTCTTTAATTTCTTGTACTGTAAAAGAGATGATTACACCTTTATCATTTTCAATGTATAGCTTATCTCCTTTTTGTAATTTGTATAAATTATCAAAAGCTGATGCTTTACTACTTTTCCATCCATAATGTCCAGCAATAACAGCACTACCAATTTCTCCAGGACGAACACCAAGTTCAAACCACGCAACATCCATTAAAATTTTAGGCGTATTCATTGCTCCGTCGGAAGTCAGACCTACATTTTCTATTGCGGAATCAACATTAATCTTCGGAATTTTAAGATGCAACGGTAATCCAGAATCAACTGCAGACCTTGAATTAATATCCAGATTCTTTCTAGTATTAAAATAAAAGAAAGATGTTGAGAATAGAACAAAAACTACTAAGGATATTACTAATGATTTTTTAATTGGTGAGATTTTAAGTTGCATATTTCAAACAGCTAATAATCCTAAGAATTAAGTGATAGGATAACCTATTTCAATGTCTAATTATTTAATTAATTCTTTTCTTTTACTTATAATGAGTAGTGTAGATATTGTAAATACACACATAAGTGCAATAAGATTCCACGGCACATTATTTTCATTAGGAGCAATTCCTGTATTTGGTAATGCTGGAAATGTTACAACGGTTGTTGTTGATACACCAAGTACTTGTTGTACAGTTGTTGTTGCTATTACTAATGGCACGCTAACAGTGACAGTAGCGTCAGCCATGCTATTTGCAGTAAAACCATTTGCTTGTCCCGACACGGTAACAGTGTTTGTTGTGGTTTGTGAGATTATCGAAGTACAGCGATACTTCCATGTCTCGTTAATATCAAGTTTTGAATCACCGTTACTATCGCCTGAAATAAAAACTACAGGAGAACATTTATTGTCAGTAATTGTAATGTTAGTCATTGCAACTGGTCCAGTATTTAGAACTGTATAGTCGTAAGTAACTAATCCATTTCCAGCGGGCAAGTTAAGTGGTGTTGGAACTTTCAAAACCTTAATTAAAGGTATGTTAGGCGTGCTTGAACTTGTTGGATTTACTACAGTGACAATAGGTGGCAAACATGAGGGCGTAGTTATGATATCCGTGTCTGTTGTCACTGTTCCACCAAAGGCAAGAGCAATTCCGCTCCATGTTGTATTGGCACCAACAGTAATACCAGCGTCATCAACAACTATTCCTGCGAATGTTGTATTAGCTCCAAGAGTTGTAGCTTGTGTAGGTGTCCAAAAAACATTACAAGCTGATGTTCCGGTTAATGTAATAATTGAACCAGCAGTTGTTGTAAGAGCTCCAGCTGGTCTGAATATGTATGTTCCGTCACCACTAAGATTAAGTGGGCCTCCTACGCTCATTGCACCAGTACTACAATATACTCCTGGGGTATATGTACCTAAAGCGCCATGAGTTATGTCAGTAGAAAGATCAATTGGACCAGGTAAGAAAGTGAAAGTACAAGATTGAGAACTTAAAGTGGACAAAATATTCCCTTGGTCTGTGCCTGCTATAGAATATTGAGCACCGGGACCGTAATTTATATGTGTTCCTGTTGGAGCAACTGCAGGACCTGTGGTAAATCCGACATCACCATTTATTGTGGTTGGTGTTGTATTAGTGTAAGTGCTACCAAGGACACCGTAAGTAGCTGTTGATCCAAGAGGTGGTGCCACCGCAAGTGCTATAGCTGGCAATGCAATGCTAAACATAAAAGAAAGGCTAAGCAGTCCTATTATTGAATTTTTATTAATTGTTTTCATGATTGAGATTTTTTAGTTTGATAAAAGGAGCACAAAGTAAATTTTAATCAAAAAATCTTTCCTAAGACTTAGGAAAGATTTTTTGATTTTCTGTAAAACAAGAATTATTTTATATAATTTGTGTTTACAAAAGTATAGTTTGTTTCCTATATTTTTTATTATTGAGCGCTTGTACGGAATGTATTATTAGGACCAATAACGCTTACGTTACCACCAAGATCTGTTGCTACGATAGTGTAGTAATAAGTTGTATTTGGTTGTAGTCCTGATATGTATGATGATTGAGATGAACGTGCTATTCCATCATAACTTCCGATTTGACCGCTTGTTACAGCAAAACCATTTGAATTGATATCTCCTTCATTCATTTGTAGTGGAGATGTACTGTAATATAGACGTCCGTAAGCGGCTCCATTTGTAGTCATCCAATTAAATGTTGCTGTTGTTGATGTAATCTGTGGGAAATATTGCATAAAAATAGCTGGACCTGATGTATTTGCGACACCAGAATTATTGTTGATTAGACCGTTTATTTTAGCCATTGTCATTGGTCCAACACGTCCATATCCAGTTGTAGAAGGACTTCCTGAACTTACAATGTCATATTTTACTTGAAATTTTTCTACTGCCTCTTCTGTAAGAGCGCCATAGTAGCCAGTAATTAATCCTCTTGGATAAAGATCTGGAGAAGCAGCTAAGAACTCCTGAAGACTGGTAACATCGCCACCTGTTTTACCAAAATAAAGTTGAGAATTAATTTGATTAAATGCATATGCGTGTGAACTAAATCCAAAAGCAGCAAGAGCGCCTAAGACAGTAAGCATACCGACACGAGTACCGATAGAACGAGAACTTTGTATAAGTTTAAATGTTTTCATATTAATATTATTAAGATTGTTAAAAGAAACTAAAGTGGACTCAAATAGGAATGTCTACCACTATGATTAGACAGATTTTCTTGTTGCAATAATTTGTGATTTAGTATTTTTTCTATTTTTTCGTTATCAACGGTTATCAAAATTATGGAATTATTGTTGTGGCACAAACACTGGAACAACTGAAGAAGTAGGGACCTTCATAATAGATGCGGGCGTTCCGACATTTTCATGAAGCTCTATAAGATAATCCTTCGCTTGTTCAGAATCAATATTTAATGACACAGCGTGTTGATTATTATCTTTATTACTATTTGTATTATCTTCTTGAGAAGACGATATATTCGCAACAGCTTTTTTAGTAGCTATAATTGTTGGAATAACGTCTGTTAATACTTTGTATTCAAGATAATTAATTGTGCGTGGGTCAGAAGTATTATCTGGTAGCTTATCTGTCACTAGAGAGGAGGAAAGAATTTTGCTATCAACAGACATATCTTTAAGGACTGCGACATGTACCGCTATTCTTGTCTGAAAGAACACTCCAACTTTTTCCACAGCACTATAATCCGCCTTATCTCCAAGTTCTGCAATATATGTTTCAAGTTTACGAACATGGGTATCAAAAGCTTCACCCGTTTGATTAGCGATGACTGGATTAAGTTTTCCATTTAACGCCAACTTTTCCGCTTCTTCAATTCGTTTTGTTGCAAGAGTGGCTTCGAGAAGAGCTTTTTTTTGTGGAGTAAGTGCCATGGCGACTTGTATTTTTTCATTCACGTCTGTTTTAACAGCGTAAAAAAAGTCTCCAGGTAATGCTCCTTGTGCAAAAGCTGATATGCCACCAGATACAATTAACAACGAACTTACTACAGCAAAAGCATATTTCTTCTTTTTAAAAAAAACATTCTGATAACTGACAATTGGTTGCAACACCCTACTATAGAGACGTGAAGGAATTAATTTTCTGACAGGGGCCTCAATTATAGGCTGAGAAGATTCAAAAGTTCGCGTCAAAACACCGCCCCAAGCTATTTCTTTTTCTTCCGGCGTCATACTGATTTCTTTGTATTGTGTGAATAATGAAATTATATTTTTTTTCATAATAAAATAAGTTTCCTCAACTTACTCAAACCTCTGTATATTCTAACTGATATAACATTTTCTGATTCGCTGAGAATCTGCGCTATATCCTTTATTGATAAATCATTAACGTAGCGCATAATAATTATTGAGCTATAGTTGTCAGGAAGTTGTCTGACACATTCCATAACACGCTCAATATCAAGAGAGCTATATAAAGACTCTTCAATTTCTAAATGTGGTTCTACTCCTTTATCTATAAGTTCGTCTAAAGAATATATTTTTCTTTTACGATATTCGTCAATAACTATATGACGAGCGGTAGTATACAAAAACGTCTTCATATTCTCAATTTCATTTCCTGAGATAATATACTGCCAAGTGCGAGCAAATGTCTCCTGAACAAAATCAAGGGCTTTCTCTCTATCTGAAATTTTGAAAAAACAATATCTAAATATGGCATCTGAATACTCGTTATAAGCTTCAGTGAGTATTTGTTTATGTTTTTCCATATATAGAGACGCAAGAGGCTTGACTTTTCTTACATATTTTCCCCATAATACCACAAAAATACTACAATATCAATATTTCCTTTTTTAGACTTACTTTAAATATTCTAAATATGGCAGTATTTAAAGGCAAATTTAGTGTATTTCTTGACAAACATATTATTTTGATATATATTTGTACCAATAACTTATCTCATCGGTTTTCGTTAGTTCGCTCAAACGGGCATTATTTAAAAACCTCCGAGACATTCTGGTCACGATTTTATTATAAAGTACTAGGGGTTATAGAGGAGCTTTTGCTTCTTTCTTAAATAAAAAATGAATAAAAAATATTATAATGAGGCAAAGCCTCGTAGTTCTTCTTCTCGTAGTAAACCAGCTAGTTCACGTGGTGGTTTCCGTACGCGTTCCTCTCCTCGTGGGAAGTCTCGTAGAGATGAAGACATCAATGTGTCAAAATTTATCAACAAAGCTGTAGCTAATAAAGTTGAGGAAAAGTTCGTGCCAGTTCACGCTTTTGCTCAGTTTGCGATAGATGAAACTTTAAAGAAAGCAATTGAAGTTAAGGGTTATACAACTCCTACTCCAATTCAAGACGAAACTATTCCTCATGCACTAAAGGGTCGTGATATCTTAGGTATTGCAAACACCGGAACAGGTAAGACTGGTGCTTTTCTAATTCCTTTAATTGAAAAAGTTATAAAGAATAGAAAAGAACAAGTTTTAATTATTGTTCCTACTCGTGAGCTTGCTATTCAAGTTGATCAAGAGTTAAAAGAATTTACAGCTGGAATGAAAATATATTCTGTTTGCGTAGTTGGTGGTATGAGTATTTCTAGACAAATTTCTGAACTTCGTTATGAATACAATTTCGTAATTGGAACACCAGGAAGATTAAAGGATTTAATCGAGAGAAAGAAAATTTTCCTTTCTGAATTCTCAACTGTGGTTTTGGATGAAGCTGACAGGATGCTTGATATGGGATTTATCAATGATATGCGTTTCGTTATGGAAGGAATGCCAAGAGAAAGACAAACTCTTTTCTTTTCAGCAACACTTTCACCAACTATTCAAAAATTGATTAGTGAATTCTTAAACAATCCAATTAGTATTTCTGTTAAGACTAGCTCGACTGCAAAAAATGTTGATCAAGATGTCGTCAGGTTAAGAAATGGAGAAAGTAAGATTGATGTTTTACACAATCTTTTAAAGCAAAAAGACTTTAACAAGGTTTTGGTTTTCGGAAGCACCAAACATGGTGTAGAAAAACTTTACAGCACTCTTAGTGAAAGGGGAATTAAGGTTGATTCAATTCACGGAAATAAAAATCACTCCGAAAGACAAAGAGCTTTGGGGAAATTTAAAGATAATATTACTCAAGTGTTAGTGGCAACAGATGTCGCTGCTCGCGGTATTGATATCTCTGACGTTAGTCATGTTATCAACTATGACTTACCAAAGACTTATGATGACTATGTTCACCGTATTGGTCGTACTGGCCGTGCTGGTAAATATGGAAAGGCTTTAACTTTCGTTGATTAAAAACAAAAGCAAAAAGCGATGAGCCTAAGGCTCATCGCTTTTTGTTTTATTGCCAAAGCATTTCTTAATTGTCCAAATAAATAATTTAGGATTGTTGTCTTAGTCCAACGACATTGCCATCAACATCTTTTACTTGAGCTATTAGTAAACCGTTCGCAACATCTCTAATATCCTTTACAATTTGAGCACCCACACTAGTCATTTCTTTAAGGCTAACTTTAATATCTTTAACATCTATATAACTGATAGGCCCGACTGTTGAATTTGGGTCTAAGCCAACTTCTTGGTCTCCGACAATATAACCCACATAATACGGACTCTCAGCGTATGGTTCCACTCCTAAAAACTTACTATAAAACACTTTAGCTTTTTCTATATCCTTAACTGGATAAACAATTAGTTTAATTTTTTTAGTCATTGTGATTTATTATAAAGTTAATTAAATACCACAATAGTTGAGACGAATAAAAATTAATTTTCTTGCATATTTTATACTTCGTTTGGAATTCTCTTAGAATTAAGTTTTTTGCTATAATACAATAACTTTAATATTGGGGTGTCGTCTAATGGTAGGACAGCAGTTTCTGGAACTGTTAATCGAGGTTCGATCCCTTGCACCCCAGCCAAGAAAAAACAAAGTTTTTTCGCTGGGATGCAGAAAGACAACTGCTTGTCTTTCGTAAGGGATCGAAAGTCCGGAGTATGTTTTGCTAGCAAGCAAAACAACGAGGAGCGGTCGGCGAGATTTGTGAGCGACGGCGAACAAATACTTGTCGAAGACACCCCTTGCACCCCAGCCTTTTGACAACAAATAATTGCTATTGTAATATGAAAAATGGGAGTACCGATAGCTCTTCTTTGAACATAAGAATAATAACAATTCACAAGGACAATAAGGGCTTTTGTTAACCAGTAAGTGTTGATTCCATGTGCTTTTTCACCTAATCAAGGAGAGTATCATGCTACTAGCACCCAATAGGTTGACTGCCCTTTTGTTGGCAACAACCATCTCGTTATATGCCTTTTCTGCCGTGGCAGGTTCAAGTTCGAAAAATACCACGACAACAAAGGTAGCGTCTGTGGCCACCGTAAACTCTGTAAGTTCCAAGGCGGCAACAACGTCCAGAGCCGGAGGTTCTTTTTACACCAGCAACACCAAAAATGTTGCGGTGAACGGCGACAGGAATCTCTATTCCGGCAAGGTTGGTGATGTTGTTCACGACCACGCTGTAATAGATTCCAAAGGTATCCCGCAGTATATCCGTCAAAACGGTAAAGTGCTCGTCGAGGATACCAGAGTCGTTGGACGTGCCATAGTGAACGGAGCAGAAGTTGCCGTAAGAAAAGCTGCTCCTATTGTCAAGAATGGGGCAAAAACAGGCGCTGTTCTGGCCGAGGAAGTGCTCTATATGATGCTTTAATTCCTCGGAGGTGCCCAATGAAACAAGCAACATTAATTTTCCTTTTGTGCTTGTCACTTGCTGGGTGTAGCACACTGCAAGGTGCAGGTGCACTAGGCTCCGTTGCTATGGGGGTAGTCGCAGTAATTAGCCACCTTGAAGGAAAAGAAGACAGAGAGAAAGCTTTGAAGGTTAGGGACTCTCAAATGGAAAGTCTTTGCGTCTCTCAGCTTCAGGGGTCGGTAGATAAGTGGCCGACAATCTGTCCTGCTAGTCTTTCAAAGATGGATGCTTGCAGTCGCATAGACTTTAAGTCACCGTTGTGTGACAGCTATTATAAGGCCTATGAGGCTAGATTCCAAAGCAAGCAAACACCCCCGCAAGAAATTGCCCGAAGCGCTCCAAAAAAGGCCGAGAAAAAGGTGGTGGCAAAAGCACCAACAGCGAAGAAACAGTTAGTTAAAGCTGTTGCGGAAAAGCCTAAAGCACCACAACTTATCAAGGCCGTCGCAAAGAAACAAAAGAAGTCAGAACCTAGAATCATTAAGGTCAAGCTGGTTTCTTCTTAGAGTAATCTTACTCTAGAACCGTCTCGTTTGACGGTTCTTTTTTATATAAATAACTTGTCTTTATTTCACCTCAACAGTTTTCAATTTAATTCCGTCTATATTAACAGATTTCTTTTCTATTATTTTTTCTTCTTTTGGCGCTGTCCCTTTTACTAAATGAAGTAAATCCATAAAATAACTAGTTTTTTGTTTCCCGCGCAAAAATACCACTACCTGATTTTTTCCTTTTTCTTTAGCTTCATACATGGCTTGGTCTGCCTTTTCAATCATCTGATGAATGTTGTCTTCGTCATAATGCGAAACTATCCCCACGCTCATTGTTACTTTCTTCCTTTCGTTTCCTATGTGAACTTCGGTATCGGCACATCTGTTACAAATCTTTTCAGCTACCTTAACGGACGTATTTTTATCAGCGCCATATAGTGCTACTACAAATTCTTCTCCACCCCATCTAGCGAAAATATCATTTTTTCTTAATGACTCACCAAGTATTTTTGCGGTATGTTTCAAAACTTTATCACCCTCGTCATGCCCATAAGTGTCGTTTACTTTTTTAAAGTTATCAATATCAATAAAAATAATAGAAAAGGGGATTTGATATCTCTTCTCTTTTCTTTTTCCAAAAAAAGCATTGGTTTGGAAGACTCTTTCAGCTTCTTCTTTAAATCCTCTTCTATTTAATATTCCAGTTAATTCATCATAGTAAACGAGCTTCTGCAATCTTTTTATTTCCTTTTCTAGTTTTTTAATTTCTTCTTCTTCCATAGATTTAATTATAGATTAGATTTTAGCATAGTATAATTAGAATATGAACAATTCATTTGGATTTTCTCAAAAAGAACTTACCATATTTAAAAAATTAAATACGCCAATTAAAATACAAGATTTTTTGGACTCAATTCCTTTTAATCACGAAAAGAAGGGTGAGACTTGTATGTCACCCAGAAAGGTTTTGCGTGAAAAAACAGCACATTGTATGGAGGGGGCGATGCTTGCTTACACAGCGCTAACTTTAAATAAAGAAGAAACTTATATTGTGAGTTTAAAAGTAAATGATGACAGAGATTATGACCACATTGTCACTTTGTATAAAAGAAATGGATATTGGGGAGCGATTAGTAAAACCAATCACGCTGTCCTTTCTTTTCGTGATCCGATTTATAAAACAATCAGAGAATTGGTTTTGTCATATTTTAATGAATATTTTTTAGTAAGTAACGGCAAGAAAACTTTAGTCGGTTATTCAGATAAAATAAATCTTAAAAAATTTGGCACAAAATGGATGACTGAAGAAAAAGATTTGTTTGATATTTCAGGAAAAGTTTTCAAAATGAAACATAAGCCAATAGTTCCAAAAGATAATAGAAAATTTATTAGACCAGCCACCAAACTGGAATGCCAAGCCGCCAGTATTGAGAGGTGGAAGAAATAATGTCATACAGAAATTTTTTGCTATAATTCCAAATATGCAAGATATTGAAATTGAAATTCAAACTAGAATTCAGAAAAGCGAAACACTCAAAAAGTTTTTAGAAGAGAAGGCTACTTTCATTTCGGAAAATCAACAAATTGATGAATATTTTACTCCGGCACACAAGGATTTTGTTTCAATAAAACCTATTGAGGAATGGTTTCGTATTCGTGAAGAAAAAGGACTGTATACCATCAATTACAAAAAGTGGCATTATGAAAATGGTATCGGAACATATGCTGATGAATACGAGACTGAAATTGGAGACAAGGATACAGCAAGAAAAATATTTATTGCTTTAGATTTAAAGTTACTTATTACCGTTAATAAAACAAGAAAGAAGTTTATGTATAAAGATTACGAAATTGCTTTTGATAACGTTGTTGGTTTAGGAAATTTTGTTGAGATCGAATATAAAGGTAAAGATTCAGTTGACCCAAAAACTACAACAAACGAAATGGTTGATTTTCTAAAAAGCCAAGATTGTGGAGATATTGAGTTAAATAATGGAGGTTATCCGATGTTATTACTCTTTCCAGAAGATGCTCATTATATAAAGGTCGCACAGTCGTCGTGTTAAACTAAAATAATTATGTCCACAGAAAATATTGTAGCTGAATTACAAAAAATATTAAAAGGTGATGTTTCCGTAAGTGATGTTGATAGAGAGACTTACGCCAGAGATACGAGTTTGTTTTATGTTAAGCCAGAGATTGTTGTCTTTCCAAAAGATAAAGAAGATTTACAAGAACTAGTCAAATTCGTTTCTAAAAAGAAAGATGAGGGAAAAAATATTTCCATAACCGCAAGATCAGCTGGTTCTGATATGACTGGTGGCCCGCTTACTCAATCAATCGTGGTTGTATTTACAAAGTATATGAATCATATGCTTGAGATAAATAAAGACTTCGCTACCGCTGAGCCTGGGATGTATTATCGTGATTTTGAGAAAGAAACACTAAAATTTGGTTGGATAATGCCGTCGTACCCAGCATCTCGTGAGATTTGTGCAATAGGTGGAATAGTTTCAAATAATTCAGGGGGCGAAAAAACTCTCTCTTATGGAAAGACTGAAAGATATGTCAAAGCCCTTGATGTTGTTTTTGCTAATGGCGAAAGAGATACAATCAAAGAATTAAATAAACAAGAACTAGAAGAGAAGATGAAAGAAAATACCGAAAGCGGAAGAATACACAGAGAAATTTTCAATCTCATTTCAAACAATGAAGAATTAATTAGAAACGCTAAGCCGACAGTTTCAAAAAACTCATCGGGATATTACATTTGGAATGTTTACGACAAAGAAAAAGGAACATTTGATTTAAATAAAATGATTGTCGGAAGTCAGGGGACACTTTGTATGGTTACTTCTGCAAAGCTTGTTGGTATGGCTCCAAAGAAATATTCAAAAATGGTTGTCGTCTTTTTAAAAGATTTATCAAGACTTGGAGAAATCATTGTAAAATTTTTGGAACACAAGCCAGAATCTTTTGAATCTTACGATGATCACACCTTCAACATCGCTCTAAAGTTTTTGCCTTCAATTATGAAGAAGATGGGAGGAAATTTTTTCACACTCGGATTTCAATTTATTCCGGAGGTTCTTATGGTGATAAGAGGTGGAGTTCCAAAATTAATTATTATGGCTGAGTTTACTGGAGACAATCAAGAAGAAGTAGACGGTAATGCCAAAAAGGCGTTTGAAGATATAAAATCTTTCGGTTATCAAACAGAGTTGTTGAAGGATGAACAAGCGGCCAAGAAGTATTGGACATTTAGACGAGAGAGTTTTAATTTACTTCGCACTAAATTGAAAGGTTATAGAACCGCACCATCAATTGACGATATTATTGTTCACCCAGCCGATTTACCAAAATTTATTCCTGATTTGGAAAATATTTTCAAAAAATATGATTTGATTTATTCAGTGGCTGGTCATATTGGAGATGCTAATTTTCACATTGTTCCACTAGTTGATATGAAAAAGGAAGGAATGGATAAAATTATTCACAATTTGATGGATGAGATTTATGATTTAATCCTTAAATATAAAGGCTCTTTTTCGGCAGAGCACAATGATGGCATCACTCGTACCGCTTATTTGCCAAAGATGTTTGGAGAAGAAGTAAACAATATTTTTAAAGATATTAAAAATATTTTTGATCCAAAAGATATCTTTAACCCACATAAAAAAGTAAACGGCAATCCTAACGATTTCTTCAAATACATAGATAGGGCTTAATTTTTTTGGTATAATACTGGAATAATGAGTGTATCTAAGATAATTAATTTTGACGAAATTGCCAGAAGTAAAGAAAGGGCAGATATGCTTGAAATAGTAGATGCCGGACTTTTATCTATTGATACCAAGAGAACTATAAAAGAAAAATTATTGTTTGATGGAGACAAAATTGAGATAAATGGAAAAGTTTTTTCTGTAAAAGATTATGAAAAAATTGTGGTCTTTGCTATCGGCAAGGCCTCGTCATCTGCTGTCCGTATTCTTGAAGAAATTTTTGGTGATTTAATAACATATGGCATTGGTATTGATAAAGTTGATTATAAGGGGAAGAAGATAGAAGTTTTTAAGGGCGCTCACCCAATTCCAAAACAAGAAAATGTAGAAATATCTGAAAAGATTTTTGAGACGGCAAATAATTTAACAGAAAAAGATTTAGCAATAGTCGTTGTCTCAGGCGGAGGCTCATCACTTTTATGTTATCCGAAAGAGGAAAGAGACCAAGGAGAGATTTTGTATGAGGCATTTTTACCGACAGGAGGAACTGTCGTGGAACTAAACACAATTAGAAAACACATTTCAGAAATAAAAGGAGGGGGATTAGCCAAAGCTCTTTATCCAGCGACTGTAATTACTTTGGTTATGTGTGATGTTCCAGGAAATCATTATGAAATTGTAGCTTCAGGTCCAACTTATAAAGATAATTCAAGCATTGATGATGCTAAAAAAGTTTTGGAAAAATATAATTTAAATATTAATTTATCATTTAATGAAACTCCGAAAGAAGATATTTATTTTGAAAAAGTTTTTAACTTTCCAATTATTTCTAACATTATTGCTTTACAGGATATGAAGAATAAAGCTGAATCTTTGGGTTATAAAACAAAAATATTAGGTAGTGATATTTACGACAATACTGAGATTGTTTTAGATAAAATGTTCGCCATTGATGAAAAAAATCTTGTGATATTAGGAGGAGGAGAGCCAGCTATTAACATAACTAAAAAAGGTGGAACAGGTGGAAGAAATGAACTGATGGCGATGTCAGCTATTGATAGAATTAAAGAGGGAGATGTTTTTGCCTCGGTGGCATCAGACGGTATTGATAATAAGTCTGATTTTGCTGGTGGAATTGTGGATTATTCTACAAAAAATTTATTTGCCAATCGACAAGCAGAAATGGAAGAGGCTAAATTAGCCTTTGATGCTGAGAAAATATTATCCGACTCAAAAGATTTAATTAAGACTGGTTCTACTGGTTCCAATGTTTCAGATTTATTTTTACTTTTAAGAAAATAATATGGCAAAAGAAATAACAAATGTATACGGCAAAGAAATTCTAGACTCAAGAGGAAAAAAGGCTCTTGAAGTTTTTGTTTGCTCTTACGAACAAGTTGCATCTTTTCAAGTTCCAAGTGGAGCAAGCACAGGATCTTCTGAGGCGTTAGAATTAAGAGATGCAGATGGTGGAATGCAAAAAGCAATTTCTATTATTGAAAGTATTATTAAGCCAAGATTACTCGGAATGGATGTCACATCTCAGATAGAAATAGATAAACTATTATTATTACTTGATAGCACCGAACAAAAAACAAATTTAGGTGGGAACACAATGATTGGAGTAAGTGTTGCTTGTGCCAAATTGGGTGCAATCTTATCTAATCTGAAAACTTTTGAATATTTGAGAACATTAAAAGATATCAAACCAGATAGAGCACAACCACTTCTCTTTGTTAATTTAATAAATGGTGGCAAACACGCTGGTCCAAATTCAAAACTAGCTTTTCAGGAGTATCACATTATTCCTTTTGTTGATTCTGTAAAAGAAGCTTTAGAAATTACTGAAAAGGTTGCCGATGTTGTGGAGAGATTACTTTCAGAAAAAGGAATGTTACTTGGTAAGGGTGATGAAGGTGGGTTTGTTGTTCCGTTTTCTGATGTGCTTTTACCTTTTCATATTTTGAAAGAAGCTTGTGATATTGCTGGCGTATCAAATCAAGTTCGTCTTTCGGTGGATGTGGCGGCCAGCTCATTTTATGATTCGGAAAAGAAAGAATATAAAGTTGGAGAAGAAATGCTTTCAAAAGAACAAATGTTTGATAAGTATGGCGAAATGATAATTAGATTTGATGTTACTTCCATAGAAGACCCGTTTAATGAGGATGATTTGGTATCATTTGCAGAATTACAAAAGCAGCACAAAGATGTAAATATTGTGGGAGATGATTTGACTGTGACCAATAAAAATAAAATCTTAAAAGCGGTAGAAAACGAAAGTATAAAAAGTGTGATTATAAAACCAAATCAAATCGGAACTCTCACTGAAACCTTAGAAGCAATGAAAGTTGCTAAAGAAAATGGAATTAATTTAATAGTTAGTCACAGGAGTGGAGAGACTATGGATGATTTTATTGCTGATTTGGCAGTAGCTTTTGGAGTTTATGGTATGAAGCTTGGCTCTCCAAGAGCTAAAGAAAGAAAAGTTAAATATGATAGACTAGTCAGTATATTATCTTAATTTATGTCATCAAAAACTATAATCATTGCCACCTTAGGCCCTTCAAGTCGTAGTGCTGAAACTTTAAAGTCTATGATTGAGTCTGGTATGGATATGGCAAGACTTAATTTTTCTTGGGGAACTTATGAAGAACATCACAACTTCATAGAAAACATTAGAAGCGTGGCTACATCACTTTTAAAATCAGTTCCTATAATAATTGATTTGTCTGGCCCAAGAGTAAAAGAAGATGATGGTCATCATATAGATGCAAACAGCATAAAAACAATCACCGAGAAAGATTTGAGTGATATTGATTTTGGTATCAAAGAAAATGTGGAATATTTTGCAATGTCTTATGTAAAAAGCGCGTCTGATATTTTGGAGTTAAAAAATATAATTAAAGAAAAAGGAGGCAATCAGAAAGTGATAGCTAAAATTGAAACCAAAGAAGCCGTCAGTTCTCTAGAAGAAATAATAAAAAATTCTGATATGGTTATGGTAGCAAGAGGAGACTTAGGAAATGAATTTCCGCTTGAAGAAATTCCATTTGTTGAAAAGAAAATTATAAAGACGGCAAATGATTTAAATGTGCCGGTAATTGTCGCTACTCAGATGCTTTTGTCTATGATTAAAAACAAAGAGCCAACAAGAGCCGAAGTCACTGACGAAGTGTTTGCGATTTTAGAAGGGGCGCAAGGTGTGATGCTTTCCGAAGAAACTGCCACCGGAGAAAATCCAGTGGAAGCGGTTTCCTTTATGGAAAGGATTGCAAATAACACCGAGAAAAATATATAGAAAAATATATAAATTATGAAAAAAAATATTTACATCACAAGAACAATACCAGAAGTTGGCATTAATCTTTTGAAAGAAAAAGGTTACAAAGTAACTGTTTCTAAAAAAAATAAAGTTCCAACTAAAGAAGAATTGATAAATGCTCTTTCAAAAAAGAAATACGACGCTGTTGTTTCTTTGCTCACCGATCACATAAATGTTGATGTGCTTAATGTCTGTCCTAATGTAAAAATAATTGCCAATTACGCTGTTGGTTTTAATAATATTGATGTGGAAGAAGCAGAGAAAAGAGGAATCGTTGTTACTAATACCGCAGGCACTTCATCACAAGCGGTTGCAGAACATACCGTAGCTTTAATGTTTGCCGTTACCACAAGACTTGTTGAAGGGGATAGATTTGTTAGGAAAGGAAAGTTTAAGGGCTGGGATCCAAACTTATTAATGGGATTAGATATTTCAAAAAAGACTATTGGAGTGATTGGACTCGGTGCTATTGGCAAAAAAGTTGGTCACATTCTTAAAAAAGGATTTGATTGTAAAATTATTTATAACGACATTAAAAGAGACGACAGTTTTGAAAATGATTGTGGAGGCGAATATATGAGTATTGATGAAGTTTTGAAAAATGCCGACATTGTCACACTTCATGTGCCACTTCTTCCAAGCACCAAACATTTAATTAACAAAGAAAAAATTTCTTTAATGAAAAGGACGGCGATTATAATAAACACTTCTCGCGGGCCAGTGGTGGAAGAAGAGGCGATAGTGGAAGCTTTAAAAGAAAAAAGAATTTACGGAGCCGGTCTTGATGTTTTTGAATTTGAACCGCATATTAGTGATGAGTTTAAGAAATTAGACAATATTGTGATGACCCCACATATCGCATCTTCAAGAGCAAGCGCAAGAGAAGAAATGGCAACGCTTGTCGCAAAAAATATAATAGATGTATTAGAAGGAGGAAAGGGAATCACACCTGTTAAGTTATAAAAAGAAAAACCCGTCTGATTTAGACGGGAATTTTGTTGGTGAAGGGTAGGGTATTACATTCTAGCTTGCTTAATGCCGATATTTGAAGTGAGAATGAACCCCGCCAGCATTTCAACGAGCGGACCATCAGGATATGTTTTGTGTCCGTAGAGCTCTACTGCCGGCGTGGTTGTAGCCTTGCCAATTGAAGAATTGATAACCACATATTTCCCTTCGTCGTTTGTACCGACAAAGAGTATTCTGCAGCCGTCTATCGCCACGGAACGTCTAACAATTTTGTCTCTTTCTTCTTTCGTGTCACATTCAGCACTCCAGATTTGAATCTCGGGATTTTGTGTACTCATAAAACCTCCATGGAATATAAAAGGAACTGTAAAATATACTACAATGCTAAGTAGTAGTTGTCAATGTTTAAGAAAACACTTAAGATGATGTAGTTTTTAGTGCTGTAGTATATTTATTATGAGTGAGATAAGTCCGAGTGAATTACTTGCTAGTTTTTTCTCTGGGGGCATAGTTTAGATTATTATATCAATCTTATTCTTTTATTATATTTGTGGTAATTCCAAAAGCTCATTTGACCACTGATTATTTTTTAAACAACGAATATATCTTTGTCCCGTAGGAGAGACCGCACCAAACACAGGTATTTTAGCATTCAGGTCTGATTCTAATCTTATATAAGCTTGTCCTTTTTTATTTACAATCCAATCAAACAGTATTTCACGCGAGGATATACCTTCTTGGGAAGTCTCTTCATTTGCCCATTTAAAATTTTTTATAGATAAATGAGCAAAAATTACATCACTTGGTTGTGGTATTATTTTGGGACTGATTTCTATTATTCTGATTGCCATATGGATTTAATTTAATTTTAGTTTATCATGAACTATCTTGTATATAAAAAATACCAACTTTTTTTTTCAGAAATAATTCTAAGCTTGTCTGCTGCGGGTGTATTGTATATAGATTCTATGTCTTTTGAAATCGCTTCTATTAATTTTTTTGCTGGTTCATTCAATGCGCTAGTATCCATAACCGCCACTTGCGTCCCTCCGATAATGGAGGGCATGTCTGGCTGAATCCATTCTTGGTTTTTTGAGTTAGATATTGATTTTATAACTTCGTCAAGATAAGAAGCACTTGAAAAGAATTTACTTATTAAATCAAGTTCTGATTCCGTTAAATCTCTTATGAAAAGATTTATGTTTTTATTCCAGCTATTAGTAGGCAAAATTTTTTCTGTAAAATTATAGCTACTATAGGTTCTGTAATTTCTTACTTTTTGGTCTGCGTATCTTATTTCTTGAAGTATAAGTTTCGCTGCATCCTTCCGGCTGTCTCTTCTTCCTTGAAAATATATGAAAACTGCCACAAGTCCAACTAAAATAGTCTGATATCCATATATAAACCCAATAGCTCGATTTAATAAATCCGACATTACTGCAATATTAATTGCTTTTGTTATAAAAGTCAAAGAAAAGAAACGGATGGTATAATTACATTATGAATAATAATAAGAGATTAAAATGGTGGCAAGGGCTATTAATATTACTTATATTTCTACTTGTCATGTGGTTACCTTCGATTTTAAAGGAAGGAAGTATTATTTGCTCTGGTGATATTCAGGATTGTTTAAATCCATAATACTCGCGGGTTACTCATAGCAGATTCGCCTCACGAGTTACTAATTGCGCTAACCACACTTTGTGTGGGTTGCTCATAAGTACTCGTGAGCTCGCCTCGTCCGTTTTAAAAAAGTCAGGAAGAAAACTTTTTTAAAACATGACTGTGGCCGTTCGAATCCGACGAAAGTCACGCAGGTGACTTTCTCTAGGGTCCACAAAAATAAAAATCAGCGCTATTTAAGCGCCAATTTTTATTTTTGTGGACCCTAGCGGATTCGAACCGCTCGCCTCCGGAGTGCAAAACCGGCGCTCTACCAAATGAGCTAAGGGCCCGTATATTTTTTACTAAATCAGAGTCTTTACTTAATTTAACATTCTGCCGGTTTTGCAAAACCGTCGGCAGTATTTAATCTCAGCTGACGCTTCGTGCCAAATGAGCTAAGGGCCCGTGTTTAATTATTTTACCTTTCTGTTTAATTTCAGTTAACGCTGACAATTGTAACATTAATCTCCTTTTTGGGCAATAAAAGTTAATTAACAAAAGACAGTAATATGATAGAATAATCATTATGTTAGACATAAAATTTATCAGGGAAAATTCTGATCTTATCAAATCCGCTACTGCAAAAAAACATCTTTCTTTTAATATTGATGAACTTATAAAAGTCGACGACAAAAGATTATCTCTAAGACGAGACGGGGACGATTTGCGAGCAAAGCAAAATGAAGCCAGTCAAAAAATCGCCGGTCCAAATATCTCTGCCGGCGAAAGACAAATTATTTTAGATGAAATGAAGACCGTAAAAGAGTCTTTGAAAAAGATTGAAGAAGAAGAGGTGGGTGTGTTAAATGAATGGAGAGCTCTTATGCTCCAAGTGCCAAATATTCCAGATATGTCTGTTCCAGAAGGAGTAACAGAAGAAGATAATGTTGAAGTTAAAAAATGGGGTGAGATAAGTCCTTTTCCATTTAAGCCGTTGGATCACATTGAAATAATGGAAAAGCAAGATATGGTGGATTTTGAAAGAGGAGCAAAGACAGCAGGGTTTAGAGGATACTTTTTGAAAAATGACGCAGCATTACTTGAAATGGCGGTTTGGCAATATACGATGAATAAGTGGTCAGCCAAAGGATTTACTCCAATGCTTGTGCCATCTCTAGTAAAGCGAGAAACACTGCTTGGTAGCGGTTATTTGCCACAAGGTGAGGATGATTTATACAAGGACGGCAATGATTACTTTGCAGGAACAGGCGAAGTGGCGACTATGTTTTATCACTCAGACGAAGTTCTAGATATTAAGAATTTTCCAATAAAATTCATCGCTTGGTCACCATGTTTTAGAAAGGAAGCCGGAAGTCATGGTAAGGATGTAAAAGGGCTTGTCAGAGTACACGAATTTTATAAATGTGAGCAAGTTGTTTTATGTGAAGCTTCACACGAAGATAGTGTTAAATTCCACGATGAGATAACCAGAAACTCAGAAGAACTTCTTGAAGATTTAAATATCCCATATCACACCATAATAAATTGCGGTGGAGATTTAGGTTTAGGGCAAGTTAAAAAATATGATATTGAAAGTTGGATGCCTTCACAAGAAAAATATAGAGAGACTCACTCAGCTTCATATTTTCACGATTTCCAAACTAGAAGATTAAATATTCGTTATCGCGACGGTGAAGGAAAAATGCGTTACGCTCACTCACTAAACAACACCGCTTCTGCCACACCAAGATTACTTACTGTAATCATAGAAAATTATCAACAAGCCGACGGGACAATCAAGGTGCCAGAAGTTCTGGTTCCTTATATGAATGGAAAGACAGTAATCGGAAAACCATTTAGGGTTTAGATAAAATGAAAAAGAGGACGATAATTTTATGGAAGAAAATAATTATTCGTTCTTTTTTTATTTTCCTTTTTTTCTTTGTTATTTACGAATTAATTTTTGCACCACTTACAAAGATTAATTATTTCGCATTAGACGGATTTCCCGATGACAAAAAAGAAATAATAACTGAGCAATTAAAGGCAGAAGAAAACACAAAGTTCTTATTTTTTATCTCAAAAGATAAAATGCTAACATTCTCCAGAAGTAAATTTAAAAAAATAATTACCGATAATCTACCAAACACCAAATCAATATCTATATATCCCGTTTCTATTCACACATTAAAAATAAAAATAACTAAATACAATCCAGTATTTGCTATGAACGATGGCTTTGCTATCGATAGCGACGCTCATATTTATAAAGAAATAAATGATGTCTCAGCGTTGCCATTACTATCTGCCTCATCTACCTTAAATAAAGATGATATTAAAAACCTAACAACTGTCATTGATAAATTAGATAAAGCGTTTGTAAATATAAATGCTATTAATATTGATGAATACAATGATGTCTATTTATTAAATAGTGAAAATAAAGGAAGAATTGTTTTTAGATTAAATAGCGACTATGACAAATTATGGAGAAACTTTTTAAGTGTTATTGATACTGAGCCATTAAAAGGGGATTTAGACACTAAGAAGTCAGATTTAAGTTATCTTGATTTAAGGTTTGGAAATAAAGTATTTTATAAGTTTACAAAAGTAGATGTTAACAGTATAATCTCATCTGCAACAACAACTGCAACCACTACAACAAATTATGAACAAGCATCATCCACTGGGGTTTTGGAAAGACCTCTTAGATAAAAAAATAAAGAAAGGAAAACCGATTTTTGTATTGGCTCCAATGGCTGATGTTACTGACATCGCTTTTAGAGAGATGATTGCCAAATATTCAAAAATGGGAGAAGTTGGTGGTGGGCCTGATGTAATGTGGACAGAGTTTGTTTCGGCAAATGGATTATGTAGTATTGGATTTGAAAAGTTAAAAAGACATTTAGAATTTACAAAAAAAGAAAGACCAATTGTCGCCCAACTCTTTTCTTCATCACCAGATAAAATGCGAGAAGCGGCAAAGCTTTGCAAGAAGCTTGGCTTTGATGGAATTGATATTAATATGGGTTGTCCTGATAAGACTATTGAGAAACAAGGCGCAGGAGCAATGCTTATGAGAGATTGGAAATTAGCGCAAGAAATTATTTATGCAACAAGAGATGGGGCTGGGGATATTCCAGTTTCTGTAAAAACTAGAATTGGTTTTAATAAAATTGAATACAAAGAATGGCTTTCTAAAATTTTAGAAACAAATATTCCTGTTCTCACGGTTCATTTGCGAACTAGAAAAGAATTATCACTTGTTCCGGCGCACTGGGAACTTATGGAAGACATCGCTAAACTTGTCAGAGAAAAGACGGGTGATGTAAAAAATGGAGGAACTATTTTAATTGGTAACGGTGATGTTATGTCAGTTACAGATGGAAAAGAAAAAATCAAAGAAACTGGATGCGACGGAGTGATGATTGGGCGCGCGATATTTGGAACTCCGTGGATTTTTAATGAAAAGGAATTCAAAAAAGGAAAGACAACAAAAGAGAAACTAAAAATATGTTTGGAACACACCAAATTATTTGATAAAAAATTAGGAGATATAAAAAGTTTTGCGGTTATGAAAAAACATTTTAAGGCCTATATAAATGGTTTTGATGGAGCGAAGGATTTAAGAATACAGTTAATGGAAACAAAAAACGCTAAAGAAGTAGAAAAGATAATAAAGGACTATTTAAAAAGTTTATAGATGTATTTCAAGTGCAAAAGTCGCCCCAGCATTTTCTTTTGATTCAAAGGATAAACTCCATTTATTTAGATTAGATATTTTATTTGAAACAAACAAGCTAGTGCCTGTCCCTTCTTTATTTTTATCCTTGGTATTATTTCCACGAAACATTTCAGTAAAAATCTTTTTTTGGTCATCTTCTGTTATTCCGACACCATTATCTTTAACTAAAAATACTAAGCTATTGTATTCCTTTGACGGTGGAGTTATTGAAATATCTATTTCATTATCATTGTTACTATAATTGATAGCATTGGCAATCAAGGCACCAATAATAAACTCCGCTGATTTTTTATCCATATTTACTATATATTTTTCAGGGGACTTTATGTTTAGTCTCAATTTTTTCTTTCCTACAATGTCTTTACTCTTCTCAATTATATTTTTAGTCAAAAGAACAATATCTGCATCTTCCTTTCCTATTTTATATTTTCCATTATCAACGTGAACAGACTCCAAAAGATTATTTATAAACTGCACCAATCTTTTATCACCAGAATATATTTCGCTTACAATCTTTTTCTGTTCGTCTGTTAATTGTCCAGCTACACCATCAAGTAGCATCTCGGCATACCATCTCATAGAAGCGAGTGGTGCTCGTAATTCGTGAGCAATATAGGAAACAAAATCTACTTGATTATCTTTTTTATCGTCCATAATATTATAAATAATTATAGCAGATACAATTAAGTATCTGCTAGAATTATTGTTGAAAATGTATTAGCTTATCTAGTTGCTGAGATTGTTATACCTTGTTCTGCAAGTGGTGCACAAACAGTAACTCTTCCGGATACATTGTTCTTATAGATTTGATAACCAGTACCATTTGCTGTTGGCGTTGATTGATCAAAAGGAATACCTGGTAAGTACTTTGCTGTCGCTCCTACTAGGAAAGTGTATAAATCAGTTAATCCACTGCAATTTGATCCATCTCTACAAATCTCTTGAGAAGGAACATCACAGGAAGATCCGATGCTTATGGTTGTTGGAAGCTTTCCATTATCAATGCTGTATTGATAAACAGCGTTTAGAAGTGTGTTTACATCAGCTCTTCTTTGAGCATTTCTAGTGTCTCCTAGTTGTTTGTTTGGATTAACGGCAAAGATGACAATACCTGCAAGTATGGCAATAGCTGCGACCACAAGAAGTATTTCAAGAAGTGTGAACCCAGGTTGATTTTTTATTTTTAACATATTTATAAATTTAGTACTAAAATTGATTATACATTTACCAATATATAATTATTTAAATTATATCACAAAACGCTTTGTAAATAGGGGGTTGTCCCTAGTTTTCTATCCAAGAGGTTATATTGGCTTTATTATTAATAGTTGGATTTGCCAAATCAATAGAAACAGAAATCTTTTTTGTGACATCATTGCTTTGGCCAGTTGATACTATATTAAAACTGGTTTCTGATTGGGACACACTGGACGAACAATTTGTGTCATTATCATTTATTTGGTTTGCTTGGTTTCCAGTGTTATTTATAACGTCAGTTACTGAAAGCTCAGCACAAGCCAAAGCCGAGTAACTGGCTTTAGAGGAATCCAATCCACTTTGCGTTATTTGTGTATTTTGAACAGAAAAAGAATACAAAGACAAAATAATTATCATACCAACAGCGCCTATCAAAATAACGCTGATAAGAGCTATGTATCCACCTTTTATTTTAGAAGCGAGGAGAAGCTGATACTTCATATGTTTTTGTATATTTATTATAACCCAAGTCCTCCTTAGTTGAGGAAAGAGTCATTATTATTTCCACCGCACCGGATGTCCCATTTGTTCCAAGATTGGTGATAAGTAATGAATCAACTTTTTCGTCAGGGGAAGTGAGCGTTACATTTCCGTTTCCGCCTTCGTTCACAAATAATTCTCCGTTTACAACACCAAAGGAAACAGTGGTGCTACTATTTTGTAATTTAATTTGCATTGAATCGGAATTACTGTTTGCGCTCGGAGAAATTATTCTTTCAGAATTTTTTATATAGTTAGTCATTAAATATAAAATATGATTAGCGTCATTATCTATTTTCATCATTTCTTTATTTTTTGAACTACTTTCGTTAACTGTCTGCATTGCTATTCCGCACAAAGTAATTAAAATAATAAAAATAGATAAATATAAAATTACCTCTATTAAAGTAAATCCTTTTTTAAATTTATTATTAATATTTATTTTCATATTATGGTGTGGCAGGGTGTATTTCTCTGTCAGTTAAGTACGTGACCAAGTGAACAGTGTTATTTAATCCAGTGTCTTGTTTCCAAACGACAGTAGATTCAATTTTTTTAGAAGAATTTGGTTGACTGGTTATTTTTATAGTTCTTGTATAAATTCCATTGGTATCATTACCTGAAATTAAAGACCAATTATTATTTAAAAAAGATAAACCATATTCTCCGTCGTTTAAATTTGTAAAAGAAACATCACGAAGATTTATCATTGCTTCTATTCCTTCTTCGGCTAATCTATTGGCTGACCTTCTTTCTTCGCCTCTAACATTTGAATTTTGAGTGTCAATTATGCCGACGATAAATATAGTAATCAAAGTAGAAATTATTGCCAAAGATAAAAGAACTTCTATCAAACTAAAACCTTTTGTGTTTTTGTATCTTTTAAACATATTAGTTGGTGGCAATTATTCCCTTGGAACTTATGGTTATATTGGCGCTATCACCGTCATCATTACTTAGACTTAAACTTTTATCATAAGATAGTGTTCCATCTTTTAGAAATACTATGGAGTTATTATCGAAATTTCCTACTATGTTTACATTTGGAAAAGTTATTTGTTCATCAAAGTTTTGGTCTCTAGTGTCAAAGTTATCTCCTTTAAACAGCGTGGCAATTTTTTGGTCGTTATCAATATGTAATCCCCAAACAGAATTTCCTTTTCCGTTTTCGGTATAGTCTCTAGCTTTGCCGATAGCAAAAGATATTTGATTCACAGCATCACTAAAATTTGTTTTATTTTGTAATTTTGAATAAAAAGGAAAAGAAAAAACAGATATGATAGCAATCACCGCAATAGAGAGTATTATTTCTATTAAAGTGAATCCGTGTATTCTTTTCATAAATTTAGTGCGACATATTACCAATTAAACTATAAATTGGAAGTATGACCGCAACCGCAACACCCACAACCAAAAGCCAAATCATAACCAAAAATATTGGCTCCAAAATAATTGTTAAATTTTTTGAAGACATATCAGCTTTTTGATTATATTTTTCTCCCAAAATTTTCAAGACTGAAGGAAGTTTACCGGTGTGTTCACCGGAAATAATTAAAGTTTGAACAGGGGCTTCAAGTAAAAATAAACTAGACGAATATTTATTTAAACTATCTTCAATGGAATTTCCTTCTTTAATAGAATCATTTAAATAGAGATATAATTTTTTATATTTACAAATTGGAGTAGCCTCGGCGATAACTGAAAGAGCAAAATCAATCGATATTCCGACATTAAGAAGCGAGCTTAATAAATATCCAAATCTGGCAATTTCTGTTTCTTTCAATAAACTTTTTATTCCAGGCGCGTGAAGTAACATCGCTTGTCCGATAAATTTTGTTCTTTCATAAATGAATACAAAATAAATCAGCAACATAAATGTCACAATAAATGTAGGGGTGGCGATGTAACCATATTTTCCAAAGAATGTTCCTATCCTTAATACAATGATTGTAATGAGTGGCATTTTTACATGCATTGAAGAAAAGACGGTGGCTAATTTCGGCAACATAAACGTAGATACGAAAATAATAACTACAAGACCAACTGATAAGACTATGAGGGGATAAAGCATGGCACTTTGTAATTTTGATTTGAAATCAGCGGATTTTCCTTGTTCTTCTATAAGAAGTGAAAACACGTCTGGCAGTGTTCCTGTCTTTTCTCCAACATTTATCAAGCTGGTTACATAAGAGGGAAATAGTTTTGATTTTTCAAGCGTGAGTGACAATGAAGAGCCAGATTCTATGTCATCTATCATTTGGTCTAAGATTTTCTTTAAAGCGAAAGACTTAACAGATTTTTTAATTGAAACTAAAGCGTTTAGCGCTGAAATATTTGCTGACAAAAGAAGATTTAGATTTTCAAGAAGAGATTTCTTTTCTTCTTTTGGTATAAAAAAGTTTAAAAAATTTATTTTAAAATTATTCATAGATTAATTAATCCCAATAACACGAGCGAGTTCCTCAAAAGTTGTTAGTCCTTGTTTTACTTTTTCTATTCCATCATCAATCATCATTTTCATTCCTTCTTGCTTGGCGACTTTTTCTAAACTTTGTTTATCTGGATTAGTAATTATCAAATTTTTTATAGCATCGGTTGTCGGTAAGAATTCAAAAATTCCAATCTGTCCTCGATAACCAGTGTAATTGCAAGCATTGCACCCTCTTCCTTTGTAAACATTGGAAAGTCCCATTATAGGAGATGATAACTCTGCGCTGTATTTACACGCTGAGCAAATTTTTCTCACTAATCTTTGAGAAATTATTGCTTCCATAGTTGATGACAACAAAAATGGCTCAGCTCCCATTTCTATTAATCTAGGAATTGCAGTAATGGCATCGTTGGCGTGAAAGGTTGAGAATAATAGGTGGCCAGTTAGAGCAGCATTGATTGATATCTCTACAGTTTCTTTATCACGAATTTCACCAACCAAAATAACATCAGGGTCTTGGCGAACAATTGACCTTAATCCGTTAGCGAAATCAAGACCATTGGCTTCGTTAACTTGAATTTGATTTATATTTTCTATGCGGTATTCTACAGGATCTTCAATGGTGGTGATGTTTAATGTTGGATTATTAATGTGTTTTAAAAGAGCGTAAAGGGAAGTTGTTTTTCCAGAGCCAGTTGGGCCAGCGATAAGAATCATACCGAAAGGTTTCTTGGAGGCATTTTCTAAAAGCTTTTGATTTTTATCTGAAAGACCAAGTTCTGAAAGGGAGAATGTCCCAACATAATATGACAAAATACGAAGGGCGACTTTTTCTCCAAAGATTGTCGGAAGTATTGAAATACGAATATCAGCAATTTCATCAGCTTTTGTAAATCGCATTGAGCCATCTTGTGCGACAGCATGCTCATCAATTCTAAGAGACGAGGCTACTTTTATTTTATTTAAAATATTTTCGTAATATTTTTTATCTATGCGAGCAACTTCATTTAATAAGCCGTCTATACGAAGACGAATTAAAACATCTTTTTCTTGAGGTTCAAAGTGAATATCCGATGCTTTAAGCAAAAAGGCGTCTTCTATAATCTGATCTAGTATTTCAGGGGCAATGTGTTTACTTTCTTTGATTATTTTTGCAAATCGTGTATCTAGAGTTTTTTTGTATGATAAAAACAACTCATCAACTTTCTGTTTCAAAGCATAAACAACTTTAATTTTTATTCCTGGATAAACAGGTGTGGCTTTTTCTACGATTTCATCTTTTTTGTCTACGTTATCAGTGGCAATAACTACTTCTTTAGCAGTGTTATCTAAAGCAACGGCGACGGCGTGATAGGTTCTAGCAAACGCTTCAGGTAAAGTGCGTATAGCATCTTCTTGTGGTTTATAGGTTATTAAATCGTAATAGGGAAGTTTGTAGTATTCAGCTTCAGCTTGAGTTAAAAGAGTTTCAGTTAGGAAATTTTTCTCAATTAAATGAGTGATTACTTTATTTATGTCGTCACCAACCGAAGAAATAGCCTCCTTGAAATCAGATTCTCTTACATAATTTCCACCGACTAATATTTCTTTCAATGTGCTAGTGTTCATAAATCAAAATCAATTTTTTTGGTTAACTTCCGTTAACTTTTTGCAAAGCTCCTTTAACTCTCTCAACAATTTCATAAAGTGGGGTATTTGATTTAACAAAATAAGCAATAGCGCCAAGCTTTTCAGCGCGCGCCTTGTCTTCGTCTTGTCCTAGATTAGAAATAACAACAACCGGAATAGTGATATTATTTTTTTGCATCTCTTCAAGCACTGTAAAACCATCTTTTTTATCCATCATCAAATCCATAAGCACTAAACTAAAAGGTTCGGTCTTTATTAAATTAAGCGCTTCGTCACCATCCTTAGCAATCTTTACTTCAAAACCTTCGTGAGAAAATTTTAGCTCAAGAGCACTAGCAATTGCTGTCTCGTCTTCAGCAATTAATATTTTTTTCTTAGTGGGCTCCATATGTTTTTAGTGTAACAAGTATGTACTAATAAAGAAAGAGTTTTTTGCACAAAAAAGTTTATAATTACTAATTAAAAAAGATGTTATAAATTTTTTTTGACTTAGTTTATTTTGTGGTATAGGATGCGGGATAGTAGCACATAACAGACAAATTGATTGCAAGGAGAAAATGATGACAACTCGTTCTGAAAAGTATAGAGATGCCACAAAGGCTTATGCGGATGCGAAAAAACCAGTTTCTTTTGACACAGAGACAGCTGACATTCTTAGTTTTATGCAATGTGCATACTGGAAGCCTGCTTTGTCTCTGCTTAAAGCCAGTGACAAAGAGATTCAAATTGGTTTTGCTGAAGGGGCGCACTCAGATGTTGGTTATTTTTTGGGAAATCTTGGTTTTTTCATTTCTTACAAAAAAGATAACGAAATGGTTTCAGAAACTTTTTATCAAACCAAGGATAAAGCTTTCCCAGCAACCGATTTCGCCAAAGCCTTTCGCAACCAAAACAAAGAAATTTCCTTCACTGATTTCATTTACGAAAAATTGGACGAAATCGCTGATGCCTGTCCAAAAAAATGAGAGTTTCCAGACAAAAGCCGTGCCAACACACGGCTTTTTAATTTTCTGATATAATATGAAAATGAATAAAGAGAAGCACTTAGCTTTATATAGAAAATACAGACCAGAAAGTTTTGATGAAGTTGTTGGACAAGATTCTATTGTTTCTCTTCTTAAAACAGTTGTCTCTCAGAAGAAAATTTCTCATGCGTATTTGTTTTGCGGAGGCAGAGGAACTGGAAAGACAACTGTGGCTAGAATTTTAGCTAAAGAAATAGGCTGTAACAGTGAGGATGTCATAGAAATTGATGCTGCCTCAAACAGAGGAATTGATGAAATCAGAGAATTAAGAGAAGCTGTTAGGACTGCACCGTTTTCAAGTCCTTATAAAGTTTATATTGTTGATGAAGTTCATATGCTAACTAAAGAGGCGGCAAACGCACTACTTAAAACTTTAGAAGAACCGCCATCACACGTTGTTTTTATCTTAGCCACCACTGATCCACAGAAACTCCCTCAAACAATTTTATCTCGTTGTCAGATTATTTCTTTTTCTGAACCAGATTTGGAAACTTTAACCAATCAAATTGTAAAAATTGCAAAAAACGAAGGCAATGATTTAAGTCATAAGAGTGCCGAACTTATCGCTTCCCATGGAAAAGGTTCATATCGTGATGCTTATGGAGTTTTGGAACAAATTCTCACACAATCACACAAAAAGGTTGACGATGATTTCGTATTTAGTTATTTAGGGAATACCGACAAAGCAGTTATCTTTTCTTTCTTGCAGGGATTTTGCAGTAAAGATGCCAAAGAAATTACAAGAATAATAAGTAACGAAGAAACAAGCGGTAAAAAAGCAATTTTATTTTATGATAATGTTTTAGAACTTTTGCGAAAGGCATTATTAGTAAGGATTGGAGAAAAATCTTCTATCAAAAATTTTAAAGAAGAAGATATTTTAATACTTAAAAAATTAGGGGAAGATTTTCCTTATGTTATAAGCTCAAAAACGATTTATGAATTGTTGTCTAGATATGACACGTTGAAAAATTCCCCACAATCACTTTCTTGGATAACTCTAGAAGCTATATTTTTATCAGCGTTTAGTACAAACTAAAGTATGATTTTGTAATGTACCGCTTTGAAACATTAGGAAAATGAAATAAAATGAATAATAATGAAATTCAAAAACATATTAACTAGTTCTTTCCGTCATTTCAGTACGGTGATTTTCTTTGCTGGTTTTGCTTTTGATTTAATAATGTTGCCAGACTTTAGCGAAGTTATCGCCAAAGTCATCGGCTTAGGACATATTCTTGTTGTGGCTACATTTATTATCATGAGAGAGTGGGTTGTTTCTAGAAATAGAGCCGATGAAACCGAAGCTAGAGTATTTTCTTTTCTGACTTTTTTTATTTCTTTTTCTTCTGGGGCGGCATTATCTTTCGTTTTTGTTTATGCCATAAGAAGCGCAGATATTTTATCTAGTTGGCCATTCTTTCTTATTTTGCTTTGTTGTATGTTTGTAAATGAATTTGTTGGAACCCATGATTTTAGACTCATGCTTGACGTGGGTGTTTTGTTTGTGGCTATTTTATTTTATTCTATTTTTAATGTTCCTTATATTTTAAAAACAGAAAATGATTTTGTTTTTGGAGCTAGTGTAGTTATCGCTATTGTTGCTTCTTTAATATATCTAAGAATTTTAAGAAAATCGTCAGAAACAGCAAGAAATGAATCAGCTCACGGTCACGCGCTGGCCGTTGGTATACCAATGTTTGTGGCGATGTTTTATTTTTTAAATTTAATTCCAGCGGTGCCGATATCTCTAAAAGACGTTGGTGTTTATCATTATATAGAAAAAACAGATTCCGGTGATTTTACTTTGAAGGGATACAACGACAAAAGTCCACTTTCTTTTTTGAAAGTAGAAAAATATCAAGTTTTACCTGAAGACACTGGTGTTTATTTTTATAGTGCCATTGATGCGCCAGCAGATATTAAGGCACCAATTTCTCACACATGGGAATTCTATGACACTTATGCGAAAAAGTGGATTTCAAACACAAGAATTGATTTCGGTATAATTGGAGGAAGAGATGAAGGATACAGAGCTTACTCTAAAAAAGAAAATATAATGCCAGGGCTTTGGCGGGTGGTGATTAAGGTTGGTAATAATAGAATTATCGGAATAAAGAAATTTGAAGTTAGTTTTTAATGTGATAATATTAATTCTTTAGTTCTTTATAAAAACAGAAAGGGAAGTCAAATGAATAGTGAAAAAACAGCCAAAACTTCTAGAGTTGATATTTTTAAATACAACATACCGTGTCCAAATTGTGGTCTTAATCCACCGCTTATCATGTGGGGCTTTGTTCAAACTTTTCCAGAAGGACACACCAAAGGCGCTTATTGGGAAGGTGAAGAAATAGAAAAATGCTTGATAATGTGTCCAAATCATAATTGCAAAGACGGGGAAAAGACGGCCACAAAAGTTGTTGATCTAAAAATACCAGAAAAAGATAGAAATTTTATTTTTAACTTCATAAGTGACGCAACCAAAATGGAAGAAGATAAGATTCGTCATTTTTTCATCGGTGGATATTACACAAAATGCGGAAACGAACCTATCGTTTTGATGGGTTTATCTAGAGATTCTTTTGCAAGAAACAAAACCGCACAGGTTTCCTTTTAGAGTTTTTCAAATAAAAACACCCAGAGATTTTCTCGGGTGTTTTTTTGTTTCTAACAGACTATTTTCTTTGTTTGAATAATCTTGGTAATACATATCTATCAAGACCATAATATCCAGCAGTTCTCCAAGCAAGAAGAAGGAAGATTTCAATTAGCGTCATAATAGGGTTAATACTTGCTGTTCCTGCGAAAAGGAAATTGAAATTCATAACCATTCCGAAAAATGATGATACTCCAACCAAAACTCCAAAGATTAAAGCTACTCCAACTGCCAATTCCCCGTAAGTAACTAAATAAGAAAATAAAACAGTATGATTTAGAGCGAAGTTTTGTATAAAATAAGCGTACCAACCAGAGACATCCGGATGAGCACCAGTTGTTTTGGCAAGGGATCCTTTTAAAAATCCAGTTAAAGCCACTCCTGTTTGGCTTCCAATCCAAACAGGGCTAAACATTTTTTCACTTGCTGCTAAAACCCACTCATAACCAATATATATTCTTAATATAAGCCATAGTGGTGCTAACGAATAATTACCGAATAAATAAGTTGCAATTCTTGAATGTTGTATTTTTGTTTGCATTATTATAGTTTACTATAATAAAACTTGATTTTTGTAAATAATACACAGGAAGGGTTATTTGTAATTATTAGTCACTTCGTCATAAATCAGAGAAGATATTTTTTGTGCCAAGGACTCAAGGACCTTTATATTGTTAACATTTCCTTTGGTCATAACACATAAAATGTATGGGTTATTCGTATAATAAACTATACCGCAATCATGGAATTCATATGTTGATATTTTATTATCACCATACTTGTATTCTCTTTCTCCAAATTTATGAGAAATATTTATATCCGTAGGAAGATTACTTCTTAGACCATTTTTAAAATCAGCTTTGGACAACAAGGAGAGTGCCTTTTCTGATAAAACAGGGTCTAAATAGCTTGAATTAAACAACACTCTAAAAAATAAAGAGTATTGTTTGGTGGAAATAAAATCCTCAGTGGAAGGATCTTCGTTGAAAGAAATTCCTAAATCAGAAAAAACATCGTTAAGCGCTCTTTTATCTATATTATTGAAAAGTAAAACAGTTGCATCGTTATCGGAATAAATAATCATTCTTTTTATTAAATCGTCGACAGTGTAAGTGTTTCCGCGCTTTATAACTTCGTCCGGTTTGATTATTTCATCCGAGTTGTAATCTTCAGTTAAATTATCATTTGTAATTTCTTTACTTAAAATACTGGGGTCATTTTCGGCCATTTTATAATAGGCAATCATTATCGGAACTTTAAGTAAACTTCCTGGAGAAAATTTGTCATTTTCATTTACTCCCGTCCAACGACCGTTATTTAAATCTCTAAAATAAATAGAAACATCTTGAATGTTGCCAGATTCAGAGTTTTGGTTTATCAAATCTCTTAATTTAGTTTCCATACTTTTATACTCTAAAAATTCTTTTTTATCGCCAACTTCAAAAGCAAGAAGAGGCCTAGTAAATACATAAGAATTATTACTTCGAGTTATTTTAGTTATTTTAGGTTCTTGTCCTGCATTTTGTGCAATGTTTATCAAATAGCCCGCCACTCCTCCCAAAATAAAAAACACCGCCACAGCTGTGTGAACTTTTCTTTCAGTAATAAGCTTTTTCATAAAATGATTATAACAAATAGATGATATAGGTCTATTGACCGTAAGTATAACCAATCCAAATACCTAAAAATCCACCAATAGCAGAAAATATCACAGGAGTAACAGAAAACAGACTAGCCCCCCAAAGAGATGGAACAAATTGACCGACGACTGACCCCACAGATAAACCCACCCAAATTGCTGTTTTTCTATCCATATTTTTTAATTATACATCAATGAGCTTTAATATAATTATTTTTCCTATGTCTGTATTCGTGTAAAGTTAACCAAATAATTACAACATCAAAAATTGTAAATAATAATAACCATATTGAGTGAGTAAAGTAATATCTATATAGCTGATATATGATGAATAAACTAAAAACAATAATAGAGGCTGGATATGCCCACAGCTTCTTTCTGAAAAGGCCAATAATCAAAAACAATTTTATAATTCCATGGCTGAGTAAATATAAAGCTATAAAATGTTGTGAGTTTGTTGAAAAGCTATTACTATTATTTATCAAATAATGGGCAATTAAATCTTTAGGATCTTCACTTAACTCTTCTTGAGTTAAAGAAAGAACGGCGCTTACTATGAATGTTTTATTAATAATAAATATCAAAATTCCACCCATTATTTCTAAAATAGAATGAATACCTTTAAGTATTATACTGACCTCAAAAGCGAAGAATATTTTGTCTTCTTTAGAAACAAGTTTCATTTTCATTAGTTTATCCTATCATTTAGACAAATAAAAAGTAACTAGAATAACTAAGGTACAACAGTTCTTATCTTTACAGATTATATTCCACGAATAAGTCTAATAAGAATCATGATGATGGCAATCACCAAAAGAACATGAATGAAGCTACCGATAGTGTATCCAGTCACAATGCCTAGAAGCCAAAGTATTATAAGTATTATTGCAATTGTAGTAAGCATATATTTTATTTAATTTAGTCAAACCTTAGTAATCTGTCTTAACAGTCCGTAAGGTTAATGACGTTTAAATACCTATAAATCTTACAATAACAGAGTTTTGTAAGCTTTTGTAATTTCAAACGTCGTGCATATTAACAGGGAGTAATTCTAGACCATGAAAAAATTAACTACACTAATCAAACAAAAAAATTTCATTCTGATATCAGGAATGGTTATGCTGACTCCTTTCGCATATGGGAAAAGCCAAAACACTCAGTTTACGGGACAAGAAAAAGCAATTACCAGTCTTGCGTCAACTACAGATATTGTGACTGAGAGCCCTGCTGTAAGTGTAGAGTTTATGCCAACAGAAAAAGTCAGGATGGGGAAAATAAAAAGTATAGATGATAAAAATAATTCATTTGTAATACAAATTGGTAATCGGTCATTGTACGTGGAAAATACTGCAACTACCTCATTTTATTTAGGTGGAGGGGAAAGTTCTAGTTTAAATGAAATGGCTATTGATATGAAGGTCTATGTTTTTGGGTACATTAAAAGCGATGATTCTGCGATGTTAGCAACAAAGGTTGTGATAGCTAACAAAATAATCTATCCTCAAAGAAAGGTAAGATGACGTCGTGCCGTTTTGAATTAATTTATTATTAATCATTTCTCCCGTCTATGATTCTGTTTTCTTGCCTCCTTTCTTCATTTCTATTGTTTTCTGTTTTAGGGGTGTTGTTTATTGCAGGAGTTGTTGGATTTATTACATTGTTGTTTTCCGTTTTGGTTTCTACTTTTATTACTTTAGTATCTTCTTTGTTTTCTGTTTTAGGGGTGTTGTTTATTGCAGGAGTTGTTGGATTTATTACGTTATTAGGTGTGGTTGTTGCAGATTGAGTATTTGTATTTGTTGCTGCTTCCGTATTTTTTATTTTTAATCCGTCTTCAATAGATGTCTTAGCTTCTTCTCCTTTACTGTTTGAATTTTTTAAATCTATAAAAGCTTCTGGATAATTTCCTTCTTGTTTGTGTTTATCAGCTTGATTTAACAATTGTTCAGCCTGTTTTACAGTTGTGCTGGAGTCGTTAATTATTGCTTGGTGAAATTTATCAGAATCTCCTAAATTTCCTTTTGATTTTTCTATACTATTATGAACATCTTTAATAATTACTTTTACAGCGGAAGCTTGTCCTTCAAACAATTTATCAGACTTTTTATTAGAACTAGAATCCGAAACTATATTTTTACTTGTTGTGCTGGTGGACTCAGTTTGTTCGGTAATATTAGGACTTTGTTTAACATTTTGGATAATGGTTTGTTTAAAATCGTTAATTTCATTTTTATTTGAAGATGGCGTTTGTCCTTCTATTATGTCCATGATACGCATGTGGGCATTTATTTTTGCATTAAATTCAAGCTTAAGTTGCTCATTGCCCATAGTTGATGTAGACACTTCATTTATTACTGTTGCAAAAGCTTGTGAGCTCTCTTTAAATTTATTTTCCAAATCATTTTTTGTGTTGGTGTTTAATTTTCCACTTAAGGCCAAAGTTTCCGCTTCGACTAAACGTCTAGTTGCTTTTATTATTTCAAATTGAGCTTTTTCTTCTGGAGTGTTATTAAGTAATCCGTATAACGGCTCTATTATATTTATTTTGCTTGCGTAAAGAAGGTCTCCAGGGACAGACTTTTCTGCTCCATAAATAAACAGTTTTCCTCCAAGTGAAAGGAAAACCACCGCGCTTAAAGCGTAAAGAATTTTTCTGTTGTGTTGAACTATTTTATGGAAAATAACAAGACCATTATATGGCGACGGTATTGGTGTAGCCATAACATTTCTCCTAATAGTCTCTTTTTCATGTTCTGATAGAGCAATATTTTTAAAATCTTCTATTCCTTTGTTAAATCTTTTTTCTTTCATAGTTATTTAGATGGTGAGATTACTCCAAGTTTTTTTCTCAACTCATCCATACCTCTTGTTATGCGAACAGAAGCTAGATTCGGAGTTATTTTTAAAAGTTTGGCAATCTCTTGTGGCAACATATCCTCTATTAGTCGTAAATACAGTATTTCTTGATATTGTGGTTCCATTTCTCCTATCACATCAATTACTTCTCTTATTTCGGCAGAAAACTGAATCCTTTTATAGGAAGTAGAATCAACTAGATAAGAAGAGGAATTATCATTGTCGTCGCCATCCCCAAAAACTGATTCAATCGAAAGTGACTTCTTTTTTCTATACCAATCTATTATTAAATTTCGAGTAATGGTAAATAAAAATGCTTTTGGGTGATTTATTTGCTTTTGTGTCATAAGAGCTTTCCAAAGTCTAATAAATGTATCTTGAACTATATCTAATGCCTGTTCGCGATTTGAGGTGCGAAGAAAAGCGTAACGGAAGATGGAATCTGATTCCCGCTCATAGATTTCTGTGAACATTTTCTCCGCTTCTTTAATCTCCATAGGTCATGACGAATTAGTTGGCACATTATTACTTAGAACTTTATAAAAGCTGTTTTTCTCTTGTGAAAGATTGTATTTTTTGATTCGTCTATCATTAGTAGTGTGATTTCGCGTGTAGATTAGCAATTTTCTGGCGAAGTCCCGTTACTAATATTATTCCATTTAATAACATTGAGTGACCGTTGTCAATTAAAAATCTTGTTCCGCTTTGACTTTGATTTCAATTAAAACCAAAAACATGAAAACAAATAATAACGAAATAAAAACAGTTTATTTTGGAGGGGGATGCTTTTGGTGTACAGAGGCTGTCTTTAAAGATGTTAAAGGAGTTATTTCGGTTACTCCTGGATATGGAGGAGGTGTGACAGAATATCCTTCTTACGACGATGTCAGCGAAGATACTACTGGACACGCAGAAGTCATTCGCATTAGATATGACCCAGAGCTTATTTCTTTTCGTACTTTGCTTATATTGTTTTTTGCCACTCACAATCCAACAACTCTCAATAGACAAGGAAGTGATATTGGCACACGATATCGTTCAATTATTTTCTACACCAACATACATCAGAAGGAAGAAGCTTACAAATTGATTGACGAAATCAATGATTCGGAGGAATTCGAAGGGCCCGTTGTTACGGAGGTGGTTCCCTTTGTGAATTTTTACGAAGCCGAAGGTTATCATAAAAACTACTTTGCTAAAAATCAAAGAAGTATGTATTGCCAAGTAATTATAAATCCTAAATTAGATAAAGTTCATAAAGAATTTTCTAGTTTATTTATTACAAATTAATCTTGTAAAAACAACATGAAAAACACCCAAATAAAAAATATACAATCTACAAAAGAAAATTATGAAGATATTAGTCTAAAATATATTTTGAGTGATGAACAGTTTGCTGTTACTCAATACGGTGCTACGGAAACACCTTTTAACAACGCCTTTTGGAACAATAAGGCTGAAGGGATTTACGTTGACGTTATTTCCGGCGAACCCCTTTTTTCTTCTATTGATAAATATGACTCCGGAACTGGTTGGCCATCTTTTAAAAAGCCAATAGAAGATGGAGCCGTGGTTGAAAAAGAAAACAAAAACTCAATAGGTTTGGGTGTGGAAGTTAGAAGCAGATTTGCTGATTCACACCTTGGTCATGTTTTTAAAGATGGGCCAAAGCCGACAGGAAGACGATATTGTATAAATTCAGCTGCACTTTGCTTTATTCCAAAAGACAAACTAATTGAAGAGGGATATGAAAAATATCTAAAATTATTTAAGAAATAAAAATTTATTGTTAATGAACTTTTGATTTGTGATATTTCTTTTCTAGAATTTTCTCCCAGTCTCTAGGAGAAATAATATTATCAAAAAGCGGATATTGCATTTTAGTTTCTTTTTCGTGGTGGCTCGTTAAGGCACGTCTGAAATGAGTCATCAGTTGTGTAAGTTGTTTCTCATCTTCCTTTTCTTTAGCAACCTTCACTTTACCTAACAGTTGAGCGATTTTTTCGTGGTCACTACTCATTACAGTGGTCGGACCTTTGCCTTTTTCTATACCTAAATATTTATTAAAAATAGGAGAAATAATTTCGTCTTCAAGTTTTATGTGAGTAAAAAGGTCATCGCTAAACTTTCTTAAAATTCTTTTTGATTTCTTTTTATTTTGTTCAGTCTCCAAATCAGCCCAAAGTTTGTCCAGATGCGCATGTTCCAATTTCATAAATTCTGAAATTTTTTTCATGTTTATTTCGTTGTTGTGTTCGAATTTTAATTCTTTCGAACCTTTAGATAACCGAATAGTACTACCATATGACAATATTGTCTAGCACCACAAAAAAAGCGAGATATCATTTTTCGTTTTAATGAAGATTAATTCCACGAATAAGATTTATAAGTATGACAATAAAAGCCAAAAACAAAAGGACATTTATACTCATAAGACTACCAAAAACGTGCCCAGTTTCTATTCCGGTTGCTATTCCAAAAAACCAAAAGATGATTAATGCGATTGCAATTGAAAGCATATTTTATTACATTAAAATTAAAAGTAGCGCACATAATCTAGATATAACACAAAAGTCTTTCGTGTCGACCGTCAGTGCATGGTGACGTATGAAAAGCTAGAGTCTTACAGATTTTTCCTTTTGTAAGCCTATTTAACCTTAATCGTCTAATACTAGTGTGGTATTAATTATTCAAATTATTTGGATAATTAGGTCGTTTAACAATCTTAAGAAAATAATTACAATGAAAAAGAAAATATTAAAAAATAGTTCAAGAA
>JAHFNC010000005.1 GCA_023267535.1 bacterium
CTTTCGTATTTCAGTGTCAGTAATGTCCCAGTAAGCTGCCTTCGCTTTTGGTGTTCCCCATAATATCAACGGATTTCACCCCTACACTATGAGTTCCGCTTACCCCTAACATACTCTAGTCTTGCCGTTTCGTTTGCTGTTCTCTGGTTAAGCCAAGAGGGTTAGACAAACGACTAACAAAACCACCTACATACCCTTTACGCCCAATAATTCCGGATAACGCTTGGGCCACTCGTCTTACCGCTGCTGCTGGCACGAGTTTTGCAGGCCCTTATTCATGGGGTACCGTCAATAAACTTCTTCCCCCATAAAAGATCTTTACATACCTAAGCACTTCATCGATCACGCGATGTCGCTCCGTCAGACTTTCGTCCATTGCGGAAGATTCTCGACTGCAGCCACCCGTAGGTGTATGGGCCGTGTCTCAGTCCCATCGGTGGAGGTCAGGCTCTCACCTCTCCTAAGCGTCATAGCCTTGGTAGGCCATTACCCTACCAACTAGCTGATACTGTTTAGGCCGCTCCCGAAGCGATAAATCTTTACTCTTACGAGACTATCGCGTATTACTCCACCTTTCGATGGGCTATTCACGACTTCGGGGTGCGTTCCTAAATATTACTACCTCGTCTGCCACTAACCTGAATCCATTTCCATATCTTGCTTGTATTGCTACTCACTTAATACTTCGACGAATTCTAGTCCGTTCGACTTGCATGCCTTATCCACATCGCCAGCGTTCATCCTGAGCTAGGATCAAACTCTATTTATATAGAGTGTGACAAAAGAAAAATAATTTGCACAATATGTGTAATATTCACGATATTATTTAGTTGAAAAAATAATATCGAACATTGTATTCTGTTTTCAAAAAGCTCTTTTTTGCGTAAATGAAAAACCAATCTTCATCAACACAAAGAAGTTTGTTTATTCTAAACGAAACAATAAATAAAGTCAAGGAAAGAAACAGGTAAATTATCCTTACTAAATAAAGGTATTTTAACGCATGGGGAAACTTTGATTCTCAGGTGGAGGATTTAACTCTTTGGACATATCAACAAACTCATTTTTATCAAAAAAGAAAGCCCCTTCTACAATCTCACTATTGATAAATTTTGGTAAGAAAATTTTATCTCCAGCCATCATCTCATCGTATGGAATAGCATTCATCTTAAAAAATTCAGGAGGCCCCATTTCATCGCCCTCTTTCGGAGTACCTTCATAATTTTCTACAAAATAAAAATACACTTCCATATCTGCTAAGTCTTTGGAAGTATTTCCTGGCCAAAAAAAAGAAATAACGCCGGTATACTCTAAATCTTTTTCGGTAATTTTTATTCCTGATTCATCAAACAGTTCACGAATAGCGGTTTCTGTTATAGTTTCGCCTTCTTCTTGCTTACCACCATAACCATTCCATTTATCCAAACTTATTCCAAGAGTTCCGTCAGCGTGATGAATAGATTTCTTCTTTCTAGCCAAACAAATCTCCTCCCCTTTGAGTAGGAATACTACGGTGCATTTAGTTTTGGCTTGCATATTATTTTCTATTTTTTAGAGAAACAGTTAAAGAAAGAAGAATTAAAAATCCAAACAAAACAAAGGACATAAACGGAAATGATATGAATCCAAATTCCATAAATGATGGCTTGGCACAATCAACGGTGGATGCGACAACTGGGCATGGAATAAATTCTGAATAACCCCACTGTAAGAAGCTATGGTAAAGAGCAACTATTTCACCAAAGATTGAAAGAATTAGTGTGTACGAGAAAATTTTGTAATCTTTTTTATAAAGAGCTAAAGCGTACAAAAATATTTGTGGATAAAGAGCTACTCTTTGAAACCAACAAAGTCCGCAAGGTAGAACTCCAAGATAATCAGAATAAAAAAGTGTAAGGGAAGCTGCACCTAATGTTCCTAAAAATCCAAAAGGTAAAGCATATCTATGTATAAAAGAAAAAAGTTTACACTCTTTTTTGGTAACAAATGAATAAATCAAAAGTAAAACCCAAATAACCAAAACGATTAAACCGACGATTGTAGCTATTGATAAATAGTAACTTAAAGAATCAATTAGGGGTTGTTTATCGTTAAACATGAGAAAATTATAGCAGTTTTAAGGGGTATTTAAAAGCGCGACCGGAGGTCGCGCTTTTTACACCTAATGACAACCACCATGCGATGTCGGTCGTCCAATTGGATGTTTTTCGATTTCTGAACCAAGACATTCAAAATAACAATCTTGGCAAACCTGATTACCATCAATCCTGTAATTACCTTCTTTGTCCATGACATCAAGAACGTGACCACAGGAAGCTGGTTCTGGCTCACGAGGATCTTCCTCCAAGAATTGCTGGGCTGTTTTCATTGATCTTCTCCTTTCTTAATAAAGCAATACTAAACATAATCTATCATATAAAAACAAAATCACATCAGGCGAAAGCGTGATGTGATGTTAAAGCGGTGTAGTATTTGATACCGCTGATTCAAATTGTGAACAAAGAGCAAGAAGATTTCGGTCGCTTTTCGTTCTTACGGCGACGAAACGGGCATAATGTTTAAAATAAGTAACATGCCCTCTTAAAACATCCACATTACCTTCATGACGCGCAAGAAAAGTTCTTAGCATACCACGAAGTGCTCTACGCTTCTTTCCAGGAAAAGTAATTACCGCACCTCCGTTAATGTCAGTGGAAATTCCAAATCCAGTTATGGTGACTGTTCCTTGCCTCCTGTAAAGTACTTGTGATTTACGATGGTTAATCCCGAAGGAAGCAGAAGCCACAAACGCTCGTATTTTCTTTCTCACATCTTCCCAAATGGGGCGAAGTGAAGAAAAAACTAAATCGTCAGCATATTGCGAGAAGGTGATTTTTTTCTCACGGCAGAAATACCTTAGTGATTTATTAAGCATCATCTCGCAATATAAATTAAACAGATACGGCGACGACGGCGCTCCCGTGATGAGACCTCTTCCGTAAATGGAACGACAAAATGTTTCTACAAATCTTTTCATCCGAAGCATAAGTGGATCATTGAAGACTCCGTGTAGCACTTGATCTGACCGTATACCAAATCTCAAGTGATGGAAAAACTCATCGAGCTCCATCATGTACTTGTCGCTACGAACTAAGGCAACGAGAAGAACAGTCAGAAGGTCGGTGTTTAGCTCATCGTAAGCCTGACGAAAATCAATTTTGTAAAAATACTCGTTATTGATGTGAAGATTGGTATTCTGTATAGCTCTTGAACCAACAACAAAGGCTTTGGCAGAAGGTAATAAAACAAATCGCTTATACCTATCCCGCACATTAGAAGGAGTGCCTTCATCAATAAAGACCGCCAATTTGCTTTTGATAAAACTTTCAAAAAGTTTGTGAAGGATTTTCATCGGAAGATTTGGAGCACCTATATGGCGCCTTTTTATTATTCCGTTATTTCCTTCTTTAGAGACAACGTGAAATTCAAATCGTGGAATCATCCATCCTTTTTCAAAAACTTTTCCTTTCTTCGTCTCTGCTTTTTCTATGTTCTCAAGAATCAATTGAAGCTTTGTGAAAATAGAAAAAGGGTCAAGTTCTGGAACACCAACCGAAGAAAGCTTTGCCGTCATGTTCCTGACAAAGCTCGCTAGGTCTTTAGCTTTACTAATTTGCTTTGTCATTAGGAGCTCCTGTCAGAATAAATCAAAGAACGTAAATCTCGGTATGGCACTGGGGAGAGTAAAAGGATAAACCTTATCCATACCGAAATGATGGGGTGCGCCCCGATGCTTCCATGGCGACCAGCGGTATCTCCTGCGTCAACTACGGAGAGCGTGCCGCCAAACTGCGCAAGTCGTCCGCCGAAGGCGGGGCACCCTAACAAAATGGAGCAATTAAGCCCCTTCTCACCACATCGCACACCTAAGCGTACTTACCATGATGAGATTTTACTGCTCTAATTTGAAACAGTTTATTACAATTCCCTCCACTCTTTTTTCCCCAGTGGCAGCCTCACAAGGAGGCAAGAATAATACTATAGAAATCACGAGGTGGTGTCAAACTAAAAGGGCGACACCTTAGGTGTCGCCCTTTTAGTTATCAAACTGTTATTTCTTATTCTTTAAATGTCTGTTATTCCACACCACTAACAATGGGCTTGCCACGAATATTGACGAATAAGTTCCAACAATCATTCCCATCATAAGAGTGAAAGCAAAAAACTTAGTGGTTACTGGACCAAACCAATAGAGAGCAACAAGAGCCAAAACAACGGTCACCGAAGTATTTATAGAGCGAGTAAAAGTTTGTCTTAAACTTATACCAACCACTTCGCCAAAATCTTTCTTAAGATTAAGTCTTAGGTTCTCGCGGATTCTATCAAACACCACAATCTTATCTGAAATAGAAATAGCAAGAATTGTAAGAAGTGCAATCACAAACAATGTATCTATTTGTGCACCTCTTGCATAGGACAACCAAACATAAATTCCAGTTGGAAGTAAAATATCATGAACCAAAGTTACCATAGCGATGGTTCCATATTTCCAAGAAGAGACTGGTTTAGAAACTTCACGAAAGGCAAAGGCAATGAAAAGTAGAATTGCAAAAACAACAATGACAATAGCAATTATAGCCTTCTTAGTCATTTCAGATCCCATGGTTGGACCAACAGAAACGATAGAGTCTTCTTTATATTGATACTGGTCGCCTTCTGTTAATATTGGCTTTATTTTAGAAGACATATCTTCATAACTCAAAGAAGAGATAAACTTGTAAGACGATGTTCCTGTTTGAAAGGCTTCAATTTGAAGCGTCTTGAATTGAGATAGTTCTACAGTTGAAGTCGGCGCAAGACCGACATAACTTGTTTCAATTATTGTTCCGCCAGTGAAGTCTATTCCCTTTTTGATTCCAAATTTACTAATAGCAACAATTGAAATGATGGCAAGGGCAAGTGAGAGTCCGATGAATATTGATTTGTATTTTACGATAAACATAGTAGTAATTGTTATTAATAATTAGTTTTTGGAAAAACCAGAACCGAATAAAAACTTAACAAACGAAGACATTTTACTTGGAGCCACGGCTTGCAAGAACACTTTTGTTATAAGCTGTGCAGAAATTAGTGATACTACCGCTCCTAAAAAGAAAGTAAAAGCAAAACCTTTAACAATTGAAGTTCCAAACCAGAAAAGAATAACAGACACGATGATAGCAGCAATGTGTGAATCTCTAATTGATGTCCATGCACGATCAAACCCAGAAACAATAGCATCTTTTAAATTCTTTCCCCCTCTTAATTCTTCTTTTGTTCTTTCAAAAGTCAAAACATTGGCATCCACCGCAAGACCAACAGAAATAATAAATCCGGCTAGTCCTGCAGATGTAAGAGTAACTGGTATTAATTTAAACAATGAAAGCATGATTGAGCTGTAACTGATTAGCGCAACAGAGGCCACTACACCAGGAAGTCTGTACCAAATAATCATAAAGATGACGACAAGCAAGAAACCAATCAAAGATGATTTTACTCCAGCGTTTATAGCTACAGAACCAAGTGATGGAGGAACAACAGTAGTTCCAGCAAGTGTAATTGGCACAGGAAGTGCGCCACTGTTTAGTCTTCCAACTAAAAGCTTAGCTTCAGTAACACTAAATCTTCCTGAGATGACCGCTGTGCCTTGTGTGATTTCTTGTTGAACAGTTGGAGCAGAGATTGCCGACCCATCAAGGAATATTGCCACTTGCTTTCCAATATTATCTTTTGTTATTTGTGCAAATAATTTAGCTCCAGCATCATTAAAGACAAGCTCCACCATTGGATTATTTGTGGTTGGATCAAAAACTAAATTACTCTTCTGTAAATATGTACCAGTAAGACCGGTGCTCACAAAGTTATCAACTGATATAGCTGTACTGGTTGAAGCAGGTTTGGTTTTGTCTTCCGCACGAAATTCAAGAACAGGAGTTTCGCCAATTAATTTCTCAGCTTGTTTCAAATCAGTGACTCCTGGTAATTCAACTACCAGTCTCCACTCTTTTGCTAGACGACTATATTCAGTTGTTACGGTTGGTTCCCTAACACCGAAAAGATTTACACGACGTTCAATAACATCACGAAGTGCATTCACACTATCATCAACATTTGTCCCCGCTGGTAATTTTCCTGTATCAATTGAATAAGTAAGAGCTGATCCTCCGGCCAAATCAAGACCAAAAACGAAATTTCTTCCAGCTTTTACTAACCAAAAAGATAATAATAATAAAAACAATATCACCCACACTGCTTTAACTTTTTCTTGCATAATGGTGAGATTATATCACAAATATCCTTTGATTTTAAATCCTTAATTTTTGCCAAATCGGAGTTAGTGGTCGAAAAAATTTGTAACCAATAACTTATTGCTGTTATAATTAGACTATGTTTAATATTTGGCCCTATCTTTTAAGATTATCCGTCTCTTTTTATTTTATCTATCCTCACGCAGAAAGTCTCTTAGCTGGTGTAAAAAAAGCTAAAATAGCCGTCTTTGGATGTTTAAATGAATATATCCCTCAAACGATTGCCTTTACCTTGTGGCACACTATGTTTGTTCTTCTGGGACTACTTATTTTAATTTGGCCAAGACCGATTCTTCCTCTTATCTTTGCTTTGATTGTTTTGTCTACAGAATTATATGTAAATTTCTCAACTCACAGCTACACCGTATCTAATATGCTCATCTTTATCTTGGTTCTTGTTTCTTTGGCTTTAATCATCTATCACGCAAGTAACAATTACACTAGATAGATAGCCCCGCCTATCATGCTAAATAAAATTACCGACAAGAAACTTCAAATTACAAGTTTAGTAAATGAAGTAAATAGACTTTCTCCACAACACGCTTTAGGTTTACAAAAATTAAATATAGAAAACATTAAAGATCTCTTTTATCATTTTCCTGCTAGATATGTTGACGTTAGAGAAATTTCTGGAACCGTTAATCTAACCAAGGGACAAGCGGTGACTATTTACGGGATAATGGATAAGGTGACAATTAAAAGAAGCTTCCGTGGACACATGCCTATGACCGAATGTAATGTCATTGATAACTCTGGGAAAATTAGATGCATTTGGTTTAATCAAGCTTATATCGGAAAAATGTATCCCAATGAAACAAGAGTGCGAGTTTCAGGTGTTGTTCAGGAAGATTCTAGAGGATTTTTTTTATCCAATCCACAAATCGAAAAAACTGGCATTGATCATCCAGAACATATCGACAGCTTATTTGCGAAAAATGCAGATGTAGAATTTTTAACACCTATCTACAGAGAAACAAAGGGCGTGTCGTCTTTGTTCCTCTATACTCTAATTAAGAAAAGTGTAAACAAAGGTGTCTTAGAAAATTTGGAAGATCCGATACCAAAAGAAATTTTAGAAAAACTTCACCTTCCACAATTAAAAGAGGCTTTGCTTTATATTCATTTTCCAAAAAATGAAAAGTTGACAGTCGCCGCTAGAAAAAGATTTGCTTTTGAGGAAATATTTTATCTTCAAATAAAACAACAAGCCGAAAGAAAGAAAGTTAAACATTCAAAATCTTATAAAATAAATAAAAACCCTAAAGAACTAAAAGATTTTATAAAATCATTTCCATTTAAACCAACAGAAGCACAATTAAATGCAATTGACCAAATATTAAATGATTTATCAAAACAAGAACCAATGGGAAGATTACTTGAAGGCGACGTTGGTAGTGGAAAAACTTTTGTAGCAGCTGTGTGTTGTCATGAGATTATAAAAAACAAAGCCGACAATGGACAGATATTACAAGTGGCATATATGGCCCCTACCGAAATATTAGCCAAACAACATTTTGAAAGTTTTATAAAATTTTTTAAGAATACAAATATTGAAATTGGATTGTTAACTTCCAAAGGTTGCAAAAAATTTCCAAGTAAGACAAATACCGATAATTCTACAGATATTTCTCGCACTCAATTATTGAAGTGGATAAAAGAAGGAAAAATAAATATAGTTATTGGAACACATTCCCTTATTCAAAAATCTGTAGAATTCGGTAATTTGGCATTTGTCATTATCGATGAACAGCACCGCTTCGGAGTTAAACAAAGAAAAGAATTGGTCCATAATAAATCAGAAAAAATACCACATTTATTATCAATGACGGCCACTCCTATTCCCCGCACCTTAGCCCTAACAATTTTTGGTGATCTTGATTTAACGGTGATAGATGAAATGCCAAAAGAAAGAAAACCAATTATCACTGAGATTGTTCCTGTGACCAAGAGAAAAGAAATCTACGAACACATCAGAAAAGAATTAAAAAATAAAAGACAAGTCTATGTGGTTTGTCCACGCATAGACGAACAAGATGAAGAAGAAAAACAAAAAAGAATTTTAAAGAGCGTGAAAGAAGAAGCCGAGAGATTATCCAGTGATGTCTTTCCAGAATTTATTGTTGATGTTTTGCATAGCAAAATGAAACCAAAAGAAAAAGAAGAGGTGATGCAAGATTTCTTAGATAAGAAATCAGATATTTTAGTTGCCACTTCTGTGGTTGAAGTTGGAATAAATGTTCCCAATGCAAGCGTGATGGTAATAGAAGGAGCGGACAGATTCGGTCTTGCTCAACTCCATCAATTACGTGGTCGTGTTGGTCGTGCCGAACATCAATCTTATTGTTACTTATTTACAGATAATATGGGAGAGTCTTCACAAAGAAGATTAATATCTTTAGTCAAATCAAAAAATGGTTTTGAACTTGCTGAGATTGACATGCTTAATCGCGGAATAGGAACATTAGCTGATGGAAAACAATGGGGAATGAGTGACATGGCGATGGAAGCTATAAAGAATCCAAAGCTAGTGGAGATTGCTAGAGAGGAGGCAAAAAAAATAATTGAAAAAGATGAAGAATTAAAAATGTATCCATTACTAAAAAGTATTACTGAGGACAAAGACAGCGTTCATATGGAGTAATACTTCATTTGGTTTTTTACATTTTCTTTGATATATTTTATATACAAAACGCGTCTAAAGCTCTGACTGGTAGAGCGATTGTCTTTTCTTAGGAAATGAGAACATTGTAAACAAAGTGCATCCGTAGCTCAGTTGGTAGAGCGATTGTCTTATACACAATTGGCCCCTGGTTCGAGTCCAGGCGGATGCACTTTGGGTAGAATGTTCGAATGCCCCTAAGATGCGTAGCACTACACAATTGGCCCCTGGTTCGAGTCCAGGCAGACGCACTAATAGTTTAATAGCCTTACACGATTAGCCCACAGGTTCCTGGTCCAGCAGACGCACCTTAAGTCAGCTGTCTTACACAATTGACCTCTTTGTAGATTTTTAAAAAGAATGTAAACTAATGACTAGTTGAACTTTTCTACTAATGATTTCAGGAGATTTTTTTATGGCTCTGCCAGGTATTCCAACTGTGTTGGTGCTTCCCCCCAGTCTTTTGCCGTCGGCTTCGCCACCACAACCTATATGGAAAGAAGTGAAGGCAATAAATGAACAAATATTAACAGGAGCACCCTCTACATCACCTTCGACAATTGTAAACATTGGTAATAGCCAAAAGGTTGGAGAGATTGGCTACGGAAATATATCATCAAAAAATATTCGTTTCTAATTAATATACAAACTTCAAAGCAGTTAGCGGTCACTAACTGCTTTTTCTATTTCTGTGGAACTAGTGCGTAGAAAATATTTACAAAAATAAAAACAGGTATAGACTAAATATTAGCCCTTCTCTATAGAAATATATTGAAGGATTTCGTTCAAAAAAATTAAACAAGGAGATTCAAAAATATGGGGAATAGAACCTGTAGGTTTTTACCAGGTGGTTGCGACTGCTTACACGAGCAAGATAGCGCCAAATGCTCTGTCGTGAAGGGAGATTCCAAGGAATGCGACGGAATGATTGGAACGATAGGAGCAAGGACAGAATTTGCAGTGGGGCGTGGTATCAGGTTGCGCGACAGAAAGCCAGATGGCCCCGGGCATCTATCAGACGGGGCTTTCATCGCGAGATCTCCGGCAAGCAAGAGGAGTATTCGAATCTAGAACTCCTTTCCGAAACTTAAAGACAGTCCGAGGGCTGTCTTTTAATTTTATAAAATTATTTCTTCTTTCTTCTTTTTTGGAGTGATGCCGTTTACTAAAAGTAACTTTTCAAAATCTTCTCTTTCTAAACTTTCTACTCTCATCAATTCTTCGGCAATTGAAGTTAGAGCATCTCTTTTATCTATAATTATTTTTCTAGCTCTACTCCAAGAATCATCCATGATTCTTTTTATTTCGTCATCAATCTTTTCACCAAAAGCTTCGCTGTAATCTTTTCCATACATGCTTCTTAAATAAGAATTTCTTTCATCGTGCTCAAGCGCCATAGGACCAAGCGTACTCATACCGTATTTTGTAACCATATTTCTAGCCATAGCTGTAGCAACCTGTAAATCATTTGATGGGCCAGTTGTTATGTCACCAAATATTTCTTTTTCAGCCACATATCCACCGAGAGACATAGCGATGTCATCCAAAAATCTTTGTCTACTCATTAATCTAGTTTCATCAAAAGGAAGTTTAAGTGTATAACCACCAGCGTGACCTCTCGCGATTATAGAAACTTTATGTACCGGATCAGCATCGGGTAAACATGATGCCACAAGTGCGTGCCCAGCTTCATGATAAGCAGTAATTTTCTTTTCTTCACTTGATAGCAAATGACTTTTTCTTTCAGGACCGAGCATAACTTTTTCAATCGCACGAATAAAATCATATTGTGCCACCATCTTTCTTTCTTCGCGGGCTGCAAGAATAGCTCCTTCATTCATTAAACTATAAAGATCAGCGCCAGAAAATCCAGGAGTTCTCTCAGCAATTATTTTTAGATTTACATCTTCAGCTAAAGGCTTTCCTCTTCCGTGAATTGCGAGTATTGCTTCGCGATCGCCTCTGTCTGGTAAATCAAGAGTTATACGACGATCAAATCTTCCTGGTCGTAATAGCGCCGGATCTAAGACGTCTGGTCTATTGGTTGCGGCCATAACAATTAAATTCTGTGTTGGCTCAAAACCATCCATCTCAACAAGTATTTGATTTAAAGTCTGCTCTCTTCCCTCTCCTTGTCCACCAATAGATAGCGCTCTAGCTCGACCAACAGCATCAATCTCATCAATGAAAATAATAGACGGTGCATTTTTCTTTGCCATTTCAAATAAATCTCTAACGCGCGATGCTCCAACGCCAACAAACATCTCTTCAAACTCGCTACCTGATAAATGGAAAAAAGGGACTCCTGCTTCTCCGGCTACCGCTCTGGCGAGCAATGTCTTTCCTGTTCCTGGCGCACCCATTAATAAAACACCTTTTGGAATTTGAGCGCCGATGTCTAGAAACTTTTTTGGATTTCTTAAAAACTCAACTATTTCTAATAATTCTTCCTTCGCTTCTTTTGCTCCAGCTACATCTTTAAATGTAATTTTCTCTTTAGTGTCCCCTGGATAAATTATTTTGGCACGAGACTGACCGAAAGAAAGAGCCTGCATGTTTGCTCCCTTGATTCCACGAACAAGCCACCAAAGCATTAGCACTACAAAAAGTATTGGCAAAAATGCAGAAAATATTCTTGTCCAATAATAAACACCAGTATCAGTTCCGATTGATACCGAAACTTTTGAAAGTGTTGTTGTACTCACCCCGTAATCTTTTAGTGTGTCTAATATTCCTGTACTCGATTCTTTTTTAGTGCTAACTTGTTGTCCGTCTGTTTTTTCGGCAATAACATCGTCTCCTTTAACAACGATATTTTTTATACTGTTAGTTGAGACCAGAGAAGCAAGTTCAGATAATGGAATCTCTTTTGTAGTTGAAGTGCTTTGAATTAAGGAATAGCTCCACACTAAAACCGCTAACACCAAAACTACAGTGAAAAAATTCTGGGAAAAGCTGAATATTTTCTTACCTTTTTCGTCCTTTCCTTTTATGCTCCTTATATTTGCCCTTATTTTATTGAGTGGATTCTTTTTCATACCTTTAAGTTTAGCTATTATAACAAAAAGGGAGATTTTTTGCTTTTAAAAAAATATAAGAAAAAATGCTAAAATATCGCTATGAGATTAATAGAAAACAAAAAACTTGGACTCAGTTATTCTGTAGAAGATAAGATTGAGGCTGGAATTGAACTACTAGGAACTGAGGTAAAAGCACTGCGCCAAAAACTCGGTTCTCTTGAAGGTGGAAAGGCTATTGTTCGTGGTGGAGAAGTTTTTCTTGTTGGTATTTTTATACCACCATATCAAGAAAATAATACGCCAAAATCATATGACCCATATCGCACTAGAAAACTTCTGTTAAACAAGAGTGAAATACTAAAAATAATAAGATTAGAGGAATCAAAAAACTTGACAATAGTGCCTATTTCATTGTATATTAAAAACAATCTCGTTAAGTGCGAGATTGGACTTTGTAAGAAAAAACAAAAAGGAGACAAGCGAGAAAATATTAAAAAAGATATCGCTCGTCGAGAATTAAAGAACGCAAAGTAACTTACGGGAGTGTACTTGGATTCGATAGATAAAAATGTTTTATATGTGCTGTGTCGAAAAATCTTGATGATTCGTAAAACTTCAAGAACACATTGTTGCAAACAAAACTGCAGCAGCAATTCGTTCACCATATATGGCGTTCGGATTTGCTCCAGCATTCGCCTAATTTAGGCCAATCTGGTGTCGCCTATTTTTCACCAACTGAAATAGTAACGGCATAATACAAATTGGTGTAGATAGTTATATTGCACACATAATTATTGAAACAATGTGCTTTGGTTAATTAACATTTGGTTTGTTTAATAATTAATTAGCCGAGAACACAAGAAGCAAACTAAACACTGTAGACTCATATATACATCTTATTTACACGGCGGTTCGACCCCGCCCACTTCCACCAAATAACTAAAGCCACATCGATTGATGTGGCTTTAGTTATTTGGTGGAATGGGAACGAGTGGTAAACCCACTCGTGTCAGGGTCGAACAGGAACACGAGGTTCCCTGTTCGAATGGAGTGAGAATAGGGCGTGTGACGCACGGGGTCGCGACTTTGAGTGTTTTGTAAGTGTAACCACGAAACAAAATACCAAAGTGGTGACCGACCCCCGACCCGCCACAGCGCTTTATTTATGCTAAAATTATTTTTAATGATTACCAATATAATAAATCACCTAGCTAGCATAATTACCGAAACCATAAACACAACTGGATATTTCGGTGTCTTCATATTAATGGCACTGGAAAGTTGTGGAATACCAGCGCCCTCTGAAATAATTATGCCGTTTGCTGGATTTTTAACAGCCATAGGCAGATTTAATTTCTGGACAGTTTCCTTCATGGGAGCAATTGGAAATCTGTTTGGTTCTTTGCTTGCTTATTACATAGGATACTTTGGTGGTAGGCCTCTGATAGAAAAATATGGAAAATATATTTTAATTTCAAAAAGAGAATTAGATATTGCTGATAATTGGTTTGTAAGGCACGGAAATGTAACTGTCTTTGTAGGACGACTACTTCCAGTTATACGAACATACATTTCCTTTCCAGCCGGAATAGCTAAGATGAATATAAAAAAGTTTTCTTTCTATACTTTTGTTGGGGCTTTTATATGGAGCGCCTTATTCACATATCTTGGAATTAAATTACAAAATAACTGGACACTGATTCACGACAAGCTTCATTATATTGATTATATTGTTGTAATCTTTATTGTCTATTTGGTTATATCTTACTTTTGGAAAAAGAAAATGGTAAAATAGACCTATGTTAAATATAACAAACTTTACAAGCGGACAGTTTAAAATAGTTTTAATAATTGCTATTGTTTGGTCATTAATTTGGAAAGGTATGGCCCTTTGGAAATCAGCTAAGCATGGAGACAAAAAATGGTTCATTGCTATGTTGATTATAAATACTCTTGGTATTCTAGAGATACTGTATCTCTATGTCTTTAGTAAAAAGAAAAAGTAATATTGCTTAATTAGTCTTTTACTGATAGCATTTAGAAAACAACTTTGGCAGAAAAAATAAACATCAACAATAATATTCGTTCATTCAAACTACGCGTGATAGGAGCACACGGAGATAATTTAGGAGTAATTACTAAAGAAGAAGCTATAGCTCTAGCTAAGCAAGCTGGACTTGATTTGATTGAAGTCTCCCCTAACGCTGATCCTCCTGTGGCTCGCATTGCTGACTATGGAAAATATGTTTACGAGCTTTCCAAGAAACAAAAGGAAGTAAAGGCAAAATCCCATACAACTGAAACAAAAAACATACAAATAAGTGTTTCTATTTCTGAACACGACATTATGATTAAAGCTAAACAGGCGGCCGAATGGATAAGAGAAGGACATCGTGTGAAAATTGACCTGCAACTAAAAGGAAGGACTAAATATATGGATGAAAAGTTCTTAAGAGAGAGAATGGATAGAATTTTAGCCGTTATTCCAGCCGAGTACAAAATAGCTGAACCCCTTAAAAAGATTCCTAAATCAATGATGATTGTACTTGAAAAGGCTAAATAAGTGTGCTAGAATAGCGTGATTATCATTATAAGATTATGAAGACCAATAAATCAGTTTTAAAACGTTTGAGAGTAACAAAAAACGGAAAGATAATCGGCCGCAAGCCGGGTCTTAATCATTTCAATGCTAAAGCTCCTCGTAGAAAGCAATTAAACGCAAAGCGTGGACAAGAATTCGTTATGACAGGAAAAGAAAAGTCTCGTTTCCTTCCAGGTCTCCTATAATCTTAAAATTAACCTAAAAATATATGGCAAGAGTAAAAAGAAGTAAGATGGCAATGAAGCACAGAAGAAATGTGCTGAAGCAAGCGAAAGGCTATCGTTTTGGTCGTAGTAAAAAAGAAGTGGAAGCAAAAGTTGCTCTTCGTCATGCTGGAGCTTATGCTTTCGCTCACAGAAAAGATAAGAAAACTGATGCTAGAAGATTGTTTACTGTAAGACTAAATGCTGGACTTCGCGAAATGGGAATTACATACAGCGTGTTTATTGATAAATTAACAAAGAAAGGAATGACTATCAATCGTAAAATGTTGTCAGAGTTAGCACAAAATAACCCAGACACATTTAAGAGAGTAGTGGATCAAGTTAACGCCTAAACAATATAAAAAGAGCGACACCTACGGTGTCGCTCTTTTGTATTCTAAAGCCTTATATTGATTTCTCCATTTTCCTCCCTTTTATTTATCATTGCCACCAATTTTGAAACCATTATTTTAGGATCACTTTCAAAAATAACACCATCATTCTGACGATTGCTATTATCTATTATATTTCTTATAACTTCATCTGTTGGCCATTCACCAACCAATATCCCAAGAGGCATATTCGCTTCCCAAGCAACTGTAAACTCATGTATCGTCCCTATTCTTCCACAACCAATAATAACGGCGTCCGCCGATCTCACCAACATCAAGTCTCTTCCAGGATAACCGAAGCCAGTATAAATAACTGTGTCCATTGCTTTAAGCGGAAGATGATATGTTTCCAAATGTTCTTTCTTGCTCGCGGCTGGAGATAGTCCGAAAGAAAATCCACCTGCCTCCTTGGCACCTTCTGCGGTATACATCGGGAAGCCAGAAGTGGCGCCAGTAATTAATTGGCAACCTTGTCTTGCTATCTCACGACCTAATTCTTTAGCGATCGGTATGACAGAAGGTCCACAGTGTGCGATATCAGCAGCGCCGGACACTGCTATTGTTATTTTACTTGCTTTCATTTAGATAAATTATATCAGAGCCAACTCATAGTCGCTAGGTTTATTAACGACATATAGAAGAAAAAATTAATCCAATATAAGGACATCATTTTTTTCTGGAACATTAACAGCGACACCATATTCTTCAAAGAGTCTTTGTCCCAAGAAATAAGCGCTTTTTGGTTCTCCCAAAACTACAAAAATCTTTTTTAAAGTACTGGCGGTTGAAGAAACAAATTCAACTAAGTGATCAGAATCTTTATGTGCAGAAAATCCATGAATATTTATAATGTGAGCTCTAACTGGTATTACTTCACCGTGAATTATAACCTCCTTAGCATTATCAACTAATCTTCTTCCTAATGTGTAAGCGCTTTGATAACCAACAATTATGACAGATGATTTTGGATCAGGTAAATATCTCGCCTCGTGAAAAAGAACTCGACCGCCGTTTGACATACCGCTTCCGGCGATGATAACTTTTGGTCTTTCATCGTTTGAAATATTTTTACTATCTTCTGATGTTGGAGTTTTTATCAAACCTTTAAAAGCAAAAATGTCGTCTCCACTCTTTATTGTCTTTTCGACATTTTCATTAAACCAACTATCATACTTTTTATAAACTTTAGTTACATTGATACCAAGCGGTGAATCAAGATAAATAGGAACTTCTGGAATTTGTTTATTTTCAACTAATTCATTAAAAGCAAGCATGAGTTCTTGTGTCCTCTCAATAGAGAAGGCCGGTATGACAACTGAGCCTCCGTTATTTATTGTCGAGATTAAAGAATCTTTCAAAATATCAACTCTCTTTTCTCTGTCTTTATGATTACGATCACCGTAAACACTTTCCATAACTAAATAATCTATGTTGGTTAATTTAGTTGTATCTTTCATTAAAGGTGATGGTGTATTCCCCAAATCCCCCGTAAAAGCAAGGTTTTTCCCTTTATATCTTATTTCGATAATTGCTGAACCTAATATGTGACCAGAGTCATGAAAAACAAAAAGGGCGTCGCCATCATCAGTTTTAAAAGTGTAAGGCTTTTCGTATTCAACAATATCATTCCATAAGTGCATTGAATTTAAAACATCTTTTTCTTCGTAAAGCATTTCAATGTTTTCGTGCTTAGCTTCTTTGGAAAGAACTCCCATAGAATCAATCATAATAAGTTCAGCAATATCTCTCGTAGGTGCGGTGCTTACTATTTTTCCTTTAAATCCATCTCTTACTAATTTCGGAATTCTACCAACATGATCTAGATGAGAATGAGTAACAAAAAGTGCGTCAATAGAAGTAGTGTCATAAGTAAATGGTTCACGATTGATAGGAATGGAATACCTCTCCCCTTGCACCAACCCACAGTCAATTAAAATTTTCCTACCACCTAATTCAACTAGAAAATTAGAACCAGTCGGCATCTGAGCTCCGTTTGCAAAAGTGACTTTAAAGGTAGACATAAAATAGATTGTAGTTTAGTGATTAGTTATCTTTTTTTATAAATGAAATATGCTAAGGTAGCGCCGAATATTCCGTCAAATATATCTTTAATGGTGTCAAAAACTCCACCCCATTCCACTCCAAAGAAAATATAATTCAAATATTCATAAATTTCCCACAAAATAGCAACTATCAGTATTGATATAAAAATTCTTTTGTAATTTATTTCTAAATTAAAATATTTTAATAATGAAATTGTCAGCGATGTTATAGCAATACCACCTAATATGTGAGTTGGAATATCAAGCCACCAAATTTCATAGAAAAGATTCATTGGTCCGAAGATAAAAGTTGCCACATAAAATATTACAAAAAGAAAAATGGCTGACAATATTATATTTTTCATAATCAAATTATAACATGAAAAAACCCGACTTTTGGTCGGATTTTTTTCAAGAACGCTTGAGCGCATCTACCTGAGTTTTTATTCCAGGTGGGTAAGATGAGGTCTATTTCTCAAAGTAAACCTACGCTCTATAACCCTAAGATGCAGTAACAGAGATAAATGTTCAAGCGTCCTAATTTGAGTATACGCTCGAGTAAAATAAGATGCAAGAGAAAATAATATGAAAAAATTTGGTAGGAAAAAACTCAAGTTTTCACTTGAGTTTTTTCCAAAGTGGAGGTACTTCTTATGCATCTAGCTGAACTTTTATATTCAAGTGGGTAGAAAAAAACACAAACCACAGTCGATGCTTATAATTCATAACCCGTAGACACATATAAGCAGTTAGATGTATGAAGTACCTATCTTAATTATAGGAGTGTGGAAATAATAAGCAAGGAGCTGGCAAGCAAAATTTTTGTGGATTGTGTGGATAAATTAAAAAAATCAAGGAAAGACAAGGAAGAAATCAAAAAAGTCAGAAATCATTACAGATACGCGAAGCAAGGAGTTTTTGAAAGAAGTCGTAGAAGACTACGACGACTGACAAAAATGAACTTGTGACAAAGTAGCTGGGGTGATTTATGACTTTTTGGTTTATTCTAAAATACCGTCTAGATTCACATCGTAAAGTATTTCGTCTTGAATTAAGCGGTAAGTTAGTATTTCGTTTTCATTAAACCAAATCGGTATTTCGTAATCAGCTTCAGATGGATTATCTGTACAGTGAATTAAATTTCTAACAGCACGGCCATCTATATCACAAATGTTATATGTATCAATGGTGAAGTCTCCGCGAATTGTTCCAACATCTGATGTTGCTGGTTCAGTTCCACCAACTAATTTCTTTACAATAGTGACAGATGAATTTCCTTCAACAATAAATCCAACAACTGGACCAACAGTCATATACTTCACAAGTGCACGGATAATATCTTTTCCGTATTCAATCGCTTCTTTCTCAACTGGCATTCCAAGAGCTTTACGAGACTCAACTGCTCTTTCCCCTTTTTTTGTAAACCAAGCATCGTCTTTGTTGTAATGTTTCCAACATTGATCTTCAGTTGGGACAAACATCTTAAGACCGATAATCTTTAAACCGGTTCTTTCAATTCTTTTTATAATTTCACCAATCAAGGAGCGTTGTACTCCGTCTGGCTTTATCATTACATATGTGCGTTCTTTTTTTGGATGCATACTTTATATTTTTAGCGGGATACATATGGAAGTAATCCCATAAAACGAGAGCGCTTTATAGCGTTAGCTAAAGCTCTTTGATTCTTAGCAGTAAGACCAGTCTTACGGCGAGATAAAATACGAGCGTGTGGATTTAAGAACTTAGCAAGAACTTCAGTGTCCTTGTAGTCAATAAATTTTACATTGTTTTGGTTAAAATAATCTTGTTTTTTCATAAATTTTAATAGTTAATATTCTAATGTGTTTTATAAACTGGCAATAGTGCTGTATATGCGAGGCAGAGAAACTTTTTTCGACTAAGGTGTACAAATCGTACATCGCTGGAGAAAAAAGTTTTTCTAACGAAGTAGATGCAGTGCTAGTGACTGTTTAAAAAGGGATGTCTTCTACGTTGACATCAGTATCTCCATAATCAATCGTATCCAAATCACTTGCTGAAGAAGCTTTCGCTGGCGCTTGTGCTACCTGACCTCCTAAATCACCTTGTGATTGGAAACCGGCTGACTTTGGACCAAACTGAACTGACTCGGCAATAATTTCTGTGCGGTATTTTTTTCCTCCTCCGTTTGGATCATCCCAAGAACGAGTTTGAATTCTTCCCTCAATCATTACACCCTGCCCTTTCTTTAAATACTGAGCAGATGTTTCTGCTTGGCGACCGAAGATGACAATATTGTGGAATTCGGTTTGCTCTTGCTTGTTACCGGCTTGATCCTTATAAACACGATTAGTTGCTAAAGAAAACTGTGTAACTTTTGACCCAGAAGGAAGTGATTTCATTTCTGGTTCGCGAGTTAGATTTCCAAAAAGAAAAATTTTGTTTAGATACATACTTCTTTATTTTACTTCTTCTTTTATTTCTTCGCTAGTAATAACATCTTCGATGACCCCATTATCGACTCCTTCATCTTCTAATGTTGTATCAATGTCCGTAAAGTCGGTTTCATTGTCTTTTAAGTCTTCTATCTTGATAATAGGAGCCTTTCTTGTAAAGACAGTGTTATCTTTTGATGTTTTTACCACCAAAAAACGAACAACTTGTTCATCTAGTTTTAGAGACTTTTCAATCTCTTTGATTTTAGCACCGTCAATCTCAAATTTAATCCATCCGAGATATCCTTCATTAAAACGAACGTTAATATTATTTTGGACGCGTATCATTTCGTAAGCAAGTTCACGCATATACGGAACTTCTTCAGAAATGAAGCTACCTCCTAGGGTAGCAATGGATTGCTTAAGTGCGTCTGCCTTCTTAAGCGCCGAATCTAGTTCAATTTTGTTATCAAAAATGAACGAAACTTCATAAATTCGGCTATCCACTGTGGTTTCATTATTTTCTGTCATAGGGTTATAATCTAACACATTTTAAGTAAAAAGAAAAGATTGGCCTAATTAACCTTCCCTTAGCTAGGGACAATCTAAATCCCAAAAACTCTCTTACAATTTTCTCTTAATTCTTCCATTACTTCTTGCTCGCCGTACTCACGAATCAAAGCTATTCTTCTAACAACTTCCTCTACATAAAAGGGATTATTTCTTTTCCCACGAAATGGGACTGGGGTGGCGTACGGACTATCAGTTTCAGCGTGTATCATATTGAGTGGCACAAAATGCACAACATCGTCGTAGTCTTTTGTAAAAGTTATAACTCCAGAGAAGCTCATTGTGAATCCAATATTTAAAAATCTTTCGGCAATTGAAATATCGCCAGCGAAAAAATGAGCGTTGCCTTTCAATTTGCCTGCCTCGCCGGCAGGCGGGTCTCCGTAAGTTTTGTGATACTTTTCTAAAATCTCAAGCATGTCTTCATAGGCATCATAAGAATTGTTTGTCCCCCTGCCGTGGAGCATTAAAGGCTTTCCAATTTTTATTGAAAGTAAAATATGTTTTATAAAAAGCGATTTTTGTTTAGCTTTCTCTTCCTCAATATTTTCTTTTAGTCTAAAATAATCTAGACCACACTCACCAATAGCTACAACTTTTTTTTCTCTAGCTAATTCTTCAAATAACTTTTCATCCCAGCCAGAGGCTGGTACACCTTCGGCAGAAACTTTTCCTATATCGTTTGGATGTATTCCAACACAAGCAAAAATATTTTCATGTTTATTGGCAAGTTCTATTGCCTTTTTTGAGTCTTCATAATCTGTTCCGACAACAATGGTCGCCACCCCCCTTTCTTTCATTTTAGAAATCACCTCTTCACGGTCATTGTCATAGTCTTTGAAGTGTAAATGCGAATGTATATCAATGTAATTAAACATAGTAATTGATTCTGGTTTTGGTTCTGGTAAACTTTTTAGGGACATGATATCTATTTAAAAATTGAAATAACCAAAGATTAGAGACTTTCTAATTTTATCATTTTTTATTAAAAATAGTATCTTAAGCAATGACCATAAAGATAGCTCCTGTAAATAAATATCCTTACAGTCAGTTATGGTTAAACGAAATTCTTTACCATAAGACTCGTACAAGACATTACTTACTTCTTCAATACACAAATCCCTGTTGGATGAAATACCACCACCTAAAGAACACAATACCACTTCTGGTATATGTACTCCCTTTTTGTTGCTTAAAAGCATCTTTAGTATAAATTTATAATCCGATGCTATTTTATACTTTTCATCAAAAAATCCAATATCTTCAAAGATGGACTTCTTAATAATCATGGTCTGATGTCTAAACGGCATTCTAAAAAATGCGACCTTTTCTTCACCTTTTTTCACTATATCTTTTTCATCATTTTTTCTTGATTTAATAATTCTATCCGCATGAGAAAAATCGACGTTATTACCTCTAATAATACTTATAGACCTTTCAAAGAAAGATAGGTCTATAAGATAATCGTCTGTATTCATAATATTTATAAATTCACCCTTAGCTAATTTGAGTCCTTTATTTAAAGCACTATATATACCACTATCTTTTTCTGAAATAAGACAATTAATCCATCCTTTTTCTTCATATTTTTTTAACAATTCAAAAGTTCCATCAACTGAACCAGCGTCAACAATAATGTGTTCTATTTCCTTATATGACTGCCCATGTATACTGTTCATCATTTTATGAAAATAATCTTCTCTTGAGGCGTCAGAACAAACATTCAAGCAAGGAGTTATAACAGTAATCATAAAACAAGCATCTTATTGTAAACGATTAAACAACGGTTTTTCTGGCATTTTATTTTCACGAATGCATTCCAGAATCTTGTCTGAGGTTTTTGGTAGAAAAGGTTCTATCGTAACCGAAATCTGTAACAAACTATGCAAAATACCTTTCAGTAAACTTTTTGCTTCATTCTCGTTAGTCTTTATTAGTTTAAACGGCTCTTTCTTTTGTATTAGTAAATCAATATCACTAACCGAAAACATTATACTTTGTAGTGCTTTGTTTAAATTAAAACTTTCTATATCATTATACAAAGAAACTGTCCCCATTTTTTCCGTATTCTTTATTGTGTTTATAGATGATTCGCTGACATCAATGGACACCCCGTAACTCGTTGCCATTTTCATTACTCTACTTGTGAGATTTCCAATTCCATTTGCTAAATTAGATTGATAACTTTGTTTAATACTCTCTATAGAAATTCCACCATCTTCAAAAGAAGAAATATCGTGGAGCAAAACAAATCTTAAAACATCTTCCGGATAATCGGTAACGTCTTTAAACATTTCAATCACTTCAAACGGATTAATAACATTGCCAAGTGATTTACTCATCTTTATTCCGTCAGTTCCAGTTATAAATCCATTGATAATAATGTTGGTAGAAAGCGGAAGCCCTGCTGACATAAGCATTGCTTGCCACATCGCTGATTGCTGACGGAGATTATCTTTTCCACAATACTGCACCACTTCTCTTTTTTCTGCACCAATTTGTTCCCAATATTTTTTGTAATTATCTCCATTTGGCCAATCGAGTGTAGAAATGTAATTAGTTAAAGCATCAAACCAAACATACATCACATGAGCTTCATCATTTGGCACAGGAATACCCCACGGCATTTTTTCTTTAAGTCGTGAGACAGAAAAATCTTCAAGACCACGCTCTAGAAAACTTTTAATTTCGTTAAAACGAAAATCGGGAATTACAAAATTTTTATTTTCATTATAATAATCAAGCAATGGTTTTTGATATTTAGAAAACTTGAAAAAATAATTTTCTTCTTCTCTTATTTCAATTTCTCTGTCGGGATGAAGTTCGCATCTACCGTTCACTAGTTCGCTATCTGTTTTTTCAAGCTCACAACCAACGCAATATTTTATTTTATATTCTTTTTTATAAATATCCCCTTTCTCTAGACATTTGTTCCAAATTTCTACACAAGCTTTAATATGTTTTTCATCAGTAGTGCGAATAAAATGCACGTCGTCGCTTATATTTAAAAGAGATAGTAGATCCTTAAAATTCTTAGCTGATTTATCTACGAATTCCTGAGGAGTAATTCCAGCTTTAACTGCATTTTCATAAATCTTTGCTCCATGCTCATCAGTTCCAGTATTAAAAAATACATCATAACCTAATGATTTCTTATATCTAGCAATAACATCCGCCCTAATTATTTCCATAGCAAAACCAATGTGAGGTTCGGAATTCACATAAGGAAGTGTCGTGGTTATGTAAAATGGCTTATCCTGCATGCGCTTTTCTTTTTTCTACATCGGCAACAATTTCCATAATAACTGAAGCCATAGGAACAGCAAGTAACACTCCCCAAAGACCAGCTAACTTAGCACCGATAACTAAAGATATAATCACAACCACCGCAGGAACACCAACTAATTTATTCATAACACTAGGATAAAGCACGTGACTTTCAAACTGACTTATAATTACATAAATTATGACAACTATCCAAAGTAAAGATGTCCCTCCGTGAACCCACGCAACGAAAAACGCGGGAACCATAGCGAGAGTTAGTCCAACCATTGGAACAAGTTCACCAAAGAAAGCTAAAACTGCAATCAGTGCTGCGTAAGGAAGTCCTAAAATCAAATTCGGAATATAAACGAGTAAAGCCACCAAAAAAGAAAGCAGGAATTGACCTTGCAACCAGAGTGAAATTTTTCTTTGAGAACGATCCCAGAGGTCTTCAATGTAACTCTCGTAAACTTTCGGGAAAACTAATCTCAAAAACTTCTTAACTCCACCATCTTGTAAAGATAAATAAAATGACAAAACAAAAGTAAGAATGACATTTAATATACTAGACAAAACAAAAGAAGTTGTAGTGAAGAAACTACTTGAACCAAAAATCATATCTTTTATAACGGTAAGAATCTGACCTTTGGATATTGTTTTTGCCAAATCCATCATAGATGTAGACAAATCTTTGAAGCCCATATCTTTTCCAAAAATCTGAACTGAATTAAGAAGTTGTGGTAATGATGCGATAAATTTCGCAATATCATCAGCCATTGGTGGAATGAATAGAAAAGCAGCCGAGGCCACTGAAGCAATAAGTAGGATAAAAATCAAAGGAACAGAAAGCCATCTAGGAATTTTAAATTTTGATAAAAATTTAACTGGTATTTCGACAGCGGAAGCAAGAACTACCGCAACTAAAAGTGCTACTACCACTTCTCTGGCATAATAAAGTATGGCAAAGAGTGCAATAAAAAATGCGGTTTTTATAATCGTCCCAGAAGATATAGAAATATTGATATTATTATCTTTCATAAAGGCATAATAACACAAAAAAACCAATCAGTTTAGTGTGGGTTAGGTTTATTGAGATGACACAGTATTTGCTCCAATCTGCCAATCTTCTTTGTAAATGACAGTATTTAATGGAGACAATGTAGTTTTTACATGAGCCTGTGTAGTGACCTCATCGGCCTCAAGAGCAATAGATGATGTTAAGTTAGGAGAAGACGCAACCTGACTAACTGAAGGTCTCACGGAAACTTGTATATCAATACTCTTAGATGTCCCTGCTCCAACATCACCAACACTCCAAATGACTATTTTATTTTTTTCATCATAAACAACTTTTTGATTATTAGAAAATACATTCATCCAAGATACGTAGTAAGGTAATATAAATGTTACTCTTCCGTTAGTTATCGCATTTTGAGCAGAGGCAATAATGTGTAATGTATAAGTTGTATCTTTATTTGGCACCGGAGGAATAGGTCCGCTATTTTTGAAAGGAGAATTTGTATAACTAACCCAGCCATTTATATTAGCCGTTCCTAGTACGTTCCAAGATTTTGATAGGCTGGCGGTTACATCATCATTACCAGAACCATTAGCAATTCCAGTTACATCTAATTTAAGTGCCGGAGAACTATTTCCTTTGGAAACAACAGGAACATAAAATCTAAGTGTTCCCTGCCCACCTAAACCAATAGAACTAAGTTCGGGATTGGTTATGTGATCCCAAGTAATAGTCTGTTTTGAAGAATCAAAGTATCCACCGTCTGCGGTTATAGAATCGGCAATTGGAGCATCACCATAAATGTGAGCCACAATTTTTAAATTAGTTAAAGTACTACTAGCGTTGTTTGAATAATTTATAACTAAAGTAGGTTTGTCTCCATACTTTAATGAATTGGTTCCGCCGCTTCCAGAATCAAGCGATACAGAAAGTGAAAGTGGAGTCTTTTTAAGAGTTATATCTTTTGAATAAGAAGAATAAACAACCCCGATTTCGTTGGCGCTAGAAGACATAGAGCCCGAAAGAGCTTTGATAGTCATATTTTCACCAGTGTTACCATCAAATGAACCAGAAAAAGAAATTGTTATTTTTTGACCTAACTGCAAATTATCAATCTGCCAAACATTGTTTCTATTAATTGGTTTTGGATTTACACTTGTTAAATTAAAGTTAGTAGGAAAGGAAAGCGAAACCAAAAAAGAATCAGTTGTCGTAGAAGTATTATTTTGTATCGTTAATTTATAATCTCCGTTCTGTCCTTGAGATAAAGTATCCGGGCCGTCTATAGAAAGTGATACTGGCGGAGTTTTTAATATGGTTGTAATGATAGAAGTTTTGCTAAAAGTGGCGCTTGCTCCAGCAATTTGATATTCAAGCTTGGCGGAAATATTTCTAACATCAGCTTCGGCACCGTATAACTGAACTTGGAAATTATTTTTTTGATAATCATTAGCTGTTATTTGTCCAATTTCCCTTTTATCAAAAATCATTTGATTTTGGTCTTGAGCCCCGATACCCTTATTGTAAGAAATTGTTAAAACCGCGTTTTGCAAAGTAGCATTATTTCTATTATGAATATCAACACTTAAATCAGTTATTTCTCCTCCCTCAACATAAGGTTTTATATTGGTAACCAAATCTATGTTATCGCTAGACACCACACTTCTATAAGAAATCATTCTCCATCCAGTATAAAAAAGTGCAATAATTAATAAAAAAACAGAGATGAAAAAAACTTTCATTCCAAAACTTACTCCAGTGCTTTTTAAATTTCTGTTAAGAAAAATATCCGGCGTACTATCAGCCCACGATTTTGGTAAATCATAAGCCTTATCTTTTCTTATTTCGTGAATCTTTACATCTTCTTGTTTACCTTTTCTGCTATAGAGACTATTCTCTAAATCATCAACTCTATGAAGTTCACCTCTTTTGTTTGATTCTTCGGGATTGTTATCCATATTACAATTATAACACTTTTATATTTTGTCGATACACAACTGAAAACTAAAATTGCATTTCTTTTAATACGCTATGTAAGTGGGACTTTACCGCACTAAAGTTAAGAAGTAAATGTGTATATAAATCATCCACTGAAAAAGAAACATACTCTTTTAACGATTTTGCTCCAATAACATTGGCATCTGCAAATCCAAGATCAACCAAGATAATATAATAAAGTAAAATTTTTGTTTTATTTTTATCAAAAGAATCTTTTTTATCGTCTATTTCTAAAATCTTATCAAAAAGTTTTTTATAAGCCCCTTCTCCACGAACAAATCTTTCAAGCAATACAGCAGTTTCAGAAAGAAAATCTGATTTTTTAGAAACACTTTCAGCACCAGTCAATCGCCAGACCTCGCGACCTTTAACTATTGTGATTAATGATTTCCTACCAACTAATAAATGTGACCGTAATTTACTTTCTAGTTTCCTAATACTTTTAGCGTGAACAAAAATCATTCCATAATCTCTAGTGAAAAATTTATAGACTCTATCATTTTCTCCATTATCAAAATAATTTATAACAATACTTTCAGTTGTGTGTTTTTCAATCGCCATAATCTGTAATCAATATCAAATTTAGTTGATAGAGAATACGATATCACCAAAGGAAAGTTTTACAGTTGTTCCTTCTATGTTTTTATCTTCTTTTATTTCTCCAATTTTACAAGTGGCTTTTAGTAAATCTAAACTATTAAAATTAGACAAAGAAGAAACAGAAATATTTACAATATCTTTTGGTGATAATCCTTTTTCTTTACGGACATCTTGAATAGCACGCATAAGATTTCTAATATCTCCCTCTTTTATAAGTTCATCTGTTAAATTAATATCCAAAGAGACCTCTTCCCCTTTCTTTATTTCTTTAACATTTACTTCGTCTTTAATTATTTCAAGATATTCATTTCCTAATTCTGTTTTTACATACAAAGTTTGTAATGGCTGACGAACAGCGATCTTACTTTCAGTTCTTTTCATCAAAGCTACCGAAACAATCTCTCTAGCTTCTTTCATGTAAGTAATAACTTCAGTGTCTATATTTCCTCCCTTTGGCCAGCTTTCTAAATGAACACTTTCTTTTTCACCGTCTAGTGTTTTGTATATTCTTTCTGATAAAAATGGCATAACTGGAGCTGTGACTTTGGCAAATTCAATTAATACAAATTTTAATGTTTGAGAGGATTTTACTTTTTCATTTTCCCCTTCATCGCCTTTTAATCTGCTTCTTGATCTTCTAACAAACCAAACAGATAAGTCATCAACGAATTGATCAACTGGACGAGTGGCTTCATCAAGACAATACTTTTGATAGCCAGCAGTTGTGCTTTTAATAACCTCATTAATTCTAGAAATTATCCATCTATCTAAAATATTTTTTGAATCAGATGATGATTTTACATTATCAGTTTTGTTCATTTCGTATAATGACAAGACATTTTCCATTCTCAGTATTATTTTTTTGTATGATTCTTCAACCATATCGTCTGAGAAAGAAATATTTTCTCCTTTAACAACTGGAGATGAAAGTAAAACAAATCTAATAGCATCAACACCAAATTTTTCTGCTAACTCCATCGGATCAGTAAAATTATTTTCACTCTTAGAAAGTTTTTTACCACCTTCTGCTAGAACAAGCCCGTTCACAATAACATTTTTGTACGGTGCTTTATCAAATAATCCGACCCCCAAGTTAATCAAAGAATAAAACCAACCCCGAGTCTGATCCATTCCTTCAGCAATAAATTCTGCTGGATAACTTTTTTCAAAAAGTTTTTTATTTTCAAATGGATAGTGAATAGAGGCGAAAGGCATAGAACCAGACTCAAACCAACAATCAAAGACATCTGGGATTCTTTTCATGTCTTCTCCTTTGCTGTCTGTAATAACTACTTCATCTATATATGGACGATGAAGATTTACTGCCCCAGTTTCATCACGAGGAACAATTTTATAATTTATCTTTCTTATTTCAGCATTATCCAAATACAAATTACCTGACCGAATATTTTCCTCTGCCAATATAGACTCTTCTGTTAAAAGTTCAGAGCCTACTATCATCATCCTGGCTGGACTACCGTGAGTTACAAATAAAATATTTTTATTTGTATAATTTTTCTCGCAATCCATTATGACGCTCATTACTCTATTCATTACATCTTGATGTGATTCCCCTCCTTCTATTGTGTAATTAAATTGTAGATATTTTTTACCAACTTCTTTTTCTAAGACTCCAACATCTTTTCCGTCATATATTCCGGCATTATCTTCAGACAATCTATTATCAAAAATAACTTCTTTATTATCTTTTATAATCTCAGCGGTTTCTTTGGCACGAATAACAGGCGATGAAAACATTACATCAATATTTAAATCTTTTACATAATCTTTCTGCTTTTCTACTTGAAATTTACCATCTTCTGTAAGATGATTATTGGTATCGTTTCCTTTATCAACCATATGAAAGACATTAGAATTTGCTTGTCCGTGGCGCATCACATAGTATGTATTTTTTGGTTTTTGTTTATTTCTTTCGGCAAGTTCAACAAGTGACCCAATCATTGTGACTTCATTCTCTGATTTCCAAACAGGAAGTGGGGCTCCCCAATATCTTGTTCTTGATACCGCCCACTCTCTTGCGCCTTCCAACCACTTTCCAAATCGCCCATCACGAATATGTTCTGGAGTCCAACCGATTTTACTATTTTCCGAAAGCAATTTTTCCTTCATCTTTGGAACATCAACAAACCAGGAAGATGTCGCGTAATTTAGAAGCGGAGTTTTACATCTCCAACAAAGTGGATAGGAGTGAATCAATTTTTCTTTAGCAAAAAGTTTTCCATTGTGGGCCAACCATTTTATTATTTCTATATCAGCTGATTGTGTGTCCCCTACTTTCTTTACTTTCATTCCGGCAAAGTCGGTAACTTCTTCTGTAAACTCGCCATTCATTTTTACGTGCTTAATTATTGGAAGATTATTTTCTTTCGCTAAATTCATATCATCTTCTCCAAAAGCAGGCGCAATGTGAACGACTCCAGTTCCGGTTTCTGTGGTTACAAAATCTGCTCCCCAAATTTTATAAATATTTTCTTTGTTTTTTATCTCAGCCTTTTCAAAATAATTAAATAAAGATTTATAGGCTTTACCAATTAACTTTTCTCCTTTAAATTCATCAACAATTTTGTGGTCTGGGCTATTTTTAAAAACATCCTCCATCCTATCTTTTGCAACAATAAAATTGTTGCTGACGCCTTCGGTTACACTTTCAACTTTTACATAATCAATATCTTTACCAATAGCTAAAGCGACATTCCCAGGAAGTGTCCAAGGAGTAGTAGTCCAGGCTAAAATAAAAGTATTTGGCTCGTCAACTAACTCAAACTTGGCAGTGACAGAAATATCAGTAACATCTTCGTAATTCATTCCGACTTCTGATTGAGCAAGTGGAGTCTCACATCTTGGACAAATGTGCATCATCTTATTCCCTTCGTAAGCTAACCCTTTGTTGTGTAACTCCTTCCACGCCCACCAAATACTTTCGGTATAAGTTGCATCCATTGTTTTGTATGGATGTTCCATATCTACAAATCTTCCGAATCTTGGAATAACATCTTTCCATTCTTTATCATAAGTAAGCACACTTTCATAAGCTTCTTTATTAAACTTATCAATTCCGTATTCTTCAATATCTTTCTTTGATGATAGATTTAATTTCTTTTCAATTAAATTTTCAATTGGAAGACCGTGACAATCCCAACCCCAAACACGACGAACCCTCTTTCCGTTCATTGTTTCGTATCTTGGAATTGCATCTTTAATTGTGCCGGCTAAAATATGCCCAAAGTGTGGTAGCCCTGTAGCAAAAGGAGGCCCGTCATAAAAAGAAAAATCTCCAATCGGTTCACCATCCGCAGGAGTTTCTACAGATTTTTCAAAAATCTTATTTTCTTTCCAAAAAGAAAGAACTTCAACTTCTTTTTCATTTACAGTCTTAGCTTTTTTAGAATCTGACATCTATCTAATATATCAAAAAAACCACCAGAAAAGAAGAATCCCCAATCTGCAAGCAGTTGGGGGTTTGATACAAAACTCTGGCCGGGTGGGTGGCTCAGAACTTGTTGGAGTCGCCGACGATGGCGGTGATGGTGGCGAAAGCAGGCGGGGAGTGAATCGGCATAGCGATATCTCCTAATCAACGGTGATAGAAAGGGCGAAACGGCACGATGTGCTGTGCTTCTAATATATTATCACATCTCCTATGGTGCGACAATTCCCAAAAAAAAATACCCGCGACTTTAGATTGCGGGTATACAAAATGTAACAAATTATGATGCGTGTCTGGTATAGCGATTTACTTCATCAAATAAATCTTGATTGGTGAATTTTTTACGCTCAATATATTTCCACCCAAGGTCTCCCTCTTTGTCCCATGGACACACCGAACGAACAGTTAGCATACGGGTATTTGTTACCAGTCTATTTTCTGGATCATGTCTGGAATACCAGATTATTTGGCAATTACGGATTTTGTCAGCTGTGTCTTCTGATTTTTCTAAACGCAAGAAATCATCATGACCTAAGCCTTCTATTTTAAACTGAATGGCTCTCATAACATGACCATGACAAACAACAATGACAGATCCGTTAGGATTGTTTCTAGCTATGCTGTCCAAAAAATCCGCCTTTATACGCAGACATAGCGCAGCGAAAGATTCACCACCACCCGCCGGCACAGAAAGAAATGGACTAAACTTATATTGAGTTTGCTCCAAAGGAAAAAGTTTATCTCTCACATCACGAGGAAGATTATCCATAAGAGCCATATCACGCTCACGCAATTGAACATCAACACTCCATAAGGCAGATTGAAGTCCTAGGTGTGCGGCGGTCTCCTTTGCTCTAATGTAATCAGAAACAAGATAACGATCTATTGGGAAAGTAATATTGTCTCTCAACCAAGAAGCAGCGGACTGTGCCTGCTTGATGCCAAGATCAGTTAATCTGAATTCTCGACTATGTCTGTTAAGAAAATCATTAGTAAAAAAACTATTGTCTCCCTGTTCACTTGCTTTGGTGGCAATATTTCCTTCAGATTGACCATGCCTGACTAGAATAAGATTTTTAGGTAGTGTCATTATTATGCTTCCTTTCTTGAAATTAAATAGTGCTTCTACAAAAACACTACCATAGTGAAAATATTATGTCTATTTATAAATTACATCTCGTCTGGGGCGACAATTCCCAAGATATATAACCCCTTGTTGATAATATTTTTGGTGGTACGGCACAAATCAATATGGTATTTATTTACTTCATTAGCTTCACTTATAATTCTAACTCTTCCATAAAATGCATTAAATGCTCTAGTTAACTGAGTCAGATGAATAACAATATGTTGCGGAGCATTTTCTTCATAAGATTTATTTAAAGTATTAGCAAATGAATTTATCAATCTTTCTATTTCAATTTCTTTCTCTGCATTAGTAGTAATACTTTTAGCGTCACAACATTTTAGAATAAGCTGAGTGAGTCTAGCATGAGTGTACTGCAAATACGGACCAGAGTCACCATCAAAAGAAATTGATTTTTCAAAATCAAAAACGATATCTTTCCCAGGTGCAATTTTTAGAATTGAATATTTAATTGCTGAGACAGCGACATCATTTATTAACTGCTCTCTCTTCTCTCCTTGTATTCTTCCACTATCAAATTTATCTTTTAATCTTTCCTTCACTTCTTCAATCAAATCTTCTGCTTGAATTACTTCCCCCGTTCTTGACGACATCTTTCCTTCAGGAAGACGAAGCATTCCGTGGGAAACATGTTTTAGTTTATCTGAAAGATTTTTATCAATCTCTGATAACACCGCTTTTATAACTTTAAAGTATTCATCGATTTCATTTCCAGTGACTACAATTGAAATATCATTTCCCGGAACAAGTTCTTCTTTCTTTAAACAATTTCCTAATTCTTTAGCTTCGTAAGTTGGAAGTCTTTCGCTGTTTATAAAAACTCTAGTGTGTAATCCAACCTTCTCACCTTTATAGACTACCGCTCCTTCACTTTGTTCAAAAACAGTATCAATATTTTTTAAAACTAAATCTCTACCAACCACTGCCACTTCACTTTCAAAAATATAAAAATCAAACTTTGTCCCAAGTTTCTTATAAATGGTTTCAAAATAATCTATACTCCACTTTTTTCCTAAATCATAAATTTTATTTATATCTTCGTCAGTTCTTTCAAAAATAGCTTTATTTATAATAGCTATATCTGCTTTTTTTTCTTCACTTTCAGCTAAAGCTTCCATTCCAAATGTATAAGCCTTACCTAGAAAAGCTACCTTTTCTCTAAGCGTTGCAGTTTCCAATGGCATTTGTTCGCCCATATTTTTAATACCCCAAATGGTTGCAGCGACATGCATACCAACATCTCCCTGATAACAAACTCGTGTGACAGTGGCGCCAACTGATTCATAAATTCTGGCAATTGATTCGCCTATTGCGTTTGGAACAAGATGTCCAATGTGAAAAAGTTTGAAAGGATTAGGGTCGGTGTATTCACAAATAACTTTCTTTGCATTTAGAATATCTAATTTAAGTTCTTCGCTTATGTAAGCGAAAGCTTCTTGTGTTCTTACTTCATCTTTTAAATAAAAATTAATAAAGCCAGGATTCGCTACTTCAATTCTTTCCACTATTGAAGATAATTTTTCTTTCAATATCTCTGTGACATCTTTAGCACATTCGGCTGGATACATTTCCTGTTTTTTACCTAAAGGAAAAGCGATGTTAGTAGAATAATCACCATAGGAAATTTCTTCTGGCTGTTCCAAAGAAAAGATAACTCCCTCAGATAATTCGGATAGTGCGCTTTTTATCTTCTGATAATTCGTCATACCATAATCCTACATCATTTTTGACGCAAAAAGAAGCGGAAACATCTAGTCCCGCTTCTTTAGCTATTTCTTAAAGCGCCTTTCATATTCAAAGAATTCAACTTTGGTATCCTTGCCGTCACCGATATCTTCTTCTATAAAAAAGTCTCTTATCAGATGATAGTTCGGATACAACTTAGCAACTGTGAGAGCTTGTTTAAAAACAAAAGTCCTGTCGGTAACAAGAATATCTTTATGAACAATTGTCAGATAGATATAGTTGGCAATCGGAAGAACAGAGGCCCACAACCGAGCTCCACCAATAATAAAAACTTTTTCGGTGGTGGCTTTTTCTATGGCTTCATCTATATTGCCAACTAACCTAACTCCGTCTGGAAGTTTTAATCTTCCGTTAGAAGACACAACAATATTTTCTCTGTCAGGTAATGGTTTTATGGGTAATGAATCCCATGTGCCTCTACCCATGACGACAGTTTTTCCTTTTGTGACTTCTTTAAACCTGCTTAAGTCATATGAAGACTTCCATGGAATTTCTTCTTTACCACTTAATTTGTTTTTGATTCCATAAACACCATTTAAAGAGACTGCGCAAATTATTGCTATTTTTTTAGACATACTTTGTTCCCCCATTAAAGAACCGCTTCAGACACAATATAGAAAAAAATAAAACTAAGCAAATGTTTATTAGTGGCCGGAACTTCCAAAACCTTTGTCCCCTCTAGTTGAATCATTCAAAGAATCTACGTATTCTAATTCAACTTTTTCATATTTTTGAATAATTATTTGAGCAATTTTTTTACCAGCTGTAAAATTTATTTTTTCATTGGTCATATTTATCATAACAATAAACACCTCCCCTCTGTAACCAGAATCAATAACACCTCCTAAAGTTTTCACACCGAGGGCACCAATTGATGACTTATCCCAAACAAGCATGACACATCCGTCTGGTACCTGGACAGATAAACCAGTAGCTACCTTTGTAGGAACATCAGGCAATAACTCAACATAATTTGAACAGCAAACATCTAGACCAGCATCTGTCTCGTGAGCATAAGGAATAATACCAATCACATCACTATTTAATTTCTTAACAAATAATTTCATTTGCCTATTATAACAAAAATAAAAAGCGGCTCGCTTTGCGAACCGCTTAAAGGACTATTGCCAGTGCAGAAATTGTTTTGGCAATCTTGTTTCAATTTGTTTACGGTAGGTCCCAGAATCGGCGTAAGAAGCAGTCTTGTTACGCATTCTTTCAAAAACAAAACGTGCGACTGGATCTTTGTGTCTTAGGACCATATCGTAAGGAGCCAAAACCTCAAGCGTTGCTGTTCCAAAAAATCCTGGATCAAAGAAACCAGCAAAGTGTGAAAAGAAAAGGCCAAGACGTGGGTCTAACGAACGAAGCTCTGCACAAAGATAGTCCGGAATCCTGAGCATCTCATTTGTTGAAAAAAGATAATGCTCACCAGCGCGAAGTCTTACAAAACCACTTTGAGGATCTCCTTTGATGGCTTCTTCGGCATAGACCGGAGAAAAATACTCTCTCGGGTCAACGTTGCGCGAAGACAAATCAAGTGCGCGGCGAGTTTTCTTAGCTCTAAACCCAACAAGCTTTTTACCTTCAGCAAAGAGAGTGCAAAAGACAGAGCCGTCGTTACTGAACAAAGAAAGTTTACCTTGCGGATAAGGAGACTCGTCCCTTCTGTAAAGAATATCCCCTTCTTGCAAAGTTCGACGAAGGTCATCCTCATTAAAGCGAGTATCTCCATCAAAAACTCGAAGTTGGTTATAGCACTCAAGTTGGGTGAGAATAACTGGATAAATAAGTGGCTGTAAAACCAACCAAATATTTCCAGTGTAGCCTTCGTTTTTCTTGTCGACGGTATCAAACCAACCTAATCTATCAGCCAAAGTTCGAACAAGTAAAAAATTCCTTCCAGATGTTGACTTGGCATTGGCATAAGCATACATGCCAGGAGAAAAATTCACGTTGACACTGGATTTGGCCACGTATTCATATCCAGGTATCATTTCGTGACCTAAAGAAATGCTCTTTGCTCCCATCATTTCAAGAGTGTTATAGACATCTTCATTCCCTTGGCCACGTGGACGAAAAAGTTTCTCAACCTTGTACATGTCAGAACTAGTGACGGTTAGGTCAATTGATGCGGGCCCGACGTGCTCATCCTTAAATCCAGGAAGAGTATTTATACGATTGTTTTTTATCAATCCTTTCAAGTCATTCTGACTAAAGACACCTATTTTTGATTCCATTACGATTACCTCCATTTTAAAAAACGGTCTGGAATAACACTATCACAAACAAAAAATCTCACCAAGTGGTGAGATTTTTTGTTTAATTATTTGTAAAAATAAGAAAAATGGTTTAGATACAAGGCACAGGGAATTTTTACGACCAAGACATACAGCTGGTATGGCGCGTGGAGGAAAAATTCCCTGTAACGCAGTAAATGAAATTTTTTTGTTATTTTTAAGCTACTTTTATACCTATTGAGCGAGCGGTTCCCTCAATAATTTTCATTGCTTGTTCAACAGTATGAGCTGTTAAATCTTTTAATTTTGTTTCAGCAATTTGGCGAATTTGCTCTTTTGAAATTTTACCAGCACCTCCTTTACTATTTCCTTTAGCAACACCAGCTGCTTTCATAACAAGCGATGTAGCTGTTGGGGTCTTGATTACAAAGTCATAAGTTCTGTCTTCATAAACATAGATATTAACAGAAAGTCTTCCTTGCATTCCAGCAGTTGCAGAGTTAAATTTGTTTACGAAATCACCAATCTGAACACCAGCCTGACCAAGGGCCGGACCAAGTGGAGGAGCAGGGGTTGCTTTACCTGCTTCTATCTGAACTTTTACGTACTTTGTTATTTTCTTTGCCATGATATTAGTTTTGCTACTTTAACATTTTTTTAAATAAGTTTCAAGGTTTTTCTGTAACGCCCATAAAATCGCAAAAATTGTTTTAGATACAAGGCACAGGGAATTTTTACGACCAAGACATACAATTAGTATGGCGCGTGGAGGAAAAATTCCCTGTAACGCAGTAGATGAAATGATTTTTGCGATTTTATATTTTTTTGACTTGAAGGAAATCAAGTTCTACTGGGGTCTCGCGACCAAACATATTAACCAAAACCTTTAGTTTTCCACGTGCAGTGTCCACTTCTGAAACTTTTCCTTCAAAATCCTTAAATGGACCATCATTTATTCTAACCATTTCGCCAAGAGCAATTGTTATTTCGTGTTCAATTTCGGAACTATTCATTCTACTAAACAAATAATCAATTTCCTGTTGTGAAAGTGGAACAGGTAATGTTCCGGCACCGACGAAACCAGTTACACGAGGAGTGTTGCGAACAACATACCAAGAGTTATCATCCACAATCATATCTACTAGAACGTATCCAGGATATATCTTTTCCTCAACTTCAACTCTTTTATTCCCCTTAACTTTTATCTTTTTTTCAATTGGAACAACCACAGCAAAAATTTTGTTCTCCATTCCTAGAGAATCTATACGCTGCTTCAAATTACGCTGTACAGCGTTTTCGTATCCACTATATGTATGAATAGCGTACCAATGACGCTCTCCTCCTGTTTCTTGCTTTGACATAATTTTATAATTACTTAGTTAAAAGTTTAGTAAGAACGGTTTTTAGAACAAAATCAACGCCACCCAAAGAAATTGCTACAACTAAAGATATTATTATCACTAATATAGTGAAATTAATAGTTTGAGAAGTCGTTGGCCAAGTAACTTGTCTTAGCTCTTCTTTGGTCGCTTTTAGATAATCTACTAGTTTCATAATTTTCTTATTTTAAAAAACACCCCTTCGGGCATTTATTTAAATCAATAATACCAAAATAGAGAAAAATGTCAAACGGGCTTGGATTATTGAGTATTTAGCTCTTATTTAAGGAAATAAGTAATACTGACATCAATTTTGACACTATTTTCCCCTGTTGGAACGGTCACATCTTGCTGTGCACCACCCAATCCTTTATTTGAAACAGCTCCCATGCTCATAACCGCTGGATAATAATTATTATTATTTTCAGAGTATTGAGAAATTTCTCCAAGAGACACACCTAAATCACTGGCTAACTTTTGCGCTTTTTCTTTAGCGTTAACTATCGCCTTTTCTCTAGCTTGTGCTTTTAGATTATCTGGATTTTCAATTTCAAATGATGGACCGTATACATTTGTAATATTTTCAGTTCCCAACAAAGCAAAGACATCTCCTACTTTTGTCGTGTCTCTAACTTTCACTTCAACCCCCTGCATAACCTCGTATCCATCTAATTTTTGTTTTGAACCACATCCTTCAGGCACTAAACAATAACTGTTATACGAATATTTTGGATTTATTGAATATGAGGTTGTTTTTATATCTTTCTCATCAATACCCAAATCTTTTAGTTTTGAAACTGTCGCCTTTATTTTATCTTCAGACATGCTTTGTGCTAGAGATACAGTCTTAGCAACCTCGTCTACAGTAAAACTAATCTTTGAAATATCTGGCTTAGCGGTCACTTCTCCGTCCCCTGCTACAGTAATAGTTGCAACTTGGCCGTTTGGATGGCTTAGTGATTTCCATTCACTGTAAGCAACGGAAAGAGCTAAAACTGTTAAGGAGACAGCTAAAACAATTCCAGACATGAATAACTTACCTTTGTATTTTTCTAGTTCCATATGTTTTTATATTAATTTTTATAATCTGCCAACTGCGTACATATACGTCAATAATGCAATTATAACAAAAAACATAGCTATAGCGATATGAACCAATCTATTCTCTTCTTTTGAAATTGGAGCTTTGGCAAATACAATATTACCGACATACACTGTTTTTTTAGATTGATTGTCAGGTGATTTTTCTTTATCTTCATCTTTTTGTTTTGGTCCCATCACATTCCCATTAAAAACAGACTTGTAATGAGAGAAAGGCCAGACACTTTTTGAAGATTCAAAAGGTTTAAGTGGTAAACCCTCTGGTAATTCTTGCTCTTTTTTAGCTTTTTCTAATTTCTCTCTTTCTTCTTTTATTTCTAAAAGTAACTCCTTCTCATCTTCAATAACCAAGGACTCACTTTCCTTTTTTTCAATTTTTGGAGTTTTTTTTACCTCTTCTTTTTGTATGACTTGCTCGTGAGGAACCTCTGACATTCTAGATAATACCTCTTCATCAGGTAACAAAACTTCTTTATCAATCACAACTTCTTCTTTCTTTTCTACAACAGGAACTGGCACCTCTTCTATTTTAATAGGAGCTTCGACAATTGGAGTAACAACCTCCACTGGCTCTATTTCTTTTACTTCTTCAATCACTGGAAGTGGATTTTCTGCAACAACAGGAATTTCTTCCTTTTTTTCTTCTATTACTGGTTCTACAATTGGCATTATTATAGGAGCTTCTATTTTTTCCTCCGCAACTGGAGTTACTTTGACTTCTATTTTATTTTCTATAACTGTAGGAATTTCCGAAACAGCTAAAGCAGCCGCCAAAATATCTTTGTTAGTATCTTGTTTAATCGGCTGCTCTAATAGAAAATCATTTGCTTCATTTCCATCTGGAAGAAGTTTTTCTTCTGTTTTTATTTCTGTGTTTGTTGTTTCTTCTGCAACGCTAACATTTTCTACACCATTTAACCTATCGTTTATTTTATCAAATGGGGTTTCTTGTTTATTTTCTTCTTTTACAATAGATACCCCATTCTGATAATCGTGTTCGAACATAAACATAGCTTCTGTTATGTTCTTTTCTTCCCAACCTGATGCTAAAAGTAGTCTCTTTAAAGTAGCCCCGTCTAATCCAGGATTTAATTTGATTATTTCGTCTAGAGCGTTTTTAACATCTGTCAGATTCATCTTATTTCTTTGCCTTGGTTGGAGTTGCGGCCTTTGGCTCAAGAGAATTCATTAAATCAGTCAATGAAGAATTATTTGGATTCTGCTTGATAAGCTCAGTAGCAATCATCTTAGCCAAATCTGGTCTTCCGCCGTCACGAAGAGCGACAGCTAGGAAATATGCGGTATTAGCGTTAGTTTGATCAATCTTAAGAGCTTCTTGGAAGGAAGAAATTGCGTTTTGGTAGTCTTTCTTTCCGTAGAACAATAATCCGGCTTGAGTATATACTGCAGGGTCGCTAGGAGCGTTTTTCTCAGCTTGAAGAGCATATGTTAGAGCGTCATCCACATTATTGTTAGAAGCTTCTAATTGGCTCATAAAGTACTGTGCATCTGCGAAGTTTGTCTTCTTAGCAAGAGCTTGTGTTAAATAACTCTTAACCCCTTCTTTTGTACCTGCTGATGACTCAAGACGAGCTAAAGTTATGTATAGATAAGGGTTTCCATTATAAAGGTTTGTTGCGTCAGTGTATGACTTCTTAGCACTGGCGTAAGCCTTATCCTTGTCAAAAGGAATTGCTAATTCGTAAGCACGTCCCAATGAAACATAATTTTGGTAATTGTAAGAACCATTCTTCACAGCATTAAGACCAGCATCTACTGCGTATTTTGCTTTTTCTAGATAAGCAGCCTTGATTTCGTCAGGACCAGTCTCATTTGAATTGATAATCAGCTTTTCTTTAGAGATAGCATACTCAACCTGAGCTCGGTAGAAACCGTCATAAGGGTAAATACTTGTAGCTTTGCCAAGTAAAGCCTCAACTTCAGGAGTTGCTCCCTTTGTAGCGAAGATACTTTGTGCATTATTGAAGTAAATTGTTGCCGCTGCTTTTTTGAAAGTTAGAAATCCGTGAATAGTAAACAAAGCAACTATTGGAATAAACACGTAAACAGCCATCTTTGCTGGATGAAATTCACCAAGTGGATGCTTAGCAAGACCAAGCCCTGCTAAAACTGCCCAAACTATCAACATTGAGTAGGAGAATGGAACAACCCAAGAGATAATTGCGAAATATAACAAAACAGTTGTAATCAATCCAAAAATAACTTTATCTTTAGTGTCTGTTGCTCTCTTGTATGATTGGTAGGTAGAAACAAGAGATCCAAGGACCAAGAACAAGAAGGCTAGAACTCCGACAATACCTATAGTTGAAAGGAAAGTCATCATTGTTCCAGAAGCTTGGTTGAAATCAACTCCGAACAAAGGAGATTCTATAACGCTACTTGGTCTATATAGTTGCCATGCACGGACGAAATCTCCGGCACCAACACCAAATATTCCTTTGTTTACAAGAACTTGTTGGCCAACAGCTAGTGAAAGTGAAAAACTTGGTCTTGTGTCCCCTTTGATTCCAGCCATAACTAGAACAAGAGCGATAACGACAGCAGTTACTGCCACTACAGTTCTATACTTTATATGAACATTTGATACTTTTGCATAAATAAGCAAAGCAATTACTGATATTCCAACGTAAACAATAAGTGAGGTCGCTGAAGAGAATCCTGAAAGTGGAGCAGATAACCATGTAGACATTTGACCTGAGAATATTGTTGAGAAGATGAAGACAAGACTGGCAATGCCGAGTATGGCAATCATAATTTGCTTTAGTCTGTTGCGGAAATTCTCAGGCAGAGTTCTAACTAAATACATAGTTGCTGGTATTCCCATTAGAGAAACTGCTGAGAAAGGATTGATACCCTCTCCAAAAAGAGTTCCCTTATTGTTTGAGAATATATAAGATAGAACTAAGGCTAAAGAAAAGGCACTGTAAGCAATTAACTCGAAACGAGACACTGGATGCCAAGTTTTAGTTAGAATCGCTACTATAATATATGATAATAAGGCAATAGCAATGGCCGCGGTCATTGTTATGTAATATGTAACATCAGGCGAAAATGTAGTTGCTGGTACGAAAAATAACGGTGACCCAACAATCACAAAGGCTGTTGCATACTTATAAATACTGGAAAGCACTTTAATAAAGATTTTCATTTTGTTTGTTAATTTGATTGATTTAATTTTTTAATAATTCTGTAACATTAATTATAACAAAAAATCTTTTTTTTCTATGTGGACAGAGGGGATAATTAATTGATAATTTAAATTATAATAAGAATATTATGGAAGACATTCAAAATACAGAAAATAATAACGGTGTAGAGATACCACAGACTGATGTTAATCTTGTAGTCCAAGAGGGTGTTGGCATAAATGCTTACAGTTTTTTGAGAAAAGTTTTAATATCACTTTTAGTACTTCTTTGTGTGTTCGCTTTTATAGCCCTTATCTATGTAAACGGAAAGACTATATATGAACACGGTCTATAAAAAGACAGTTGAAAACGATGTATCCCCTCTTTTTATTACATTAAAGGAAAAAATAAAAGGTGACATCAGTTGCTCTTATCAAACATTAGCCTCACACAGTGTGGATAATTCAAATTGCCAAGTCTGGCCACAAGCGGTTGTTTTTCCAAAAACAGTAAACGATATCAAGGAAATTATAGATTTTGCTAAAGAATACAATATGCCTATTTCTCCACGTGGAAATGGCTCACTAGACGATGGTGGGTCATTAACCGAAGGAATACATCTTGATATGACAAAGTATTTTTCTGAAATAAAAACTATTAATGTTATAAACAGTTTAATTACAGTAGAAAGTGGTGTTTCTAATAAATACATAAAAGAAAAATTAAAATCTTGGGGACTAGAAATACCGATAATTACAGAAGAAAATGAAACTGGGACTATTGGTGGATTAGTTTCTTCAAAACACATAAGTTCTTCATTTTTGGAACATGGAAGTATAAGAGAATGGGTGGAAGGAATAAATATAGTTCTTTCAAACAAAGAAGAACATCAAATAAGAGACGGGGTGGCACCAAGTAGTGGGCTTTTAGAAATTTATGAAAAAACTTTCCCCTTGATATCAAGAAATCTTTCTTATATAAATGGTGCCAAGAACAATTGTAGAGTTGATAATTCTGGATTTGATATTTGGAATCAATCCATAAGTGGCAGACAGCTGATTGATATCATTGTTGGATCTGGTGGAACATTGGGAATCATAACCTCGATTACACTTAGAACTACGCCGATAAAAAGAAAAGAGGTTTCTTTATTGTTAGAAATAAATTCATATAAAGACTTACAAAAATCAATAGATATTTTAAAAGATGCTGGCTTAGAGAGAGTTAATTTAATTGATACAAACTCAATTATTTTGGCTGGTAAAAATTTTGAAAGTATAACCAAAGAAATAAAACTAAAAGAAGACACAAAATTTTGTTTATTAGGAACGCTCCGTGCTAATGACGAAGAAAGATTGGAACATAAAGCGAAAATCATTCTTTCAAAAATACATCTTGATGAAAAAGATAAAAGAATATTAAATCACGAGGAAGCAAGTGCATATAAAAAACTAGTGTCATCACCAAAAGAAATTCTAAGTATTTATTCTAAAAAAAGATTGCCTGTTATAAACTTTTTGGACAGTTTGATTGTTGAGGTTAGCCAAGTTTCAAATTTTATAAAAGAACTGGAAGAAATTTTACAGAATAAAGGTATGACCTTTCTAATCTCTGGAAATGTAGCTTTTGGTCATGTTAGTATTTTATTTATTTACGATATTTCAAACGACGAAATGTGTGACAAATTATTTTTGTTTACCAGAGATATTTTTTCATTAACAAAAAAATATAATGGTGGTATTTGTGGTTACGGAAACGACGGATTAATTCGCACCCCTTTTTTAAATGTGATGTATGGAAGTAAGATAACAGAATTATTTAACGAAATAAAAAATATCTGGGATGCAGAAAATATTTTTAACCCAAGCAAAAAAACTTACGCTTCACTTTCTTATTTAAAACAACATCTTAGAAAGATAAACTAGTATTTTCTTCCTTTTACTAAATGTTTTATTTGTTCCTTGGCATCGTAACTTCCTCTTACAATATCTCTTGCCCAGATACGAAATTCTCTTCCCCATTCACCTTTCACACGAAAACCAATAGCGATAATAACATCTGGATTATAAACAAAAATTTTTCTAGTTACTTCTTTTTTCCCTTCTTTCTGAGTTATAAATAAAATTCTTTCAGAAACCGCTTTTAGCATTTCTTTTTCTCTGTAAATTTTCTTTAAGTGATCATTCACTGTTGGAATAGTTCTTCCGTAAATTCTAGCAATTCTTTTTTGTGTACTCCACACTTCACCATCAACAATAAACACACCCTCTTTAACTAAAGCCGGTTCATCCTTTAAATGTATATGCGGAATATCTCTAGATTGTATAGCCATATAAAAAGTATATCAAAAATGTCTCTCTTATGAATTTTAATTATTAAAAACCAGGGAAATAATCAGTCTTAATATCTTTTCCTTTAACATTAATTTCTTTTAATTCTTTACTAAATGTTTCTACCATTCCATGAGGACCTGATATATACCACACTCTTTCACTAGCATCGGGAACAATTGAAAGAAGCATCTCTTTATTTAAAGCTCCAACTAAAATATTTCCGATACTAGCCCCTTCTCCGACTACAAAAAATTTTGTCAGCCATGTTTTTTCATCAAATTCACTTTTATAAGCGGCATCTTTCATTGACCTTATACAATAAATTAATTTTATATCGCGGGGATTTTGTTCTGTAACGGTGTCAATCATTGCTTTCATTGGGGTGATACCAATACCTCCGGCAATGAAACCAATTTTTTTCTTTTTATCTTTTGGTAAAACGAAATCTCCGGCGATGTTTGTCATATTTATAGCTTGTCCGGGATTTAAACTCATCAATCCTTTCTTAAATTCGCTACTTGGAATACTCATTTTTATTCCAAGTCTAAGTTCTTTGTTATTTGGAGCGCTAGCAATTGTAAAATATCTACGATTGCCACGAGTATCTGACATGGCTGAAGGAGTTGTAAATTCAGCAAACTGCCCAGCCTTCCAAGGTTTTAGATGTTTGCTTGTAAAAATAAATTCGTAAGTTAAAGCCCCTATTTCTCTTATATCTTTAAGAAGTAAAATACTAGTTTCCTTTGGTGAAATAATTAAAGAAACAAAGTTAACAACAACAAGAGCCAGCTCCGGAGTTAGTCCTAACCCAAATAATGTCGTTACATCTGAAAATAAAATTCCAGCCAATATTCCATAAACTATTTGTCCCCAATTACTTGCTGGAGTTGTTAGTGGTTCGGTGAGCATTATTCCTAGGAAGAAAAATATCGGGGATAAAGTTAGCGCTCCAATAAATAATTGGCCAGAGTTAAGAATAGATTCATTTAAATAAAAAGTTTTAAATATAAGAGAAAATAAAACAGACAGTAGGAATGCAGTGGCCATAGAAAATCGTCTAACTTTGTAAACAATAACAAGAGCCATGACTGCCATTACTGGAATAAGATAACTAACTGTTCCAATCCACCAATCGGCACCAAAATAAAAACCATAGCCAGTTAAAACAACGGCCACGGCGGCTGGATTAAAGATGTGTCTTTTTCTCCAAACCAAAATATATTTTGAAGCCTGAGCCAAAATTGCCACCCATGAATCTAGTAATATTACTTGTAAAAGTGGAGCTGGTGGAATAATTAAAACAAGAATTAAAGCTGTGATGTAAACAGATTCGTCATTGGTAACAACCCTAAAAGCTTTGGCCAAAATATAGTTGGCTAATACGCTTACTGAGACAATATACAAACATTGTGTAATTAAATCTATAGGCGTAGGTGAAATTAATTTAAAATAAGAAAGAGCTAAGGCTAATACGAATAAAAGACAAAGAGAGTAGAGGACAATGCGATACATTGTTGTGTTTTGTATTAATCTAAGAATTTTTTGCATAATTAATTTATGAATTTTGATAATCCTGTGGTAGATACTGCTTCTTTATTATTGTATACCATATAGCCTTCAAAATCTTCCATTTGTTCAAGTTTATAAATGGAAGATTTACCTTCGGCAAAAAATGGCGTAGAAAATCTATCAGCTTCAAGGGCATTTTTAGCAATCACTGTCAGACTAGAAATATCTGTTGCCATTTTACCAGTGTGTGGATTATAAATATGTTCCCCTCTTTCATAATTTCCGCTCGTTGCAATGCCAGCATTAGTTACTGATAAGACTTTTATAATTTCGTCTTTGTTAAATGGATTTCTAATTCCTATTTTCCATTTCTCTCCCTTTTCGTTTAAGCCGGCAACTTCAATATCGCCGGCAATTTCAACCAAAAAATTTTTCAATCCTTTTTCTTTTAAAAGATTGCAGGCTTGATGTATAGCAAAACCTTTTACAATGCCGAGTAGTTCGTATTTTCCATCTCTTAAATATTCAAAATATCCGTCAGTTTCTTTTTTTGTTTTTTCAGCAAGAGTGATTATCTCTTTTACTAATGGATGCCAATCTTTTTCTTTTATTTCTCCTCTATTTATTTTAGAAATGTAAGAAAATTCGTCGAAAGAATTAAAAATATTATTAATCAAATCAAAATAAGACAATATTTCGTCAACATTTTCTTGTATAGCTCTCTCATCAACAAGGACAATAAAAACAGGCATTGTCATTTTTGTTGTCTCTACTTTAATCATTTATATCTTAGCTTGGCTAAGTGCATCACCGAGTGACTCTACGAATCCGGCAGATGTTCTTGATGCCCCTGACACGGAATTAACACTTGCACTTTGTGCAGATATTGCTTCGCTGATTAATATAGGCATCGCGTTATTAGCTTTTCTAAGAGAGGTTGGGTTATCGTTTGGATAAGACAAAAATGAAACATTAGTTAGTTTACCGTTGTTTACTAAAGCTTGAACTTGAACAATTCCGTAATAAACATCAACTGCTCTTCCTGTATAAGTTCCATCTACGAAAAGCCCTTTTGGGGCTGGAGCTGGTTTTGGGGTCGGCACCGGAGTTGGCGTCGGTTTTGGTTTTGGCGTAATTACTGGATTATTTGTTGTATCGCCAGAAGAACCATCATTTGATGGTAATGGTTGTATTGTATTTCGATCTACAATTACAGTATTTGAATTTGTGTTGGTATTATTTTGACTCACTAAAGAATGTTCATAATATGAATATCCTAAAAAAGACAAAACTATAGTTAATGATAGTATTACTGGCATAAATTTAAAATAAAATGAGTATGTATTCCATTATAAATGCACTTTTAGTTATTGACAACCTATTTCTTTCATTCTCTCTTTCTCGTGTACTGTATTATTGCCAAAAACAAAACAACTACTAGAGTTCACCTGTATTATACGTGTTATAAACACTGATGGGTGCATTAAATTAATTACTATTTAAAATAGAAATAAATTCATTCATACCGTCTCTGACAAGATATCCTTTCAAACTAAGTAGGTTGTCGTGATAAGAACCTTTAAATAGAGTTCTGAGTGTTCTATATCCAGCGTCACGAGCTACAGAAGAAATGCGATCATCACTGTAACCATAAGGTGTAGCAAAATCTTTTATAACAATTCCTAACTTCTTTTCAAGAATTCTTTTACTCTCAAAAACCTCGCGATGTAAATCACTGTCAGATAATTTTTTAAGAAGCGGATGGCTCATTGTGTGGCTACCCATGGTCATACCAGCATCCCTCATCTCTTTGATTTGACTCCAGCTAAGAAAAGCTGGTGCCCCTACTGGATCTATGTAGATGTAAAAGAGTGCTTTAAAATTATATTTTTTAAGTAATGGAAAAGCATACTCATACTGACTTTTCCAGCCATCATCAAAAGTAATCATAACTGGCTTAGTGACATCAGTTACGACTTTCCCAGTTGTTTTATCAACAAAAAGATCGTTTGGAGAAATAACATGATAGCCATTATCTCTTAAATATATAAGTTGCTGTTCAAAATTTTCTGGAGTTATGTCATACAAATCTTGTTCCTTTGTTTCTCCCAAAAAAAATGGTCTGACATTATGATAAACAAAAACTGTAATCTTCTGTTCTTCTACAGTGTGTGGCTCTTCTGGTTTACTTTGAACTTTTTGTTCTTCTTGCACAACAAAATTAATATCAAGATATTTATGAACAAGATTAACTACCATTTTCTTTTCTGCACCAGAGGCGAATGGCCAGAGAGAGAAAAAGATCATGAAAAGAGAAATAAGAAAAAGAAAAATTTCGTGATGTTTAACCCATTTCATATATTAAAAAGAGTTTATCACGTAATATTATTTAATCCTTGCTCTAACAGAATTTAATAATGGGAAAAAGTCTGAAATGAAATTATATGCAGCGGCACCAGGGGGACCAATGAAACTAGCAAAAACTAAGAAAAGACCAAAAGCATTTGTAACTCCCCAAATACCGAAATCTTCTTTGGATATTAGATTAACATCTCTAGCTAGAGAAATTATTTTTGGTATAGCTGACAAATTATCATGCATCAGTACTATTTGTGCCGACTCAATTGCCGAATCAGAACCAAGTGCCCCCATAGCAATACCAACATGTGAGATAGACAAGGCGGCAGCATCATTTACTCCATCCCCCACCATAGCTACTTTATATTCTTTATGAAAATCTCTTAGTCTGTTTAATTTATCTTCAGGTAGTAGGTTGGCGTGAACATCTTTGATGCCGATTTTTTTGGCTACACTCTTTGCCACTCTTTCATTGTCCCCTGTTAACATCACAACTTTTTTAATTCCTAAGGCATATAATTCTTTGACCATCTCTTTAGCATCTTTCTTTATGGTGTCGGCGGCTGAAAAGAAACCAACAACAACACCGCCCTTTGCAAAGTAAGAAATACTATCTCCTTTTTCTTCAAACTCTTTAACTTTATCTTTAATTGAATCGTCAAAAGTAATTTTTTTCTGTTCCATTAAAGCCTCATTTCCTAAAACAATTTCTTCTCCTTTTATTTTTGTAATTACTCCTCTTCCACCTATATAATCTGACTCATCTGGATATTCTTCTTTCTCACCTTTCTCTTCACCGTATTCAACTATTGCTTTTGCTAGTGGATGATGTGATCTTCTGGAGGCAATCGTTCCTAATTTTATCAATTCTTCTTCGCTTGATTTTGAAGTGGCATAAACGGAAGATACTTTTAATTTACCTGTGGTTAGTGTTCCTGTCTTGTCAAAAACAACTACTTCAATTTTTCCCAATGTCTCTAAATGCTTTCCGCCTTTAATAATTATTCCTTTTTGAGCCGCTGAGCCAATAGCTCTTAGATAACCAAGTGGAATAGCGACAGCGATATCATCAGCACAAACCACAAGTACGACAGATAAGACAAGTGGCAGATTGTTGGTAATCATAACTAATAAGAAAGAACCGATAAAAACTGTGGCCAAATAATATTTTCCAAATTTCTCACCAAGAGTTTGGGTTTGTGGTTTTTCTTTCTGGGCGGTTTCAATAAGAGAAATAATTTTCTCAAGAGTCGTATCTTTACCAACAAGAAGTGTTTTTATTTTTATACTCCCTGATACAATCAGAGTTCCACTATTGGCTTTATTGTTAACACCTTTTTCTATTGGCACTGATTCACCAGTTAAAGATGACTCATTTACTGAGGCATCACCGGAGATTATATTGCCGTCTATCGGTATGTATTCACCAGTATCAACCACCACAACGTCGCCAACTTTTACATCTTTTAGTTTTACTTCCTTAATCAAGCCATTAACTTCAACTTTTGCTTTCTCTGGACGAAGTTTAAGAAGTGAGTCTATGTTTTTTCTAGTTCTAGTCTCAGTTATGTCTTGCAAAATTCTCGCCGAAGAAAGCATAAGAGAAATAAATACTGCTGATGACCATTCTTTACTGACAATAGAAAAAACAAGAGCAATTGATGCCAACATGTCCATTGACGCCCATTCTCTTTTTAATACCGACGATACGGCACTAACAAAAACAGGAAGAGTTCCAAAAAATGTAAAAAGTATAAGTATGTTATCGTCTGAATCTGCAACCGGAAATAGATGAAGATAATAAATAGCTAAAACAACAACTAAAGAAACAGACAAAAAGATATCTAGATGATATTGGTATTTAGAATAATAAAAAACAGCTTTCTTCATTAGGATATATTATAGCAGTTGATAGGAACCGATTATAGGAAAAGTGATTACCCTACTCTTGAAAATGCTATTGTAAAAACCATTTCATTTTAATATACATAGCAAGCATGCCAATTGCGTAACCCGCCACAAATATAGCAATACGTTTAAAATTAGCACCACCATTCATGAAATATCCTACACATAACAAAATAAACAAAATAATAGCGACGACAATGAAGTATCCAGTTAATGTTTTCATATTTTAATTATACACCTTAGCTATCCCTCTTTCCATGAAGAAGCATTTCAACGGCATGTTCCATTGAACCAGCAAGTGTGATTCCGCCTGCATTCACAAAAAATATTTCATCAGCATTTTCAATTGTATTTAAACGGTGAGCAATAATAACAATCGTCGTCTCTCTTGGTAACTTTTTCAAAATATCATCAAGCAATTGTTCTGTCACCGTATCAATATTGGCTGTCGCTTCATCAAGAATAAGAAGTAGCGGATTACGAAGAACAGCACGCATGAAGGCAATGAGCTGTTTCTGACCAAGAGAGAGTGCATCCCCTGATGTTGATACTTTTGCTTCAAGTCCTCCTTCAAAGCGCACAAGCAAGCTCTCAAGTCCGGCGTCATGTATTACTTTTACAAGAGCTTCATTAGAATAATCTTTATACGCTTCATTTCCATAGAGAATATTCTCTCGCACAGTGCCTGAAAAGAGTGTAGGTTCTTGCAAAATAAAACCAACTTTACTTGTACGATCTGCTACACCTAAAGAGCGAATATCATGACCATTTAAATACACTGTGCCTTCTGACGGATCATAAAGACGCGCCATAAGCGAGGCCGTAGTAGTTTTTCCTCCACCGGTTGGACCAACAAGAGCATAAGTCTTACCTTGTTCGAGTACGAAATTTACATTATGTAAAACTTCTTTATCATCAGTGTATCTAAAAGAAACATCTTTAAACTCAAGCAATGCATTACTTGTATATTTTTCTCCATTATCCAAAGAGACTACTTCCATTTCGTTTTGCATATGAAGTATCGCAGATATTCTATCCCATCCGGCTAGAGCGACTTGGAAGTTAGACCACAATACAGCAAGCTGACGAAGCGGATTATAAAAGTTTGTAACATAAGAAAGAAAACCAATAAGAAGTCCAATTGTAAAACTTCCTGCTGTAATCAGATACATACCATACGCAAGAACAACTAGTTGTGCGATATTAGCTGAAAGACCAAAAACGGGTGTGAAGGTGTTATTTGCAATGCCAGCTATGACTGCTGATTTATAGTTGTCATCATTTGCAACTTGAAAACGTTTGCGAAAAAAATCACGACGATTAAATGCCACAACTACTTTAAAATTATTTATACTCTCAGAAACTTCAGCAGAAAGTCCACCGGTGGAAGTAAGTGAGGTGGCATTGGAACGCTTAACCCAAGAGGATAGAAGTCGTGTAAATATAAACAATATAGCAGCTGGTGCAAGTGTGGCTAAACCTAATTTTAAGTTAATGGCAAGAAGAAATATTGCCGCCCCAAACATAATTACAATACTGCCAACAAACTGAACTAATGTTTGAGAGAAAAATTGGTTGAGTTTATCGGTATCGTTATTGATACGTGAAATAAGATCCCCTGCTTTATTGGCATTAAAAAAAGCAACGGGCAATTCTTGAAGCTTGCTAAATATCTTGGTGCGCAAATTAAAAAGCACACGCTGTCCCATACCACCCATCAGTCTGGTCTGCGCATAACTCGTAAACAATCCGACAAAATAAAGTGAAAGTAAAATTAAGGCAAACATCATGACACCACTAAATTGCTTAGCTACAATATATGTATCGACAACATGCGCTATAAGAAGTGGTGCCGTAAGGTTAATTAGTGAGTTAGCAAGAGTTACAATTCCAGCGTAGATAAGAATACTCTGCTCACCAGATAGTAATAGCCATAAGCCCTGTATCGCTTCCCACGATGAAAGCTTTTTTTTATTTTGTTCGGAATTAAGTTCGTAGTTCATAGGTGTTAGTTGAGCGTTGTGAATCATATATTTGAACATATTCTGGAGAGGTGTGCATGAGTTCCTCGTGTTTGCCGTAAGCAAGAATTTCCCCCTCCATAATTAAAATTATTTGATCGTATGATTCAATAGGAGCAATTTTTTGTGTAATTGAAACAAGTGTGATGTCTGGATAATTTTTTTCAATATTTGCAAGAATTTTTTGTTCAGTTTGAGAGTCCACTCGTGCCGTAAAATCATCAAGAAACAAAATACTTGGATCAAGTGCCAGCGCTCGTGCCAGCATGAGTCGTTGTTTCTGTCCGCCCGAGAGTGATGTCCCTCTCTCTGAAACAAGGCTATCTAAACCTTTAGGTAAGGTACTTAAAAAATCTGTAAGCTCAGCAGTATCAACAGCTTTTTGTAATGATGCATCAGTTACCGTAGTACTAAAAGCAATATTCTCGCGCACGGTTGTATTAAAAAGTACACTATCTTGAAAAACAAGACCTATTTGCGGATAAAATGAAGCACGTTGGTAATTATCGAGTGGTCTATCATCATAGTTTACTCCACCTGTTTGTGGTAATGTAAGTCCCGCCATTACGTTTAATAGTTGAGTTTTACCAGCCGCGGTTGGACCAATAATAGCGGTCTTGGTGTGTGGATTAATTACAAGAGAAACATTTTTTAGTACAGGTTTTTCACCATACATAAGTGTTACATCTTTAACATTTATATTGCCTAGAAGAGAATCAGTGATAGTCCCCTCATCTTTCTCGTCTGGTACTTTTAAAACTTCATGAATACGCATATATGACGCACCCGCTTGCGCAATAATGTTACTCATAAATCCAATGACGAGAACCGGGAAAATAAGAATCATAATGTAACTGTTAAATGCAGCAAATGAACCAAGAGTCATGGAACCATTTGTGACATAAAATCCTCCCAAAGTAACAACTGTTAGTGTGCCCATACTGGAAACAAAGGTGATAATGGGAATCATAAATGAAAAAAGTTTGAGTATGTTGGTACCAATACTGCGAGCACGAGCATTTGCTCCCTCAAACTTCTCATACTCAAAACGTTTCGAATTAAGCACACGAATAAGCGCCGCCCCCATGATACTTTCACTGATAACCTTATTTAACCAATCAATCACCTCACGACTCTGTGTGAAAAGTGTTCGCACCATACGCAATATAACGAAAAATGTAATACCAATAATTGGAAGTATTGTGAGCACGGCAAGTGCAAGCCTCCAATCAATAGTAAGTAAAATAATTGTAGCCCCAATAATAATAACTATAGATGAAACAAGTGAGACAATCGCTTGGGCAACAAACATCTTAATGGAATCAATATCTGAAGTAATGTTGGTAAGGAGTTTTGACGGATTTTTATCTTCAATAAAACGATAACTTTGTCGCGAAATTTTGCTAACAAGTTGTAATCGTAAATCACGCGCGACTTTTTCTGAGGCATACACTTGAACAATGCTTTGTAAGTATGTGAAAACAAATATACCAAGCGCAAACCCTCCAAATTGGATTATAAGTCCTGACATATCGAGTGTCCTTTGAAGATATGAATCAATCATGCGGGAAATAAGTTTCGGTAAATACAGGGTGAGGATATTTGCGGCAATAGCGAGAATGACAAGCCATGTAATCATGACACGATATGGAATAAGAACACTAAAAACACTTGGTGATTTTGGAATCGGTTCAAATGGTATATCAGAAACTGGTAGCCCCTCTGTATTTTCGACAGTTATTTCTTTTTGTTTTGTTATTTTTTCAGTCATTTTTTTGCATGCTTATGAGAAACCATATAGATTTTCTTCCACAAACAGAAAACCGCAAGAACTCTTATTAGTCTATCTTACTATATGGTGACGAATTAATAAGCCTTTTTCTTACTTCTTATTCTACTACTGCTTTTATTTTAGACAAATGAGTTAGGGCGTGTGCCTTATCCAACCTTCGCTCATTTCAATCGCTACGGTTTTGAGCCCGCGGATAGGCACTGCAAAACCGATTACAGCAAAAATGCTCGAAGTACACGAAGCGCAGAAACTTTTTGAGGAAGGCGTATATAGACATACGACGACTGAAAAAAGTTTCTAGCGCGACAAAGTAATTCGAGATATTTTTGCTGTTAGCGGTGTGCCTATCCGGATATTTGGTCACCACTTTGGTATTTTTATTTCGCACATTTGAACCCAGTGCTCACAAAAACACTCAAAGTCTCGACCCCGTTCGAAAACCGACAAGTATTTGCTTCGCAAATCTTGTATACCGGTTTTCTGTTCAAATCCACGTAACAGTGCTTGGGCACTGTTACTGGATAGACACACAACAGAAAAACCCCTTTCGGGGTTTTTCTTATGTTGTGTGCCTATCCGGATTTGAACCGGAACTGAGGGCTCCACAAGCCCGCGTGCTAACCATTACACTATAGGCACCATATACTAGAATTCGTTTCCGAATTAGGATTTTACTTTAACACAAAA
>JAHFNC010000009.1 GCA_023267535.1 bacterium
AATTGATGAGTATGTTCCACAAATTCAAGATGTACTCAACAAGTTTAGTGGAGCGCAGTATTCAGTTGGTAAACCTATTACACACCGTGTAGAAGAATTACTTTCAGGTGTACGTGCACCGATAGTTATCAAGCTCTATGGAGATGACATTGATAAACTTCGTGCGTACGGAACAACTATTGTCGGATTACTTAGTGATGTTTCTGGTGTGACTAACCCTCAACTCTCACGTGACATTAAAGTACCTGAGATTCATATTTATCCTGATAGAGATATTTTAGCTAAACAAGGTGTATCTCCAGGAATCCTTGGAGAGGAAATCGAGTCTGGATTCTTGGGAAATAATGTTGGTGAAGTGCTTGATGGTCTTCAGAGAATTCCTATTGTTACAAAACTTGATAATGAAAGTAGAAATTCATTTGGTGGTCTGAGAGATACTTCAGTGAGTGAAATCGGTTCTTCAATTGGAAATGTATCAGCTATTGAAGTGGCTGAAGGAAGGAATAAAATAACTCATGAAGGTGGTAAACGTGTAGTTGTAGTAAGTGCTAACTATGAAGGAAAGGATATTGTGGGAGCGGTAGATACTGTAAAAAGTAAACTTGAGGCTCAAACACAACCTGAAAATATTACAACATCATATGAAGGAACGTATAAGAGTCAGAAAGAAAATAGTCTAAGACTAGCACTCCTCTTCTTGGCGGTGATTATTCTTATCGGCTTCATTCTTTACAAGGCTTTTCCTTCAATGATCTTGGTGTCCCTTATTATGGTGAATATTCCAACAGCTCTGTTTGGAGGACTGGTAGCAGTATGGATGACAGGAGGAAGTATTAGTCTAGCTCACTTAGTAGGGTTCATATCTCTTGCAGGAATTGTTTCTCGAAATGGAATTATTCTTATCAGTCGCACCCTTGATTTGTCGACGAAAGCTGATAGATTTATGTCTCCTGAAATCATTCGGGAAGCGACACGAGAAAGAATCGTACCAATACTTATGACGTCCATCGTAACAGCCCTTGCACTTGTTCCGTTACTCATAAATGGAAGCGCTCCAGGGAAAGAATTCTTACATCCGCTTGCAATTGTTATGACAGGAGGGCTTATTACTTCGACGATAACATCACTTCTGTTTATGCCAGTGTTACTTAATAGGTTTAGTAGAAAAGTATAAACTGTATTAGTGGGGGTCATGTTATGGGAATGTATAGTTTCTCGATTGTTTTTAACAAAAAGATAGCAAATAACACAAATACCCACCAAGATAATCTTGGTGGGTATTTGTGTTATTTTAGTGAAATCAACCCTCTCGGTCGGTCTCACTGCGTTGTGCTCTCGGCAGGAATCGGACCCACATTAATCCCTTAGGACGGGACTGTTCTATCCATTGAACTACGAGAGCTGTTTTTTTATACTATCATTTTTTTATCTGATATAATATATCTATTATGACAGAACATATCGGCGACTTATCAAACCAAGAAAAGTTAGAAGAAATTTATAAAATGACTTTTGAGAATAATAAAATCCTCAAAGGAATTTTACGAAGAGAAAAATTTGCGACTGTGATGAGAGTATTTTATTGGTTGGTTATTCTTGGAACATTAGGAGGTGTTTATCTTTACATAAAACCGCTGATTGGAATTTTTACGGGTAGTAATTCAAATATTAGTAATCAAATAGACCAGGTAAGACAGAACCTTCCAGACACAAAAATATTTAATAGTTTTATGCAGAATATAAAAAGCCCTACCCAATAATCAATTTTTTGTATTATATTTTTTGTGTTATTATATAAAAACCGTTAAATAAAGCGGGATTGTTTGAAAAAATAAATATGCTGGAGAAGCTTGGTTGGCAAAGAAAATTATGACATTTGCCAGCAAATGCTAAATCAGATATGTGGGGTGAGATTGTTTGGAAAATAAAATATGCTGGGATAGCTCAGTTGGTAGAGCATTTGCCTGAAGAGCAAGGGGTCGGCAGTTCGAGCCTGCCTCCCAGCACCATAAAATTAAATCGCCTAGAAATAGGCGATTTAATTTTATGGTGCTGGGAGAGAACGACACCTGTGTGTAGTTCGTGCAGGCTCGAACGAAAAACCGGTCTACAAAATTATTTCTAAAAATTGGTCGCGATATTTCTAGAAATAATTTTGTCGGTTTTTCCTTAGGTCAAAACTTTGAGTGTTTTATTAATCCGCCTGTGGCGGATGAAGTAAAATACCAAAGTAATGACCAAGCCTGATTTATTACCATGAAATGATATAATCTTATTTATGGAAACTCTTATACAAATTATTGGTTGGATTGGAACATTTTTTGTCATCACTGCTTATTTACTAATCTCCCACGGGAAAGTTAATGGAAAGAGTAAAGTGTATCAATCAATGAACTTACTTGGTGCTGTTGGTGTTGGTATTAATGTTTTTCATTTACACGCATGGCCTGCGCTTGCTCTACAAGTTATATGGGGAATCATTTCAATATCTATTCTAATAAAAAGCTAGTTTTTCTTAGTTAAAATTTCATACTTGATTATTTCTGGCGGTTGGTTGTATTATTAACTTATGATAAAAGAAGGTAACAAAGCGCCACAATTTTCTTTGCAAGACCAGAATGGTATAGCCCATTCTTTGAAAAGTTATTTGGGAAAGAAAGTCCTTGTTTATTTCTATCCGAAAGACGATACTCCTGGATGCACCACAGAGGCTTGTGAGTTTAGAGATAATTTTAAAGAGCTAGGAAAACTAGGGTTAGTTGTCTTGGGTATTTCAAAAGATTCTGTTAATAGTCATAAAAAGTTTTCTGATAAGTTTGATTTACCTTTTCCTATTTTGTCTGACGAAGAGGGAAGTGTTATTGAAGAATACGGTGCATGGAGAAAAAAGAAATTTATGGGACGAGAATATATGGGCATAGAAAGAATGAGTGTTTTGATTGGAGAGGATGGAAAGATAGAGAAAATTTACGAAAGAGTAAAACCCAAGGAACATACGAAAGAAGTAATTACAGATATAAAATAAAAATCCGCCAAATGGCGAATTTTTATTTTTTATATAAGTCAGAAATTATTTCATATGCTAGGCGCGGGGGAAGTTTCGATGGAGATGTACAAATGTACATTGACTGAGGAACTTGGGACCCGCAACAACGCAGATGGAATAATTTATGCTTATATACTTTTGACTTTTAGTTTTGTTTGTCTAGCCTTATCAATCTTTGGAAGTCTAACGATAAGTAATCCGTGCTTCTCCACTGCCTCAGCATCTTCTATTTCTACTTCATGTGGTAATAGTATTGTTCTTGAGAATGAACCCCAGTATAGTTCTTTGTAGAAATAATCATCGCCACTGACTTGACTATTGCCTTCACGTCTTCCTTTTATTGTGACCATATCACGAGTTATTGATAGGTGAAGGTCTTCTGGCTTAACACCTGCCACCATTGCCTCAATTATGATTTCTGATGGTGTCTGATAGACGTCTACTGATAGTTCTCCTTCTTCCATATCTCCTTCTTCTTCGTCCATATCCATATGAGCAACCTTTGTTGCTTTTGATTTTAGAGCAACAAGTTCTTTTTCTCTTTTAGCAGAATGTTTTATTGGAAGTTCTTCTCCTTCCTCGTCGTCTCTAATAACATCAACTGGTTCATCATCGTCAACGCTGATTGATCCAGCCAATCTTTCAAAAAATGATTTTTTTTCTTTAAGCATATAAAAGTTTAATAAGGCAATAAAAGTATACGGATTGTATACAGTCATTATAAATCTTTTTACAAACTAAAGGGAAAAGTTATGCACAGGAAGTTATAAACTACCAAGTTGCAACCATCAGCAGTCCGTCTTCTTCTTTCTTAATATGCTTCCAGACTTCTTCAGTAACGAAAGGAGTGAATGGATGAAGGACAATTAATTGCTCGCGAAGTATGTGAAGCAATACCGATTGAGCACTTTCTTTATTTTTATTTTCCATTATTTCTTTTTTTGTTTCTTCAATAATCACATCAGCAAATGTATGCCAGAAATAATTATAAATTTTCTCGGCCGCCATCCCTAAACGAAATTCTTCAATATCTTTGGTAACATCAGCTTTTCTTTCTTGCCATTCTTTATAGTATTGTTTATGGTTTTCAGATAAATCATCAACTGTTACTATATTTTCTAAATCATTTGTCTTTTCAAGAACAAATCGGGTAGCATTCCAAACCTTATTGGCAAAGTGTTTATAACCTCTAATTTTATCTTCTGATAATTTAGAGTCATTCCCAGGACCAGTTCCAGCAATTAATGCCATTCTTAAGGCGTCAGCCCCGTATTTTTCTATCATTTCAACTGGGTCAATAATATTACCTAATGATTTACTCATTTTCTTTCCTTGTCCATCACGAACAAGACCGTGCAAATAAACATTCTTAAATGGTATTTCATTTAATAGATAAGTTGAAAACAAAATCATCTTTGCTACCCAGAAAAAAAGAATGTCGTAGCCTGTTTCTAAAACATCGGTTGGATGAAAGAACTTTAAGTCAGATGTTTCAGCTGGCCAGCCTAAAGTAGAGAATGTCCAAAGACCGGAAGAAAACCAAGTGTCTAATGTGTCTTCATCTTGAGACCACCCATCACCAGTTGGCGGATTAATATCGCAAAAGATTTCTTCTCCCTTATACCAAACTGGGATTCTATGTCCATACCAAATTTGTCTTGAAATACACCAGTCGTGTAGATTATCTATCCAGTGATGATAAACCTTATCAAATCTATCTGGCAGAATTTTTATATCACCACTAGCTACAGCGTTGTGCATCAACTCTTTGAGAGTCGTTTCTTTATCAAAATGATTGAATTGTTTATTTACAGCCACGAACCATTGCAATTTAGGAAGTGGTTCAATAACACCACCAGTTCTTTCAGCTGTCGGAATATTTTGCACAACATCTTCTTCTTTTTCTAATAAATTATTTAGAGTTAGCCACTTCACAACTTCTTCTCTTGCCTCAGTCACTTTTTTTCCGGAAAGCAAAGGTCCAGCATCAGCAGTCATCTTGGCATATTCATTTATAACCACTCTTACAGGAAGATTGTGTCTTTCTTTTATATTCCAGTCTATAGAGCTATGAGCAGGAGTTACCCCGAGTGCGCCTGTTCCAAATTCTTTTTCTACAGAGCTATCAGCAATTATTTTTATTTCAATATCTGCCCCAGCGAAATTACATTTATAAGTTTTACCAATAAACTCTTTGTATCTTTCGTCATCAGGATGAACAGCACAAGCAGTGTCGCCAACTTTTGTTTCTGGGCGAGTGGTGGAAATAGCGATAGGGAAGTCCTTGCTATATTTAAAGGTATACATCTTTCCTTTTCTTTCTTCCATAACGATTTCATCGTCTGATATTGTGGTCTGACCCTTTGGATCCCAGTTTACAATTCTGTAACCACGATAAATAAGTCCATCATCATACATTTTCTTAAACGCAGTCCTAACAGCTAAGTTTCTTTTATCATCTAAGGTGAAGGCTTCACGAGACCAATCCAACGAACTTCCCATAGCACGACACTGGCTGGTGATAGTGTCGTGTGACTCCTTAGCATACTCTCCTATTCTTTTTAGCATCTCATCGCGACCTAAATCATGGCGGGTTTTACCTTCTTTCTTATAAATGTCCTTCTCAACCTTAGATTGAGTGGCGATAGCAGCGTGATCAGTGCCTGGAAGCCATAAAGTACGAAATCCTTGCATTCTTTTGTATCTAATCAAAATATCCTCAACTACCAGCATTAAAGCGTGTCCTGCGTGTAAAACGCCGGTTACATTAGGTGGTGGCAATATAATAGTATACGGATTCTCTCTTTCTTTGCCGTCAATTTTTGGCAAATTATCAGGATTAAAATATCCGCTTTCTTCCCAGACTTTATATAGAGACGCTTCTACTTCTTTTGAATTAAATGGCTTAAGTAATTCCTCAGGAATATTTTTCATAATAAATATGTTTAATTAATGCATTTTAACACAAATTGATTATTCTTCGTTAATGCCTATATTAATCTCTTAAATTTTGTGAGTAAAACTCTTAACTAAAAATTATCTTTGTAGTATCATATCTGGATGCTAAAAAAACAGTCATCAATTTTAAAGAAGGGTTCAAAGAAAGTTTCCAAGACCTCAATCAGCGGTAACAAAGAAACTCTTCCTAATCATCATTTTAAAAAAGTAAAAGTTAAAAGGGGAATGTCGGGCTTGGGATTATTTGCTGGTGAAGATATTAAAAAAGGCGAACTAATAATAGAATACATCGGAAATATTTTAAACAAAGAAGAAGCTGAGAAGATTTCTAATTCGCAATATCTTTTTGAGATAAATAGAAATAAAACCATAGACGGCTCTCCAAGATGGAATATTGCTAGATATGCTAATCATGCTTGCGATGGACATTATAATGCCGAGAGTGATATCAAAAAGGGAAGAGTCTTCATTAAAGCTACAAAGAATATAAAAGAAGCAGATGAAATTCTTTATGATTATGGTAACGAATTTTTTGACGAATATATAAAAGGAAAGGGGTGTCGTTGCGTCGGCTGTGCCACAAGAAAAGTTGTAGACCACAAAGCCTAGTAGAAAATATTCCTATAAAACAACACCTAAATTAAGGTGTTGTTTTTGTTTGCTCTCAGCTCATTTTTTATTAGAGGATTTTTCACTGTTCTTTTCCTTTTGCAAACGCTTTGCACTTGCATTTATACGAAAAATTATTTTTTTAAATTATTTTGAGTTATCCACAGTTAGATTTTAAAAATCTATTGAATCAATGTTTAATGATGTCATACTTATATGTAGAGAGTAGATCGTGGTCGCGATCAAACTTACAAACGCTCTCGCAAATTTGCATAAACAAATTAAAAAATATTATGGCAGCAAAAAAGAAAGCAGCTAAGAAAGTTGCAAAGAAGAAGACAGCAAAGAAGAAGCACGCAAAGCGCGCATAATTCTGTCGCTTGTTGACTTAGAAAAAGGCTCTCGCTCCCACGCGGGCCTTTTTCTTTTTCTATAATTAAATCTTCAAACCGTCCATATTTTATGTTATAATGTCCTAGTTATGTCAATAATCTCAAAGCTTTTTCCTTCGGATAACGATAGGTTAGTCAAAAGCTTATATCCAATTGCAGATCAGGTCTTTGCTTACGAAGACGAATTGAAAACTCTCACTGACGAAGAGCTCCTTAGGAAGTCTCTAGATTTGAAGACTCAGGTCATGAAAGATATTGAAGGACTACAGGCGGAAGAGTTAAAGAAAAAAGAAAAAGAAGTATTAGATGCGGTTTTACCTTTTGCTTTTGCTTTAGTCAGGGAAGCATCTCGCAGAACTTTGAAGATGATGCATTATAAAGTGCAGGTTATTGGGGGAACATTACTTCACAGAGGACACATTGCCGAAATGAGAACGGGAGAAGGAAAAACTCTCGTTGCAACTTTGCCGGTATATTTGAATGCCTTAACTGGCCGTGGAGTTCACATTGTTACTGTTAACGATTACCTCTCTAGAAGAGATGCTGTTTGGATGGGACAAGTTTACAATGCTCTTGGACTTTCTGTGGCTGTCGTTAACAATCAATCGTCATATATATACGACGAAACACATTTAAATAAAGAAGAAGAAAAAGAAGATGATAGAGCAAGAGATGAAAAAGGGTCATACAAAATTATTTATGATTTCTTAAAACCTTGTGGTAGACAAGCCGCTTACAGAGCCGATATTACTTATGGAACAAATAATGAATTTGGTTTTGATTATTTGCGTGACAATATTGGCTACAACAAAGAAGCTCTTGTTCAAAGAGGACATCATTATGCTGTTGTTGACGAAATTGACTCTATTTTAATAGACGAATCAAGAACACCTTTAATTATTTCAGCACCAGCAGAAGAATCTGGTGAACTTTATAAAACTTTTGCAAAAATTTCTGAGCAATTAATTGAAGGTGAGGATTACACAGTTGATGAAAAGCAGAGAGCTATTGCTTTAACCGAAAAAGGAATAAATAAATCAGAAGAATTGTTGGGTGTTTCAAATATTTATTCTGTAGAAGGAATGAAATATGTTCATCATTTGGAAACTGCTATCAGAGCCAAGGCACTCTTTTTGAAAGAAAGAGAATATGTAGTTAAAGACAATGAAGTTATTATTGTTGATGAATTTACAGGAAGAATGCAACACGGTCGTCGCTGGTCAGACGGTCTTCATCAAGCAGTGGAAGCGAAGGAAGGGGTAAAAATAGAGCAAGAGTCCAGAACTTTAGCTTCTATTACTTTCCAAAATTATTTCCGCTTTTATGAAAAACTATCAGGAATGACTGGAACTGCTATGACTTCAAGCGAGGAATTTTACAAAGTATACGGACTAGTAGTTACTCCAGTGCCGACACACAATCCAACTAAAAGAGCAGATCATAATGATTTGATTTTCCAATCAGAAAAAGGAAAGTGGAAAGCTCTCACTAGAAAAATAAAAGAATTAACAGAAAAAGGTCAACCGGTTTTGATTGGAACAATTTCTATTGAAAAAAATGAAGTGCTTTCTAAATACCTAGAAAGAGAAGGAATAGTTCACACTGTTTTGAATGCCAAGAATCACGAGAAAGAAGGAGAAATTATTGCTAATGCCGGAAGAAAGGGTGCAGTAACTATAGCGACCAACATGGCCGGTCGTGGAGTGGATATTAAATTAGGAGGAACAGAGGCAACTGATGCCGAAAGAGAAGAAGTGCTTTCATACGGTGGACTTATGGTGATTGGAACCGAGCGTCATGAAGCCAGAAGAATAGATAATCAGCTTCGTGGTAGATCTGGCCGTCAGGGAGATGTAGGCGAGACTCAGTTCTATGTATCTTTGGAAGATGATTTGATGCGTGTCTTTGGTTCTACAAATATAAAAACTATGATGGGGAGATTTGGTATTCCAGAAGATGAGCCGATTGAATCCAGGATGGTTTCTAAGGCATTGGAAGGAGCGCAAGAAAAAATTGAAGGATTCCACTTTGATACCAGAAAGCACACTTTGCAATACGACGATGTTCTAAATCATCAAAGAAAAAGTATTTATGAAAAGAGAAGAAAAATACTATTTCATGATGATGCATATTTGGACGAGTTATTAGCATTACTTCCTGCATATAAAGCAGAAATTGAAAAGACTATAAAAGAAAAAGAAGAAAAGTATGGCAGTGAAGCATTTAGAAATATTGTTTATAGCATGCTTCTTCAAATTATAGACATGCTTTGGATGGATCATCTAGATCAAATGGAACACATGAGAAATTCTGTTAATCTTCGCGCCTATGGTCAGAGAGATCCGCTTGTTGAATATAAAAAAGAAGGACTCAGAATGTTTAAATCAATGGAATTGCAATTGATGAATGATTTAATTTTGTTTATTGAAAATATTGATGGAGTGATGAGTGCCCAAATGAGCCAAGAAAAAACACACAATGTCCTAGATAAAAAAGTTGATGGTGAAAAAATCGGCAGAAATGATCCTTGTCCGTGTAGGTCAGGCAAGAAGGTCAAGAAGTGTGATTGTGCAGAGTTTGCACATTTACGAAACTAAAAAATAATTTTATCTGCTTTGTGATTCTTAGCTCTGTAGAAGATTGTTTTATGTGTTAAACTAATAATAAGTTTAAGGTCTTAAAAGTAAATTATGAAAGATTTAATTAAAAAATTCATTGTTTCTATTCTTTATTTTGAAGCCCAGCTTGTTCTTAAGAAACACAAACCTTTTATAATTGGAGTTACTGGGAATCTTGGAAAAACTTCCACCAAAGACGCAATTTATGCGGTGATGAAGTCAAAATACTTTGTCCGTAGGTCAGAAAAAAGTTTAAACAGCGAGTTCGGTGTTCCACTTACTATACTTGGTGAAAAGTCTGGTTGGGGGAATCCATTTAAATGGATAATGATTATCGCTCGCGGAGCCCTCGTTTCTTTTTCAAAAGATTATCCAACACACTTGGTGCTTGAGATTGGCGCTGATAGAGTTGGTGATATAAAAAATATTACTAAGTGGCTAAAGCCTGACATTACAGTAGTTACTCAGTTTGGTCAGGTTCCCGTGCATATTGAATTTTTCCCTGACCGAGAAGCAGTGATTAATGAAAAAGGGAATTTGGTAGAAGCTCTGAAGGAAGATGGATTATTTATTTACAATACTGATGACACTGATTCCAAAAAATTATTAAACAAAACAAATGCTAGAAAATTAGGATTTGGAATTAAAAAAGAAGCCGATGCTAAGGCTGATAATATTTTGCTTTACGGTGATCCGATTGAAGGAACAGAAGCTGATATAAATATTGCAGGTGAGATGTGTCATTTGGTATTACCTGAGGTTGTTGGTAAGAGTCCAGTGTATTGTGCTTTACCTGCATTACTTGTGGCTAAAGAGCTAAATATTCCATATGACATAGCTTGTGCCTCACTTCGTGATAGTGATAAACCAAAAGGAAGAATGCGATTATTAAAAGGAATGAACGGCTCAATTATTATTGATGACACTTACAATTCTTCACCAAAGGCTGCAGAACATGGACTTCAGACGTTAGCTTCAATTGATGCTAAGAAAAAGATTGCGGTTTTAGGAGATATGCTTGAACTTGGCGAACATACAAGAGAAGAACATTTAAAGATTGGGAAAATTGCTTCCAAATCTTGTCACAGATTAATTACTGTTGGTATAAGAGCAAGAGTAATAGCTGAAGGTGCGCTTGATGGAAAAATGAAAGATGAAAATATTTTAGAATGTGACAGGTCAATTGATGCCGGAAAGGAATTAGTTGAAATGCTACAAGACGAAAAAAGTAGGGGAGCAGTTATTTATTTAAAGGGTTCACAGGGTATGAGGATGGAAAGAGCGGTGAAGATGATATTGGCAGAAACTCATAATCCTAATCACTATCTTGTCCGCCAAGAACGCGAATGGCTTCAAAAGAAATAAATTGACGAATTGCTTTGTTGTTTCGCGTGTTTTGGCAGTCGTCGTACTAGTTGTACGCCTTCTTTCAAAACATACTCACGCCTCGCACTTCATTCAATTTATTTCTTTTGGTGAATAGAGATTTTTAGAAACAAAAAACCCTACACGATTGTGTAAGGTATGATATTTTATTTCTTTTTTGTTTTGTCTCCTGCTTTTTTATTAACGACGTAAAGCGAGAGAAGAGAAAAAGTAATCTTTTTTTCTTCCGAGCCGAGGAGTTAAAAAGGCTCAGTAGCTTGCTACGAAGAGACTTTACCCGAGAACTATCGGAGCTAAGCGAGCACTGGCAAATCTGACACATGAGACAATCGTCCAAATAATCACGAAGAAGATGAAGATGGGAGGGGCTTCAAAGGTGTAAGCCAACACACCTAAAGTGACTAAAGAAGTCAGATGCACTTTGGTTAAGCAACACCACTCGTCTTTGAACATTGTCCTTACAAAAAGAGTGGTTGCGGTTTCAAATATTTTCTTATCCGTAAACCACATCACTATAAGAAAGAGCAAGAACAAGTCAAAGTAGTTGTAATGAAAAGATTCGTATAGCAAGATGATGCTAGCCAAAAGTAAAAGTGGCACTACCAGAAAAAGCTGAAGCAGCTGTCTTGTTTTCATTTTCGTCCCCTATGTTGTTTTAAAGAACAACGAACAACATAAAAATACTACGGCTTATTTTCCTTTTTGTCAATTTAATAACTCCCATTTTTAATGGAAGCGTGTTATAATCTTTTTGTTTTACAGGCCTTATCGTCTATCGGTTAGGACACATCCTTCTCAAGGATGGAAGCGGAGTTCGACTCTCCGTAAGGTCACCTTCAACAGCTAGCACTAGAAGGGTAGTAAAATATCCTTGTAATTTAGAGTGTTTTTCATATAACCTAATCAAGGTTATATGAACTATAAACAGTGTTAATACTCATCAAGCGAA
>JAHFNC010000010.1:0-5279 GCA_023267535.1 bacterium
GATTGAAAAGCGGTTGGCTGAAATAAAAAACGGTATTGACGGAAAACAGGGTGTTCAAGGTATTCAGGGTAAACCAGGGAGAGATGGAAGTCCTGACTCCGCCCAGATGATAGCCAACAAGCTAAACAAGGAAGAAGAAATTATTGATAAAAAAGTAATTAAGGGGCTAGAAGAAGACCTGGCTAGAATTTTAAGATTAGTTCAAATGAAAACAGGGATAGGTGGTGGGGGAGTAGGAAAATCTAATGTTTATTATTACGACCTGTCTTCTTCCCTAAATGGCTCTACCAAAACTTTTTCAATGCCGTCTTTCTTACGGATTATAGATGTTAAATTAAGTTCTGCTCCTGTTCTCCGCCCTAATGTTGACTGGACTTCGGACTCTTCGGCCGCAACTCTTACCTTCACTTCAACTATTGATGAAACTACTTTATTAGCCGCAGGCCAATCACTTATCATTTTATATGCGTTTTAAGATACTTTTAGCCATTTTAATCACAGCAGGTATTACTTTTGGAGCAGGTGCTTTGGCCTTACCTACTACTACTTTTTTTTATTCCAACACTTATCCTAATTCTACCACTCTTTACTCTTTTGGAACTTCTACTAAGGTATGGAACGATATTACTACTCGTGTTCTGTGTCTTTCAGGGGACTCTTGTCGTACTACTTGGCCGACTGGTGGAGGGGGCGGGTCTGGGTCAGTAGGGACTTCTACAATCAATTTTTTTGCCCTTTATCTCACAGCCACATCAGTAACTGGCACTCCTTATATCCAATTTAACGATAGTTCTTTAGTCATCTCTACAAATACCCTTTTCACGACCATAAACGCTTCCTCTACCACTTCAACAAACTTAAATGTTTCAGGAGTAACTAACTTAGGGAATACTACGATTACCAATGTTACCACTACAAACTTAAATGTATCTGGTCTTACCGCACTTCAAGGGCTTACCTTTACCAACGCTACTGGTACAAATCTGAGTATCTCAGGTATTGGCTCATTCGCTAATGTAACCTCTACTAATGTTTCTAGCACCAACAGTTACTCTAATTCTTATACCGGAACTTGGAATGGGTCACTCTTATCCATTTTGGTCGGTGGAACTAACTCTACCACAGTGGGGTCGGCAGGTTGTGTTAAGTATAGTGATGGGACTAGATATAATTGTACAGATGTAGGAACTATCGGCTACCTTTTAATGTCCAATGGAAGTGGAAGACCTGTTTGGATAAACTCCACTACTCTCCCTTATGTTTCAATCCCGGCTACTCCGGCTCAAACTTCTACTTATCAAATGACCGCAGGGGGGACTACTGTCTTAAAACCTAACGCTACCTCTACTATTTCATTCAACTTCAACACCCCTTCTTCAACTAATAATCAGTATGGATTTATTAAAATGTCAAATGCCTTTATCTCAAAGAGTTTAATCTGCACATTAAACGCCGGATACCTAACAGGAGTAACTTTCTCTTTAACCTACGGGGCATCTTCTCTCATTTCCGCTGCCTCTACTTCTATTGGGACTTTTACTACTCAAAGTACGAGTACAGGGGACACCTTCACCGCTTTGGCTAACATTCCTCAAGATAACTATGTAAGAGTAAACATTACTTCGGTTTCTAGTACCGCACCTTTATTTGGTTATTGTGGTTTACTTGGATTTAAGGCTAATAATTGATTTTTATGAAAAAATTTTACTTATTACTTTTACTTCCATTACTAGGAGTAGGATGTGTACAAAAACCAGTTGTTCTTCAAGCACCCAAAGAAAAGATAATTTCTTATCAAGTTATTCATTTTCCTGAACGCACATTATTAGGTGCGGCCACTTCTACCACTTCAACTATAAAACTCCCTCCAAAAGATGAGGTTGAGTACACTTATATTTCTGACGAAGTTACTACCAGAACTCCCTACTTTGAAAAAGGTAATAACATCTCGTCAGCAGAATACCTGCGGTCCAATAAATTGACGATGGCTTTTTATGGGAAACCTAAATTCTATAAAGAGTTAGGGACTGTTTTTAATGTTAAATCTGCGACTACTACTTTAGCTAATTTTCAAAAGGTAAATAAAATAACTTTTATTGAAAAAATACGAGGTTTCTTTATTGACACTGCTGTCGCTACATCAACCTTTAATACCAGTTCTACTTACAATCCTGTTGTAGACGGGACGGTAGAATACTTGCTCGTAGGTGGTGGTGGTGGTGCTGGTGCTGGTGGTGGCCCTAATTTTAACGGAGCTGGTGGCGGTGGAGGGGTGGTAACAGGTACTGTTGCGATAGTAGCTGGTTCTTACCCTATTGTGGTAGGAGTTGGAGGAGTAGGATGTCCTGATTGTACGCCAGCTTTTAGAGGTTCTAGTTCAACTTTCAATGGATTTGTCGCTGGGGGAGGATACCCAGCTTTTGGTACAGCACACGGTGGAGACAGTGGTAATGGTTTTCTAGGGGCAGCCGTAGCTACTCCTCAAGGTGGTGGTGGTGGTGGTGCAGGAGGGGATGCTTCGGGGAACGCAGGCGGTAGGGGGGCAAGCTCAACGGCTTCCGGTGCAGATGTGTGTTATGGTGGTGGAGGTGCGGGTCAAAATGCTGGTACAGCAACTTGTGGAGGTGGAGCCGGAAGTAACCCGACTGCTAATAGGGGCGGTGGTGGAAGCTGGATGAGTAGTGGAGCAGGTGCAGATGGAGTTGTAATTCTCGCTTTAACTACAAGCACTGCAGGGACAACCGTAGTATCAGGTGGGACTCAGTGGTTTTTTTCACAAGATTAATTTTTAAGGAGAACAATATGGAGGACAAAAATATAAATGCAACGAGGCTTTATATTCCAATACTTACAGTAGTTGGAATGTTATCCGGACTTTTAGTAATAGTTTGGTTCGCAGCCACAAAAACTGCAGATATAGCTAATATTATAAAAGACCAGGCAGAAATGAAAGCCCAATTAAGAGACACCCCCACGAGAACAGAATATAACGATTTGAAAACGTCTATTAATACCCAGTTTGGAGAAGTTAAGAAGGCCATTGAAGATTTAAGCAAAGAAATAAGGTCTAAAAAATAATATGCAAGGAGAAACATGGGTAACAAGACTGGTTCTAATCTTTGCTTTCACCGCCTTAATTGCTTTATTTATGAGTTTATAAAAATATGACAGAAGAAAAACAAGAAATAAAAGCAGTAGATTGGTCTGCTATTCAGCGAAATCCCGATAAGGCATTAAGTTTTATGATTTTAGGTTTCAAAAATGGAATTGTTGACTGCAATGATTACGGATTTGAAAACGAAGCGGATAACCCCTGCGAATTTAACAGTTTAGATACCGCGGAAGCAATTTGTAAAATGATTGCCGAATCTGAAGCGGGGAAAAAAGAAGCGGAAAGTTGGGGGCTAAGAAATTTGTTTAGAGTCGCAACAGTAATAGTGGATGACCAATGGGTTAGTGAATGTACGGTTTAACTAGTCAAGCAAATGACTAGTTTCAAAGAGAAGTAGTCAAGTTTGTTCCTCTGCTCGGGAAGGAGTCTGGCCGGTCAAACCCTCGGACGGTGTGAGTGTGATGACCACATCTATCCGAGTGGAGGAATAAATGAAGAAAATCATTGTAGCCTGTCTGCTCATTGCTTTCGTGAGGTGGTTGTATGAAGTATAAATGGGTCGGGCTAGAGTATCAGGTTTGCAAGAATTGTAAGTCTCTCCAGCTTTCACAGTGGCAAATGGTCAAGGTGAAGGGAAGAGAAATCAAGTTTTGGCTCTGTTTGTTCTGTAAGAAAGTGAGGCGAGATTGAAAGACCACAAAGATTGTCCTTTATGTAAACAGAAAAAGAAACCAGGTAAGTTAGTCCTGGTAGACTACTCGGCGGTGTTTATCCGCTATAAATGCACTTACTGCAACACCCTATTTCAGCTTAAAACTAACAACTAGTCGGCCGCTAGTCAAAGGCCACCATTACTAAAGAGGGTATTTAATTTTTAACTAAATGAGTATGCCAAAAGAATTTAAACCATTAGGGGGTGTATTACCTGACCCAGAACATAATGCCGGCAAAAACTGGCCTTTTCTTGGAGCGGAGGACGATTGGGACATAATCGAACCTTCAGGAGACTGGGGTAAGTATGCATCTCCGCCTGAGGCACAAGACTCTTGGAGAAATAATCGTTTTGATTGTGTTTCAATTTCCTTAGCGGGGGGTATTGAAAAGCATCTTAATAAAATGATGGCTGAAGACCCTTCCTTACGCCCACTTTTTGATTCACTTAACTTGTTAAACAAGGAAGGTTTTGCAGATATTTCCGAACGATTTATCGCTACAGGTTCAGGTACTATTCCTGGCCGAGGGAACAGCCAATATGCGGTCTATGAGTTTGTTCGTAAAAACGGCTTTGTTGGTGAGAAATCGTGGCCGTCCACCCTTGAAATGACTGATGGTGAGTTTTACAGTAAACTAACTCCTGAAATAAGAGCTTTGGGTAAAAAAGTTCTTGAATATATTGGATTTAACTATAAAGACGTAGAGGATGACCCAGACCATAGACGAGAGGGTTTGAAACGAAGTTCCGAATGTGCGGTAGTTGGTGGTGCATATTTAGGCAATGAACAAGGAGCGTTGTTATATAGAAACAACGGCACCCCTTCATATAATCATCAGCTTCAAATATACAGACAGGATAGAAATGTAGACATTCTAGGCGAGATAATCCCGGTAATTGACAAGGTAGAAGACTCTTATGACCCATTTTTGAAAGATTACGCAGGAACCTATCCGTTTAAGTATGTAAAAATTATTAAATTAACATTAAAAAAAAAACTTCCTATGTTCAAACTAGTGAAAACAGCGGACAGCCCGGCGGTGTATCTGTTAGTAGTTGGTTCTGGGAATTTATACGCCATCTCGGACTCTGAAGAAGTTAAGGGCGGAGATGTACTAAAGACCTTCTCAGGAGATTATAAAAACGCTGGAATTAGTACAATTAGTCAAGAGGAGTTTAATGGTTATAAAGTGGTAGGAGAAGTTAGCGCTAAAAAATTTAATTCTTAAATATATGAATAAACTAGAACAAATCTTAAATTGGTTAGACGGTAAAAAAGCGGTAATTCTTTCAATTTCTGCTCTCATCCTATCTTACCTAGTAACTGCTGGTATCCTAGAACCTTCTTTAGGAACTCTGTTGCAGAGTATTCTTTCTATCTTAGGCGGTGGGGCTGTCTATGCTACGTCAGACCTCAAAGGGGCTAATAGACTAGGTATTAAGAAGAACCCTTAA
>JAHFNC010000010.1:5289-11895 GCA_023267535.1 bacterium
ATATCAACTTTAACAAAAAAACCTCTGTACGGGGCAAATCTAGCCTTATACGAGGTTTTATAGACCCTTTATTGGGTCTTTTTTAATCCTATTAAGAACTTAATTAGAAAGAAGTCAAAAATCAAACAAAGAACTAAAATCCAAATTGTTTCATCCGGGTATCTTTGCCATCGGTTCATTGTATCTACTCCAACTAGGTTGGGTTGGAACGAAAGCCAAAGGAAAAAAAGGGTCATATCTCTGTTATTTCTACTTGGATAATGCCCTTAGAAAGTGGGGCTAAAGAGGCGAACGCTCTAGATGACAAATCAATAATCACATTGGGATTTTCCACATAATCATTTACACGAACATCTACACATTTATAAATGTTTTGTTCATTCGGTTCAGGTTGAAAATAATATGCACCTTTTCTTTTTGCTTTCTCCCAAGTAATTTCTTTTAAGCCTTTTATGTCTGTTTCCTTATCCGTTTTACACACCCTCAACATCGTTCCTCTCGGATAATCCCTACTAGCGGCTGTGAAGTGAGTTTTAGAGTAGTTGGGGTAACCTGGGAGCGAATAATTGTACCACGAACTTTTACCTGTTTGGATTGTCTTAGTTATGTGTTTCTGTTCAAAATCTTTGGGGGTAGGATGGTGTTTAGAGGCAACAAATTCTCCGCTCCATTCCCACCTAATCGCTAAAATAAACACAACTGCAATAATTATTAAACTAATATCAAATAATTTGTGTGTCCTAAATGTTTTCATACTTAAAATAAATCTTGTATTCTTTCAAAGAATTGTATTATTTTATATCTATCTATAACTTGAGTGCTTACGGTACACTTACAATCATTTTTACAATCCTCAGCACACTTACAATTCTCTTTTTCTAACTTTCCTAAATAGATTAGGGAAGGACAATTACATTTATTGATATTAAAGAATTGTAAATCATAAATTTTGGTTTTTATTTTCTCTAGTTTTTGTCTTAGATATTCATCTTGAAACTCTACTATAAATTTTGTTGTTTCTTCTCTCATACTTAAAAACTCCTTAAAACCTTATATAAAACCCATAACTCTACTAATATCCACACACTCAGAACCCAGCCTATCGCTTTATACCAAAACCTAACTCTCTTTGCTCTCCACTCAGCAAGACCTTCAAGAACTGTAGGTTCAGAACAAAGACTATTTTTTACCATTTGGTGTATACACTTGTCGCACATACTATGTTTTGTTTATATAATGTTTTTAGTTTGTATGTTTAAACGCTTTAATTTTTTTAAAAAAGTGCCATATAGGAGTAATGTCTATTTTTATTTTTATTTTTTTTATGTTGTGAATGAGGAAAAGGTGGTTTTTTCTTAATTTTACTAAATTTAGTTTGTTTTTGTTCATAAGTTTATGGGTTATGTTAAATGATTAAAACAATTTTTTTGATCATTTGCCTAAATAAAATTAGATATTGTATTTCTGGGGTATAAAGGCGGTAATTATCCAGAGTAGGGTTATAATGTTCATAATGTTTATGTTAGTGAAGTGAAGAAGTTAGAAGTTGTTTTGTTTTTGGTTAGGTGGTCTATGAATTTGTGTTATTCAGTCTTCCATTCATTTCGAGCAAATTCTCTGTGGCATAAACAATTCGTTAAAAAAGCAGGATTTCTTTTAGTTTTTTTACCTGTTATTGGACAATGGTAAAAGTACGGGTTATCACTAATTTACTCCATAGTTTTGTTTAGATTCATTTAGAATTGGGGGTTTAAATAAAACATTTCGTGATTACTAGTCCAACGGATTTTGTCATTAGCGTTGAAAACTCCCTTGGCTCTTTCGTAGCCACCTTCTATTGATTTTTTAAGTGCTTCTTCTATGTTCATACTTCTAATGGTTATCTATTAAATATAACGATGGAATTCTTGTGGGTAAAACTTTTTTAGTTCGGCTAAGGTCAATAATTCTTTAATTTCAATCGCTTCACAGTTTTGAATATCACCAATTTTTTTAACTGTTTTCCACTTACCCTTTTTTCGTACTCGTATTGATTTCAAGATTGACATATTATTGTTCTATAATTTAAAGTGCTGGGAAACAAGGACTTGCACCTTGTATAATAGAAGTGTTAGTAACTCTATTTAGGACACTAACTTTACAGCCCTAGCGTCGCTTTCGCCATTCCCAACACCCTAAATTATAGGGAGGGGTTAAACTGAATGTAATTTTCCACCAAGAGCTTCTACTAGTAATTCTTCCAATTCGGTGTAGTAGCTTTCCAGCGAACTGCTAAAAATAGGTTCTTCTTGAAATTTCTCACTCTCTATTTTTGTTTGGCTAAACTTCCCGTGATAAACATCGCAACAACCATTATCATTGAAATAGACTGTGAAATTTCCTGACTTGATTATTTCTATAAGTTTTTTTCTGTTGTTCATATTTCATTATTTAAACGTTAACCTTCTAAAAGTTTGATAATTGCTAGTAATTCTTTGTTAGTCACTCTGTCTTGGAAAACATCCATCGCCCACATAAGTAGTAATTTAAGAGCGAATTGTTTGTTTTCGGCTTTTGTATTGTTCATAGGTAATGTTTCTAAACGTTAATCGTGGCAATCGGCCACAACTTTTCCATAGGGGGGCATATAATGGCAATCACAGAACCACCAACGGAAATCTATTTTATTCATTAACCAGCAATAGAACGGGGTGTAATGCCAAGCTGTATAAGGCGGATTTTTATATCTAAATATCATAATGTTTCTAAACGTTACTTAATTTTATTGCACTCACAAGGTTCAATATGGTGGTCTCTAAAACATTTAGAGCAAAATTGAACTAGAAGACCACACCTAAAACAATCTCTCTTTATTTCATCTTCAAATTGCGGTTTTTCACAAGTTGCCCAATTTTTACATTTTTCACATGTCATATTGTTCTAAGATTTGGGTGGGGTTACTTTTTTCATCTGTTTGAATAAAAGACCAAAGTCGGGATAAAAGAAATCTCTTGTCTGGGTAATGTCCGTTAAGCACTCACAAACTTGGCATTTCCCTCTGTGATAAGTGCTAATTGTGTATGCTAATTTAATTGGAGACCTGCCGTACTTTTTAAGGCAGGTAAGCACATTGGCCGAAACTCCGCATGAATAGCAAACTGTATTTATTTTAATTGGCATATCTCGTAATGTTTAGGGAGAGGGTTAGTTAACAATAAAATCTATATATTTAGCTCCAGTAGCAAAGTTTTCTTGAACTTCAACGACATCAATAGTTTTTCCTTCTAGCCCTAACTCGTTTGCTTTTTTCATCAGCTTAAAGAGAAGCCCTTCAGGATATTTTCTAATAGCCCAATCTGGCTCATTTTCAAGTAACTCTACACCTGAAAATTCTAGTCTTATTTTTTCTTCTTTCATATCGTTTATTTCTCTAGGGTGGTAGTTAAAAAATAGCTTCTTCTAATAGTTCATAATTCATATCTTCCGCAATTTGAGTTTCTTCTGACCAGTGACAGCTAGAACAACCCCATCTACCAACCGCATAACCGTCGGGGTGTTCATCTCTATAACAAATTGATTTGCAAACTGGACATTTCATATCCGTTTTATTTCTCCCATATTAAAGTGTCTAGGGAGTTGTTGAATTTTTTAATCATTGAATTTTTAATTTGCTTTACTAGGTTTTCTTCGTGTTCATCTTTCCACAAAATGGCTGGTAATGGCTCTTCTTTTTGTCTTAATTGTTCCAGCAAAGAAGTAAACGAGGAGGTGATGAAGGATTTAATTTTATCTGGGTCTAAACAATTTCCACCACAATTCCCACAACAAACATCTGCTCCATCACAACCATAATCCTTATCACTTAATTTGTCTTTTTGTTCATCAAAAAGGGCTAATACTTCTTTTAGATTTTTAGGTTTGTCCATAGGTGTTTATTTATCTCTTTCAGAGAGCATGGCATCTGCAAAAGCAAATCTTGCGGCTTCTCTCGTTCTACGCTTTAATTTACTCGGCATACTACTTTCATCAGGATAGTATTCAAAATTTTCTATATCTTTGTCTGAAGCCTTGGCTGCAAAATAATCTCTGAGGGTCATACCTTGGTCATCATCGTAAGAATGTCCGTGTCCTTCTTCTTTTATAGGACAGAATGGAACTGGAAATGCTAGCGGGTTGTTTGGTTTCATACTATTTAATAGCTTTCTGAATTATTTTTTTATCTGTTTCCGGAAGGTCTTTGATGACATCGTCTACTGTTCTTTCTCCGGTTTGGGAAGGTTCTTGAACTAATTTATAATCATAATCTTTTAGGTCTTCGGCTGAATAAAACGTTCCAACATGTTTTTGGTAGTCCCAGTCAGACAAAATATACACTCTATTTTCAGGAGAACTAGGCGGGACAGAGAGAACAGTTCTTTTGTAACCTTTATTCTCCACCACATCTCCTATTTCTAGGTCATTGAGGGTCTTAACTGGGGGAATTAGGTCGTCTTCGGTGAAACAAATTGAACAATAACTCACCTTATTATTATCCTTGTCTAAGATGTCGTATTCTAACGGGGATACTTGTGTGATTTGGATTTTTACTCCATAGTTCCTTTTAAAAGTCCTACACTCTCCTTCTCTCCCCTGTTTAATTTTGCAGATATCTCCGATTTTCATATTTTAAGTGTTATTGATTAGAACGCATTATCCATCCCATTTAATTCTGATTTGTACTTCTCTATCATTTCTTTTAATTCCTCTGGTCGCCACTGTTTAATTTGTTCTCCTTTCCAAATCAATCCTTTTAAAAAATGTTCCCCGTAGGTATCAAGTAAGTATTTGGTAAAAGCTGGGTAATTCCCATTTTTAAATACATTACACCCTATACACCCAGGAAAACAGTTTTGCGTATCCCATCTGGTATTCATATTTGCACGACTGATGTAGTGCATATTTTGGGCTTCTTGCCACGGTAGAGTTCTCCCACAACATACGCAAACTATATTTCCCTGCTTATCGGCGGCTCGTCTACGGATATAGAGAGAAAATATTCGGTCTAATTCTGCCTTCAATTTTTTAGGACTATTTGCTTTTTTTTCTTTTTGTTTTAACTTTCGTTCCTTCTTTCGGGCTAGTTTGGCTAGACGTTTCTGTTTTTCTTTTCCACGCCAACACACATTGCAAAGCGATATATTCGGGAGTCTTTTGTATTTGTTGCATTGTTTGCATTTCTTGATATTCACATTTTACTTTGTTAAGCCACTGATTAAGTTTCCAAATTAAGGCTTTAATCATATTTCTTTACCCATTAAGATTTCTAAACTTGGGAAAGGTGGGAGTTGAACTTCACCCTGTGTCCGTTCTACCAATATCTTCTGAAAATTATCGTACACAACCTCGATTTCTCCGCTCTTTTTTAACCATCTATTTAGATAACTGTCTGTTTTTTTATGACATTCTATACACAAAGTCCTGCCGTTATCTATTGCGAAGCGCAATTCAGGGAATAAACTAAAAGGTTTGATATGGTCAGCGTTAAGTTTATTTCCGTGGGCTTTTCCTCCAATAATGCACTGAAAATTGTCCCGTTTAAATACCGACTCTCTCCAAAGTTTGTACTCTAGTGATTTACGAATAGCGTCATTTATGGGGGTAACACCACCTTTCCAAAGATGATTTTTCTTCCCTTTATGAGCCTCACTTAACTTTTTTCTAGATTCAATCGTATGTACTACTATTCCTTTTTTTCCCCTATTCCAAGGTTTTGAACCTATTTTAAAACCATTTGTATTACCTTTATTTGCTTTTTTAAGATTCTTAATATGATTAGCAGAAAAAGTAGGTGGCTTTTTCCTATTTATAAATTTCATCCCAGACGTTTTACCCGTCTTTCCTATCATACTTTTAAATCTACATTCGTTACTACAATACTTTCCTCTACCTAATTTAAAATCAGATGGATAAATATGTTTGCCCTTACCACAAATAAGGCAATTAAAGTTGTTTGGAAATGATTTCTTCATAACAAGGGAATGGTGGCAAAGATATTTCTCCTGCCGTCCTTTCAATTAAGATACGGTTAAAAGCGTCATAAACCTGATTGATTTCGCCCGACCTTTTTAAATCAACAGTACTCTTGGTTCCGAACAAGGCCTCCTGTAGTAGTTTCCACAACCACTTGATATTTTCAGGCGTGCATTGTATAGGTACTTCTTTCCTAACTATCTCTCGTAGGTCAATTCCCTTGTCCATACATTCCTTACTTATCTGAGAAAATAATAGGTGCATTGCATTATTCTGACTACCTGTTCTTCGGTTTTTACACTCTTCGCAAGACATACTATTTATTCAGCCAGCATTTTTTATCACAGAAAACTTTACCTGTTTTTGGATTATTTACTATTTTACCTTGTCCACAAGCCCCACAGGTATCACCTACTACTTTTGTACCTCTAGGACTTCCGACTGGAGCAGAGTGAAATGGAACAGAAGTTTTAGTCCCTAGTCCATTTGCAAGAGTCAAAAGAGCCTGTACATGTTTTTGTATTTCTTGGAAATCAACATTTCCATCTAAACTCTTGGCCATAAATTCCTTGTAAACCACGCTGCAAAATATCTCTACGTTTTTGTTGTCCATATAAT
>JAHFNC010000011.1 GCA_023267535.1 bacterium
GCGAGTCAGAAAACTTAACTGCTTGGGGTAAAAATTTTGACGAAAAGACGAAAGATATTTCACATAGACAGGTCAATCTTATTTTTTCCACTACTAATTAACACAAGTAAAAATCAATGATATAATTACCGCTATGACTAAAGATGAGCGCGTCTTAATAACTGGTTGTGGTGGAATGCTTGGAAAAGCAGTCTACGAGAAAGCTGTCGAAAAATACGGAAAAGAATCTGTCGTGGCTACCGATATTGATTTAAATGAGGAGTGGTTATCACTTCTTGATGTTCGTGATACCGCTAAATATGAAGAGGCCTTTCAAAAATATAAACCAACTATTGTTATTCATTTAGCCGCACTAACTGACCTTGAGTACTGTGAACAAAATATAAATGACGCTTGGGCAACAAATGGTCTTGGCGCTGAAAATGCGGCAATGTTATCAAGGAAATATGATGCTTTACTTGTTTATATAAGTACTGCTGGCATTTTTGATGGAGAGAAAGATGAATACGCTGATTTTGATACACCAAACCCTCTTAGTTATTACGCAAAATCAAAATATCACGGAGAAACATTTGTTGAAAAACATTTATCAAAATATTATGTATTTCGTGCTGGATGGATGATGGGTGGAGGAATTAAAAAAGATAAAAAGTTTATTAACAAAATCTATAAACAAATTAAAGGTGGAGCTAAAGAATTATTTGTAGTTGATGATAAATTAGGAACACCGACCTATACTGTTGATTTTGCTTCATCAATGATGAAAGTTATCGATAGTGGCTACTACGGATTATATAATCAAGTTTGTGATGGTAGTTGTAGCAGATTAGATGTGGCTGAGGAATTTGTTAAGTTGCTTGATTTACAAGATAAGATAAAAGTAACCAAAGTTACCTCTGACTATTTCAAAACAGAATATTTTGCCCCTCGTCCAGCGTCAGAAAAATTGATAAATGTTAAATTAACAATGCGTGGAATAAATTATATGCGTGATTGGAGAGTTTGTTTAAAAGATTATAGCGAAGAATTTAAAAAAGATTTTTATGGAACAATTTGATTTTGTTGTCTTAGGAGGAGGAATATCGGGACTTGGTTTTGCTAAAAGAGTTAGTGAGCATGGATTTAGCGTTTTGATACTTGAGAAAGAAGACATCGTTGGCGGATTATCTAGATCACTTAATCATAATGGATTTTATCTTGATTTTTGTGCTCATCGTTTTCATACCAACAATAAAGAACTTTTAAAAGAAGTTCTTTCTCTTCCAGATTTAAAAATGGAAAAGCATATAAAGAAAAGTAGAATCTACATGTTTGGAAAGTGGTTAAAGTATCCTTTTGAAATACAAAATCTTTTAAGAGCAATGCCAATACATCAAAGTTTCTTGAGTGGTATTTCTTTTGCAACCAATCAAATAACAAAAAAGTTTAGAAAAACAAAAGATAATCAATCATATAAAGATTGGTTTATTCATATTTATGGAAAGAGACTATACGATGTTATGTGTTATCCGTACACATCAAAAATTTGGCATCATGACCCAGGGGAAATTTCTGCTGACTGGGCAGATCAAAGATTCCAAGGAGAAAATATGATAAAGCTAGTTAAGAGAATAATTAAGAAAGTCTTAACTCTTGATTTTTCTAGTTACAACCTTGATGATGACAGTTTAGCTCCAGACGGAGGACCATTTTATTATCCAATATATGGTATTCAAGAATTAGCTGATTCTCTAAAAAAAGCAAGTGAGCAAAAAGGAACAATAATTAAGTGTAGTTCCAACATAAAGAGCATAGATACAAAAAATAAAACTGTTGTTTACACAAACGACGGTGTAGAACATACAGCAAAGTATAATGACCTTATTTCAACTATTCCTCTACACACTTTGTATAAGCTAGAAAATAAACACGATGAAGCGGTAGAAAAGGCATTAAACAATATTTCTTATATGGATATTATTTTTGTTTTTGCTTTCTTAAATATTCCAAGAGTTTCAAATGATCATTGGCTATATTTCCCAGATAAAGATATTATCTTTAACCGTTCCGTAGAATTCAGTAACTGGTCACCAAAAATGTGTCCAGAAGGAAAGACTTCAATATGTTTTGACATTACTACTTTTAAAAATGATAAAGAGTGGCAAATGACTGACGAAGAATTAATTAAGAGAACAATTGATGATGCGGTTAGAACTGGTTACATTAAAAGAGAAAATGTAGAAGATACCTTAGTTACCAGAATTGAGTATGCCTATCCATATTATGATTTGGAATATAAATCAAAGCTGGATGTTATTGTTCGTGGATTAGAACAAGACAATGTTCATCTACTTGGAAGAACCGGAATCTTTAAATACAACAACTCTGATAACTCCATAGAAATGGGATTTGAATTAGCTGAAAAGTTTGTAAATAAAGACGAAAACAAATCAATCTATAATTATAAAATTAAGAACGTGAGTTACTAAATAAAAGCTCTTAACACATCAAACAGAGAACCATTTCCAGCCAAAGAAAACAAAAACATTGAAATTAACACCGGAACAAAAGCTATAAAGAAAAGCAAAGTCTTGCTTCTTACCTTTTCATTTATGAACCTTATAGCATAAAGTATTAATGGAACAATAAACAAAAATTCTATATACAAAACTCTACTTAAAAATTCTGGCCAAGCAAATATTGGAAGAACAGAAACTAGAAGACAAGAAATAATTATTTTGTTGTTGAAACTTATATTTATTTTCTTTCTAAAAATTAAATAAAGTGAGACCAGTAAATAAACCCACAATATACTAAAAGTAGAAAGTTGTGTGAAGAAAAACAAGTATGGTGTTCTTAGCCCAACAACCAATTGATTGTTGAATTTAAGCCAAGCAAGAAATGATGACCCTCCCCTGCTTATTAATACGCTTAAGAATATAGCTTGTAACAAAATAAAAGGTAGTGATATGTAAAATATTTTTTTAAGATATTTAATATCTTTTTCTTTAATAAGAAAAAAGGTTAGATACAGCCCAGCAAATAACAATCCAAGAATTCCAGTTTCTTTGCATAGTGATCCAAAAAAACCAATGACAGAGGTGAGCAAAAGTAAACGATTACTATTTTTTCTTATGGCCACTAAAAAAATAGTTACAGTGAGCGTCGCAAAAAACCACCCAGAAATATCTGTCAGTAGTGCCAAACCATATTTAAGTAGCGGATATCCTGTTCCGATAAACGTCGCCCCAATTAACGAATAGTTTTCTTGGAATCCTAATTCTTTGAAAAAATAAAAAGAGGAGAATAGTAAACCAAAAAAGAAAATGACATCTATAAACAATATCGATTGTTCTGCTGTAAATGGAGGAGTAATTAATGCCCCCACAAATCCATACAATGGTTTAAATGATCTGTAATTCATTGACCATGATTTAGGAATTTCGTGGTTATAGTATTTTACTTGCTCTACATAAACTGCTGTGTCTGGATAGACATTTAAAACACCATTTCGTAAAAATACTAGCGAGATAATTACAGCTCCGATTATTCCTAATAATATAATATGTTTATTTATTTTCATTTTTATTTTGTCACAGCTCTAATCAAATACTGTGATTTTTCTGATAGCAAAATTATAGACAAGGACGATAGCCGCTGATATTAGTTTTGAATATAAATAAAATAGACCAAGTTTTTCTGTAATAAACCAAAGAAGTAATTGATTTAATAATAGTCCTGTTAGGCTTATAAAAATAATTGCTACATATTCCACATGAACACTTTTCAGTCTTGAAGAACCAAATACAAATTTTTTACTTAAGAAATAATTTACATTAAGTCCTAATATAAAAGAAACAGCCGAAGAAGTTAGATAATATAAATGAGCGTATTCTGTAAGAATAAAGAGAGTACCGAAATCAACCACAAAGGCTAAACCACCGACAACTACATAGCGAAGAAACTGGTTTATGAGTTTGTTATTCTTTAATGTTTCCAAAAATATCACAATGTCGTTATTTTAACACATTATCTATACAACTATAATCTGTGATAAAATAATTGGTAATTTATGATTTATTACTCATTGTTAGATTTGCTTCGCTTTTTATCAGCTTTTTCGGTAATGGGCTTTCATTATTTCTTTGGTTTTCTTCCAATAACCGACCAGCTTTCTGTTTGGAGGTATGGTAATTTCGGAGTCCAAATATTCTTCGTCATATCGGGCTTTGTTATTTCTCAAAGTATTTCAGAAAAATCTATTAGGGATTTCGCAATAGGGAGATTTATCAGACTTTACCCCCTGTTTTGGATAATTTGTACAGCAACATTTATTTTCACTCTAATTATGCCAAATGGTCAGGCAGTTCATTTTCCTGAATATTTGGCGAGTATGACTATGATGGGAGATAAATTTAGCCAGGCGATTGGGTATGGCGGGCTTGTTGACCCATCATACTGGTCACTCGCTGTTGAATTAACTTTTTATTTCGCTATTGGATTTTTCGTGTATTTATTCTCTTGGAAAAATATCAGATATTTTTTGGGGGGATGGCTATTGGTGAGCGCTCTTTCCTATTTACTTAAAGTAGACCACAATTTTCTAATGAAACTAATACTGGTTAGACATGCTTCCTATTTTATATTCGGAGCAACCCTTGCTTTAATTGCGAAAAATAATTATCAGAACCTGCCTGCCGGCAGGCAGGTATATTTGAAAATATATGATTATCTATTTTTGATAGTTGTCGGAATTTATTCAACACTCATTTCATTTAAAGCTCTTCCTCCATACTTTGCACCAAACAAATTAGATGACACAATAATCGCAATACTTCATCCGGTGTCATTTATACTTGTAATCTTAGCTATTTATTTTTCAAAATACTTCCAAAACGGAAAAGTAAAAAAAGTTTTAATAATACTAGGAGGACTGACATATCCTTTATATCTTATTCATCAAACTGTCGGCAGAATATTAATTGATTATTTCAAAGATTACGGAACATTATTTGAGCGTCAAAACCTAATGATTATTTTAATGCTTGTAATAAGTTACTTCGCTTACACACAAGATAAAAAACTTAGAAATTATCTAAAGATAAAAATGCATCTAAAGAAAGATTAGAATTTAAATAAATTTCTGAACCAAGACACTAAACGATTATCTTTCTGCTTTACAATTTCCTGTTTAATTACTACGGTAGTGGTTGATACACCTTTTACTTCTGGGACTTGTTTCTGAAATGTCTCGGCATTAATGTTTTTTATAGGTCTGTAAACTTTCGTATTGTTTGACGACGTTCCCTGAGCAATTATTTTTTCAGTACTTGTAGTGGTAGAAGTAAATCTAAGCATTTCGCTATGGTCTGGATATAAAAGTTTAATAACTGAATCTGGTTTTAGTGTTCCAGTAGCAAAAGACAAAGCGTTTCCAGAAATTCTGGTTTCGCCAAGTGCCCTTAAAAAGGTATTTTTAGGAATAGCATAAAAACTATTATCAACTCTAATTGTCCAATCTGATAAATCAACTTCTTCTTTTTCGTTATTTAAAATATCTATAAATGAGCCTGAGATACCTTCTCCGGAATTCGTTATTGATAAATTTGGGGCTATTACTTTAACTTTCATTTTTGTTTTTGCAAAATATGAATCTCCGTTAACCTCCAAAACAGCAATATAAAATCCAGGATACTGGTAATGATAAGAAACATTTTTCCCTGTTCTTGTCCCGCCATCACCAAAAGACCAAGAATAAGTTAGTCCGTCTATAGGCTTGCCAGAACTATTAACCGCTTTGGCGATAAACGAACTGTCAGCTCCAGCAACTAGAGTTCTAGTGTCTTCCCCTGTTATTAAATTAACATCTGGTGATGGTAAAGACATTACTGGAGTAATCGTAGAAGAAGCTGGCGTTGAAGTGGCAACTAACATTTCTATATTAACTAATCCTGGAGTGGACTGACCTCTTGTCCAAGAATTATTTATTAAGGAAAGAGTACTTCCGTCATCGTTTCCGCCGATTGTTGATAAATAATTTACAGAATCGATTGATGTTCCATTGTTATCTTTTAGAACAATTAACTCTCCGCTGTTTGATAAAGAGAAAGAACTATCATACAAAACACCTGTATAGCTTGGATTATCTGTAAGAAATTTTAAAGGGACATCAGCTATGATTGCATAACTATTTGCTGAAATTAAATTTCCTCCAGAATAAGAACTAATTCCATGATTAGTATTACTTTCAAAAAATTTCCAAGTTGTTAAATCAATCGGCGTATCAGTATCATTATAAACTTCCACCCATTCTCTCCCAGTGTCAGACCCCTGCGGGTCATACATAATTTCTGAAATGTAAATTGCGTAAATATTTTTTATTGACGCTAGAAACAAAACAGAAATTATAAACTTTTTCATTTTATTTTATTCACCAATCAAATCCTTTAAAACATCTTCTGGTATTTCCTGTGTCTTTCGTTTTTTCTCTTCCTCTTGTTTGTCTCCTTTTATTAATTCTTTACTCGGAATTTCGGTTTTATCTTTTTCGCTTATAGCTTTAGCTAAAGCTTCCTTAAGAGACATGGCTGGTTTCTCATCAAACAAAACTTTATCTTTTTTATATTCTTCTTTTTTCGGTTCTCTTTGGAAATTATCTTCCCTCCTGTTATTGTTATCTCTTGTATTTTGGTTTTGAAAATCTCTTCTTTCTTCTTTCTTTTCTTCTCTCTTCTCTTCTTTTTTCTCTTCCTTATGTTCTTGAACTTTTATATTAAATTCCTTTTTCCTGTAATCTCTTTGTTCACTAAAACCATTGGAAATAAAGGGTTTTTTATCAGCTTTTGGTTCTCCTTTGTACATTTGATAAAAATTATTAATTTCATCAGCGACTTCAATCATTGATTTTCCATAAGTCTTTCTTGAGTATGCAATTATTTCAGAAGAATATGTTTGGGCTGGTTTTACAATTGGAGTGAGAGTTTTTGCTGAGAAAGGTTTTGATCCAACATTGTCAATCATCAGACGCAAATAAATTTGATAAGCAGACAAATTAACAATGTCGTCAGCTGTAAAATACGGAGCAAATTCTTTTTCAAATATTTCTGCATCTGTTGCTCCAACACGAAAAGCAACCATTGTTCCTACGTTACCAAACACCGCTGCCTTCACTTCATCAGTCATTTGTTCGACATATTGATGTGCGATAGTTAGAGCTAAATTATATTTTCTAGCTTCAGACAAGATGTCGGCAAAAGATTCATTGGCAAAATTTTGGAATTCATCAACATATAAATAAAATGGGGGTAACTCTTCTAGTTTGTATGGACCAACATCGGCGCGTGACATTGCTGCCAAAAATATTTTTGTAATCAGAAGTGAGCCAATGAGATTAACATTCCCCTCACCCACTTTTCCTTTTGAGAGATTTACAATTAAAATCTTTTTCTGATCCATCACCTCTCTCATATTAAAAGAAGTTCTAGTTTGTCCGATAATATTTCTTACAAGTGGATTACCGAAAAATTGCCCAACTTTATTTTGTATGGCTGGCGCTGCTTCTTGAGCAAATCTTTCTGTGTAATTTGCATATTCATTAACCCAAAAATCTTTTACTGTCGGGTCTTGCACATTAGAAACAATATATTTTCTATATTCTTTATCAATTAGCATTCTGTTTACACCCAGAAGTGTCTGTCCGTCACTTTCAAGTAGAGCAAGTAAAATATTATTAAGGATGTATTCCATTCTTGCTGACCACGCATCTTTCCAAATCTTTTTGAAAGTGGCCATTAGCCCATTTGCCACTAAATGTCTTTTGCTTGATTCAACTTTTTCCAAAACATTTAATCCGATTGGATGATCATCGTCAAACGGAGCAAAATAAATCACATCTTTTATTCTATTTTCAGGAACAAAATCTAGTAATTTTTCAGCCGTTCCGCCGTGAGGATCAATAAAACAAACACCCTCACCATTTTGCATATCCTGAATGGCAAGATTTTCAAGCAAGCTAGATTTACCCATACCGGTCTTACCGATAACATAGGTGTGCTTCATTCTATCTTGTTCTTTTATACCAAAAGTTAGTTCCTTATTTCTGTAATCAACCTTACCGATATAAGTAACTTTTTGATGACTACTCATAGATAAAATTATAACACGGGGTTAATAATTAATTATTACCCTATTTAACAATTATTGGCCAGAAATTCTTGTCTCTAAGGCGTCTGGTGTGTATTTATTCTTGGGGTCCCAAAGCATCCAAGAATTAACCCCATCGCCATATCCAGCCTCTATTTGAGCTCTAACCATAGGCGCCGTATAAATTGCCCCCATATCAAAGTCCTGATACCAAGGACGAAGTTTGGCAACTAAAAGAGTTGACGAGGCAACTGAAGATAAATCGGTGGACGAAGCCACTTTCTCTGAACTGCTAGCCACCATTTCATCCACAATTTTTATTGCTCCTCTCATAGAAAAATCTATTATTTCTTTCGGGTGATCAGCTGGGTTTTTATAACCATCCGTTCCAGTATAAAAGTGAGATGGATAAACCATAGGTGCTACGAAATCAAAATAAGTGAGTGCGTCATGCAAATCTTGTCCAAGTGTATTAGCTTCCGTTGGCACCACTGTGATTATTCCAAAAACATCTCCCGAAATAGGAATACCTTTTACACTTAAATTATCGTGTAAATATTTATAAAAATCTTTAACAATATTTCTTTTATCATGTAATCCCCTTATTCCGCTAATTGGGAAAACCATATCACTTAATAATCCATCGGTCGGAAATCTAATATAGTCATAATTAATTTCATCAAATCCTCTAGCGTATGATTCTTCTCCTATAGAAACCAGTCTCTGCCACATAAGCATTGAACCTGTATCTATCCAAGGAACGCCTTTATGATCACGCCAAACATCACCCGTCTTTTTACTTCTAACAGCAAGTTCTGGGTGTTTTTTTACAAATTCTGGATCTTGAAATGAAGCCACTCTGGCAATGACATAAATATTTTTATCATGAAGTTCTTTTACAAAATTATTTAAATCAGGAACCCTACCATCCCAAGACATAATACCGGAGTTATCTTTCACATCAATAACTACAGCGTTTAACTCTGTGGTATCAATCATGTTCACTAGTTTGTTTCTTATTGACGGAGTACCAGCAACATAAGAAGACATGTAAATTGCTTTTACATTTTTCGGTGTTTTAATGTGAGATACGGCAGGATAAATAGTTGATGAAGCATTAACACTGTTATCAACATTGTCATCTTGTCCACTTGCACTACTAGCATAAATTTTATTGATTGTGTCCTTCGCCGCCTGAACAATAGGATGATTGGCGATGTTAGTAACATTGTTACTATAAGAAACAGCTCCTAGTTGATTGAAAAAATTAAAATGCTTATACCCAGCAAGAGACCACCAACAAAATAAAACAACTAAAATTGCTATGAAGAATGACTCTTTCATGAACTTGCTTCTGTGTGATGTTCTCTAGCATTTTCGCTAACATATTTTCTTCTATTAGCAAGAGTGCTGACGAAAAGCATAACACCCATAATAATAAAAATAATATCCTTAAAAACTGAAGGAACATAAACCCACGGGGAAATAAAAATAACAAAAGCTATGGTTCTTTGTATTCCGATTGGTGACATAATTACCAAATTATATCATAACCATAATTTTTCAACTATTTCTATTTATAAGGCTTAATCTCTAGCCTTTCCTGATTTTGGGGCAACAATTACCACAAATTCTCCTCTTATCTTATCTTTATTTTTATCAAAATAACTTTTTACTTCTTTTATATTTCCACGAACAACTTCTTCGTGTATCTTGGTAAGTTCTCGCGCCACAACCACAAGTCTCTTATCACCTGTCTCGCCGACAGGCAGGTCTAAATATTTTTCCAATGATTCTAATGTCTTTTCTATTCTGTGAACTGACTCATAAAATACAGAAGTGACGTCACTCTCCTTAATTTTTTTAAATAAAGTTTCGCGACCCTTTTTGTGCGGAAAGAAACCATAAAAAGTAAAATTGGCAGATGATATGCCAGACACTGACAAAGCAGAAATAAGAGCACTCGGTCCAGGAATCGCGATGACTTCAACACCTTCTAGTTCACTGTAAACTTTTTCCACTAAAAGAAAACCAGGATCGGAGATAGTCGGAGTACCCGCGTCAGACACAAGGGCGATAGATTTTCCACTTTCTAAAAAATTTAAAGCTTTATTCAAATCTTTAATTTTGGAATTGGCATAAAAAACACTAGTCGGTGTATTTATTCCATACTCTTTAAAAATCCTCTGGGTGACGGAAGTATCCTCACACAATACGAGGTCAACACTTTTTAAAATCTCAACCGCACGATATGTCATGTCACCGAGATTGCCAATCGGCGTTCCAACAATAAATAGTTTACTCATAGCGAAATCCTAACAAGATAAGACAAAAAAGTAAACCGCCTTTTTGGGGCGGCCTTTAGTTCGGATTTTAGAATCCGATATTGAATTTATATTGTTCGGGTATTATTTCAAAGACGGAGGACTTGACCAAGCTAATATGTTTTCTTAATCCGTCGGTCAAAAGAAGACCGTAGTCTCCATCTACCTTTTTTCCATCAACTAGTTTATTGACACGGATAATCATCCATCTCTTATCACATTCTCCTGGAAAAATGTAAAAATAAGGTCCAGAGATGACAAGTTCCGTTTTTATTTCCTCCTCTCCACTTTCGGTTTTATTGTGAGATAAACAAAAGAAATGACTATCAAGAACATCACTTATGTCATCTATTCCACTTTTCTTAGCCTTCATTAACATTCCAATGGAATGCATAACGGCTAAAAGCGTCGGACCACTTTGAAATCTTTCAACCACCTTTTTGCGGATAGTTTTTATTAGTTGCTCATGCACCATATGCTAAATACCCCCTTAAAAGAACAAAAATACACGAATCAGTTCGTGCGTTCCAATAACAATAACACAAAAATGTGATAAAAGCAATACTA
>JAHFNC010000006.1 GCA_023267535.1 bacterium
GTGGTGTATGCATAGCGTCCAGAGACATATACTTCTGAAGGATTGTTTAAGAAGGATGATGTTCCCACTATCTTCTGAGCGATAGAAGTAGTAGCGATGTTTTGGATGTTACCGTAAACAGTTAATGCACCATTTGTATTATCCCAAGACAAAGATGATGTTGCTCCATAAGAACCGTTGTTGTTAAATTGAATTTGCCCAGTAGAACCAGCCGGTGTTCCTGCCGCTCCTCCACAAGTGTTTCCTGTTCCAATAACTTGTCCACTAGGATTTACAGCCACACATTGTGTAGAACCATTCATTATTCCTGATATAACTAAGTTTGTAGTTGAAGCTGTACCAACGACAGAAAGAGTTGCTTGTGGATTGTTTGTTCCAATTCCAATTCTGTTTAACGCGGTGTTCACATAAAGTAACGGAGTGGTTCCATCTGTAGAAGTGGACACTGCAAATGAGCCGTAGACCGCGGTGTCTCCTTGAACATTTAATCCCGCACCAATCGTTGCTCCACCGTAAACATTCAACTGTCCTTGTGTAGTGATATCGTTTCTAACTTGTAATTGTCCAACTTCTAGAGAATGAATAATTGCAGAAGTAGTTTCCATTCCACTAACATCAACAACTGACACATTGTTCCCAGATTGGTTAGCAGTGTAAGCATATCTACCTGCTATAAATAAAGAAACTGGATTATTTAAATATAGAGATGTGTTTACAACTATTGGATTAGTTGAAGAAGAAATATCAATCGTAGAAATATTATTGCCTCCGGCGTTTGTTACATATACATATCTACCAGATACCAAAACTTGGGTTGGATTATTAAGCCCCGTAGTTGTTCCAACAATAACGGGAGATGTGGAAGATGATATGTCTATAACAGATAAACTATTTGAACTGCTGTTTACTGTGTACGCGTAGCGTCCTGAAGCATAAATTGATTGTGGCGCCCCTATAAAAGATGATGTTCCGACGACGACAGGATTTAGTGGGGATGAAATATCAATTATGGAAATATTATTACCTCCAGCATTTGCAGTGTAAGCGAAGCGTCCAGAAACGAAGACAGATTCAACGTTGTTTAAGTATGATGAAGTAGAGACAACTATTGGCCCAGATGGATTTGTAATATCAATGATTGAAAGATTACCGCTTGATCTATTGGCGGTGTATGCATACCTACCTGCTACAAAAATATTTTGAATACCTGACAAGAAAGAAGACGTTCCGACGACGACAGGAGTTGTAGGATTGGAAATATCTATCACGGACATATAATTACCCCCGTTGTTTGCAGTGTAAGCATAACGACCAACGACATAAATTGAAAGAGGGTTATTCAGATACGAACTTGTTCCGATTATTATCGGATTTGTCACGTCCGTCATATCTATCACGTTCATATTGTTACCTGTACTGTTTGCTACATAAACATATCTGCCAGAAACAAAAACAGATGAAGGGTTTTGAAGATTTGAACTTACTCCCACTACTTTCGGACTAATTGCAGACGAAGCTAAATTTTGTATATTTCCATAAACATCAAGCGCAAGTGGTGAGGAAGAATCAGTCGCCATTAAAGTAGTCGTGCCAGAGACAGAAAGATTTGAATTATTCTTTGAAGATGTTCCTATGGAAACTCTACCTAATGTGTCGATGCTAAATAAAGTGGCACCAGATGATGAAGAAATATTTAGTAATCCTTTGCCTGCTGTTGCTTGAATGTTTAGAGTATAAGAAGAAGAGGTAACATTAATACCAATGACTGAGCCGTCATCTAACAACATAGTAGAAGATGATATGGAACCAGGGGCGGTGAACTTAGCAAGAAAACCTGGTGTGCCAGTACCCGACATACTTGCTCCTCCCACTATTGTTCCCCAGTACATGTAACCATTTCCATCTGTTAGCATTACTTGCCCGTTAGCTCCATTATCATTTGGTAAAACAAAAGTTAAACTTGAGGTTGCAGTAGATGATGCTGAAAGTGTTGTCTTGTAACCATTTGAACCATTGAAAAAATTAATGCTTCCTTGATCAATCAGTGTTCCAATCATCATCGTCCCAGTCGCCACCACATTCCCCCCAAAATACCCACTCCCTCCAACAGTAAGAGGATAAGTTGCAGATGTCGTAGCTAAAGCAAGCCAACCATTTGAGTTAAAGAGTGAGAAGACATTGTTAGAGTAATCTCTTAATTCAAAGAGATTAGTAATGGATTGTCCTTGTCCTGCTTGTACGGTAAGAGTGGTAGAGCCAGTAGAAGGTATTTCATTTTGTATCTTAAAGGATTGATTAGTTTCAAATCTTTTAGTAGTAGAATTCCAGCGGAATATAGAAGATGGTGATTGATTACCTCTAGTAAAGAGTAGAGAGGAGTCTTGTATGTCATTGGTAGTAGTATTTCCTTGATTGATAGTAAATGAAGAGTTGTTTGTTCCAGATAGAGAAGTAGAAGAGACTACTAGGTTACTAGTAGTTACTGTATTAGCGTAGAGATTGTTAAATCCTAAAGCAGGAGCACCTAAGTCATAGGTGAAGTTAGTAGTAGGTACTAAAGAAGAAGAGAGTCTGCCGTTAATAGTTACAGTGTTAGATGAAGATGTACCTAGTGTAGTATCTCCTGTAGTTAGATTGTTTAATGAAGCAACGATTGAAAAGAGATTAGTTGAAGTTGCGTTAGTTAGTATGGAGTTATTAGCAGATAGGTTACTAGTAGTAGCGTAAGAACTATTAAAGTTAGAGATGAAGCCATTGGTTGAGTAGAAGTAGGAAGAGGTAGAGTTAGTTAGATTAGAGTAAGTAGAGAAGAGATTAGTAGATGTTGAGTTGTTTCCAGTTTGATTGTTAAAGGAGAAGGAAGATGCGTAGAGATTAGTGGAAGTAGCGTTAACTAGATTAGAAGAGGTGGCGTAGAGATTGGTGGTGGTGGCGTTAGTTGTTAGGAGATTAGTGAAGAAGGAAGATAAAGCACGGAGAGTAGTCGCAAAGAAGTTAGTAGAAGAACCGTTATCTACTAAAGAAGAGGATGCTACCCAGCTAGATGTTGCTACATAGACACCAGCAGAAGCTCCACCGATAACTGTGCCGTTTACTATGAGTGGGCCATTGATAGTTGTAGTTCCATTTAGTGTAGTACTACCTGAGACTGTGAGATTCCCTCCTATTGTTTGGTCGTTTTGTATAGTCGAAGTCCCAATAACACTAATAGCTATATAGCTATTAGTGCTTGTAGCGTTTGTGATAGTTGAGGAAGTAGCAAAGAGATTATTGATATTAGTAATACCTGAGAAGGTGGTAGTTCCAGTAAACAAGTTGTTACCAGAAAAGACTGAATCGATAATGGTAGCAGTAGATAGTGACATACCTGTGGCAGAACCTCCTGTAATCACAGGGTTTTGAATGTTAGAAGCATCAAAGGTTCCTCCACCTGTTGTAGTAGTAACTACAGTTTGAGTTACAGGTGAGGAGGAGACATAGTAGGAGCCAACAGATAATCCATCTCTTCCGTTTGCTCCTGGAGCACCAGCTGGACCTTGTGGGCCTGGTACTGCTACTTCTTGAGTGATGTAGTTATTGATTATGGTAGTAGAACCAGTACTTCCTTGGTTATTGTTGTAGTTACCTTGAGTACCAGTAGTAGTGAAGTATTGATTGTTATATGTTGTAGTACTTAGATATTGATTAATGGTTACATTGTTAATTGGAGGTATATCGTTAGTTAATTGATTAGTGTAGTCACATCTAGATAGATCTACATCTTTAAATAAAGAAGAGAATCCACAGTACATGTTAAGAGATAGAGAATCTATTAGTTTTACTGACTTCTTTGTTTGTTTAACTACAGTAGTAGTTTGTGCATGGGCTACCTGTGGGAATAGTACTAGCTTAGTGTAGGAAGAGATTGGAGTAAATACTTTAGGTAAAGAAGATATGGAAGAACTAATTAAGTTATTAAAAGATTTAATGGAGAACTGATTAGGAGATAGAGACTTAGCTAGATTATTAAATGCTGTTACTTCTTCTTTAGGGAATATGTTAACTCCTACGATGAGTGGTGTTTTGTTTAAAGAGAGAGCGTAAGAGCTATTTACAGAAATTGTAAGTAGAGAAATACAGAGTAGTGTTAGATTTATAGCTCTCTTGAGGTGCATAGAAAATGAGTGGAAAATATCTGTTTTTCAACTAGATATTTTGTTATATATATTATATTAAAAATCACAGTATATTCACAGCTAAATCTGTGGATAAAGGACAGAGAAAATATTTGGAAAATATGGGGGAAATTAAAGATTAATGAATGTCTTCCTGTGGTATTTTGTGACACCGTTTTTCTTGATAGATTTTATGTGTTCTTCTGTGCCATAACCAACGTTTTTATCCCAAGCATAATCTGGAAAAAACCTTGATAATTTAAGCATATAATCATCTCTTTTAACTTTAGCTATGATAGAAGCTAGTGCAATGCTCACATATTTTTCATCACCTTTTATAAAAGATTCCTGATTTTTATAGGTTTTTTTAGCCTTTAGACCCCCGTCCATTTTTATATTTAAATCATTTATTTCAATACCATTTTTTAATAATTCTTTATCTAATTTTATTAAGCAGTTATCTATGCATTTTTGTATAGCTTTATTGATTCCATGTCGATCAATAAACTCAGCTTTTTGTGAGCAAACAACAAATTTTATATCATTGTTTAACTTACTGTTTTTCCTAATTGTTTGAAATATCTTTTCTCTTAAATCTTTTTTAACTTTCTTACTATCTCTAATAGTTTGATTAAAATATTCTTTAGATGCCTTACTTTTGTTAGCAACATAGCAGGCACATACCGTAACAGGACCAGCAAGTGGACCTCTTCCTACCTCATCTATACCTATTTCCCCTGTTGGTTTCGTCATTAAGCTAATTATACCCAATTATGTTAAAATTCTCATTATGTTCGTCAGTCTTAGAAATCATAGCCACTACTCCCTATTGAAAGCTCTTCCTAAGGTTGATGCTCTTGTGAGACATGCCAAAAAATTAGGTGGCGAGGCTGTTGCCTTAACCGACTACAATAATATGTACGGGGCCATTGAGTTCTACAAAGCTTGTAAAAAGGAGCGGGTAAAGCCAATAGTTGGAGTTGAGTTTTCGATAATGTTTCGTGAAAGAAAATTCCAAATAGTTCTACTGGCAAAGAATGAAACTGGATATAAAAATCTGATGAGAATGACTTCAATAGTTAACCTAGAGAATCCAGAAACCCCTGTCTTGTCTGATGAGACTTTAAAAGAATTTAGTGACGGATTAATAGCTCTTTCCGGAGGAGTCTTTGGAGACATCAGCAATTTACTAGCGATAAATGAAAAAGTAGCTGAAGAGAGACTTATTTTTTATAAAGATATTTTCAAAGGTAATTACTACCTAGAGATAACCCCTCATACTTCTATGGACAGAGGTAGTTTTATGAAGTTAAAAACAATTGACTTTGCAAAAAAACATAACGCTCCCCTTGTGGCATCTTGGAACAGTCACTACCTTTTAGAACAAGATAAAAGTGCTCATAAAACTTTATTTATGGTTCATGGTGACGAGTCATCCCTTGCACAATACAATGAACAATTCCAAAAAGATAAATTTCATTTTGGAGACGACGACGAAATAAAAAAGATATTTGAAGACACTCCTGAAGCAATAGAGAATTCAGAAAAAATTGCGAATGAAGTAGACTTAGAATTGAAGCTTGGTGAGTGGGTATTCCCTAATATCGAATATAAAAAAAGTTACGAAGAGGATGTCAAAGAGCTAGCTTATGCGGGATTAAAAATAAGAAACATGGAACCTACAGAAGAAGTAATGACTAGACTCGAATACGAGTTAAAAGTCATATCAGACAAGGGATTTTTCCCATATTTCTTAGTTGTGTACGACCTTCTTCGTTTCGCTAGAGAGAATAAAATTCTTACAAATATTAGAGGGTCTGTTGCTGGATCTTTAGTCACTTATCTTCTTCAGATTACAAAATGTAATCCGATAGATTATAAGCTCCCATTTGAAAGATTTTTAAATCCAGAGAGACCTTCTGCGCCTGATATTGATATGGATTATGCCGATACCAGAAGAGATGAAGTTATTGACTACGCTAGAAAAAAATACGGAGTAGACAACGTTGCTCAAATAGGAACATTCGGAACAATGATGGCACGCGGTGCAGTCAGAGATGTTGCTCGTGCAATGAAATTTCCGTATATGGTTGGCGACAGAATAAGTAAATTAATCCCAATGCCGAAGCAAGGGTTTCCGGTAACAATTAAAAAAGCGATAGACGAAGTCCCTGAATTAAAACAAGTTTACGATACAGATCGTGAAGCACAAATAATTTTGGATATGGCACAACAAGTAGAAGGTTGTGCTCGTCACATCTCTGTCCATGCAGCTGGAACTGTTATCTCCCCTTCCCCACTGTGGGAATTTACCCCCATACAAAAGGACCCGAAGGGTGGAAAAATTATCACTCAGTATGATATGTATACGATTGAAGAAGCAGGACTACTGAAGTTTGATTTTCTTGGTATTCGTAACTTAACAATACTCGGAGATGCAATTGATTTAGTTAGAGAAAAATATAACTTAGAGGTAGATATAGAGGATATACCTCTTGATGATAAAAAAACTTTCGAAATGCTTGCCCGCGGAGAAACAATGGGGCTATTTCAATTAAACGGGTCTGGAATGACCAGATTTTTAAAGGAACTCGAACCCTCAACTATCTTTGATATAAACGCTATGGTGGCACTTTATCGCCCAGGGCCAATTGAAATGATTCCCGAATATATCAAAAGAAAGAAAAAACCATCATTAATAAGGTATCTAGATGAAAGATTAGAGCCAATACTTGATCAATCTTTTGGAGTTATTACCTATCAGGATGATGTTATGTTAATTGCTATTCATCTTGCTGGTTATACATGGCTTGAGGCGGACAAGCTTCGTAAAGCTATGGGTAAGAAAATTCCAGCAGAAATGGAGGCTCAGAAAGAGAAACTTTTGGTTGGTTTCGTTAAAAATGGACTGACTCAGGAAAAAGCAGAAATACTTTGGAAATTAATTGAACCTTTCGCCGCCTACGGGTTCAACAAAGCTCACGCCGCAAGTTATGGAAGAGTGGCTTACCAAACATCTTATATGAAGGCCAACTTCCCTTTTGCTTATATGACTGCCATATTAACTAATGAAAGTGGAGATATAGAAAAAATATCTGAAATCGTTTCTGAATGTAAAAGAATGAAAATAAAAGTTTTACCACCTGATATAAATTACAGTCAGGGAGGTTTCAGTATTGTTAAAAACGAAAAGACTGAAGAAGAAATTAGATTCGGATTGTATACAATTAAAAATCTTGGAGTTGATATATCTGATGCCATTATAAAAGAAAGACATCAAAATGGACGATATAAAACATTTGAAGATTTTATAAAAAGAGTCACTCATAAAAATTTAAATAAAAAATCACTAGAGGCCTTAACAAAATGTGGAGCATTAGATGAGCTGGCGAAAAGAGGAGAGGTACTTGGTAACCTAGAAGACATCTTAGAGTTCCATAAAAAAGTTGTTAAAGATAATATTCATCAAGACAGCTTGTTTGGTGGAGAAGAGGCTTCTTCTTTTTCAATGAAAAAATTTGATGATGCTAGCAATGATCAAAAGTTAATTTGGGAAAAAGATTTACTTGGACTGTTTGTGTCGGGATTCCCTCTTGATAGATGGAAAGAAAAAATTTCAAATCTAAAAACAAATATTGAGAAAATAATAAATACAGAGAAAGATAATACTGAAGTAACAATACCGGTAATAATTGAAAATATAAAAACAACAATAACAAAAAAAGGAGATAAGATGGCACTCATTAGACTAAGAGATTACACCGGAGTTATAGAAGTGGCGGTATTTCCTGAATCCTACAAAAAATATAAGGATGTCATTATGTTAGACAAACCAATCACAATTAAAGGTAAAGTAGCAACTAGAAATAACGAAAAAACCATGGTAATTGATGAAATTAAACCTTTGATTGGCTAGTTATTTTAGCTATTCCATTTTAATTTGAAATATGATAATATGGAAAAATGATTAAATCGCTATCTATAGCGCAATTAATTCTAGCAGTTCTCCTTATAGCACTAATTTTAATTCAAAGGGCAAACACAGACGCGTCTGGAGCTCTTGGTGCAGATGGAGGATCTGGAACTATTCTTGAGAAAAGAGGTGCAGAAAAAGTGTTGCATCGTTTTACTGTTGTGGTTGCAATACTTTTTGTGGCTTCTTTATTGTCACACATATTTCTCAACTAGTACGCTTTATATAGGTAGTCCCTTAACTCATTCAACAAATGGAAACGGACGAAAAAAACTATCTTTCTAAAATAAAAAAATATCTACTTAAAATAAAAGTAGCTTATAAGTCTTTGTCACCAGAAAAAGTCTTAATTGTCTGGTCTTTGTTTGCACTATCAATAGTTTTAATGTTTTCCGCTTTAATAATAGTAAACAATAGATTCGTTAAAGTTATACCTAAATTAGGTGGATCTATAAGTGAAGGAATGATTGGAACACCGAGATTTATAAATCCAGTCTTGGCAACATCGGATCAAGATAATAGTTTAACAGCTCTAATATTTGCTGGGCTAACCAAAAGAGACGAGAGTGGAAATATTATTCTTGATATGGCGGAGTCGATAGATGAAAGTGACGACAAATTAAATTACGATATCGTAATTAAAAAAGATGCCCAATTTCACGATGGAGTAAAATTAACTGCGGACGATGTTATATATACTATATCTCTAATACAAAATTCTTTAATTAAAAGTCCGCACAGATTAGAGTGGGAGGGCGTAACTCTAGAAAAGAAAAATGATAATGAGATCTTGTTCTCTTTAAAAAAGCCCTACCCTCTTTTTATGAACGTGTTAACAATTGGTATTCTCCCAAAACACATTTGGAAGAATTTAACGGAGGAACAATTTAGTTTAAGTGAATACAATATTAAAGCTATCGGCAGCGGTCCATTTATGATTAGCAGCATACAAAATAATTCTGGTATTCCGACTTCATTCAAACTTGTATCAAATAAATACTATACACTTGGTAGACCTTACCTAGATGAAATAGATATAAGGACATATCAAAATGAAAAATACTTAATGCAAGCATTAAAGGATGGAGAAGTAAGTAGAATCTATGGAATATCTCCAGAAAAATTTGAGACTTTAAAAATTTCTACCAGCACCATTAAAACATCTCTTCTGCCAAAGACAATAACTATTTTCTTTAACTCAAATAAAGTCGAAGCCTTATCTGATAAAAAAATTCGCCAAGCTCTTAATATGGCAATCAATAAAGATGAGATTGTGCAAACTGTATTAAAAGGTTATGGAAAAACGGTAGACGGGCCTTTCCCTTTTGATGAAGGTGATGTTTCAAATGTTTACAATGTTGATCAAGCTAAGGAATTATTAAGTGAAAGTAAATATAGCAAGAAAGCATCTAGCACTCTTAGTCTGACACTTTCAACTGTTAATACAGATGAGTTAAAAAAGGTTGCCGACATGATAAAGACTGACTGGGAAAAGATTGGTGTCACTACTACTATCTTGGTTTACGAACCATCAGATTTAAACCAATCAGTTATAAAAGATAGAGATTATCAAACACTTCTTTATGGAACTCTAACTGAAACACCGAGTGATTTATATGCCTTCTGGCATTCAAGTCAAAGAAATTATCCCGGACTTAATATCTCAAATTATGTAAGTAATAAATTGGACACAGAATTAGAAACATTAAAAAACGACAATGATCCGCTAATAAGGATAGATGCTTATGATAAAGCAAAAGAAGAATTTAAAGATGAGGTCCCTGGAATATTCTTATACGCACCAGATTTAATCTATATAGCAAACGATAAGGTTGTAACCCCTTTACCAAAATTTAGCTTAGACAACTCATCAAGATTCGACTTAGTGGAAAAATGGTACGCACGAACAGAAAAAGTTTGGCCAAAAACATACTACAGACCATTAATAGATTTATTAGAAAAAATTATTCATTAAAAATATATGACAAACGAAACAAATACAAACACAAATAGCCAAACGACTCCAGCTCCAGAAACAAAAGCCCCTTTTCATAGAGACTTCAAAAAAAATGACAGGCCAAAAGTCAGAAGAACAAATCAAAGAGGTAGATCAACTGTCGGACCGAGATTTGATACAACTGTTTCTCTAAAAACTGAGATTGACCATATTCCTCCACTTAAAGATGGGAACATAAGAATCATTCACTTGGGTGGTGTTGAAGAAATTGGTAGAAATATGAGCATGATTGAATACAAAGATTCGATTGTGGTAGTGGATTGCGGTGTTCAATTCACTGAAGTTCACACACCTGGTATCGATTTCATTTTACCTAACGCCAGATACCTTGAAGAAAACAAACATAAAATAAAGGGGGTCATGATAACTCACGGTCACTTAGATCACATTGGCGCTATACCTTATATCATGCCTCGTATTGGAAACCCACAGATCTATGCGAGATTGTTCACTTCTCTAATGATTAGAAAAAGACAAGAGGAATTCCCTCACCTACAACCGCTTAATATAACTGTTGTAGAAAAAGACGACACCATGACCTTTGGTGATTTAAAAGTTAGATTCTTTGCAGTATCACACGCTATCCCAGATAGTATGGGAATAATAGTAGAAACCCCTTACGGAGACATTGTTCACACCGGAGACCTTAGACTTGATCATGATGACGGAGTTCCAACTGACGCCGAGATAGACAGATATAAAATGTTTGAAGATAGAAAAGTTTTACTTTTAATGACTGACTCGACCAATTGCGAGAATCCAGGATTTTCTATTTCTGATCGTATAATTTACAGAAATATCGAAAATGTTATAAAAGAAACACCAGGAAGATTAATAGTTTCTACTTTCGCTTCTCAAGTAGAGAGAATGTTATTTATGTTGGAAACTGCGGAAAGATTCGGTAAAAAAGTTGTGGTTGAAGGAAGAAGTATGAAAACAAACGTTGAGGTTGCCAAGCTTGCCGAGATGTTAAAAGTTAAACCAGAAACTTTGATTCCAATTGATGACATGGGTAAATATCCAGAAAACAAAATGGTTGTTCTGGCGACAGGAGCGCAAGGAGAAGAATTTGCGGCTCTTGGTAGAATAGCTAACAAGGTTCATAAATACATAAAGTTAACAAAAAGAGATACCATATTGATGTCTTCATCGATTGTCCCAGGAAATGAAAGGTCTGTACAAAATCTGAAAGATAAACTATCTCGCCAAGGAGCACATCTCATTCACTACAGAACATCCGATGTTCACTCGTCTGGTCACGCCAATAGTGAAGAGTTAATTTGGATACATAAAAAAATTCATCCAAAATTCTTCGTCCCTGTTCACGGATATCACTATATGTTAAGAGTTCACGCTGACATAGAAAGAAGATTAGGAATGATGGAAGAAAATATAATTATTCCAGATAATGGAATGATAATAGAAATCATTGACCAAGGAGATAAGATTGTTCAATTAAAAGAAAAGGCTCCTTCGGAAATGATGGTTGTTGACGGAACTTCTGTTGGAAAGATTCAAGACGTTGTTATTCGTGATAGACAAACCCTAGCTGAAGATGGAATGTTTGTGGTTATTGGAGTTATTGACTCGCACACTAGGACACTAAAGAAATCCCCTGACTTAATCTCGCGTGGTTTCGTTTATCTAAAAGAGTCCCAAGATCTTCTATATCAAACAAGACTTTTGACGAAAAAAATTATTGAAGACTCGTTAGCAAAGAGTGGTTTTGTTAATCTTGATCAGCTCAAACAAGACATTGCCGAAGCAACAACAAAATTCTTACTACAAAAAACAGCCAAGAGACCAGTCATAATTCCTGTTATCATCAGTGTTTAAAATTAGATTTAGTTTTCCACTAACAAATAGCAATCAAAAACTATAAACTGTATCATATGCACGCAATCATAAGAAATAAGTTGCTTCTAGTCACGTATATAATGACGCTTCTATATGCGCTTCATTATGGTATTCCACTTTATGCTTCTTCGTCATTTTTGCATCAGTATTTTACTCCAAAAATGATAAGTCTGATTTATGCCGTGAGTGCACTTGTAGCCATAATAACTTCTGTACACTTCACAAAATACCTAAAAAGATATCACACTTATCGCTTCACAGTGTTTTTAGTAATAACCCAGATCATATCAACCATATCAGTAGCTTTCAGTGATAATAATTTTTTAGTAGCCTTCTTTTTCATTGCCCATTTCTTTTTATCAGCCCTTATCTTTACGGTACTTAATGTTTTCATTGAAAATCTAAGCCCTCACGGAGAAACAGGAATGGTCAGAGGTTTATTTTTAACCCTTCTTAATTTGGGTATTGTCGTTTCGCCATTTATTGGAGCTTCCATTATTGCTAGAGAGGGTTACGCTGCTCTCTATGTTGTTGCCGGAATAATGCTTATACCTTTTTTATTCTTTTTAAGAAAATATATGAACCATATGGAAGAGCCAACCTATCACAACATAGATTTATGGAGTGCCTTTAGAGATGCGTGGAAAAATGAAAATCTTAGAAACGCACTTGTCGTTGTTCTTTTGCTTCAGTGTTTCTATGTAATTATGATTATTTATTCGCCTATCTATGTGACATCGATAGGTATATCATTAACCACTTATTTATCAGCGATACTCCCTCTTGCTTTAACTCCTTTTATTTTAATGCCTTATGAGCTTGGAATAATAGCTGACACTAAGCTTGGAGAAAAAGAACTGATGATTCTTGGATTGGTAATTATGGCCATAGCAACTCTTAGTATTGCTGTAATCGAAACCACTAACGTTTTAGTTTGGCTTGCTGTATTTTTGTTTTCAAGAATTGGAGCGGCTTGTGTGGAAACAATGACCTTTTCGTATTATTTTAAAAAAATAAGCGCCAAAGATTCTTCTTTAATTGTTTTGTTTAGCAATATGAGTAACTTAGCAACTATGATAGTGGCAGTAATCGGAATAGCTATCGCCCCTATGTTGGTTACCTATTCTGGAATTATGTTTATAATAATGGGCGTCGCACTATTATTGGGAGTTTTATTTGTAATACCAATACAAGACACAAAATAATATGAAAGAAATAATTGTTAATGTAAAAGAACCAGTAAGAGTAAATAAATTTCTAGGACAAAGTGGAATAGTCTCAAGAAGAAATGCTGATCAAATAATAAAAGATAAGAAAGTTTTTATAAATGGAAAACTAGCGACTTTGGGTGAGAAAGTAAAAAATAAAGATGTCATCACTCTAAAAATAGCCGAGACAAAATTAATCTATGCTCTGTACCACAAACCAAGAGGAGATGTAACAGACAAAATAACAGAGCTGGCAGATTGTGTACCAGTTGGAAGATTAGATAAAGAAAGTGAAGGCTTACTTTTTTATACCAATGATTACCGCCTAATAGACGCTCTACTTAATCCAAAAAATAAAATAGAAAAGGAGTATGAAATCAGAGTAAGAGAAAAAGCGACTGAAAGAGTAGAGAGAATTCTATTAAACGGAATAAACACTCAAGAAGCAAGTTACGCTCCTGTTAAGAAAGTTCATATCTCAAATGAAGGACATTCTATAAACATAATATTAACAGAAGGTAAAAAACATGAAATAAGAAGAATGCTAAACGCTTTATATCTGACAGTTATGTCGCTACGAAGAATTCGTATTATGAACTTTGCCTTAAGAGGAATCGCTCCTGGTAAAATCCATCACCTCAACGAAAGACAAATATCTGTATTGCTCAAGAACCTAAAGTTAGATAAAAAGGCAGAACTCAGCTAAAAAAATAAATAACTAATTAAAAGGTCTATATTTCGTGCGAAAATTGTAAAGAACAAGGAGTCATATAGACATATGTCGACGAGTGATGAGCAATTTACAGCCGAAATATAGGACTTTTGATAGTTAAGATAATACTGTGTCACTTTTTAAGTGACACAGTATATAAATTGTTTTGTTTAAAGCGGTTTATTTTTAGCTGAGTTCTAACTAAACAACCTTTTCTCCGAATTCCTCATCTTCAGCGTCAGCAATAGCATCTTCTATGGTTTTATGAATTCTCCCATCAATATGATTTGGGGGTGAATAGACAGTGATTATTTTAACAGGTTGATTACCAACATTAATAAAGTTATGTTTAGTGTTTGGAGTGACAACAACAATACCTCCAGCTTCAACCTTACTTGTTATATCATTTAAAATAACTTCACACGTTCCAGAAATAATATAAAGTGTTTGTTCAACGTGACGATGAGTCTCTTCTCCGACTTCACCAGCAACAGGAATAGACATCACTACCAGTTGAGTTTTTTCTCCAGTAAAAATAACTTCTCGGAAATTTTCATTCTGCATCGCCTTATCCGAAATATTTATTGAAAATGACATAATTGTTGATATGTGAATAACTTATTTGTAATGGCTTGATTATAACACGGTGTGTTGCTACAATAATACCAGACAGTTGTTTCATTATCAGCTTTTAATATAGAAAACAAGATGTCAAAAATGACAATCATAGAAGTCTGCAAAGACAAGAAGGGCTTGCACTATTTCAAATTGATTTCAAAAACAGGCGCAACCGTTTTCACTTCAGAAAAAAATGAAAGGAAAGCAGTTGTTATGAGTACTGTTAAGAGATTATCTGACATGGTATCAAAAGCTAAAATTGTTGATGCTGATAAAAAAGCAGATGCGGCTTCAAAAACAACTGGTAAGCAAGTGCCAAAAGCACAAGCTAAAAAAGCGGTTAAAACCGCAAAAAAAGTTGGTAAAGTTGCCAAGGAAGCAACCGCCTAAACGCATCAAACAAAGACGTCCCTTTCTTTCTCGACAAAAGAAGGATTATTAACAAAATCGCTACCACCAGAGGGGCGATTTTGTGTTTAAGGCCTGACTCTAATTAATCGTTAACTCTACTATAAAGATAATGTCCGAGTTCACATCCAGTACTTCCAAGTGATTTCATAAATCTTCCATCCTCTCTAAATGACGGTCTACCTTCTACATTAACAACCATATAACTATTCTTATAAGGAATAAGATCCACCAAAACAGCATCGCTTGGTTGCAAGATATCACAAACAGAAATAGCTGTATCTATAATTTTACTTTTTTCAGAATCCATACAATTTAATAAAACCTGATTGACGGAGTCCTTGTCTGGTAAATTCTTTTTATTGTTTAATGTTTTTACCGGTATGGGAGTATAAAATCTCTCGCCTCTATAATTTGGTAAAACGGCCACAGAGAAAGTTTGCTCTTCCTTATAACTTAAAATATGAGCATCTATTTTCTTTTCTGTAAAATAATTTATATATTTTACTAAATCTTTAAATCCCCTAACTAGAAAAGATGGCTCACAAGAATATCTATCAAGAGCTCTAACTAATACTGGGGTATGAAAAGTTGTCCAAAACTCTTTTAGCTTAAGAATAAGTTTTTCTCCGCCTTCTGTTGATCTAATAACAACGGTATCAGGAACTGAAAACCCATCCTGCCTTAATAAACGGTAAATGTTTTCTCTATCGTGATTTATAGGAAAGGATTGATAAGATAACATTTTGGGTATACCCATTTTCTCTGCCAGAATATGATAATCATTATTCTTGGAAAATGTTGTATCCACAAAACAGTCCACCGAAGAAAACACCTTATGTGGATTAGTCTCAAGTCCGGCATTAAACCATTTTCCATCTTTATCAACATAAACATCAATCGCCTTATGACCCAATTTATCAAGAGATAATAAAACACTAGCACCGTCCGTTAAAGAATTTTTATGAGATATATTTCCGCCTCTAATGACAGCAACTTTAAACAGATGATTATCCGATTTCATACTAAAGATTATATCATGTAGTAAAATACTATAAAATAATTATATATTATAGTACTATTGACAAATACAGTTATATATAGTATAATTTACCAAGTCAGTCCTAGGGAGAAATCTATGAAGAAATTGGTCATCGGTGTCCTTTTGGTGTTCATCTTAGGGGCAATTACCGCTGTGGTGTCTGCGACAGGCACAAGCAATAATAATGCCATCGCAGGTGGAATCACTTCCGCCTTCAATCAGCAAGCCATCCGCTAAGAAATTAGCGGATGTTTTTTGTTTTAAATTATTTTGCTTCTTAGTTTTTTATGATAAGAAATAGAAAATCTATGAGCTTCGGAGTTAATCAAAAGAATCTCTTTTTTATTTTGATTTATGTGAATCTTGTCTCCCAAAATATCTTTCGGCTTGTGTTTATTATCTTTCACCACCGAAACACATGGAATGTATAATCCCATTTCGGCTATTACTTTTTCTCCTGTTTGTTTTTGACCTATACCACCATCAAAAACAATTAAATCTGGAAGCCTCCATTCTTTATGAGAAAATCTTCTTTTTAAGACCTCTCTTAAACCTCCGTAGTCATCATTAACCTTTTCAATTAATTTGAACTTCCTGTAATCTTCTTTTTTCTTTTCTTTTCCTTCAATAACCACCATAACCCCTACCCTACTTGTTCCTGAAATATGGGCAACATCATACCCTTCAATTCTAAAATCTCTATCTTTAAAAGAAACAATATCTTCTTCTTTAATTAAATTAGTATCTTTTATATGGTCTAGAGCAAAAATAGTATCTCTTGCTTCTTTTGCTTTTTCAAACAAATGTTTTTTTGCATAAGAATTCATTTCTTTTTTCAAATTATTTTGAACAGCTTTTTTGTTTCCTTCAAAAAGTTTTACAATGTTTGTTATATTTTTCTTGTAATCTTTTTCGCTAATAGCACCAATACAAACCCCAGGACACAATTTTATCTGAGCATTAAAACAAGGCTTCTTATTTATATCACTCTTATCTAAGGGAAGACATTTATCACGATAAGGAAAAAGTTTACGAATTATTTTCATCGCTTCCGATAATTGTGTTTGTGATGGAAATGGACCGTACACTTTAAGAACATCTTTTTTTGATAACTTTTTTTCAAAATCTCTTATTCTCATTATTAAAACTCTAGGAAATTTTTCTTTCATTATAACAACACAAGAAAAACTTTTATTATCTTTTTCTTTGACATTGTAAGGTGGATTATATTTTTTAATAAATAAACTTTCTAGTAACAAGGCTTCTAAGACGCTATCTGTTTTTTGAAAAGTTACTATCTTAGCAATTGTGACCATACTTTTTATTCGTAGGCCACGAGATAAAATAACATCATCATTGAAATAACTTTTAACTCTATCAGAGAGAGATGTGGCTTTACCAATGTACAAAATACCTCCATTTTCATCACGGAAAAAATATACACCAGAATCGCTTGGTAATTCACACTTTTTTAGGTCTTGCCTTTTCATAGTTTGTATTATATAATATTAATTCACCTTTGCCACGCGTTATAAAAAAACGGGGACTCGGGTGGATATTGTACTTTAAGTTAAGGGGAAATACATGCAACTGAAAGACATCAAGAAGTTTTTAGTACTCTCACGGTCGTACCTCCTAGGAGGAAAGAAGAATGCCGTGTGAAAGAGATTGCATATGTTGCAACTGCGATGTCCCAGAAGACCCGATGACAATAACTTTGCCAGACGGCAAGGAAATTGTCTCGATGCTACCAGGATGTCATCCGCAAGTTCATTTCAAGCCATTCAAAGAAGTGGCTCGAGCAGAGCAGTCACCATAACTAGAAATAAGTCCTAAAAGGACATACGCCAATCCAAAAGATTGGCTTTTCATTTGCAAAATTTTTATAAGTGAAGTTGTAATCTATCTGCCGACAGGCAGACAACGAAGATAAGATTATTTTTTGCGTTTTAATACCTTTTTTAAATATTGTCCTGTATAAGATTTTATATTTGATGCCACTTGCTCTGGCGTTCCAACTGCTACAATCTTTCCACCCCCTATTCCACCTTCTGGACCAATATCAATAATATAATCAGCACATTTAATAATATCTAAATTATGTTCAATTAAGACAACAGTATTACCATGATTAACCAATTTATTCAGAATTTCAATTAATTTTAATACATCTTCATAATGAAGACCGATTGAGGGTTCGTCTAAAAGATAAATAGTTTTCTCAGTGTGTTGTCTATATAATTCAGAAGAGATTTTTACACGCTGTGCTTCTCCACCTGATAAAGTTGTAGCTGATTGTCCGAGTTCAAGATACGAAAGACCGACATCGTTTAATGTTTTTATTCTATCGTGTACCGCCGGTATTTCACTAAAGAATGAAAGAGCCTCTTCCACTGTCATTTTTAAAATATCATAAATATTTTTTCCTTTATATTTTACCTCAAGAGTTTCTTTAGTAAATCTCTTTCCACGACAAACATCACACTCCACATAAACTGTTGGCAAAAAGTGCATCTCAACAGCAATCTCACCATTCCCCTGACAAACTTCACATCTTCCCCCTTTAACATTAAAAGAAAAACGGGAGGCTTTCCAACCACGAATCCTAGACTCTTCACTAAAAGCAAACAAATCTCTGATGTGAGTCCACGCGCCAGTATATGTTGCTGGATTAGAACGTGGTGTTCTACCAATTGGGGACTGGTCAATTAAAACCGTGCGAGATAAATATTCTGTACCAGAAAAATCTGTGCAATTATAAATCTTCGCAGTTCTATGTCTTCTTTCTAATTTAGCCAGTAGGTTACGATGTAGTATTTCGTACATCAAAGAACTTTTACCAGAACCAGAAACCCCAGTAATGACATTAAATTTCCCAAGCGGAAGGGTGACATTCATATCTTTAATATTAAATATATTTCCACCTTTAACTTTTATTGACCCCTTATCTTGTTGTCTTCTATTTTCGGGAATAGGAATACTTTTTTCTCCGCGCAAATAAGCAAGTGTGGAACTACCCGATTTATTTCTTGGAGCAGTTAGAAGTTCTTCTAAATAATCAGAAACAACAACCTCTCCACCGTGTATTCCGGCAAGTGGTCCGATATCCACAATAAAATCAGATGCGAAAATAGTGTCTTCATCATGTTCAACCACAATAATAGTGTTACCAATATCTCTTAAGTGAGTTAGAGTTTTTATTAATCTTTCATTATCCCTTTGATGAAGTCCAATAGTTGGCTCATCTAACACATATAAAGCTCCAACTAATTTAGATCCAAGTTGGGAAGCTAATCTTATTCTTTGAGCTTCTCCTCCAGACAAAGTGTCCGCTTTTCTATTTAATGACAAATAATCAAGTCCAACATTTAACATAAACTCCAATCTTGATTCAATTTCTTTTATAACAACAGAAGCAATTTCTTGCTCTTTCTTAGTTAGGGGCAACTTTTCAAAATAACTTTGTGCATCTCTAATAGACAAAGCGGTGATATCTACAATGTTTAGTTTTTCTTTGTCATCCAAAAAAACATTGAGTGCCTCATTACGCAATCTTTTACCGTGACAATCATCACATTCATCCAATCCTCCAAAATATTTTGTTCCAAGACCGTTACAAGTAGGACAAGCTCCGTACGGAGAATTAAAAGAAAACAGCCTTGGTTCTATTTCTGGAAATGAAAATCCACAATTACTACAAGAAAATTTGCTACTCATGATTGTTCTGTCTCCCAAAATATCAACTTCAAGTAGTCCGTCGGACTCTTGCACCGCTCTTTCTATAGCTTCTGATAATCTGATTAGCGCATCTTTTTCAGATTGTCTGTTTTTGAAACTATCAATTGAAATTGAATCAATCACAATTGAGATTTCGTGCTTTTTATTTTTAGATAAAATTATCTGTTCACGAAGGCTCTTTCTTTCTCCGTCTACTAATGCCTCTGTATAACCCTTACCCAAGAAGTCATAAAGTAATTGATAGTATTCGCCTTTTCTTCCACGGACGACGGGAGATAAAATATGAACTTCTTCAGAAGAAAACTCGACACCTAAAACTTCCTTCTTAACTTTCTTACCCGTCTTTGCAGTCAGATAATCAACGGCTTTTATTTTTTCTAAAATAAAATTCATTATTTCTTCGTTAGAAAGTTTTTGAATTTTTGAGCCACATTCCACACAATAAGGCTTTCCAACTCTGGCATATAAAACTCTTAAATAATCATAGATTTCGGTTATGGTGGCTACTGTTGACCTTGGGTTTCTTCCAGCTGATTTTTGATCAATAGATATAGCCGGTGATAATCCGACAATCTCATCAACGTCCGGCTTTTGCATTTGATTCAAAAATTGCCTAGCATAAGCCGAAAGAGATTCAACATATCTTCTTTGTCCTTCAGCAAAGATGGTGTCAAAAGCCAGGGATGATTTGCCACTGCCAGAAAGACCGGTGAAAACAACCATTTTATGTCTTGGTATTTCAACAGTAATATTTTTCAAGTTATGAGTTCTAGCTCCTTTAACGATTATTGATTCTATGTGGTTTTTATCGTCTTTTTTAGTCATATCAAACGCATATTATACAACAAAATAAGCATTTTGTCTTTACAAATTAAAATGACCAAGCCTGTAAGGCTTGGTCATTTATAGACAAAAAACTATTTAACCTTCACCGAAGAGATAATGTCATCTACTTCTTTTTGATGGGTTTTTCTACCCTCAACAACAATTAACCACTTACCATCTTTTGCTTTAGCGATATACCAATTAGTTCCGGCAGAACTTGTAACTTCCCATGTATAATCACCAGACACAACTTCTCCTGATGGATCAATAACAGAAACGTGTGGTGCGATTATTTCTGATAAATAATCATCTGGTGTGTATCCTCTATCTCCCTCGTAACTGAAATATACAGAAGAATAAAATGGAGTTGATTCATCAGAAATCCTGACTAATGCCCCGTCGAATGTTGTTGTAGCTATAGCATCAGCTGGAAGATTGAAATTATAAGAAATATTTTTCTCTGCTTCTGGAAATCTTTTGACATCATAAGAAAATGGAACTGTTTTTAATAAATAACTAACTTGGTTATTCGTTTTATGTTTTGAATTTTGATTTATCTTGTAACCGGTAAAAACAACTACTGCTAAAAGTGCCACTCCTAGAATCACAGAAATATATGTTTTCATATGCCGGTATTATACGCTTTAAATTTGGGGCTAGCAAAGATTGACAATGTGTGAAAATTTGTGTTATTTCGAAACTACATCTTTGATTTTAATATCTCTATTTCATCTCTTAATATGGCCGCCGTCTCAAAATCTAAAATTTTTACAGCTTCTTTCATTTGCTTCTCTTTTAATTTTAATAGTTTGTTTGGATTTTTAGCAAATAATTTTTTATCAATTTCTAATTCTTGATTAATTGCTCTGTCGTGTTCTTTTTGTAGCCCATCAGTAATATCTTTTATATTCTTTTTAATCGTCTGTGGAGTAATGTTATGTTCTTTATTATAAGCCGCTTGAATTGTGCGACGACGAGAGGTTTCACCAATTGCTCTTTCAAGTGAGCCTGTCATATTATCAGCATATAGAATTACCCTACCTTCAGAATTACGAGCAGCACGACCAATAGTTTGAATAAGTGATGTCTCACTTCTTAAAAACCCTTCTTTATCAGCATCAAGTATTCCAATCAATGTTACTTCTGGTAAATCAAGACCTTCACGAAGAAGGTTTACTCCAACCAAGCAATCAAATTTTCCTCTTCTGAAGCTTGTTAGTATTTGTATTCTATCCATTGTCTTTATATCGCTGTGTAAATATTCAGCTTTTACACCCTCTCCCTTCAAATATTCAGACAAGCTCTCAGCCATCTTTTTTGTTAGTGTGGTAGCAAGAACACGACCTCCTTTTTTAATATCTTTTATAGCTTCATCAATAAAATCATGAATCTGACCTTTGTATTTTCCTTTTACTCCGATGGGACGAACGGAAAGCTCTGGATCAAGTAGTCCAGTTGGACGAATTATCTGTTCTACAATCTGTTCTGAATTTTCTCTTTCATAAGTAGACGGTGTAGCTGAAACATAAATGACTTCATTAATACGCTCTTGGAATTCCTCATACTTAAGGGGGCGATTATCTTTAGCCGAAGGCAAACGAAAACCATATTCAACCAAGGTATTTTTTCTTGATTGATCTCCAGCATACATACCGTGCAATTGTGGGAGCGTTACATGAGACTCATCAATGACAGTCAAAAATTCTGGTTTACCATTTTTGTCATGTGGAAAATATTCCAATAAAGTGTCTGGTGCTACACCGGCTTTTTTACCAGATAAATGTCTGGAATAATTTTCAATTCCCTGACAAAAACCAGCTTCGCGAATCATGGCCACATCATATTTGGTGCGTCTTCTTAATCTTTCTATTTCTAAAATCTTCCCCTCTTTTTCTAAAACTTTAAGTCTGTCTTCTAATTCTTTTAAAATAGTTTTTATTGCTCTTTCTCTAGTTGGTAAGTCAGAAATAAAATGTTTAGCTGGAAAAATAAAATAATTTTCTACTTCTTTCAAAATTTTCATTGATACTGGGTCGGTTACTGTTAAGGATGAAATTTTATTACCTTCAATTTGAATTTGAAGCATAACAGTTTCGGAAACCGGCATAACATCAAGTCTGTTTCCAATGGCTCGAAATGTTCCTGGTGATAAGTCGGCATTTGTTCTCTCATAATAAATATTTACAAGTTTTTGCATAAGCAAAACTTTACTCACTGGATCTCCAACACTTAATTTCATATTCTCTCTTTCGTATTCAACAGGAGAACCAAGACCGTAAATACAAGAAACCGATGCAACAATAATCACATCTTTTCTAGTAAGTAATGCTTGGGTGGAGGCGTGACGTAATCTATCTATTTCTTCGTTGATTTGAGCATCTTTTTCAATATAAGTATCAGTCACTGGCATATACGCTTCTGGTTGATAATAGTCATAATAAGAAACGAAATAATGCACGGCAGCATCTGGAAAAAACTCTCTGAACTCTTGGGCAAGTTGAGCGGCTAAAGTTTTATTATGAGCAACAACTAGCGTTGGTCTTTGCACTTTATCTATCACGCTGGCAATGGTAAAAGTTTTACCAGTTCCAGTTGCCCCAAGCAATGTTTGTTTCTTCATTCCCTTATTAAGTCCAGTAACTAATTGCAAAACCGCCTTGGGCTGATCGCCAGCTGGAATAAAACCTTTCAATACAAATTTTCCTTCGTTTCTTGACATAATCGATTTTAAATTATAACATAAAAACCAGCTTTGTTCTTCAAACAGGAAATGGGGAGGTAATATGACCAAAGGACAATCTGGCTACGAGGGCGAAGGTCCGGAATGGTTATCTAAAACCAAAAACGAAAATGACATTATTGAAGTTAACAACGAAACAATGCTGGCCATGGGTGCGCTTGTTTGCGCAATCATACTTATGGCGTCGGTTGCGTTTTTGTATTTTTATTTCTCTGATAGACGCATTGATGTGTTTGCAATAAAAGAAACAATTAAGTACGTCATCTTTACTTTCATTGTAATTTTTTGTTTTTCCGCCGTCTATTCCAACCTTTTTGAAAAAGAAAAAAACATAGAGGGTGGCAAAGAAATAGAGGAAGTCGTTTAACATCCACAGGTGCAAAGCAGAAGCTTTGCACCATTTTTGTTTCTAAACTTTTACTCCGTAATATCTTTTTATAAACTCATCTTTGAATTTTATAAATGTCCCTCTCTCTAAATTCTCTCTGGCGTCATCTACTAATTGCGTAATAAATTTTAAATTATGTATTGAAGCGAGCGTTGAAGCCAGTATTTCATTTGATCTAAATAAGTGTGATAAATAACTTTTTGTATATTTATGTGTATACCAAGATTCATTTTCTGAAATTGGTGACATGTCATCTTTATATTTAGCATTATTAATATTTATTCTACCGTCATAAGTATAAAGTGCTCCATTTCTAGCAATACGAGTTGGTGCTACGCAATCAAAAGTGTCAATTCCATTTTCAATAGCCATCAAAATATCAATTGGTTCACCTATTCCAAGTAAATGACGCGGTTTATTTTCTGGCAACTCTTCACACACCCATCTAACCGCCGTTCCCATATCCTCTTTTGTAAAACTTCCGCCAATTCCATAACCATCAAAATTCATAGCGCCTAATACTTTAGCGGACTCTTTTCGTAAATCTTCATACGCTCCACCTTGCACGACACCAAACAAGGCTTGCTCCATGCCAGTTGCTTTAGATACTCCTAATCTTTTATGTTCATCTAAACTTCTTTTTGCCCAACGGTGAGTTCTTTCCATTGCTTCTACTTGATAATCTTTTGGAGACAATGGGGAAGTGCATTCATCAAACGCAAAAAAAATATCAGCTCCTAAATTATGTTGTATCTGCATACTGACCTCTGGTGTAAATTTATGTGTTCCACCATCTATTATAGATTTAAAAGTCACTCCATCTTCATCAATGATTGCTAATTTTTCGTGATTACTTTCCTCTTCTTCGTTTCTTAAATCATAAGCCGATAATTCTTCTGATGTTGCCACCTTTGAAACTCCTCTGCCTAAAGCTTGTCCTAATGAAAATACTTGAAATCCTCCCGAATCAGTAAATGTTGGTCCGTCCCAGTTCATCATCTTTCCAAAACCACCATGCTTTGCAATAATTTCATCCCCTGGTTCTAAATACAAATGATAAGTGTTAGCTAGCACCGCTTGAGCACCGACAAAATCTTTTACTTGTTCTGGATTAAGAGCCTTAACAGTTGCCTTCGTTCCAACAACAATAAAAGCAGGAGTCTTGATGTCTCCGTGCGGAGTATGAATAATACCAGTACGAGCAAGAGGTGCTTCATTACTGTTTTTTTCTATTTCAAATGAAAATGACATAATAATTCGTCTCACTATAGCAAAAAAACTCTGGTTTGACTATATTCTCTTTTACTTGTAAAGTGCTTACAGTTGCTCCCTGTAATTCAACCAAAAGAGAGGTCTGTGATGAATAATTTTCTTCATCTTCACATGCCTCCTTTTTTGGAGGCAAAACATTACATTCATTTTAAGCCAAGCGAAATAACGCAAATAAATTGGGCTTATGCTTATGCTCATACAGTGCTTTACGGTCAAATGCGAAAAAACGGCACGCTGTATATCGAGCATCCTGTCAGAATGGTTTCAATTCAATTAGACAGGTTAAAAGTCTACGATGCCGAGCTTTCTCTTATTCTTATTTTCCACGACGTTGATGAAGAGTCAGAGCTTATGTTCGTTAGCGACACCGTTGGCGCTTGGTTTGGTCTAAAACAAAAGCACCATATGGGAATGCTGACCAAAACAAAAGAGAATGAATCAACTTACTTAAGTGCTATCATCAATTCTGGAAATTGGCGACTTATTTTGGCAAAGCTAATAGACAGAACAGACAACATGGAAACACTCGCCGGACTTGAAGTTGATTTTCAGAAGAAACAAGCTAAGGAGACGAGAGAGCTTTTCCTTGACATGTGTAAGGTTTTGGAAAAAGTAATTCCGGTAGAATACAGAGAAGTTCCAAAAATAATTCATAAACGATTAGCTGTTCTTTGCGAACAATACGGATGTTAAGAACCTCAAACTAGTAAGTGAGAGGTTCTTTTTTATTTTTATCTAACAAGCAATAACACAAGACCCAAGACGCAGAAAGTTGTTGCAAGAATTTGTAATGTTGATAACTGTTCGTGTACAAACAGTGTCCCAATAATAACAACTGCCACTATATTTATAGTTACCGTTATTGTAGTTGCTGTATTTAAATTTTCACTTTTTAAAAAATATCCGTAACCTGTCAAACTAATAACATAAAAAATCATTGCAACTAACCAATACAAGAAACTGTATCCTTGCCAAGAATTTCCTAGTATCATCCATTTATTCATAAAAAAGTCCCCCGCTGCCATTCCCAATCCGATAATTAAAGAAAATAATACTATAGCCATAAATTATTTGTTAGTAAAAACCCTATAAATTTCATAATATTCTTTGGCAATCATTTGAATTGCGTCATCTCTAGAAATTTTCTGATCACGATACAAAGTAAGAGGTTCCCAGAATATTGTTCTACCGACAGCAAAACCAATTATACCATTTACATTTCTTCCAGCTGTAATCCACTCCCTCACTCTTTCTTTAGTTTCATTACGACCTAAAATTATAACTCCAACCAATGGACGATTCCCTCTTTCTTGTGCCACAGTAATTATAGATTCATAATCACTCGCATTTTCAAACCCTTCAATTTTCCAAACATCAACCACAATTTCAGCTTGATAAAATTCATTAATCATTTTTATAGTCAAATCTTTTCTTAACTCTTTATCAAATCTATGTTTATCGTTACCACAAAGTTTTAATTGCTCATCAGTTGCAATCACTAGCGGTTCAATCAACAACATTAAATCATTAGCACTGGCGAAATCAGAAACTTTTTTTATTCTTTCTAATTGAATTTGATTATTTTCTTTATTTCCTTCTGCATTATATCTAACCAAAACCTTAGCAAAGGTTGGTTTTATCTCAAGTAAATGATTTCCAAAATCGTCCCCGAACTCACATTCAAAAATATCTACCCCTGATTTCTCAACTGTTTGCATAGTTATAAATCCGCGAGCCTTAGCATCTTTCAAAATTTCTTTTCCGTAAATTTCATCTACCAATACTGCCGCATTTTCTCTAGGAATACCAAAATCGATGGCTTTGTCTATAGCCTCATAAATTATTGTTTTGTAATCAGTTACTGTTTGCTTTTGATTTATATTTAACTCACCTTTAAATGAAAGTAAATTCTCCACAAAAGATGCCCTGTGATCAAAGGGCAAGACAAACAAATTCTTATTATATCCCACGGCGTTATTCCTAGTCATAACGCCTAGTATATCTTATACTTATAACTAAATAAACATGAATGAAGAAAACTTATTTGATATAGTCGGAATTGGTGATGTTGTTGTTGACGCTTTTATTAAATTAGAAGTGGGACATACCGAAGAAACAGCCAATGGCGCCGAATATTGTTTGCCTTTTGGGTCAAAAATCCCTTACGAATCAATGACGGAAGTCCCTGCTGTTGGAAATTCAGCAAATGCCGTAGTTTCTGCGTCTCGTCTTGGACTAAAAACTGCTCTTGTTTCTTGTGTTGGAAATGATAATGACGGAAAGAAGTGTGTAGAAAAATTAAAGAAAGAAAATGTTTCAACCAACTTTATAAAAGTAGAAGAAAACAAAAAGACTAACTATCATTATGTTTTGTGGTTTGGTGACGATAGAACCATACTTATCAAACACGAAAATTTTCATCCAGAATTAGATGATGCAAAAACAAAATGGATTTATCTGTCATCAATTGGTGAAAATGAAAAATATCTTCATGATGATGTTTTAAAATATTTAGAAAAATATCCAGAAACCAAATTAGCCTTCCAACCAGGGACTTACCAATTAATATTAGGAAAAGAATTATTGCCGATTTATAAAAAAGCTACTGTAGTTTGTATGAATAAAGAAGAAGCTAAAGAATTGCTAGAAACAAATAGCGATGACATAAAAGAATTGTTGGAAGGTGTTGCCTCAATGGGTCCACAAACAGTATTAATAACTGACGGAGCAAATGGTTCTTATGTAAAATATGATGGCACACTTTTATTTATGCCTACTTATCCTGATATAAAGACACCTTACGAAAGAACTGGCGCTGGAGATGCTTTCTTTTCGACTTTCGTTTCTTATATGGCCAAAGGTTTCGATGAAAAACACGCTATACAAAGAGCTCCTATTAACGCGATGAACGTTGTTCAGTGCATTGGTGCTCAAGAAGGATTATTGTCAGAAGAAAAAATAGAAGAATATTTAAAGAACGCACCTGAAGATTACAAACTTGAAATATTAGTTTAGGGTTTATACAAAAAGAAAACCCCGCCAGTTGTAATCGCGAGGTTTTTTGTTGATGATTGAATGATTCATATTAGTCATCTGGTAGTAAATGTGGTTATCAACATTGCCACAATAGCTAGTAAAACAGTAGATGTAATCGAGATTAAACAATTCTCACCGGCGTCCCATGTTGCTTCATAAAGTTTGGTTTGATGAGGATCTTTACATGAAATGTCGACTGCTTTGTAATGCGCGACAAACGTTACAATTATTCCAACAATGGGAATATACTTCCATTTAACTTCCACGTTATATCTCCCGTAAACATTAAGCTAAAGAGCTGAAGGTATTAGAACTCTTCTAGTATTACATATTTTGTCTATTTTGTCAATAGACAAAATCCCTATTTTCAAGGACTTTTTGTGCTAGAAATACCTAAACAATTACAGATTTTACTTTCTCCACAATATGTTTTGCTGTTAATCCGTATTCTTCGTATAAATCTTTCATCTTACCGCTTTGACCAAATCTGTCTTCAATACCAACTCTAACAATTTTCATTGGATGATGTTCGCTCAAAAATTCAGCCACAGCACTTCCTAATCCTCCTGCTACTTGATGTTCTTCAACTGTCACTAACGATTGCACATTTTTAACAAAGCGAAGTAGAAATGAAGTATCAAGTGGTTTTACTGTTGGCATATTTACAACCGTTACTCCAATCCCCTCTTTTTCAAGAAGTCTTGCCGCTTTCATGGCTTCATAAATAACTGGACCACAAGAAATTATTCCCACCCTGTAATTGAATTCCTTTTTAGGCAAATGAATTATATAAGCCTTACCAAGAAAGAACTTATAATTTTCATCTAAAATAACCGGCGTGTTTTCTCTGGTTAAGCGAATATATGCCGGATGATTAAAATCAAGCATTGTCTTAGTTATTTCGCGAGCCTCAATATAATCACAGGGCACAAAGACATTCATATTTGGAATAACGCGCATAAGAGCGATATCTTCAATAGCTTGATGTGTGGCACCGTCTGGTCCGACTGACACTCCGGCGTGAGCACCAATTATTTTTACTGGTTGATTGTTGTAACAAATTGTCGTCCTGATTTGCTCCCAATTTCTCCCTGGAGAAAACATAGCATAGCTAGCAATAAACGGAACATAACCCATAGAAGCCATACCAGACGCAACTCCTGACATTGCTTGTTCAGTAATACCCATTTCGAAAAATCTTTTTGGATATTCTTTTTTAAATAAATTCATCTTCACACTGTCGGTCAAATCAGCACAAAGTGCCATTACTCGCTCATCTTTTCCGATAGAAAGCAGTCCTTCACCAAATCCTTCACGAGTTGGTTTTTCTTCTTCATTAATTGTAAAAAGGTTTTTGTTTAACATATTAATCTCCAGAGTGTGTTACTTTTCCACGAAACGACCGCAATTCCTTTAACGCTTCTTTTGCTTCTTCTTCATTTGGAGCTTTACCATGCCAGTTGAAGTTGCCTTCAAAATCTTTTACCCCACGACCTGGAATAGTATGAGCAATTATCACTGTTGGTTTATTCAAAATACTTTTTGCTTGCCATACTGCTCCGGCAATATCGCGAAAATTATGTCCATCAATTTCGATAACATTTAAATTAAAACTTTCTAATTTATCTTTTAGTGGTTCCAGTGGCAAAACATCTTCCGTAAAACCATCAATCTGAATTGTATTTCTGTCTATTATAGAAATAACTTTATTTAATTTATTTTTCCCAAGCAATAAAAATGATTCCCAGACTTGTCCCTCATCCATCTCCCCGTCTCCCATCAAACAATAAAAATATCTGTCTGGCTTATGCTCTTCAAATTTATCAATAAGTGCCATTCCAATAGCTTGAGATAATCCGCAACCAAGTGGCCCTGATGTTGTCTCAAGTCCAGGGAGTGATTCACGATGTGGATGACCCTGAAGTCTTGTTCCAAAGGCTCTTAATGTTTTTAATTCTCCAACTGGAAAATAACCAGCAAAAGCTAAAGTAGCATACAAGACAGGAGCGATATGGCCATTTGATAAAATCACCCTATCTCTTTGATTCCAAGCAGGATGTTTCGGATTATGATTTAACAATCTAAAATACAAACAAGTAAAAATATCAGCCATTCCAAGAGGCCCGGCAGTGTGTCCAGAACCGGCAGAAAGCAACATTTTTATTATATTTTCCCTTATATCTTCAGCACGAAGCGTCAGAGCCTTTACTTCAACATCAGTTAAAGAATTCATTAGTTTATTATAACAGTTAAAAAATAAATGGTGTTAATGATTTACACAGAGAACCCCTAAGAAGCTATTGATTGTAATTGTCCTATCATTCCACCAGCATCTTCTTGTCCAAAAATAAGTGAGCCAGAAATAATACTATCCGCTCCAGCTTCAATCACCTTTTTTGCAGTTTCAAAATTAATTCCACCATCAACTTGTAATTCAATATCGCCAAATGATGCCTTTATGGTTTTTATTCTAGCTATACAACTCTCATCAAATTCTTGTCCTTGCTCTCCTATACTTTTTATACCCATAACTTGAGCTCCGATATTTGGATACTGACTTTTGCAAAGATTAATCAAATTTATATGAGTATCAATCGGTGTGTCATTAGAAGTAGCAATAATAAGTTTGCAATTATATTGTTTTAATCTTTCAATGGCGTCATTACATTCATCATCAGTAAACGCATCCATATGTAAAACAATTCTTTGAGTTCCAAGAGTTAACGTCTTCTCTACATATTTTCTCCAATCAGCCACCATCAAATCAAATTCATAATGAATACCTGTTGGCAACTCTTCATTACCTTCTGGAAGCCAAGTTTGACCCCGTCCGACAGTGCCGTCACACACATCAATTTGCACAAGTGAAGCTACTCCGTCTACACGAGATAATTTCTCTTTTACATCATCAAGTGTAGTAGTTAATATAGCGGGTATTACTTGCATCAATACAGTATAAACGCAAAAGTCAAAAGTCAAAAGTCAAATTACTCAAACCAAATGGAAAAAATTGCTTTAGATGCGAGGCGGATAAGATTTTTGTGACTAAAATGTACAGCTAGTACATTGCAGGAGAAAAAATCTTATTCAACAAAGCAGATGAAGTAATTTTTTCTATTTGGACACTTCGTCAATTTGAATAACGCGGTCTGCATGACGCTCTAAATGAGAGAACGGTGTTTTTAAAAATAATTCAATCGCCTGCATAGCTTCTTTTTCTGTAACAAATCTAGCACCAATAGCTAAGACATTAGCGTCGTTATGTTCTCGTCCAACTTTAATTAATTCCAAATCTCCGCCAGCATAAACAATAGCTCTCACATGATGAAATCTGTTGGCCACAATTGCCTCCCCTTGTCCTGAGCCACCAAAGAAAATTCCAATAGCTGGTGCGTGAAGTGCATCCCTTTGAACATTAAGTGCCGCCTGTGCCATATATTCTGGATAATCATCCCCGTCTTGAAAAGCTAACGCTCCGCAGTCAGATACTTCAACATCAAGCCCATCTTTACTTTCTTCAAGATTTTTCTTAATTTTTTCTTTTAATTCAAAACCAGCGTGGTCGGTAGCTAAATAAATTATCATAATGTTTATAGTTTAACATAGAATTATTTTCGTAAACCCTATACCATAATTTCTAACAAATCAATAAAATAGCTTTAGATGCGAGGCGCAAGTATTTTTTAGAAGAAGGCGTAGTAGACCTACGACGACTGATAAAAAATACTTACAACAAAGCAGATGAAGTTATTTTATTGATTTACCCGCAAGAAAGACATGCTGAACTAAGGTGTGAGTATACCCCATCTCATTATCATACCAAGCCAAAACCTTAACTAAATTTCCATCAACCACTCTGGTCATTTTAAGATCAGCCACTGATGCAAAAGGAAGTCCAACAATATCAGATGACACCAATTCTTCTTCTGTTGCTCTAAAAATTTCTTTCCATTTATCAGTTTTGCTTGCCTCAGTCAAAATTTTATTAACTTCTTCTTTGGTTGTATTTCTTTTAGCAATAAAAGTAATATCGGCAATTGACCCAACCGCCACAGGCACTCTAATAGAAATACCATCAAATTTCCCAGCCAATCCTGTGATTGCCTTGGTAACAGCAATCGCGGCGCCTGTTGAAGATGGCACAATATTTTGTCCACCAGCACGTCCCTCACGGAAATCTTTTTTATTTGGACCGTCCACAATTGATTGCGAAGCCGTGTAAGCATGAACTGTATTTAAAATAGCTTTTTCAATTCCAATTGCTTCATCTAAAATAGAAATCACCGGTGATGAAGCGTTTGTTGTGCAAGAAGCATTGGAAGTTATGTTACAAGAGCCAAACTTGTCTTCATTAATTGACAACAAAACTGTTTCTCCTTTTATACTTGCGTCCTCTCCCTCTTTAGCAGGCGCTGATATAACCACATGTTTAGCCCCAGCTAAAATATGGGCATTAGCTTTGTCATAAGTTGTAAAAAGTCCTGTTGATTCCACCACCACATCAATAGTTAAAGCTTTCCAAGGAAGATTATTTGGTTCTTTTTCTTTGGTGACAATTATTCTTTTTTGTTCGCCGTTGTGAGAAATAATCAATTCCTGAGCGCCCGATTCATCCACCGCTGCCGAAACATCAAAATGCGCAGTTTTATAAACAGTGTCGTATTGTAAAAGATAAGCTAAATTATAAACATCACCCAAATCATTAACCGCTACAATTTCCATATCATCTCTCAAAAGAGCTACTTTTAGAAAAGCTCTTCCAATTCTCCCAAAGCCATTTATGGCTACTCTAAGTTTTTTATCCATACCTAAATTATATCAACAAAAGAATGTAATTATCTGTTGATAAAGGTAAACAACAACTACCACTTAATCTCTTCTTTATTATGACTCTTTAGATACTCGTTACATTTAGAAAAATGTTTGCATCCAAAAAATCCATTATAAGCAGAAAATGGTGATGGATGAGCTGACTCAAGTATCAAATGTTTACTCTCATCAATTAAACTTTTTTTACTTCGTGCAAAATTCCCCCACAACATAAAAACAAGATTTTCATGTTTATCGCTTATTGTTTTAATCACATTATCAGTAAATTCTTCCCAACCTTTCCCCCTGTGTGAAGCTGGATTTGATGCCACAACAGAAAGTATAACGTTTAATAAAAACACTCCTTGCTTGGCCCACTCTTCTAAAGAACCATCTTTAAAATCTTTTTTTATTCCCAAATCATTTTCTATTTCTTTATAAATATTTTGTAGCGACGGTGGAAGAGGTATCCCCTTCGGCACAGAAAAAGATAAACCTTCGGCTTGTCCAACGCCATGATACGGATCTTGTCCCAAAATCACAACTTTTACTTTAGAAAAAGGTGTCACCCAAAAAGCTTTGAACAAATCTTTTGGTTTGGGATAAATAGTTTTTGATTTGTATTCTTCTCTAACAAATTCTGTTAAGTCACGAAATTTTTCAGTTTCAAAATAATTATGAAGCTCGTTTTCCCACTCCGGCTCAATTTCGACTTTCTTTGACATATTTATAATATTTTAACACGCTAAAAAACCCTTATTAAATAAGGGAATCTATGATTTCCATTGTTTCTTTTGGTCCTTTGGTTTCCATAGTTTGAATCCCAGTTTGTATAACCACCGCATCATTTCCTCCAGCAAAAAGTGCGTCTCCAATATAAACCATTTCAGAAATTGGAACAGAAAGTTTTTCTGATAACCACTTGATTGAATAAGTTTTGTTAATTCCCTTTTTAGTAATATCAATTGATGTTCCTCCGCCGATTGATACTTCGTATTCAGGAAGTAATAAATCAAGTCGAGATTTTAAATCTTTTCTTTTTGCTCCATCTGGGTCAAAGGCGTGTTTCAAATCAACTGGCGCTTCTTGCCCCAAAGCAGATAAAGTAACTTGAGCTCCGCGATTTTCTATTCTTTCTCCGTAGGAAGGTTGTCCTTCTAAAATTTTTGTTTCTTCTAAAACAGAATTAAGCGCATTTATGATTTTTGTCGTCTCAACTTCCGTCATAGCAAATGTGTATTGCTCTACCCAAGAGTTTCCATCAAAAGCTAAACACTGCGCCGCGCTTTGCGGAAATGAATATAAATTTTTAAAGTTAGCATCTTTCGGAAGATGATTGATAAATTGATTTAACTGTTGTTCAAACTTTGCACCAGAGACAATCGCCACAGGCATCACCGCTAAAAGATTTGTAAAATGTGTGACCATTTCATCGCTCACGGGTTGTTTACTTTCGGTTAAAGTGTCATCAAGATCAAATAAAGCTATTCTGTATTTCATTTTACAATTTTTTTAATTAATTCTTTTGGTAAAAGCACATCAAGTAATTTTGAAAGGGAACATTTCGCCACGCCCACCACCGAATCCCCTCCTCCATAATAAACAAAAATATCATCTCCTCGCAAAACTGATCCGCAAGGAAATACTACATTGTTTATTTGTCCTTCTTTCTCGTATTTTTCTTGTGGCTCAAATAATGGCTGAGCTAAACGAGAAATAACATAAGTCGGATCATACAAATCAAGTAGTGCCGCTCCAATACGATACACACCCTCTTCCGAAACACCGTGATAAAAAAGTAACCAGCCAACTTCGGTCTTAATCGGTGGACCAGCGATGCCAACTTTTCTACTATCCCACATCCCAGGTCTCGGCATAAGTATCTCAATACAACGATTAAACATCTTACCATCATCTTTTAGTGATAATAAAAAGTCTGCACAAATTTGATTTCCAATTCTATGAAAAACTAAATACCCATACCCGAATTTTGCCGGCACAATACAAGCATCTTTGTCATCAATCGTTACCGGCGAAAGCACTCTGGGTTTTGACCATTTAGAAAATTTCCCAGCGACAAAATCTTTCACAGAAATATTAGTGATCGCTACCGCCGGTGGATGCACACCGTTATACGCGGTGTATAACATATATAATTTATCATCAATTTGAGTTATTCTCGGGTCTTCGCAACCAGAATTTCCACTAGGCTGGACTCCCTTTTGTTCAAAGTCTTCTCTTGGAACATAAATCGGCTCATCTCTTCTTTCGGTAATGGTGACACCATCGTGACTAATAGCTAAACCAATGGTTGAAGTGTTATCTTCCGACATCGCACGATACAAAATATAAATCACGCCATCTATTTCTATGGCCGCTGGATTAAACACTGCTCTAGCTTCAAAAGCATTTTCTTTTTTCGGAAGAAGAATTGGATTTTTTGGAAAGCGCGCCATAAGTGGAGTTCCTGTTTCTTTCATTGTCTCAAGAAGGTCATCACAAGAAAGAGAGGCTCTGGCGACAACTGTATCTGCTCCACCATAATAAATATCTAACTTTCCATTTTCATATAAAAGCGCTCCACTTGGAAAAGTAATATTTTTTACCATTCCATATAATTCATAAGAGGCTTCTGGCACAATTATCGGCCCCTTGGTGCGACCAAGAATATGGAATGGGGACAATTTATCAAGCAACACCGCCTCAATACCAAATATCCGCCTGCTCTCATCAAAATAATGTTGTATGTGCGAATAAACAATCAACCAACCATCTTTGGTTAAAATTGGTGCCGCTCCGACTTCACAATGGTCGTGTTCCCCTCTTTCCAAAACCAAAATATCTTTTTTGTAATCTTTATACCACTCGTTCCAAAATTCTGCATTCCAAAAATCTTTTACTTCATCGGCTTGAACAATAGCAATATGCGCTGGTGGCATATCAGTGTGCATAGTTAAAATCGCCGTTACTTTGCCATTTATTCTTTCTGGAAAAAGCGCCATTGCTTTAGCATTAAAAGGTGTAACCAAATGTTTCTCAGAAATATTTTCCAAATCATCACTCACCGCACAACAAACTTTAATTCCTTCGGCGCGAAATGGCACTTCCGAAAGTCCTGTATAAAAAATATAATATTTACCTTCAAAAAAAGTTACTCGTGGATCTTCACAGCCATATTTATCAAAATCATCATTCGGAATAATCAAAGGAGTGGTGACATCAAAATGATTTCCGTCTTTTGATGAAGCCTTAGCGATAATAGAAGTGTTAACTTGTGGAGACAAAATCAAATCCGGCTTACCGACCGCACGATAAACAATATGCAATTCTTTATTTTTTCCACGCACTGGGCAACCATTAAGTGCTGCCACCGATTCCCAAGAACGATCAACACTGGGTTGCAAAATTGGATTATGCCTAGAACGATGGACGGTATACATAATTATTAGTTTACACTCCCATGATTAATAAGCCAATCCAAAAGTGGATTTAAATCCGTGTAAGCAGCGCAAACATATTTGTCTCCCCCACCATAATAAACATATAATCTATCTTTTCCTTCGTGTTCTTTAACTATCGCTCCACAAGCATAAACAATTCCTGGCTTCCAATCATTCTCATACCAAGAGTCTGGTTCAAGAAGTGGCAAGACCGATTGAGCGATTACCTTTCTTGGATTTTTCAAATCAAGTAATTGCGCTCCAAGTTTATATTTATGTGGTTCAGAATCTTGATTGGCATGATAAAGCACAAGCCACCCCTTTTCTGTTTTAAGTGGTGGTGGCCCAGCTCCACGAATACGAGACTCCCAGCCACCTTCTCTTCCTGAAGTGCGCACTCCGACCGGACTTTTTATAAATGGTTCAGTGATTCCAATATCAGTCAGCGAATCTCGGTATTCAATTTCTACTTTCGGAGAAATTGAATGAAGCACCGCAAACTTCCCTCTAATTTTTTCTGGAAAGACCATCCAGTTTTTATGAATCTCTTGCGGAGGAGAAATAAGTATCGGTTTACTCCACGCCGACCATCTCTTTTGCAAAAAATCTTTTTCACTAATCATTGTTAATCCAATACGAATAAAATCCCAACCATCAAAAGCGTTGAAGGTCATATAAATAGTTCCATCAATACAAACAATTCTTGGGTCTTCACACCCGCCGAAGCTTCCACCGGATGGATACATTACTGGGTCAAATTTCTGTAGCCCTTTATAAATGAGTCTTGGCTTTTCAAAAGAAAAAGCTGGGTAAGTGTCACCATTTCCAAAATGAAATCCATCTTTGCTCGTTGCATATCCGACTCGTGACACACCATCAGAGCCAACTGCTCGGTATAGCATATGAATATCATCACCGATTTTAATCGCCGCCGGATTAAACACTCCTTCGCTTTCCCATGACAAATGTTGTCTAGGACTTAGTATTGGATTTTTTTCATTTCTAGTTAACGAGTGTTTAACGGGAGCCAATTTCCCTTTTTTTCTTTCAAAAAAAAGAAAAATACCAACCCCAACCAAAACAACAATCGCTATTAAGCCAATCTGGTTAACGAGTGTTGTAAAAGTTAGCGGTTGATCCATAATTATTAAAATAAACTAGGCTCGTCCGTATTTGTCTTCTATTCTTTCTATATCATTTTCATCAAATTCTCCAAAGGCAATTTCAAGGATAATGACCTCTTTATCCCCGGCCTCAACTCTATGCTCAGTCTCAGGTGGTACCGTCATTTCATCTCCAACTAAAACATTTCTTTTGTCATCACCAATGGTAATTACTCCAGTTCCGGAAATGATTTTCCAAAACTCACTTCTATGAGAATGTTTTTGTAAACTAAAAGATTCGTTAGGTAGAACTGTGATTATTTTTACTGTTGATTTTTCGTTCAAAGTAAAACGTTCAAAACTCCCCCACGGTCTTATTTCTTTATCATAAGATTTTAACGGGTCCATTTAAATATTATATATCCATATTGGTATATCTTTAGGTGGATAAACCTGTGTGGATTAGATTTAAATCCAAAATATGATAATATTAGAAAACTTGGAGAGTTGGCTGAGCTGGTCGAAGGCACCTCACTGCTAACGAGGCGAGGGTTTACACCCTCCGTGGGTTCGAATCCCACACTCTCCGCTCGTATAAAAAAGAGACGCTCCTGCGTCCTTTTTTATTGAGTGGGAAGTGTAACAAGACAACTGCTTGTCTTGTGTGGGATTCGAACTGAGTCGCTTCGAACAAAGTGAGGTGACGAAGCCGGGGTCGCGACTTTGAGTGTTTTGTAAGTGTAATCACGAAACAAAATACCAAAGTGGTGACCGAATATCCCACACTCTCCGCACAACACAAAACAGAAGCAGTTGCTTCTGTTTTGTTAATTAATAATCTTATGTTACATTATCTTGGTCAGTAAGCAGTAACAACAACACTGATGAAGCACTTTTAAAAGAAGGGAGGTTAATATGGAAAACCATATTAACTACGCATTATATGAAGAAATAGTTGGTTTTGATGGCGAAAACATTGTTGCCTATATCCAAGCACTCATCGAGTGTGAGGATTATGTGACATTGTATTCTGCCAAGAAGCCATCGCTTTCTGATTATGATGCATCTGGGGTCTAACCCTAGAATCTCTGCTCGAGTGGGTGGCGTCGTGTGATATTACTTCGCACAAATATTCCCCCATAGAAGCAGACAACCCGCATTTGATATGCGGGTTTTTGATTTTCTATAATTTTATTTTTCCATAAATACAAAACAACACCGCTATAAGTCGGTGTTGTTTTGATTTTGTTTTCTAACTCTGGTATTTCTGTCTACCTTGCGGTAGAAAGAGAAAGTTACGAGACATACTAGATGTTAATCTGTGTCTGTCTCGATATTACTCATAATAGTTAGAACTTCGTCAGGATAAGTTGGAACAACAGTTCCGTTGTAATAGTAGAGCTTATCTGAAACAGATTTACCAGCATAGTATCTAGAGGTCTTAAGATTAGCACCACCTAGGTTTTTACCAAGAGCTTCAATAGACTCTTCATAGGTTTTAAAGTTATTTAGCTTACAAGATCCCCAACCGAATGGATTGTGACCACAAGCTTCCTTTCCACCAGAAGACTCACGAATAGCGATAGCTGGAAGTAAACGATAGTCTAGACCGTATTTTTCAGCGACTAAAACGAAAGACATACCTGTTCCGTAAAGTGGCATAGATCTTTCTTTGAAATAAGTGTCCAAGATACTAGCCTTTTGTTTACGCAAATCGTCCACAGAAATCTCAACCTTGGTTTGAGGTGAAGACTTTAGTGAACCCATATTTAGAGTAAGAGTTGCTGTCGGAATCGTTAAAAATGGAACGAAAGCGAGAAGCTTACTTACTTTGTATATTTGTTTTAACATAGTGTGTCAGTTACGCTCTGACAACGGCCCGAAACTGCATTTGGGAAAAAATAAAATACCGATATGACTCTGGTATTTGACTTTTAACCTTGTTTATTGTGTGGTAACATTGTAGCAGAAAACTTCCCTCTTGTCAAGGATTACAACACAAAACAGCCTATATTGTCAATAGTAAAGGACAGAAAATACCTTGATTTTAAAGTATTTTTTTAGATATAAAAATTTGAGCCAATTTCTGCCTAAACCTAGTAATTCCCCCTATTTTGATTATATTTTAGCCACCTTACACCCGATAGACATTAATTATCTTATAAAGATTGTTTATGGGATAACTTTTTTAAACATAATAGTATACTTGAATCATTAAGTATCTATGACTCATAAAAATGACTATCTTGATGTTGCTGTAGTAGTCTTACTTTTAATAATTTCAGGATTTGTGTTAATTAGGCATCTATTTGGTGCCACATGGATAGTCCACACGATTCCTGGGGGAAACCATACTTGGACTTCTGTAATCTCATCGTCTGACGGCACAAAGCTGGCAGCTGTTGAGTATGGCGGCTATATTTATACTTCTACCGATAGTGGCACTAATTGGACCCAAAGAGCTACTGATAGTTTTAGAACTTGGAAATCTGTTACTTCATCTTCAGATGGAGTAAAGTTGGTTGCAACTGTGGAGAACGGCTACATTTACACCTCTGTAGATAGCGGAGTAAATTGGGTTGAACGAACAACGTCCGGCATTCACAGCTGGTCTTCTGTAACATCATCGTCTGATGGAACCAAACTTGTGGCGGTTGTTTATGGTGGTTACATTTATACTTCATCAGATAGTGGTGCTAATTGGAATGAAAGAGTAGTTGAAAATGCAAACAACAATTGGCTCTCGGTCACTTCTTCGTCTAACGGAACTAAGCTCGCTGTAATTGATGGCGGAGGATACATTTATACTTCTACTGACAGTGGAGCTAATTGGGCTGAGAGCACAACATCCGATACTCGTAGCTGGTCTTCAATAACATCTTCATCAGATGGAACTAAACTTGCGGCAACAGTGGATGGTAGTGGCTATATCTATACTTCTACTGACAGTGGTGCTACATGGGTAGAACGAACTGATGCTGGAGCGCTCGGATGGAAATCAATCACTTCTTCTTCTGATGGAATGAAACTTGCAGCTGTTGATAATTTTGAAAGGGATTACATACATACATCTTCAGATGGTGGAGCCACCTGGACTGAGCAAACTTCTTCTGGCTCACACCCATGGATTTCAATCACCTCCTCTTCTGATGGAACCAAACTTGTGGCAGTTGTAGATGGTGGTCGTATATATACTTCTACTAACAGTGGTGGGGCTTGGTCGGAAAAAACTACTCCAGGTGGTGGACATTACTTTACACATCTAACTTCTTCTTCAGATGGGGTTAAGCTCGCTGTCGCAGACAATGTTGGTTATATTTATACTTCTACTGACAGCGGAAATACTTGGACTGAACGAACTTCTTCTGGTATGCGCGCTTGGTCTTCAATCACTTCATCATCTGATGGAACAAAGCTTGCGGCAACTGAATATGGGGGTTTTGTTTATGTCTCTACTGACAGTGGAGCAACATGGAGAAGAACTGATGCTGGTGCCATGCCATGGCTTTCAATTACTTCATCTTCAGATGGGGTTAAGCTCGTCGCTTCTGAAAATGGTGGCAATATTTATACTTCTACTGATAGCGGAAGTACTTGGGTTAACCGCTCCCCTGTTTTACGATGGCTCGCTTCTGTTACCTCTTCTTCTGACGGCACTAAACTTGCTGTTGCAGAATTTAATGACACTATTGGAGATATTTATGTATCAAACAACAGTGGAGCAACATGGACTATAACATCTGCTGGTTCTCTTGGTTGGACTTCTATAACCTCATCATCTGATGGCACAAAACTTGCAGCAACTGATGGAGGCACAACTAATGGCGGAGGATACATTTATACTTCTACTGACAGTGGAGCTACCTGGGTAGTCCGAACTTCCTTAGGCATACACAATTGGTCTTCAATTATTTCATCATCCGACGGCATTAGACTAGCAGCAGTAGAAAACAGTGGTTATGTTTACACTTCTGCTGATGGTGGAGCTAGTTGGACCAGCCATACTTCTATAGGACCATTTGCATGGACTTCGATTACCTCATCATCAGATGGAACAAAATTGATAGCAACTAACGGCGGGGAGATTTACACTACTACAGTTGACCCTGTTTCAGCTCCAACTTTAACCACACAGTCAGCATCATTAGTAACTGCAGTTTCAGCAAGTTTAAATGGAAGTATTACAGCAACAGGAGGAGCTTATGCCTCTATTCGTGGTTTTGTTTATGGAACAACCACTCTTTATGGAGCCACAACAACAGAAAATGGTTCATTTGGTATTGAAACATTTACAGCGACTACTTCAAATTTAATCTGTAATACTCTTTATCATTTTAAATCATATGCAACAAATTCTGGTGGCACAGCATTTGGCGCAGACACCACATTTACCACATCTCCCTGCGATATAACTCCACCAACCATATCAAATATTTCATCGGGAACTCCTGGTAGCAATGCAGCCACAATATCGTGGAACACAAACGAAGGTGCGACTAGTCAGGTGCAGTATGGATTAACATCAAGTTACGGAACAACCACAATTGACCCAACTTTAGTTACTTCTCACTCAGTAAACATTTCAGGATTGTCGGCTAGCACCACCTATCATTTCAAAATTACTTCCGTTGACGCTTCTAATAATTCTACAACTTCAATTGATTTAACATTTAGAACTGCTTTAACTCCCGATATCACACCTCCAGTTATATCAAATATTTCGTCTGCAACTCCAGGGAATAATACAGCTATAATAACTTGGACAACGAATGAGGGAGCAACTAGTCAGGTTCAGTATGGAATGACACCACCGAGTTATGGGTCTTACACTACACTTGATCCTGCCTTAACAACTTCTCATTCAGTTACCCTTTCTAATCTTCCTTCTGGCATCATCTACCACTTTAGAGTTATCTCTTCTGACACATCGCACAACACTTCAACATCTAGTGATCAATCCTTAGCGGCTACATACCCCTCTGTTGTTGTTTCTACTCCACCAAGCAATAATGTAAGTGGTGGTGGGGGCGGAGGAGGAGGTGGTGGAGGAGGAAGCGTAGGAATTATGCAACCATCTTATGTTGTTTCTTCAACTACGATAGTGAATAAAGTAACCACCACGGCTTCATCGTCAAAACCTTCATCAAAGACTTCTACAAGTTTAATTCCTTCTACTACTTCTAACTCTTCTGCCAAAATAACATCAACATCAAAACCTACATTCAGTGGAGATATTTTCTTAGGTTCAAGTGGAAATGATGTTAAGTTACTCCAACAATTTCTTAATGCAAACGGATACATAATTGCTACTCAAGGAATCGGCTCCCCTGGTAAAGAAAGCACTTTTTTTGGAGCTATGACTAAAAAGGCACTTGCTAAATATCAAGCAGATAAAGGTATATCAGCTACTGGTTATCTAGGACCAATTACTAGAAAATTTATTTCTGGAAAATAATTTTACCGATGTGAGGGTTCAACAGGTAGAACTTAATGAGTTCATTACCCCATAAGGCTTATTTATTGTTTTTTAGTGTATCATTTTAACCCTTCTCGTGACTATATGAAAAAGTGACAAAAGTGACACAT
>JAHFNC010000013.1 GCA_023267535.1 bacterium
GAGAAAGTGTCTCAATGACTTAACAACAACAATCACACAACATAATATTGGGGTATCGTCTAATGGTAGGACATCAGGTTTTGGTCCTGAGTATCGAGGTTCGAATCCTTGTACCCCAGCCAACTTGAGCTAGCTCAAAGATAGAGCTAATCAAGAAGATCTATACTTTAATTGCAAACCTGCTGAGAGCAGTATTCAGAGTAAAAAAACACTTCGATAAATGAAGTGTTTTTTTGTTGATCAATCAATTATATATATTGAGTAGCTTCAAATCGTGCCTTGTTCTCAACCATCCACCTCTGTTGATCTTCTTTTGTTTTAGATGGGTCATTCATCACATCTGCATGAGCTTCCATATAGTGTGGCATAAGTGCTTACATCCATTGTTCAAAGGTTTCGCCCTGTGCTGTTGCTTCACATAAATCGCATTTTAATGTTTTCATAGTATTTAAAATTTAATTATTAATAACTTTATTATATCAATTTTAAAGTTAAAGAAACAATATCTTCAGAGTGGATTTTATTCAATATTTTCTAAAATTGAAAAAGAAGATGTAAGCCAATAATTAATATAAGTTGAATACAAAGTACCAGAAAGAAATTCTTGTAAGATACTGGAGATATTGGCTTGAACAAAAATATACTCAAGGATAAGAAATACACAACAGTTCCCAAGACCATAACTATGAGTAGGTTTGGACCTTCAGGATCATTTACTAACAGTAGTACTGTTCTAGAAAGAAAAACCGCTGACACAAACAAAGTGAAGAGGGCTATATTTTTTGATTTTATTAGCATAATTATTTTCTTCTATGTGGACATCCCGCCCAGCAACAAGGACGACGCATTCCAGATGATAGTTTACTTATACCGACTTCTATTCTCTTTAATCTGGTTTCTGCTTTCTTACCAGAGGTTACCCAACATATCCACTCACTCTTTGCGAGTGGTGTTATTTCATTCCATAGCTCCAATACCTTAGATGATGAAGCCAGAGCCTTTTTGAAATCAGTAGGTATGGTTTTGTGTGGAATATCTGTTTGCATATACTATTTTATCAGCTCACCCAACTTTCGAACTGTATTAACATTCCGTGCAGTCATATTTTTGTAAATCACTGTCCCTATAAATTTTTGCATACCACTTTTCTTTAGATCATATCTTTTGACATTCCAGACCATTGCTCCATCAATGTATTTTAAAGTATCTACATTAGTAGTCGTAATTAAATTTATACTTTTTTTAGAATCATACTCATCCCATAAGAATAAAATATCTGTCTTTTGCTCTGTATCATTTGTAAATTGAGATGGCAGTGCCTTACACAGACTCTGTATATTTTTGGCGTCACGAATCACTATTCGTATTTCAAATCCAAAAGTTTTAAGTAAAGCTTTTTCAATTAATGTATTTAAATCTTTTTTGTCTGTCTCAAAAATAACATTTCCTGTGTTTATATATGTAGACACATTCGAAAAACCCAAAGATTCAAAAGTTTTCTTGAGCTTTGGCATTTCAACTTTTTTATTTCCGCCGACATTGATCCCACGAAGTAATGCTACATATTTTGTCATATTTTTAGGTTTTGGTTCTGGAAGATTCTCTTCCGTGATCTCAATCAATTCACATAACCATTTCCTATTTTCAATCAAATCTTCATTTACTTCCATAGATACCTTTGCTCCGTCATATGCAAAACCTTCTTTGTATTGCTTGCCGACAAATTTTTTACCTTCTTGTGTTATTTTTAAAGACAAAGTGTCATCACATATGAGAGCTACAACTTTTTTACCAACATATACAGCGTACTCGCCAAACATTTTTCTTGTTGTAACGTTTGGGACATCTATAAGCTGATCAATTATGTATTCTACTGTTGACTCTTTTGTTGCCATAATTCACTAGGACTTATTTTTAGTTTTGAGGAAACTTACTCATATTCATATACACTGGTTCCCAAATATACCCATCAAGATCCTCAACTTCAAACGAATACATAAAATCATGCTGGTCGTTAAATGCATTTTTATACACCCTACCACCAGCTATTTCTGCTTTCTTTACAAATTCATCTACCTCCTCTTTAGAATTAAAGCTAATACAATACATCGCAGATACAGTTTTCCTTGGATCTGATATCTCTTTATTATCAGTGAAGTTTTTAGCAAACTCGGTAGTCAGGAGCATAATCACTATCTCCTCGCTCCAAGCAAGACCAGACGCTTGCTCGTTTGAAAACATGGGATTTTTAACAAAACCAATCGCTTCATAAAACTTTATTGCTTTTTCTAAGTCTTCAACTATTAGGTTAATGTAAATTTGTTTGTTTTTTTGCATATATTACATTTCAAGATCCTTAATAATAATCTTTTTCATCTTCATCATTTGTTCCATGGCATAACTTGCTACATTTTTGTCTTTACTTGTGTTTAGTTCTATCAATTTTTTTGGAGTTATCTGCCAAGATAGACCATATTTATCTTTACACCAACCGCAGACATTCTCACTACCTTCTTTTGTAAAAGCGTCCCAGTAATAATCTG
>JAHFNC010000003.1 GCA_023267535.1 bacterium
CTGTGCCAATTAAAAAAACAAGAAACAAATGTTTTTTTGAAATTCCAGAAACTAAAACCATCCCCAGCCAAATCAAAAATATAATCATTGCTGACCCAAAATCTGGTTGCATTAAAATGAGTAAGAAAGGAATAAGTGTGTAAACAGCCGAAACTATAATGTGGCGAATATTGGCGATTTCTATATGTCTTCGTGAAAAATATTTTGCCAAAACAACAATTAAAACAAGCTTCATAAAATCAGTTGGCTGAAAGGCAAGCTGACCAAAAGAAAACCAACTTTGTGCACCTTTGGAGATGTGTCCCAAAATAAAAAGAAGACTTAAGATAAATAAAAATATTGCATATAAGAGAACTACGACTCTTGTTTGCTTTAAAAATCTATAATCAAAAGAAGAAAGAAAATAAATAACTAAAAATGATATGACTATCCAAATGCTTTGCTTAATAAAATGGCTATCCCCTGTCCCGAATGAATTTATAGTTATGAGACTAGATAAGAAAATAATTGATATAGAAACCAAAATAATCAAATCTAATCTGCTTCCGAAAAGTTTTTTTAAAAACATATTAATTACTGAAGGGGTCCATTATTGGATACACTCTGATAAAAGTTGGAGGAGGGAAAGAATTATGCCATGTAAAAACAATTTGTTTTTGTTCTTCTTTGTCTAATCTATCAATAATAGTTTCGCCAACAGCTATGGTGTTTCTATTTTCATCAAATAAAACAGCTCGGAAAGGAACATTGTTAAGAACAACTAATTTTGTATTTTGTATATTGGCATACAAACGAGAGATGTCCCCTTTTTCAAAATTAGTACCTAAAACTTTAATAGTTGGGTCACTCGGTAATTCGTTGGTCAAATAAAAATTCCCTGAAGATGCGGTAGCTACGACTTGATAAGGAAAATCTTTTAGAGGAACATTTTGAATAATAACTGGGAAATCGGAATTAACAGGAACTACGGTGTTTCCCTTTATTTGGTCTAACATGTTTCCTTTTTTGTTATAGATAGTAAATAAATAATCTGATTTATTAGGAGAGCTATTTAAGTTTTTGTTAGTAAACATTGCCACTAAATCATAAGTACTAGCTCCAGTTTTTATTGCTCTAGCCCAAGTTACAGAAATTTTATTTATTTGGTTGGTGCATCTTAAAGAACACACTCCTCCACAATCAATTCCAGTTTCAAATCCGTTTTGCTTTTGATCAAAACAGGTTGGGGACGGGAAAAGAATGTTCCTAGCTTCGTAAACAAATACTGCTGTTAAAAAAATAAAAAAGGAAACAGCGTAAATTATTTTTCTTTTTGTTGCCCAATTCATAAATATAATGATAACATATTTTGCTTTTTGATTTTAGCAAAAACACGCGTAAACCTTATGTTTACGCGTGTTTTTCTTTAAGTTCTTTGTTCTCCCGACAAGCTACTTTCCCGATAATATCAGTATCATCGCTGCGCTTGGGCTTAACTTCTCTGTTCGGAATGGGAAGAGGTGTGACCCACAAGGCCGAATCAGGAGAACAAAAAACTCAAAATGATTTAGTTTTGCCAAATAGCAAAACAAAATCACTTCTTGTTTTGTAAACCATTCATTTGAAAATGAATGGTCGGGGTGAAAGGACTCGAACCTCCGACCTCTTGCCCGAAAGCAAGTGCTCTACCCACCCAGCAGGCCCTCTTTCGATGGACATGACAGATTTTCTGAGCTACACCCCGTTTTTTACAAAATTAAATTGAAAACAACACATCTGCCTCGTCTGCCAAATGCAGACGGTGATAGGCATGTTTCCTAATAGGAATTCGGGTACTTAGTATGTCTCGGCTTAACACATTGCTATGCTTACACCTAACACCTATCAACGTAATAATCTCTTACGACCCTTCAACGAATACTAATCTTGAAGTTGGCTTCATTCTTAGATGCTTTCAGAATTTATCCATTCCCGACATAGCTACTGGGCGGTCCAGCTGGCGCTAGAGCCCACACACCAGAGGTCAGTTCACTCCGGTCCTCTCGTACTAGGAGCAAATCTTCTCAATATTCGAACGCCCGCAGAAGATAGGAAACCAACCTGTCTCACGCATTGCTGTTTTACATCACTCCTTGGTTTCCAACCTGAGTGAACCTCTATTGCTAGAGGGATCGGACTATAGCATTCACTTATTTTTTACTTAAGTGTATCAACGTTTAGTCTCTACGGGCTCTTTTATTTTCATAAATGATTCCCTCGGAATTATCCAATATGGACTTTCCCGATATTAGTCGATTTGTCTTCACATATCACTATGTGAAGCCGCCGTGATTGATGTCTTTTTGTTAAGTTTAGTCTTAACTCCTCGGGCTCAAACTAAGAGAAGTCAAAGTTACAAAATATTTTCATATTATTCTGTAACCTTCACTCCTCTACGGTTTGAACCCAGCTCACGTATCTTTTTAAATGGCGAACAGCCATACCCTTGGTAGCTTCTCCACCACCAGGATAAGATGAGCCGACATCGAGGTGCCGAACTGTGCCGTCGATATGAACTCTTAGGCACAACTAGCCTGTTATCCCCAGGGTAGCTTCTATCCGTTAATCTGCTCCTGCATCTAATGCAAAGAGTAGGTTCACTAGGACCCACTTTCGTGTCTGCTTGACATGTCCGTCTCACAGTCAAGCCAGCTTGTGCCCTTACACTATCGGCACGGTTTCCATTCGCGCCTAGCTGACCTTAATGTACTCCTCCGTTACTTTTTGGGAGGAAACCGCCCCAGTTAAACTCCCCGTCAGATACTGTCTACGAACGTTTTTTCCGTTCATGTTAGCAAATGCCCCATTACAGATGGCTATTTCATTGTCGAGTAGATTACAGCCGAAACCATAAACATCAAACCTCTCGCCACTATACTACGCAGTAAAGAAACATTTGCAATACCAAACTAGAGTAAAGCTCCTGGGGTCTTTTCGTCTATCTGCGGGTAACCGGCATCTTCACCGGTACTGTATTTTCACCGAGCTACTCCCAGAGACAGTTCCCCAGTCGTTACACCTTTCGTGCACGTCTGAACTTACCAGACAAGGAATTTCGCTACCTTAGGACCGTTATAGTTACGGCCGACATTGACGGGGGCTTATATCATCCAGCGCCGAAGCACCGCCGATATTTAACCTTCCCGCATTGGTCAGGTGTCACCTCCTATACATCCACTTACGTGTTCGCAGGAAGCTGTGTTTTTGGTAAACAGTCGCTAGGGAAACTTTCGCTGCGGCCTCCATCACTTTATTTTCAAAGCAATGAAATCCATAGAGAATCATTTCCACCACACTGTATTTAATTACTTAAATACATTTTTTGTCCATACATTAGCTCTAATATATGGACTATTTGTCTCATTTTATTTTCAAATTCTCTAGGACCCTCACTTCACTTTCATAAATGAAGAAAAATGCTTTAGTAACGAGGAGCATAGAATTTTTCTAGGGAAAATGTAGATGAACTACATTGACCGACGAAAAATTCGTAGCGACAAAGTTAATGAAGTAATTTTGTTTATTTTGAACGCAAAGTGATGGAGGCAGATCTTATTGCTAACTTACGATCGCTTTTTTGCCTAGTTCCTTTGGGAGATATCACTCGTTCGCCTTAGTCTACTCGACTTGAATACCTGTGTCGGTTTGCGGTACGGATTAATAGAAATTTAAAGCATCTTCATATACCTAGATGATCTTTGCTTGCGCAAAGTAAAAGGCATATGAAGACGTTCTGTATTCACAGAATGTAGAGACTTTTCTCGGAGGCGTGCTTTATAAAGTTGAATCAGGTTGCCCATCATCTTCATGCGACACTTGGAATATTCTCGTACGGATTTGCCTATACAAGTTCCTCATGTAACAAACGACAATCCAATAAGTCGCTTTATATACTACACCCCGTCATCCCATCACATTTCTACCAAGTTAAGGAATATTAACCTTATGTCCATCGGGTCCGGCGTTTGCCATCCCCTTAGGCCCGACTAACCCTTCGCTGAAAACCATTGCAAAGGAAACCTTATTCTTTCGGCGTGGGGGTATCTCACCCCCATTGCGGTTACTTGTGCCAACATTCGTACTTCCACACGCTCCACGGTGGGTTACCCCTTCCGCTTCAACGCAGAGTGGAACACTCTCCTACCGCTTGTGAACTTCATAGAGGAGGTGTATGGTCCTCGTAGTATAGGAATCCGCTCGCTTGTGTACAAAAATAGCGGATATGTCTTCGTTTAGGTTTGTCAGATTTGGAATCCAACAATCTCACGCGATGACAGTGACCGGCTCGTTGCTCTAAGCATCGTCCTATATCGCCACAATTAAGTGGCCTACTAACACACACCTGTTGAAACAAGTTAAGACGACCAAGCGTCTAAGTTCGCGCATGATATAACTCCGATTAGCGTTATGCCCTCCCCAAGGGACGGCAATACGACACACAGAATCAGTGATCCGCACTTATTTTAGCTTTATCGCTTTTACTTGATTCGAGGTCGCATCTTATATTGATGCAATCCTCTATGAAGTTCACAAACCCTCAGTTTCGGTGGTAGATTTGAGTCCCGATTATTTGTGGCGCAGAGTCTCTCGATGGGTGAGCTGTTACGCTTTCTTTCAATGATGGCTGCTTCTAAGCCAACATCCTCATTGTCAATGAAACTCCACCTCCTCGCTTACACTTAATCTACACTTAGGGACCTTAACTTGAGATCTGGGCTTTTTCCCTTTTGACCGACGGAGCTTCGCCCCCGTAGTCTTACTGCCGCGTTTTTAACTCTTGGTATTCGGAGTTTGATAGGTCATGCCGTATTTCTACTAGTCAAGACCTTCCAGTGCTCTACCCCCAAGAGGAACACACGACGCTAGTCCAAAAACTATTTCGGAGAGAACCAGCTATTACCAGATTCGATTAGCTTTTCACTCCTTACCACAAGTCATCCAAAGGAGTCGTACAACCTAATGGTTCGGGCCTCCATTTACCTTTCGGTAAACTTCACCCTGCTCATGGTAAGCTCATCTGGCTTCGGGTCCATAAGTAACGACAATAATTTCGCGCTATTAACACTCGCTTTCGCTTTGGCTCCGTGACTTTATACCACTTAGCCTGCCGTTACCTATGACTCGTTGGCTCATTCTTCAATAGGCACGCAGTCGAGGTGTAAACACCTCTTCTACTCCTTGTAAATATACGGTTTCAGTTCTATTTCACTCCCCTTCCGGGGTTCTTTTCACCTTTCCCTCACGGTACTAGTTCACTATCGGACTCTTTAGATATTTAGCCTTGCCGGTTAGTTCCGGCTAATTCATCCGAGCTATTCGTGTCTCGAACTACTCAGGATAAGACATAAAAGAGAGATAAATATTTCGATTACAAGACTATCACTTTCTTTGGTGTTGCTTTCCAACAACTTAATCTATATTTACCTTTTGTAACTCTTCTAGAAATCTACATGTCTTCCCTATAACCCCTCACACCAACTTTGCTTTCCAGTATTTTTACTGAACTTCAAAGTTGGTGTGAGGTTTGGGCTGCTCCGCTTTCGCTCGCCGCTACTTACGGAATAACTATTGTTTTATTTTCCTCCGGCTACTGAGATGTTTCACTTCGCCGGGTGCGCATCTTGGGATTGCTCCCTAAGATCATACAACATTACTTGTATGAGGTTTCCCCATTCAGAGATCTCCGGATCGAAGGTTGTTAGGCACCTCCCCGAAGCGTATCGTCGCCTGACCACGTCTTTCATCGCTCTAAAGAACCAAGGCATCCACCGTATACTCTTAATTTTCCTATTAGGAAACATAACTATCACTTGTTATTTCAAACCGCTTCGAAATAACAATGTATTGTTTTCAATTTAATTTTTAACATCCATATCAAACTGCACAGACCCCAGGTCGTTAAAACTTCCTGGATAACATTTGGCGCAATTCGTATGGGATTCTATTGTCAAACTACATTCATTCTGATTTTTACAAAAACAAAATCCGCCTTTGGCGGACCGAGCAAAACTAAAGTTTCGCGCAGACGCCTAGAGTTTTAGTTTTGTAATAGTTTTTATCATTCAGTGAGTTTATCTATCCTATCAAAACGGGTAAATAAAGTCAAGAGAAAAAGAGCTTTTAAATTAAGACTTTTCTGTCTCTTAAAAAGGCCAAAAGAAAGCATAAGAAAAGCGACGCCTACGGCGTCGCTTTTCTATAAAAACTAGGGTCAAAAACTAATGACTTTCTAGTTCTTCATCTTTTCAATAGCTTTTGCGGCTGCATCACGTCCACCTAGTCCAAATGAAAGACCTAGTGCTAAAGAGATAGCAAATACAAAGCCAGTAAATAATACTTCTACCAAACCTTGTGCAATCTTAAGTTGTGACAATGCTGGGAAAACACCGCCTACGATTATTATTGCCCATCTGGTAACTGTGGCTGCAAATGAAGCCTTGATTCCTGTTGCTTTAACAGAGTGTGCCACAATATTTGAAACAAAATCAGCAAGAAGAGCTGCCATAGCTAAAACGACTGCTGCCACTATAACTTGTGGAATATATTGGAATATATTTGTTAAAAGAGTTGTGATTTGGCTTAAGTTAAGTATTTCTGCTGATGCTATTGTAAAAGCAATTATAACTAACCACTTAATAAGCCCACCAACAAAACCTGACAAACTTAATTTTGTGCCAGCTTTTTCACTTAGTGTTGATAGACCTGCTTTATTTAAAGCATGATCAACTTTTAACATAACAATAAGATGTGAAATAGCACGACCCAAAACAGAACCGAAAACCCAGCCGAGAGCAAAGATAACCACTGCAATAATTACATTTGGCAAAAATGAGATTGCCGTCATTGAAGTGTCTACTAATGCTGTTCCTAAAATATCTATTGGATTGAACATAAAAAAAATATTAATTATTAAATATAAAGTGTATATACACCTTTATATCTTAATATAAAGGTACTTATATTATAACAGTAATTTTTCGCTTAATTTTTAAATATCCACTTTTATGGTATATTTTACGAACTTATTGTCTATGACAAAATATAAAGGACACATCTTAATCGGGCTATTTTTTGGATTAGTAATAGTTATTTCTTCTGGCCTTTATTTCCTTTTCCCAAAGAAAGCCTACAACGCAACAAGAGTGCAAAATAACTTGGTCCAAAAAGATGAATATCCATATCTAGGAAAACACATATTAATTTCATTGGATAATATGACACTATTATTAAAGAACGGAACAACAACGGAAAAGATTGTAAAAATTGTTTCAATTGGAAAGCCAGGAAAATATTACGAGACTATTGGTGGAATTTATGAAAATGATTACAAAGAAGAAATGCACTTCAGTTCTATAGGACATGTTTTTATGCCGTACAGTGTTCATGTATTTGGAAACTTTTTTATTCACGGAATCCCCTTTTATGAAAGTGGCGAAAAAGTTTCTAGTGAATATAGTGGTGGCTGTATCCGTATAAACGATGATGATTCAAAATATGTTTTTGATTTTATAGAAAAAGGAACACCGATAATTATTTCTAGCGACGGCTCTCCTTATGCTTTTACAACTAAAGAAATACTTTCTAGTGAAAATAAAATTAGTGATAATGATATGAGGAGATTTATGGTAGCAATTATTTCTCTTGAATTCTTAAAGCAAGATAACACTGTTTTCTATAATAACGCATCAACCACCAACAGAACTTTACTTAATAATCTATTGATTGGAAAAGATGATGGTGTCGCCCAATTTTACGCAAAAAATTATAACGAAGAGCTTTTTGTAAAATTTATGAATGAAAAGGCACAAAGCATTGGATTAAAAGACACTGAATTTTATACGCTCCTAGGAGATACAAAGACAAATGATGAAGATAAGGCTTTATTTGTAAATTACTTGAAAGAATACAAGGACTACTTATTTGTATATTTAAGCAAACAAAATTAAAGTTTAACGACCAATCTATCAATAACCTTTTCGTGATACATATCTAAAATATCCCTGACGAACTTGTCATACATTTTGAAACGGTATTCGTATTCTTCTACGTCTAGAATTGAATATACCACCTCTCTTCCAAGTTCAGCTGATAATGTTTCGAATATCTTTTCAGCTTTTGGTTTTTTTATAGCTTCACCAACAATTAAGATATCAACACGGGAATCATTGAGACCAACAAATACTCCAGCTACGACAAATAACTTTATGCGACCAATATTTTTAAATCTAGAAGCTAATTCTCTTTTATCAAGTAATTGGAAATCAAATAATAAATCTTTCAGAGCTTGATTGTGTGGAAACTCAGCATTTAATTTATAACAAATAGTTTCTTTCACTTTTTGATTCTTTTTCGAAGAGCCGTTAGTTAGAGTCTTATATTTTTTTCTTTCTATGAAGCCAATTGATGTTAAAGCGCTTAACTCTTTTCTAGCTATAGCACCTTTTACTTTTGTTTTATCGCTAATCTCGTGAGGAGTCCAAATACCATCATCATGATGAAGAAAGAATCTCATTATCTTTACTCTCTCTTGTCCGCCAAGCAGTTTCGCCAGAAGTTCCATATGTTTATATTTTAACAGAAAGATAATAACCAAATCTAGACTTGACTAAAACCTAGAAAAGTTTCAAGTTCTTGGTTTAAAGACAAAGAAAAAACACCCTGTTTGGGTGCTTTTTCTTTGCATATAATTAACTTAATATTACTTAAGTTCAACTTTTGCACCAGCCGTCGAAGCATAGCTTCTCCATAGGAACCCACGGTTCCTATCTCTCGCAGGCTCGCTGTGCTCCTCCACGGGAAAATTCCGTTTCCCGACCCCTTCCCGAAGCCGGATCGAAGGTTGAACAATAAAAAATCCCCTCTTGGGGATTTTTTATTTAACTCAAGTACTTTACTTGAGTTCAACCTTCGCTCCGGCTTCCTCCAACTTTTTCTTCCATTCCTCAGCTTCTGCCTTCTTAACATTGGCCTTTAGATCAACAGGAGCTCCGTCTACCATATCCTTTGCTTCCTTAAGACCAAGAGCTAGAACTTCCTTAACTACCTTCATAACAGCAATCTTTCCTTCACCAGCTGATGCCAAGTGAACTGTGTATTCGCTTTTTCCTTCCTCAACAGCGGCTGCAGCTGGTGCTGCAGAAACTGCTTGAGCGGAAACTCCGAATCTCTCTTCGATTGCCTTTACCAGTTCGTTTAATTCAAGAACTGACATTCCTTCAATTTTGTTTAATAACTCTGAAAATTTTTCCATAATGTTGTTTTAATGTTTTTAATAAATACCTAGATAACTTTAAAAATAAGATATTGCCTTAGATGCGAGGCGCAACGAACTTTTGGAAGAAGTCGTACATATAGTACGGCGACTGACAAAAGTGAAGTTGCAACAAAGCAGATGAGGCGATATATTATTTTTTCTTAGAGACCTCACTTATTGCTATTGCAAAGCGTTGCATTGGAGACTTAAGAAGATAAGCAATTTGTGAAAGAAGAACTTCACGAGGAGGAATAGTAGCAATTGCTAACATCCCTACCGCGTCTTTAAATTCTCCATCAAAAATTCCACCGATAATACCAAAGGTATCCTTGTGGGTTTTTGAAAACTCGTAAGCCATTCTAGCAGGAGCAAGTAAATCGCTTCCATAAACAACGGCGAGTTCTTCACCAATAACTGGTGCCTCTCCTTTTACTCCTACTGCATCTGTTGCGCGACTCCAAAGTGTTTTCTTAACAACAGAATATTTTATTCCTTCGTTAAAAAGAGCTTTACGTAATTCCATAGTATCCGATACCGGAAGTCCTTTGAATTTTACATAAACTGCACTCTTAGAATCTTTTAGCGCCTTTGTATAGTCTGATATAAGATCAGCTTTCTTTGAGCGTAATAATGCCATAAGATTTTTTAAATGAACTAATAATTAACGGATTTTATTCCGACAAACCAGAGTTACCTTATTAGTCTGAAATTATCAGACGAGTATGGCCTCCGCAGGAATTTATACGATACTCATATCGAACCTACTTCTTTGGTTTATGAAATAAATACTATCATAGAAATAAAGAAACACAAAACCGCCCTCTTGCGAAGGCGGTTTTGTGTTTCTTGGCAACGAAAAAACGACACCAAAGGGTGTCGTTTTTTCTAGAATCTAATTTAGACTAGATATTCTTTAAGAATAGTTAGACGCAGATTAGTTCTTCAAGCTGTAACCTTGAACTGGGTAATTTTGTATACCTGTTCCTGTTAAACTTGTACCTGTTACAACGTCCACCCACTTGAATGCGGATAGAGTTGGATCAAGCTGTGTAGTCAACTGTGTAGTTCCTACAGCACCGAATGATCCTCCAATTGTTGCCCAAATCTGGAAGGTCTTTGATGAACCAGCTGAGATTTGGTAAGGAGTTGTGAATCCAATTTGGAATGCTGTTCCAGATAGTGGAAGAGCAATTGTGTTTGAATTCGCAATCGCTGTAGCCCCGTTGTCATCAGATAGCTTAACGTTTGTAACGTTAAGTGATCCACCTGTTGATGTTGAGAATACGATTGATGTTGTTGCTACTTGTATAGCACCATTTGCATCAGCTGCGACTGTAAATGTTCCAATATTAACTGAACCAGCTGAAAGGGTACCATTTCCTGATGAGAAAGTGATAGTTGGCTTTGAAGCGTATAGGAACATTGCATTAGAACCAACGTTCGCTAGGTTAGTAATATTAGCACCATTTCCTGATTGTCCTTCAACATCAGCTAGAGCAATACCAGTTGTTGTACCAGTTGTCATTGAACCACCTGAAGTTGAATTCTTAAATCCTGAATATTGTACTGTTACAGGAACATCTGTACCAGTTGTTGAAACTGGAATTGATAGACCTGTCATAGTAACTGAATTGTTAACAACTGCAAAAGTCTTACCTGTGACAGTCATAGAAACGATAGCATCAGTACCAGTAGCTGAAATAATCAGCTTGGTGATTGTTGCATCTCCTGATGATGTCTTGATCTTGAATGTTGCAATGTTTTGTGACGAACCACCAATTACGAATTGTGATACTGGTGAGTTTGACACAAGTGTTGATGATGCCAATACAGCTTGTATTGGTGACATAGCAACACCTGCAGATGATAATCCTGAAGAGATACGGCTAACTGCTCCACGAGCTGTTATACCCATATCTGCTTGTACTGTTCCTGTAGCAGAACCTAGATCAGCAAAGACATCAAATATCTGTGTTGAGTTCATAGGGATTCTGATATCAGAGAATGAGAATGTTGATGATCCTGATGATGGAGCAATTCCAACTGGAGTTCCTAGTGCAACCCCACCTGTCTTTAGAATAATGTTACCTATATTGTTATAAGTCATTATTGGGCTTCCACCGAAGACCAAGTTAACATTCGCACTGTTTACAAGAACATCTTCAGATGAACCTGCTTGTACTGTGAAAGATCCAATCTTTACGCCAGGTGTGTTTGGAGCAACATTTTGTGCTACGAAACCTGATGTACGAGAGAATGATCCAGCCCCAGTTCCAATTGTAAGAGCTGAGTCAGATACAGCCGATTGTGCGACTGATACAAGTTGATTTGAAGTTACACCTTGTGCATTACTTGCTACCCCTCCGATTGATGCAGTAACTGTTCCAGCTGTATAAGCGACAGTGTTTGTTGCATTCAATATGTCGGCCTTAACTGTAAGAGTTACAGTTTGACCTGCAGGGATAATCAATGATGAACCAAGTGTGAAGTTAAGCGCTGAACCTGTGAAGTTTACTGATGTTCCAATCTGTCCTCCATTTAAGAATAGAGAAACATTTGAAAGACCTCCAGAGTAAGGAGCAACTGAACCTCCGATTACAGGAGTAACTTGAAGTGTATTAACTTTTACATCTTCACCATATCCCTTAAGTGTGAATTGAGCGATAGGCATGTTTGTAGCACCACCTGTAATTGTTGTTGGGTTAAATGCAGGGTCTGTAACTACTGTTACTGAACCTGAGTTAACTCCGATTGTTCCAAACTTTGAATTACTTACTGTTAATGTTGCAGAGTTTACAGTAGGAGTAAGATTAACACCTGCTAGGTTTGAATCCTCGAGCATAAGATCTGCTGGATTTTCAATAGCAAAGTAGAAGTTATAACTTGAACCCTTAATAATATCTCCACGAACATCAATTGTGTGTGAACCACTTGTTAGAACAAATGGTGTTGCACCAAGATCAAAAGTAATCTTGTTGTTGTTTGCAGCATTAACTGTTGCAGGACCAGCAACCTTAGTACCATCTACATATAGAGAGATGTTTTGTACTGAATCTACAGGAGCTGAACCTACATACTTAAATGTAGCTGCTCTTAATAGAGTGTTGCGAGTACCAATTGAAATTGAATCTGTCCAAACGTTGTAGTTTGTAGTTCCAGCATCAACTGTCTTAGCTGTTTGATCTAGAGCACCTAGGTTAGCTGTAGCGATTGCTACACCAGAAACTGTTAAGTAGTTTCCAACTACATTTGTATATGTAGATTGTGTTCCACCAAGTGCAGTTACTGTATTTAGCTTAACGCCAATAGCTTGACCAGCTGTTCCAGCTGCGACATCAGCACGTACTGTAATTGTTCTTGATCCATTAACTACGAACAATCCCATAGGAGCTGTGAAATTTATGAATCCACCTGTTACAACAGAAGCAGAATCTGTGATTCTTGTGTTTCCGTCATATAGGTAAACATTTGTAAGTGATGAGTCTGACGACACACCAGTTCTTTGTAGTTGAACTTGTGTAACTGTTCCACTACCTGAGAAGACGATGTTAGCCATGATTGCACCTGACTGACCAGCAACAATCATACCTGATGGTTGTGATGATGCTAGAGCAGCAGTGACTGGACCTGTAACTACTGGAGTTCCAGGATTTCCAGGTGTACCTGTAGTAGTTGTATTACCACCTGTACAAATTTGATTAAGAAGGCCACGAGTTCCTGCGAACACGTTTCCTGTTGGAGCAGAAATTCCTAGCTCAGCTAATTGAAGAGCTTGGAACTTATTAACTGCTGCGCGTGTTGCTGGACCAAAAGTTGTGGTTTCCAATCCTGGAGAACCAGCTCCTGAGTTAGCTACACGAGTTTGTGAGTAGGCATTAAGAACCACTTGAAGGTTCTTAACATCTGCTCCACGAGAACCTTGCTTCATATTTGTGTTGAACACATATGAGCAGTTCTGTGTTGGAAGGTTGAGAGCAGCTGATGCAGTAAGTGCACCTGCTATCGCACCTCCGACGACTGTAGCAATTGCTACGGTCTTCATTGAGAATTTAGACATAACTTAGTAATTTTATAAGATTTAATTAATGGTTATTTTTATTAATAAAAAACCATCGCAATGTATTTATATTAGTTTCGACATAACTAAATACACTACTATCTGACAGACGATCAAAGTTGACCGAATGTGATTTCGATTAAAACAATCTGCGTCACTATTCTATTGTCAACGATCTAACTGTCCTTGAAGATACCTTCTTATAAATGTATCTCAAATACCAGAGGACGCTCTCAAACAGAGACGTCTACAGATAGTATATTTATAGTTCCAAATAATTGCAACAAAAAAGTTGCAAAATATGTGGATAATACTATCTGAAGTACATTTCAGTACTTGCGAATATCCTATCATAAAATGAAATAATCAGCAATATAACAAGGTGGCGACAACAGCCTTTAGTCGGTAGCTTTTAGCTTGTAGCAAAAACAGAAAAACCAGTAACTTTGTTACTGGTTTTTCTGTGTGACTATAGTTATTAGCTACTGGCCACATACCGTTTACCAAAAGCTATTTTAGTACGTATCTGCTCCATCTCTTCTCCCCTATTCTTTCTATCTTTTTATCGTAAAGGAGGGCGTTTAGTTCTCTTTGTATTGTTTTTTCACTACAACCCTTAATTCTTGAGGAAATGTCTTTTATTCCAATATCAACTCCTTTCACAAAAAGACCAAGTATTTGTTCCCTTCTTCCAATTTTTCTCATTTGGAAAGAAGTTGAGAAAGGTAAACTTATTTTTGAGTTTATATTGTAGTTTTCAGTATTAATATTTGTTAAATTGTCCTTTTCTTTGGCAGACTCTTTCTCTTGTAAATTTTGTCCTTTATTTAAATCTTCTTTATTTTTTCTTTCTATTTGATTCTTAATTATACTGACACCATTTTCTCTATGTGGAAAACTTTTTTCATTTTCATAATCTGATCTTCTGGCAATAGACAGCGGTGTAATAACATCATATGAGGTAGAGACTACCGCTTGAGATAATTGTTGCCCGTTATATAAATCTTCTTCGGAATCAACTGTTAACATATCTTTTGTTAAAATCGGTTGTTTCTTTTCAAGGACAAGTTGTAGTGATCTGAAGCCATCAAGCAAAATATTCCCATTCATATCAGAGACAATTCCTGAAGTAACGGCGACATGTAGCAAAGATAAAATTTCGGTAACTGATTTGAGTGACATCTTAAACTCAGCAACTCTGTCTTTTACTTCTGGTTGTGCCAATGAGTTCATCGAGGACAATAAAGTTACGGCATTCTTTCTTAAAAACTGTTTTATGGGTTCAGAGTCAGTAATCAAATCGGTCACCAAATAAAGAGCTGTAACCAGTCTTTCTGATTTCTTAGCTATCAAAATTCCGTATTCTTTCTTTTTGTCTTCAATATTTTGTATCATATTGTCCTTTGTTTGTCTTTTATTATTAAAGACTTTTTATTAATTTTGTCGTTTATTTAGATAACTTTTGTCTTTTAATCTGACGGGCTCTTACCGTCACTTCCATGCTGTCCATTTTATGCCTTTTAAATAAAATGTCAAAATTGATTTTTTGTCTTTTCGTTGCCTTTTATATATAGAATAGTTTTTTAATTTCTTTTATATAAAAAATATAAAAGAAATTAAATAGGAAAAAGATTTCTGTAAACTATAAAATACAATCAATCCTGTTATCCCCTTAAAATAAAAGGTTTTTTCTGTTAAAATGTAAGCATTAAATTATGGCAAAAGAAGATTTCGATAATAAAGTTATTTCCACTACAGGAAGAGGGCGAAAAAGAAAGGTGCGTGATCCTGTTATGACAGAAACGGTGCTTGGAGTGATTTCTGTTCTTATGGTGATGATTGGTGTACTTTTATTTTTCAGTATTATAGGCTCTGGCGGTATTGGTGGACAAAACTTATTTGATGGTATTAAAAACCTAATAGGTGTATTCGTATATCTAACCCCTATACTATGTTTTTTTATTGCGTACTATTTATGGAAAGAAGAGCTACCTGAAGTTGGATTTTTATCTTCGCTTGGATTCGTTTTGATGTTCTTGGGAGTTGATGGGTTTGGATCTATAGTAAGCAATAATTTCGGTGGAATGCTCGGAAGTTTTATCACTAGAGGACTTATAAGTAACTTTGCAGAATATCCTAGTATCTTTTTATTTGCTGGTATTGCTTTAATTGGAGTAATAATTGTCATAAACAGAAAGCCAGAAATAAAACCCCTGCTGTCCGTCATCGCTTACCCATTTCTTAAAATTAGAGATTTTATAAATAAAAGAAAAAATTATTCTCTTGATGATGTTATAGAAGAAGTTGAGGAAGTAGAAGAAAAAGTTGAAGAAGAAATAAAAGAAGACATTGGAGAAATTGTTGATGAAGAAGAAAATATTAGAAAAGGAATTCTCTCTTCTTTTGCTGACATAGAGCCAGTAAAAAAAGTTGAGGAAAAAGTAAGACCAATAATTCTAACTCCCGAATTTGTTCCTCCACCTATGGACCTTCTAAATTACGATACCGGAAAGTCTGGTGCTGGGGACAGTAAAGCCAAGATGACAACTATTCAAAAGACAATGGAACATTTCCGTATCAATGTTGAAATGGGAGAAGTTACTGTCGGACCAACTGTTACTCAATTCACATTGAAGCCAGCTCAGGGTGTAAACCTTTCAAAGATTGTAGCTCTTCACGATAACCTAGCTATGGAACTAGGAGCAGAATATTTGCGTATTGAAGCTCCAATCCCAGGAAAGACTTTGGTTGGTATCGAAATACCAAACGAAAGAAAAGCTACTCTTGGACTTCGTTCCATGCTTGAACTTGATGAATTTAAAAATAACGGAGCGCTATCTTTGGCTATCGGTAAAAGTATTGTTGGTAAACCAATATTTGCTGACTTGGAAAAAATGCCTCACCTTTTAATTGCTGGAGCAACTAGAACTGGTAAATCAGTCACTCTTCAAAACTTAATGATTTCTCTTCTTTATAAAAATTCTCCTTATGATTTGAAATTAATTATCCTAGACCCAAAGAGAGTGGAATTTACTGCCTACAACAATCTGCCACACCTGTATACACCTATCATCAAAGAGCCAAAAGGTGCCATTAAAGCGCTTAACTGGGCGATACAGGAAATGGAGCGAAGGTACGAAGTTTTGGCTGAATACGGACAATTGAACGTCGGTGAATACAACAAGAAAATATTGGCTCCGGCACTTGAAAAGGCAAGAAGAAAAGGTCAGATTGGAGACTCTGTAACCGGACTTCCACCAAAGATGCCGTACGTGGTTATTGTTTTTGATGAATACAATGACTTTATGCTTTCTTATCCAAAAGAAATCTCTCCTCTTATCACCGCTTTATCACAAAAGGGTCGCGCTGCTGGCATGCACTTAATCTTGGCCACTCAACGTCCTGATGTGAAAGTTATTACTGGAACAATTAAAGCAAACATACCAGCCAGAATTGCTCTTAAAACAACTTCCCAAATTGACTCTCGCACAATTCTTGATTCATCTGGTGCTGAAGATCTTCTTGGAAATGGAGACATGCTTTACATGGCATCGGATAACCCTCGCCTTGTCCGTCTTCAGGCACCGTTTGTAACCATGGAAGAAATAAGAGGTGTTATAAATTACATCAAGCAACAAAATCTTGATTTCATTCCTGACTTGATAGATATAGCTAAAATAAAAGTAGGAACTTCATCTGGAAATATTACAGATGACAGTGGTAACGGTGGAAGAGAACCGGAAGACGACGAAGACTACATGAGTGCCAAGGATTATGTTATTTCAACTGGCAAAGCCTCAACTTCATCTTTACAGACTGCTTTCCGTTGGGGATATAATAAAGCTGCTAGAATAATGAATGACCTAGAACAATTCCAAGTTATAGGACCATCAAGGCAAGGAGAAAGGTTTAGAGAAATATTGTCAGGCGGAAACGATACTTCAACCTCAGATATTGGTATATTAGAAGTTGAAGGAAAAGATAAAAGTGTTGACGAATTATTCAGATAATAGCTACCATAAAATACCATAATGATAAAAGCTCCAGACTTCAGAAGAACTCTCCAGATAACCCTATTTTCTATCCTAATAATTATGGCTTTAGCTTATGGAGCTTTTCGTATTTATCCCCTACTCTCTGGAGTTCAAGTTATAATCTATACTCCAAAAGATTTTGAGGAAGTGTCTACCAGTACCTTTGTCATTTCAGGAAAAGCGTTAAGAGCAAACGAAATAGAAATTCAAGGACGACCTATACTAATTGATAAAAACGGGAACTTCAGTGAAACTTTGGTTAGTCTCTATCCTTATACTATAATTACAGTAGAAGCCACTGACAAATATGGTGGCAAAGTTTCCAAAATATTAAAAGTTATACCTAAAAAATAATCTATGATGAAAAAGAAAGTGGCCAAGCCACCAAAGATAGTTGGCGCAAAAAGCGAAATCAAAGACAATAAAGTAAATTCTGATGTCTTACTAAAAGAAATACAAAATAAATTCGGCGAAGGCGCAATGATGAAATTGGGCGATGCTGCCAAAGTAAATGTTGACGTCATCCCTACTGGCTCAATTGGTCTTGATTACGCACTCGGTGTCGGAGGATTACCCCGTGGAAGAATTGTTGAAATATACGGACCAGAGTCATCAGGAAAAACAACTCTCACCTTGCACGTGATTGCTGAGGCCCAAAAAGCTGGCGGACTTTGTGCTTTCATTGACGCTGAACATGCCATGGATCCAGAATACGCCAAGAAGCTTGGTGTAAAGGTAAATGAACTTTTAATATCACAACCTGATAATGGTGAACAAGCTTTGGAAATTGCTGAGTCAATTGTTAGAAGCGGAAGAGTAGACGCGCTTGTTATTGATTCTGTGGCTGCCTTAACTCCACGTGATGAAATTGAAGGTGATATGGGGGCTCAACATGTTGGTAAGCAAGCAAGATTAATGTCACAAGCCCTTCGTAAGTTAACTGCCATTGCTCACAAATCAAAAACTGTAATTATTTTTATTAATCAAATCAGAATGCAAATTGGTGTTATGTTTGGAAACCCAGAAACTACCCCAGGAGGAAAGGCACTTAAGTTTTACTCCTCTGTTCGTATCGATATCAGAAAAATTGCTCAAATCAAAAAAGGAGACGACGTAGTTGGAGCTAGAACCAAAGTAAAAATTGTAAAAAATAAAGTAGCCGCTCCATTTAAATCAACTGAGTTTGATATTATGTATAACGAAGGAATTTCCAGAGAAGGAGAACTGCTAGCTCTCGGTGAGAAATTTAAATTAGTCACAAAATCAGGGACATCATATTCATATGGTGAAGAAAAATTAGGTCGTGGTTATGATGCTTCACGAACATTCTTGCGAGAAAATTCAAAAATTGCTAATCGTTTAGAAAAAGAAATTCGTAAACAATTAGAGGCAGGAGGATTGTCGTACGCAGGAAAGGAAGAAGACGAAGAAGCTCCGACTGAGTAGGTGTTTAGTTTGTAGTTAATAAAAAAGCGACACCTTCGGTGTCGCTTTTATGTTTATGTGTTAGCGTATCTTCTCATTATTTTATCTGCCACCCAAAGAGCAAGGTGCGTCGGACTCAACGCGTCACGCAAATTATTACTATTCCATTTTTCAGGCAAGAAATATTGAAGGTTCCTTTTTATAACATCGATTCCAGGGAACCTTTCGTCGTAACCAACAAGAATTGAACCCGTTGAGTGTTTGAAATTAGCAATTGATGTATAACGCGCAATCTCACCATAAGTGTCACGCGCGTATGGATTACCGTCACTCCGAGGATTATCTTTACTCTCTGGGAATAATCCAAAAACAATAAATCCGTTCTCGTAACAAACAATTTCCTTGAGGTGACTTATTTCCCACACTGTCTGACTATCAGTGAATTTATCTCCAGTGCGACTGATTTCAAAAACCTCTGGAAAATTAGTTGCGAATTTATGATCTTTATCCCAACGACAAGGAATAATCACTTTTAATCTGGGCAACATCTTCTCGCGAAATGATGCTGTCCAAGCTGTTTGAGAACACAAGATGTGAAAAAATTCTTCCTGCCAATCTCCGCCACCTAAAACTGGACCAGCAAGAAAAATTAATACATCGTCAGGCTTCCTTGGAAAATAGTAGTAGGCTGGCACAATTATTGGATATTTCATAATGACTTCCTTTTTTGTGATTGTAAATAACATCTAAAACAAACCTACCACAAAAAACAAAAATTGAAAAACAGCTACTTTTCGTAGCTGTTTTTGTTCCTCAGATAGAGGTCATAGAAAATATTGTAGGCCCACCACGCCGGTGACATGGCCAGAGAAAAAAGAACCAGTGATTTGTTTAATTCCGCAATCTGTTCGGAAAAATTGTCCATTTTGTTCCCTTCCTTTATGTGATTTGATTACTTATATAAGTGTCTAACTATTTAGAACCTTTGTCAAACAACAGCCTTTGATTTTCCTCTTATTTTTTGGTATGATAATCCACATATTGTGGTTATTTCCACAAGCTATTAATCAATAATAATTCCCGCCAAAGGCGGGTCTGCCTATGGCAGAAACATATAAATTTATGGCAACACTAGATTACGATGAAATAAAACCCCGCAAATATATTCTTGTAAACGGAGAACCGTTTGAAATTTTAGAGTCTCATGTGGCTCGTACCCAAAAAAGAAAACCTCAAAATCAAGTAAGAATGAGAAGTGCGATTAGTGGCAAGGTTATTCCAAACACATTCCACGCTTCCGACACCGCCGAAGAAGCTGATATTTCAAGAAGCGAAGCGAAATTCCTTTTTGCCAACAAAGGTGAGTTTTGGTTTTGTGACCCAAACGACCCAAGCAAGAGATTTGAAATCTTAGAAGATATTATTGGTGATCAATCAAGATTTTTAAAGCCAAACACATTGGTTGATACAAAAATATTTGAATATGAAGATGAGCAAAGAATAATTGGTGTTACTCTCCCAATAAAAATGACTTTCAAAGTTAAAGAAGCTCCTCCTGCCATAAAAGGAAATACGGCATCTGGTGGTGGAAAGTTGGTTACTCTTGAAACTGGAGCGCAAATCACAACTCCACTATTTATTGAGGAAGGAGAAGAAATTGTAGTTAATACCGACACCGGTGAGTACGTTGAGCGCCTAAAAAAGTAATTAATAATCAAAAAAAATTATTTCATCTACTTCGTTACGGAGCCTCTCTCACTCGTCAATGTAGCATCTAACTACATTTCCTCACTCGTTTCTCCGTGCCTCGTATCTAAAACAATTTTTTGATTATTTTGTTTTGATTATTTTGTTTCGAGAATGTAAATTTAGTTTAAAATTATTTCAGATACGCGAAGCAACGAATTTTTGGAAGAAGGCGTAGAAAACTACGACGACTGACGAAAATGAAGTTGCGACCTGTCTGCCGTCAGGCAGGCAAAGTAGATGAGATGATTTTAAACTAAATTTGATATTTCTTGAGTATCTCTTGCTCTACCTCTTCTTTCGGTCTGCCAAATTTCAAATAGCTTAATTCTTTTAATTTTTCAATATTTGCAATGTCCCCTTTTGGAGAATTGGAAACGGAAATATCAAACGGCTTTTTCGGTTCGCCATTTACCAACATCTTCACATAAGCGTGGTAGTTTTCTATTTTAATAATATCGTTAGCGGTAAATGTTGGGGTAAATTGTGTTTCTAAATATTTAGCATCGTCTGGACCAACACGATAAACAATCATTGAGCCCACGTTTCCAAACACCGCACCTTTTATATCATCTTGTAATTGTCCGATGTATTGATGAGCGATATTTAACGACATTCTGTATTTTCTGGCTTCGGATAAAATTGTAGAAATGGCTGAAGTGGTAATATTTTGAAATTCATCAATGTAAAAATAAAAATCAGGTCTGACTGCAGTATCAACTCTAGAAAGGGCTGCTTGTAAAAATTTTCCAACAATAATTAGACCAAGTAAATTTGAGTTTACATCTCCTAATCTTCCTTTAGAAAGATTTACTAAGAAGATTTTTTTATTATCCATAATGTCACGGAAATTAAAAGATGATTTTTCTTGAGCAATTATTGGACGCATAATGTCGTTTGATATAAAGATATCAAACTTATTGGTGACATATTGTGTCCAGTTTGCTAGACCCTGCTCACCTGTTGTCTTCTCGGCATTTTGCCAAAATTGTATGAGGATTGGATTTTTTGATTTTGATAATTTGTAATCTCTAAAATCTTTATCAGAAAATACGCGAGCGATTTCAAGCAAGGTGTTGCCACCTGACTCAGGAGACTCCATTACAAGCAATGTAGCGTTTCTAAAATACTGTTCAAAGCCAGGACCACCAGATGTCTTCATATCAAAGAGCTTATTAAATATTCCAAGCAATTCGTTTACAATAAAAGTTTTTTGTTCCGGAAAATTTTTGTCATACTCAAGCATATTTAGTCCCATCGGTCTTTCTATATGACTTGGGTCAAAATAAATAACATCGTCTAATCTCTCTTTTGGTATGTTGGCTAAAATATCTAAAATATCATTACCGTGTGGATCAATAAAACAGCAACCATCGCCATTTTTTATATCTTGAATAACTAAATTTTTCAGAATTGTCGTTTTACCGGTTCCAGTCTGACCAATAACATAAAGATGTCTCATTCTATCTTCACGAGCAAAGTGAATAACTTGCTCTCCGACGTTTGATTTGTTAATACCTAAAATAACTCCCTCTTGTGGCATATCTGGCGAAGCACTTCCCGTCGCACTCTTTGACTGCATGATATTATCTAGCCCTCTTTTTTGTGTTGGTATATGATAAATACTAGCTAACTCTTCCAAATTAAGTGGGCAAGATTCGTCATCACTCCAAAGTCTATAAGAAAATCTGTGTAGCATTGCTTTTTGTTTTCTGCCTTCAACTTCTTTAAATAAAAAGCTATTGCCGTTTACATTATTAAACTGCATAAACGAGGCTTCCAAGTCTCTTCTAATGTTTTCCGCTCTTTGTAATGAATCAGATGATGCAATAATACGAACATTGGTCTCCATTATAGTTCTCTCTAATTTTTGTTGGATTAGTTTAGTGGCGATTTCGTCAGTGTGAGTTAATTTATCTTTTTTCTCTTCTTCTTGTTCTTCTTTTGATTTTGGAGAAGATAACATTGTACCCATAATTCTAAATGACTCTTTCAAAAAGTCCTGCTTATCTAGTGCTCTTTTTAAAGTCTCGCCTTTTCTTAAATCATCTAATATTTGTCCATACTTTTTTGAAAAAATATCTCCAGCTGGTCTGACTAAGATTTGAATAGCTAACCCTTCCATATCTTTTCTGATTTTTGTAAAAGAAGAAATAATTATAGAGAGTGGGTCACCTTCTAATTCTTTATAAGTTTTAATTGGTAGAGCTCCTGTCTTGGAAAGAGTAGCATAAGAACAAGAAGTCATCGAATTTTTATGGAAAATATTATAATCTTCTTTGCATTCTGTAATTTGGGCATTCGGGAACACTCCTTGCACCACCTTTTCAAAAATATTTTTATAATCAACATGCACAGCGCAATAAAAAGACATCACGGTAGTGCCGTTGGAAACTGATAATTCCAACGAATAATAATTTTTGTCTTTATTAGCTGGGTCAGAAGATAGTCCTTGCATAGAGGCATACCACTGTTCCATAAGAGCAATCATTTCTTTAGCTTGCTTTGTTTCCTCTCCGTCTTTTTCTGGAAGAACTATTTGAAACAACACAAAGTGAAGCGCTTTCCACTCATCTTTTGACAAATCATTTTTTGGATTAGCGCCAGACAATAAATATTGCACTAAGTATCTTTCAAAATCATCATCGATTTGTGGATCATTTAATTTTTCAACTACACTTAGTGCATTTTTAATCCCCTTGTCGGCCATCACCTGAATAATCATTTTTACTTTCTCGTCAGTATCGCGTGGTGTAAGCCAAGTAAGTAACCTGTGTTCTTCACTGCTGGTAATTCTTTTATCATCTGGAACGAGAACTTCAATTGGAGTTTCTCTAAATTCTCGCAAGGCTTCGTGGGCATGATTCTTCTCGGTAAATCTATCTTCAAAACCTTTTGCTTTTTCCATTTTTTCGGAAATAGAAGAACGTAAATTGGCAACTTCGCCCTCTAAAAGATTATCAGTATTCATTAGAACATTATAACAAGAGAAACTAGAAAAATTAATTGAGTTTAGTTAATATCTCAGGCTTGCCATCAGTTATTAAAATACTATGTTCAAAATGGGCAGAATTTTTATGGTCAGCGGTTACAAAGGTGTAACCATCATCGTCCAAATAAACATCGTCGGTGCCCAGATTTATCATTGGCTCAAGAGCTAAAACCATTCCTGAAACAAGTTTCGGTCCTTTTATTCCATCATCAAAATTTGGAACATTTGGCTCTTCGTGAGCTTGAAAACCAACACCATGGCCACAAAGGATTTTTACTACTCCATATTTCTTTGGAACTGAATTTCCGATGGCTTTGGATACATCGTTTACATAATTCCCAGCACGACACGCTTTTATTCCAGAAAATAGCGCTTGTTTGGTCACCTCTAGTAACTTTTTATTTTCATCACTTATTTCTCCAACTGCAACGGTAACTGCCATATCGGAATACATTCCATTGTGAACAAGTCCTCCGTCTAATCCGACAATATCCCCTTCCTTCAAAACTCTATCACCGGGAATTCCATGAACAACCTCGTCGTTTACAGAAACACAAATACTTCCAGGATATGGATAGTCCGCACCGAACGGTTGGTAATTTAAAAACGATGGTTTGTCACCCCCTTCAATTGTTCTTTGATAAACAAAGTTATCAATTTCTTTGGTGGTTATTCCGGGCTTAATTATTTTTTTTAAGTCATCAATAATAAGCGCCAATCTTTTACAAGATTCACGAAGATTTTCTAAATCTTTTCCAGTTTTTAATCTTATTTCTTTTTTCATTTAACTAATTAAATATATCTAATTTGGAAACAATTTCTTTGTGAACATCTTCTATAGTCTGCTCGCCATTTATTTGTAAAAATTTATATCTGCTATCATTTTTGTAAGACTCAACAACAGGAATTACATCAGTTTCAAACCATTCCATTCTTTTAGCAACACTTTCCGCTCCGATATCATCTTTTCTTCCTCTGCCTGCCAATCTTTCCTTTGACCAATTTTCGGAAACATCAACATAAATAACATACAACTCTTCGTAGCCGATAAAACTAAGAGCGTTATGTAGGACATTGACTTCAAATAACTTTCTTGGAGCACCGTCTAAAATAACAGAATCTTCTTCTTGAACAGTGTTGATGAAAATGTCTGACCAATTCCAAATCGCTAAAAATTCTGGTTGAAGTCTGCCGGTTTCATCGGCGTGTCTAGATAAAGTTGAAATAAAAGAATCACCTTTCATAAACTCACGAAAACCATCTCCAGTTGAGATATGTTTTATATTCACGCCAAAATCAGTCTCAACTTTTTTCTGAAGCAATTCCGCCTGTGTCCCCTTTCCAGAACCAGACCTGCCAATCATAATAAATAACTTTTTATTCATTGCTTTATACTAACAAAAAAACTGATAAATTAAAACCAAGAAAAAACTCCCGCCGAGCGAGAGTTTTTTATGTCATTTATATTATTTTAATTCCCACAACTAAGTGTTCTGATACTATCTCTAGTTACTTGTCCTACTTGACCTGTAACTATTAAGTTTTTATCTGTTTGGAATGATTTTACTGATTGTTCTGTTACTTTTCCGAATATTCCTGTTAAATCTTCTTTGAAGTACCCTCTTTCCTTCAAAAATAGCTGAAGTCTGGTTACTTCACCACTTGTTTCTTTGTCTGTTATACCTAACGACATATGATTGTTTAGATTGATGCAGATGTTTTTAGTTGAGGCGCCGAGGACCTGACTTTGAGTACTTAGTAGTCCTAGGGAAGCATTGTAGGTCCCTGAACAAATAGTAGGACTACTTCCACAAGTCCATTTATAGAGGCCATTAGCTGGTGCCACCGGACTATCAGAAGTAAATGTTGGTTGACCACCATTAGCACAATATGTTTTAGAAGCTAATAAGGTTGTACCTACTGTTTGACCATTAAGAGTTCCACAGGGTGAAGCGACCTCGGGAGAAACAGTTATATTTATGTATTTGTATGAATACAATCCATTTGAATTATTAACACACCTTATTCCAAATTGAGTATTGGTATATAAATTTACAGTCGTTGCTGTACCATTTGTTTGTAAAGGCCCACCAGCACCCAAATTACCACCAGCCGCATAACAAGTAACATAAATGATATCAGTTGAAGGTATTGTTGTAACCGCCCACGTAATCGTGGCTGTACCGCCAAAAGGAATAGTTGTATCAGGAGATAAAGTAATGGTTGGAGCACCTGACTGACTACTTGTTTGATTTTGTACGTTAACTGTAAAATACTTTGTTATTGGTTGACTGTTTCCATTTACACATCTAATTCCATATTGAGTTGTAGTATATAGATTTGGCGTTGTCCACGTACCACTATTAGCAGGAACATCACCAGATGTTAAATTGCCCCCGGCTACTACACAAGTAGATGTTGTTGGTGAGACAATCCACGTTATTGTTGAAGTGTTACCAAATGAAATTGTATCTGAGTCTTTGGAGAGGGTTATGGTTGGAGAAGTGGCGGTTACACTATTGGCGACAGGCGCAACTGTATTACCTGAAGCTGAAGGACTAGCTACAACAGTGAAAGTAAATGGGGTCATGCCGGTACACGAAATTACGTTAATACCTACTGATGCGTTACCAGAACCAGGATTAAAGAAACTTGAAGCAGGGCCGTTGTTCCATGACCATGTACAATTTACTACAGCACCAGAATTACTAAAAAACCATGTCCATGGTAAAAGAGAGCCGTCTGCGGGTGCAACTACAGTGTCACCACTAGATATAACATGACCGCCTAAAGTAACTGAAGCAACAGCCCCTGATGAATTACTTGTAGCTTGAGCCCCAACCACAACATTGAAAGCAAACTGTGTTCCACCAGGACATGTGTATGTATAGCTACCTGCGTTACTACTATTTACTGTACTTGAATAACCGATTTGGTTGTTGAAGTTCGAATTTGAAACAAGACTACCATTACCGCCAAGAGTACAAGCCATATTACTACCTGAACTAAAGCCGAGTAATACGGAACCGTTGTAAGGAATAGTGACAGTTCCCCCGTTAGAGACAGAATTGCCGTTTGCGGTGAGTGAAGGTGCGTGGGTTGAGGAAGTTGTAGTGGTGGTGTTAGGACTACTAACAACATATGTAACTCCGTTTGAGTTTATGGTACTTCCATCTGATTTATGACAAGTAGCTACTTGAGTAAAGGTACCAGACTGTCCTGCTGTGTTTATAGAAATAACACTGTCTGTGATGGGTGTGACCACACCACTTATAGGCATAGTACAACTACTTGCTCCATTAGAATGGAAAGTTAAATTAACAGTTTGTCCTGCTGTGGGAGTGGTGGTGTTGATGCTTAATGTAGGGGCGGTAGTTTGAGAGCCAGTTACAATGGTAAAAGTAAACGGGGTCATGCCGGCACACGAAATTACATTAACTCCTACTGATGCGATACCATAACTAGGACTAGCTAATCTGGTAGGAGAGCCGTTATTCAATGACCAAGTACAATATGTTCCAGCTCCAAAATCCCATGTCCATGCCATAGGAGAACCGTCTGCGGGGCCGGCTATGGTATCGCCATTAGAGATAGGATTAGCGTTCAAAGTAACTACTCTTGAGTTACTCGTAGTCTGAGTCCCCGCCACAACATTGAAAGCAAACTGTGTTCCACCAGGACATGTGTATGTATAGCTACCTGCGTTACTACTATTTACTGTACTTGAATAACCGATTTGGTTGTTGAAGTTCGAATTTGAAACAAGACTACCATTACCGCCAAGAGTACAAGCCATATTACTACCTGAACTAAAGCCGAGTAATACGGAACCGTTGTAAGGAATAGTGACAGTTCCCCCGTTAGAGACAGAATTGCCGTTTGCGGTGAGTGAAGGTGCGTGGGTTGAGGAAGTTGTAGTGGTGGTGTTAGGACTACTAACAACATATGTAACTCCGTTTGAGTTTATGGTACTTCCATCTGATTTATGACAAGTAGCTACTTGAGTAAAGGTACCAGACTGTCCTGCTGTGTTTATAGAAATAACACTGTCTGTGATGGGTGTGACCACACCACTTATAGGCATAGTACAACTACTTGCTCCATTAGAATGGAAAGTTAAATTAACAGTTTGTCCTGCTGTGGGAGTGGTATTGTCTAGAGTTAAGGTTGGAGTGGTGATTGTGGTTGAGTTAGTGCTAGTTGAGTTAGTGCTGCCTGTACTTACCGCAACTGGAGTTGCACCATGACAAGAAAGGTACTTAATCTTTGCTCTGGTATATTGAAAAACATTACCACTTTGAGTTAATGGAAATCCTGTACTAGCTAATTGTTGTCTGTCACTAGCGCTTAAAATATTATCTATATCGCTTGCCAAAACATTTGAATACATTTGAGCCTGAAATGCCATTACAGCTTTTTGGGTTATTTTTCCGAAGACTGCCGGTTGGGTATCTGATAGTTGAGCATCTGGGAAAAAACCAGTGTCGTTTAAAAATGACTGTAATTTGTATATATCCCCATTAAGAGTTGTGTCTGACTGACCCTTAGAAAGATTAGTTGTCAAAGAAAGACAAGTTGGCGTGTTATTTGTATTCGTTGATGTATCCCCTAACAATTGAGCAGAGGAGATGCTCGGGATAACAAAACTAACAAAAACAACTGAAACCAATATAGATTTAATATTTTTAAACATAATGCGATAAATTATTTATAATATATACATTATATCCTTTTATTTAAGGAAAAATTTAAAGCTATCAACATAGCAAAAACACCCTTTTAGGGTGTTTTTGTTTATATTATTTTAATTTCCACAACTTAACGATTTAATTGTATCTCTTGTTACTTGCCCTACTTGGCCAGTAACTATTAAGTTTTTATCTGTTTGGAAGGATTTTACCGCACTTTCTGTTACTTTTCCAAATATTCCTGTTATATCTTCTTTAAAGTATCCTCTTTCTTTTAGGAAGAGCTGAAGTCTTGTTACTTCGCCACTTGTTTCTTTATCGGTTATACCGAGAGACATATGTTGTCCTAGATTAATACAGATGTTGGATATGGAAGCGCCGTGAACTGCTCCACAAGAGAAAGTTGGCCAGTTAGAAGCATTGGAACAACCATTGCTGTTACAAGCGTGAACCCATGTGGCATAACTATGACCAGCCACACCTGCCCAACTGTGTGAGGTAGAAGTTTCATTATTATTACAATAATTTCCTCCATTTTCAGCGGTAGAACAAGTTCCAGTCCAAATACCTGCGGTTGTGTCATTTATTCTTGTTTGATAGAAAGTAGCACCAGATACTGCCCCCCAACTGATAGAAGCGGATGTTCCGGAACAGGACGGTACATTACTACCACTGCTAGCTGGTACAGCTGGAATTGAGTTTGTGGCTGGGGCAGGAGCAGATGCCTGAGCTACTGGGCAAGCTCCGTTTACTGGTGTTTGTCCTTGTGGACATATTGTTGTCGTACATCCTCCGTTATATATTGCTTGACCTTGACCACACACAGCAAGGGTTGCTGTTACAGCAGTAGATATTCCGGTTGAGCCGTAACAAGTAACAGTTGTAGTTAATCCATTTGGATAACTAGCACCAGAAAGTGTCATTGAATATGTAGCTGGAGCGTTATTCCAAGGACTTGATCCGTCTGGATGACTCACGTTACAGTAAGATGCGTTTGCAGTCCAGCCGAAAGTGGCACTTTGTGTAGACAAAATTGGTGAAGCGCTAAAGTTTGGTGGAGTAGTAAAGCTTGGTTGAGTTGGAGCTGTAGTTGTGGTTGTGGTTGTATTAGCTGGTGCGGAAGCTTGAGCTTGAGGACAAGAGAACGCTGGCCAACTAGAACCATTGGAGCAACCATTGTTGTTACAAGCTTGAACCCATGTAGTATAACTGTGACCAGCTACGCCTGTCCAAGTATGTGGGTTTATTGTGTCATTATTATTACAATAATTACCTCCATTTTCGGAAGTAGAACAACTTCCAGTCCAAGTACCGGCTGTTGTGTCATTTATTCTTGTCATGTAGTAAGTGGCGCCAGTCGCTCCTTGCCAACCAATAGAAGCTGATGTTCCAGAACAGGATCCACTGCTAGTTGGTACAGCTGGAATAGTATTTGTGACTGTGGCAGTTTGTGCTGTAGCGAAATTAAGACCAAAACTAAATGTTGCTGAGCCAGTAGTGTTGCTACAAGTATAAGTATAAGTACCTATATTAGTTGAAGCTGTAACTGAAGTTGGTGGTGTTCCTCCATTTACAGAACATGTTCCTTGCCCTCCTGTATTTCCATATGTTATAGAAGCAGTACTACCAGAAGCGATTTGAGCAGTTCCAGAATTAGAAAGAGGTGTTCCATTTACAGATACTGTTGGAACAGGAAGTGGTGTTGCTTGGGTATTGGCTACCGTAGCAGGAACATTAATTGTCACAGAACTCCAAGAGCTACATACGTTGGTTCCAGCATTACATGCTTTTACATAAGCGGTGTGAGATGTTGCAGATGTCGAAGGAGTAAAACTAGAAAGAGGTATTGACCAGCTTGAAGAAGTATTTACAGAACCACCAGCACTAGTACCTGCATCAATAGCATTGTAGTAATCAATTCCAGAAACACGTGACCAAGATACCGTGTAATAAGTACTAGTTACTGATGTTGTGAGAGCTGGAGCTGTTGGAGCTGTTGTTGTAACAGGATTTGCTTGAGCTGTTCCTAAATTAACAGTGAGCGCTCCACTTGTAAGTAATGTCCCTATCGAGTTATATACACTTACTGTATATGCCCCTGAAGGAAGGTCGGTCATTGGTGTCCCCGACCAAGAACCATTAGTAACGGTAAGTGGTCCTGATCCTGCAATCATACTTCCATTATTAGTATTTATGAAGCTGACGTATACAGTTGATACATTGGCTGTTCCAGAAATTAAAGGACGAGCGGTTGAGGCTGTTTGAGATTGTTGACTAAGGGTTGTTGAGTTTGTGTTTGTATTTGCAGTTGTTGATGGTTTTGAAACAGTAATATTTGCTATGCCAAGTATTTGTCCGGTACTACTAACTAAGCGAGCTTGATAAGTATCTGGACTCCTATTGTCACCCATAGAGTTTTGCCATATATATGAATATGTTGCTTGAGATCCCGCTCCAAGAGTTGTGCATGCTCCGATTGGACTTGTCGGATATGAAGGGTCTGCTACAGAAGAGCATCGATTAGCATTACCACCTGCATACATAAGTGTATAAGGAGAATTTGGTGCATTTGCTGGCACTGAACTAGAAAATGTAACTGCGAGTGGAGATACTCCCGATACATTTGATGCTGAAAGATATATTTGTGGAACATCTGTCACAGTAATTGGACCACTAACTGCTAGCGGTGTTGAATTAGTTACAAGAGACTGAAGACTACAAGTACCACTGGTATTTGAGCTACAACCAGCTGATGTGTATTTGTGAAGTGTTGCCGTGTAGATTATTGAAGTTTGTAAATTAGCAGTCCTAACAGCTTGAGCCGCTTGATACACATGTGATGCCCCTGCAGTTGTACAAGAAGTTGCTGAAGTACAACCCGAAGCAATAACTGATGGCGATGAACCATCTCCCCAATCAATAGCGTAAGCTTCGGAGGCAGTGGTTATTTGTAAATTATTTGCAGTTAGACTAATAGAAAGCGGAGCAGAGCCAGATGGGGCTGACCCAAACGATGTAACTGTAAGCGTTGGAGTGTTACCTGTATTCTGATTCTGGACTTGAGCTGATGTAACCGTCATGATAATTGAATTACTTACACCGTTGCCATTTTTAACATTAAGAACATGACTTCCTGGAGCTATAAGTGAAGGAGCAGGACATCCTACACCGACAGATGTTCCCTGTAAACCACAACGTGGTGAAGAATACGTTGGCAAAGTAAATGTAATTGCTGTGCCATTTGAAGAAACAGCAATAGGTTGAATAGCATAAAGAGTATTTGCTGTAGAAGAATAACCATCTATATAAACAGTGCTGTCTACTGACGTAAACCCTGAACCATTAATTGTGACATTTGTCCCTATACTAGCTGATGTTGGAGAAACAGAACTTATTACGGGTGCATTGGTTTGTAAATTACACCCAACTCCAGTAGTGTTAGTTGTCCCACAACTAGCAACGTTTACCGTAACTGACGCTTGATTACTTATTCCATTACTATTTGAAACTTGAATATGATATGTTCCATTATAATTTCTTGGAACAACAATTGTGGTTCCACCATTTGTGGATGGATAATTTACAGTTCCCATACCTGCTCCGTAATTTACTACATTTGAGGCTGGGTCAAACCTAACACCGGTAATTGTAATATTCCCCTGAGAATCACTAGTAACGCTAGTGATTTGTGGTGAGGTTGTTGATGTTGTATTACAACCTATTCTGTTATTAAGAGCTCCACAAGCAGTTACATTTACCAGTATTTGATTACTTAACCCATTACTATTTACAACTTGAACATAATAATTTCCAGCAGTAGTCACTCCTAAATCTGCGGGATCAAAAATAATTATGGTTCCATTAAGAAGAGATGAGAAATGGAAATTAGTAGTTGCTTTTCCATAAACATTTACTGAGTTTGATATTGGGTCAAAGTGATTACCGATAATAATATATTTACCCGTAGCTGTTGGTATGCTTGTGGTATTTAATGACATTAAACTTTCTTGAGTATCAGGATAAATTCCAGAAATAACAGGTGCGCTGTTATTCGTTGGGTTTGTTGGTGGTGTAGGATTGTCTGGTGTTGTAGGATTTACTGGGTTTGCGATACCGCTTGTACCAGTCGGAGTAGCGTTGTGACAAGAAACATAAGCAATCTTTGCTCTAGTGTAAACTCCAACATAACCAGTATTGCTCAAAACAAATCCAGTAATAGCTAATTGTTGTCTATCACTAGCGCTAGGAATAAGTGTAGTATCTATGTCATTTACCGAAACATTTGAGTAAACTTGCACCTGAAAAGACTTTACTGCATTTTGAGTTACTCTACCAAAAGCAGAATATTGTTGTGGTTCTAACGAAAAGAATGGGTTACCACTAGCATCACTACTATTATTTAAAAATGATTGTAATAAAAATATATTACCGTTAGTTGTTGTATCTGATTGGCCTCTAGCAAGGTTACTAGTTAATGAGGTACATTGTGAGACAGATGTGCCACCGGTAGCTGTATCACCTAATGTCTGAGCAAAAGACATAACTGGAATTAAAGAGCCGATAAAAACAACTGAAACCAATATAGATTTAATATTTTTAAACATAGTGCAATTATTATTTATAATATCTACATTATATCCTTTTATTTATCTAAAATTTAAAGCTATCAACATAGCAAAAACACCACGAAAGTGGTGTTTTTACAAATCTATACTTGGCTGTCCATTAAACAAAGATATTTAGCGAAATACGAGACACAGTATTAAGCCAAAAAATGTTTTAGATTTTAATTTTTGGAGAAACACGAGAAGAAGATGTATACAAAATACATTGACTGAGCGTGAGAGGCTCCAAAAAATTAAAAGATGAGATATTTTTTGGCTTAATACTCGCGCATTGAGAGCTGAGCATCAACCTTTTTAATCAAGTCCAAAATAACTGAAATAGCAATCAAAATAGATGTTCCGCCAATAGCTACCGCTTTTATTCCTGTCACACCTTGAACAATTAAAGGTAAAACTGCAACGAGTCCCAAGAAAATCGCTCCAAACAGAGTAATTCTTCCCAAAACTCCACCAATATACTCAGCGGTCATTGCTCCTGGACGGTAACCTGAAATAAAAGCTCCATTTTTCTGTAGATTCTCAGCAGTCTTTTCTGGATCAAACATAATAGCCGTGTAGAAATAAGTAAACAAAACCACCAAAATAAAATATGTTGCTCCATAAATCCATTGATTAGCAATCAAATCGTTTATAGTTCTAGCTAAACTTTGGAGAATACCGTATTTAGATGTTGAGAAAAGTTGCCCAATAAATTGTGGGAAAAGTAAGATTGAGATAGCAAAAATTATCGGCACAACTCCAGCCTGGTTCAAACGAAGTGGAAGATAGGTAGAAGTATTAAACGTACTTCCCTGGCCTGCTCTTGATTGTCTAGCATAAGTAACCGTAAGAGGTCTTTCGGCTTCTGTAATAAAGACAATACCAGCAACCACAAGGATAGTAAGAATTAAAATACCTAAAAGCATTGGGATTTGAGAAGCGTCAAAGGTAATAAAGAATTGCCCAAGTTTATTTGGAAGTGCCGCCACGATACCAGCGAAAATAATAAGAGATACTCCGTTTCCTATACCTCTCTCATTTATTTGCTCACCCAGCCACATCATAAGCATTGTTCCTGCAGTGACGATAATGATGTTTGTTATTAAAACCGGCACAGCCATATGTGTAATAACATTTTGCTTCTCAAGTAAAGTAATAAGAGCGAAACCTTGTAGAATTGCAAAAGGTAAAGTAATTAGTCTGCCGTATTGAACGAATTTCTTTCTTCCAACCTCCCCTTCTTCTTGATACATCTCCTTTAGTCTTGGAGAAATAACTGTCATAAGTTGCATGATAATTGAAGAAGTAATGTATGGACCAACTCCAAGCATGACAAAAGAAAGCGCTGATAACCCACCGCCCGCAAAAATATTCAAAAATCCAAAGAAACTGTTCTTTTCTAGAAATTGAGCTAGGTTACTTGCATCTATTCCTGGGATTGGAATAACCGCTAAAAGTCTTGTAATAAGCAAAATAACGACCACAAATAAAATCCTTGATCTTAAAACAGAATCCGAGAAAATCGCTTTTAAAGTATTCATAATTCAGGTATTATATCACTTTTTAAAGAAAAAGCACACCTGAGAAACAGTGTTTTATTACTTTGTAGACACCCATCTTGCACTCCTTGTGCCAGCATCTTTTAATATCCAATTAGCAGGTGTACCTTGTTTCTTTTGGTCTTTATCTCCGTAATACCAACCTTTCGCTTGATCTTCCGCTGTAAATTGATTCATAGCAGTATTTGAACCTGTATTTTGATCTGGCATAACTGTAGCTACCCATCTTGCACTTTTTGTTCCAGCATCTTTTAACACCCAACCAACCGGAGTTCCTTGTTTCTTTTGGTCTTTATCTCCGTAATACCAACCTCTGGCTTTATCCTCTGCTGTAAATTGACCTGCTGTGTTTGTAACCTCTGTATTTTGCCCAGTTGTGGTTGCAACAATTGCGGTTGATGTTGGCGCAGGCGGAGTATTTGAAACTATTGGAGTGTTACCTAATAAACCAGAAAATAAAGCCACGATGCTAGCAAAAAAAGATAATATTGTGTTCATATAGTTAAATTCTATCATATTGAAATAAAATTAAAAGAAAAGAAAAGAGCGACGCCGTAGGCGTCGCTCTTTTTATAATTATTTTTTATTAATTACACGAATCATGTTTAATCGCCTGTCTAGTAAAGTCATAGACCATACCTGTCTCTGGGAGATTAATACTTTTTTGATATTCTTTTACGGCTTCAACTGTAGAGTCCCCATAGAATCCAGTTGGAGTATCGTACAAAAATCCTTTTTGTACCAAAAACTTTTGAAGTAAAAGAACTTTTGGTGACTCTGCTCCTCGGTGAATATTGGTGGTTAAATCTACACAAGATGCCTCTACACCAAGAACCTGTGGAGGATAATCTCCAATAACTAAAGGTTTAGTGTCTGGGATTGAACTCTGAGAATTGGATTTACATTTATCAGACAATGTATCAAAATGGCTTCCTGTTACACACTGAGCTGTTACAGTTTGAGTCCCAGCTAATTCAGATGACCCATTCATTAGATGAAAAGTATATACTCCTGGCCTAATACCAATTAATGTATTTTTGTCTGGGTAAAAAGAGGTTACAATGCCATATGTGTTATCAGAACCAGATGTGTAATAGTTTACTTGTGCAGTATTTACTGTAGTATTCCATGCAACAGTCACATTACAGGTATTATATCCAACTGAAACTGTACAAGAGGTTGGTGTTACAGACAAGCTTCCTGTTGGAGTAGATACAGCAGATGATCCAGTTGCTGGACCATTTATAAATACCATAGTAGATGTTACTGGGGCAGACTTAACACCATAAGTATTTTTTACAACCACAGTAGAAGTAACTGTACAACCGTAAAATGAGGCGTCGTTTACAGCACCCGAATCTGTTCCACTAGGTGAATTACCAAACGGTATCCAGTTATTAACAGTTCCAGCATGAGAACAATTCTGTCCTGCATTTGACGAGAAAACAACATTTGAAGAATCATCAATCGCGCTAGCGTTCTGACTTGTTATTTGTAATGAGTGAGGCTTTAATGGATCCTGTCCTGTAGCATAAGATGTTCCATTCCAAAGAACTGCTGTTACTACTGGAGTAGGAGCTGCAGTTACTTGAGATGTGTCTAATACTGTTCCAGCAAGATAACAGCCAAACACTTTCCATGTTGTTGAAGTTAAATCAAGAGCACATGTTACACCTGACATAGATACAGGACAGCTGTCTCCTTCATTTGGTGTGGTTGTAACAACTGAAGCACAAGACTTAGTGGCAAAAGGTCCTGTCTTATCTCTTCCGTAAGGACTACTATTTTGTGTTGATTGCCAATTATAGACACCGTTTACTAAATTAAGTATAGCTGTTGCTACATTTGTTGGATCTGACTTTCTACGAAGAGAATAAACTACACTTGTAACATTGGTTGCATAACTATTGTAAGCTACAGTAGCTGTGTGGCCCCATTGATTAAATACAAATGGATATGGATTTCCTGCTTGGGTGTACGTAGTATAGTCATAGAAATTTGTACATGTAGTGGCATTTGACGCCATACATATTTGTAAATCATTATTTGTTATGTCATTTTCCCAGTCGTTATTCACAGTAAAGATGACTGTTCTACCGCCTTCTTTTGGTAAATTTTGAGAAGATGGAGTGATTGTAAGTGGTTGTAATTTTTTCATTGTCCAAGTTGCCTGAGTGCCACTTGCCGTTAATCCCATACGAAGTCCTGTCTCGTAACCTGCCTTTTTATGAAACCAAGCAAAGTCACGACTAAAGCCTCCATCTGTAAAACTCCAATTACCAGATGAGTCCGTTGAAGTATCTAAAGCGAAAGTTGTAGGACCAGCCTTGTAAACAGTAACGGTAACTCCACCAAGACCATTTCCATTTTCATCAATAACTTTACCAGAATACGGCACAGGAATATTTGGATGAGTAGTAGCCCATGTAGTCCAATCAATAATCCCAGTTGTAGGAGGAGGTGTTGATGTATTAAGACCAGCCGTAGCTTGAATTGAAGATGGATAACTTATTAGATTAGCGGCATTTGTGGCTGTTAGTGTACAACTGTAGTGATATCCAGATATAAGATTATTTACTACAATTGGCGAAGACTGGCTGGTAGCAGATTGAGTATCAGCAATATTGGCCGCCGTGCTTATGTTACGACAACTAGCATTATAAGAAGTGATAGGAGAACCACCGTTATTTAGAGGTACAGCAAATGTAATTGTGGCACTATCTCTAAGGGATGTAGCTGTATCATTTCTAGTAACTCTAGTAATTGTTGGAGCACCTGGAGCAGTTGCTGATTGAGAACTTGAACAGACTCCATTGTTTATGGTTTGTCCTGGATTACAAACAATAAGAGTATAACTAGGCGCAGAAGCTAAATCTGAAGAAGGAGTTCCATTAGCGCTGTAACAAATAAGTTTTCTACTATAACCTGATGCCATTTGACCACCCATAGCCCCTGTTGCCCAAGAGTATGATGTGTTTGAACTATTTGTCCAGTAAGAAAGAGGAGTAGCTGGATTATTTCCAGCATTAAAGAGAGTACAAGTAACAGCACCATTAGAACTGTAATTTACAGCAGCGCTCGGTGAATTGTATGCAATTGTTGCTTGAGGAATTGACCATGAAGCAGATGGAGCTGTTCCCTGTGGTGCGGCTTTAAATGTAACTGCTAGTGTCTTTGAGGTGGTCTGTCCTCCCGGGCTGGTTACTACGTAAGTAAGAGTGTTGGTGCATCCATACTTAGCAGTTCCTGGAATCGCTGTGTCGGAGCCAGATGCTCCACTCATAGCGGTATTACCTGTTGTTATCCAAGGAGTCCAATTAGTTGTTATATCACTACTACCGCACACCAATCTAGATGATAATACCCCTGTTGATCCAGTTGGTGTTGCACTCCATGACCATACACGAGATACTAATGGGTCTACATTTGTTTGATTAGTTGAAAAACTATTGAAAGTTAAAGTTGCGCTTGGCGCTACAGGAGTAACAGCATTTTGACAACTTTGTTGTGTGGTAAATGTTTGTAATCCTTGATACATATAGGAACCACAAAATTGCCTTGCTGATTGGCACGATGTATTTGAACTATCAATCCAATATAAATTACTACAACCTGTATTATTTTGTGGTGGCACACAAGAATTACCACTAACTGTGTAATTTGGTTGGCAAACAGTAAGAGTTTTAGTATCTGAAACTGGTGTTCCGCCGTTGTTATCACAGGTAACAGTGGTTGTTAATCCATCTGGAAAAGAAGCTGCCGAATATGTGTATGACGGGAAATTTAAACTGGCTGGATCCCAAACTCCAGCTGAATTACTCACCTTGCAATGAGTAGCATTCGTAGAAGAATAAGCATACGAAGTATTTCCATCATGAGTAATTGTTGAAGGAGTGAAAGAAGATGTGACGGTTGGTGTTTGTGTTGATGATGGACTTACACAACTTCCATTACTTATTGTTTGACCAGAAGCACAAACAGTTAATGTGTAAATTGGAGCGGAATTCAAATCCGAAGAAGCTACACCAGCTGAATTGTAACAGATTAATTTCCTACTAAATCCTTGTGTGAGTGTTCCTAAAATACCATAAGGGAATGTATAAGCTGTATAAGTATTGTGAGTCCAATTTGAAAGTGGTTGATTTGTTGCAGTGTCAAACATAGTACAATTCTCCGCATTTATCGAAAAATAAGAAAACACTGGGCTTGACGCTCCATATGTAATTATTCCTGAATTTAATGTCCACGAAGCAGTTGGAGCTGACACTTGCGGTGCATGTTTAAATGTAACAGCCAGTGTCTTTGATGTGGTCTGCCCTGTTGGGCTAGTAACTGTATAAGTTACTGTGTTTGTACATCCATACTTAGCTGTTCCTGGAGTTGCTGTATCTGAGCCAGATGCTCCGCTACCATTACCTGTTACTGTCCAAGGTGCCCAGTTTGCTGTGGTGCCATTATTACCAGAAACATCACAATTTGTGAGAGTTGCTGAAATAACCCCTGTTGATCCGAGTGGTGTTGCGCTCCATGACCACACGCGAGAAGCTAGTGGGTCTACATTTGTTTGGTCAGTTGAAAAACCATTGAAAGTTAAAGTTGCGGTTGGAGGAGTAGCGACAGAACTTAAACAACTTTGTTGTGTAGTGAATGTTTGTAGCCCCTGATACATATATGAGCCACAAAATTGCCTTGCTGACTGACACGATGTATTGGTATTGTCTGTCCAATATAAATTACTACAATTTGTGTTATTTTGTGGAGCGATACAAGAATTACCACTAACTGTGTAACTCGGTGGGCAAACGGTTAAAGTTTTAGTGTCCGAAACAGGAGTTCCGTTGTTGTTGTCACAAGTGACAGTGGTTGTCAGTCCATTTGGAAATTGAGATGCTTGATATGTATATGCTGGGAAATTTAAACTGGCTGGATCCCAAACTCCACCCGAATTAGATACCTTACAATGAGTTGCGTTTGTGGAAGAATATGTGTATGAGGTTGCTCCATCAGATGTAATTGTTGATGGAGTGAAAGAAGATGTGACGGTTGGAGACACTTGAGCAAAAGAAATAAGTGGCGCAACAAAAAAAGTAGCAACTAAAATTGTAAGTTTTGATTTGGACATAATAATATTGATTAGCTAATATAAGGCACAATTACCTTAATAGTATATAACAATTACAGTGATTTTATGGGGGGATAACAGAAAAAGCGACGCCTACGGCGTCGCTTTTTCTGTTATCCCAAAAATTATTTTTTTGCTTTTGGTTTTGCACCACCTTTAGCTGATTTTTTTCCAGCTCTAGCGGTCTTTTTATCAGATGACTCTTTCGCTTGCTTATCAGCGTGTATTTCTGTCACTGTTTTATCGGCAATTACAATATTTCCTCCTGCCTTTTCAATTTTTTCTTTGGCAATTGAGGAAACAATACATCCTTCAATTGTTACGTTGACTGTAATTTCTCCAGTTCCTAGTATTTTTATCTTTGGAGTCTTACCGGCAACCAATTGAACCAATCCTTTTTGTATAAGAGTTGTCTTATTTACTATCTCCCCTGCGGAAAAGATATTTAGAGAAGAAACATTTACCACAGCTTCTGGCCCTCTATCAAATGCTGACTTGGCACGATTCTTTCCGTGACCTCGCAACTTTGGAAGCTTCTTAATAATGTCACGCATTGCTGGGCGTCTCTTATTTCCAGCTCTAGCTGTTTGTCCCTTTCCTCCACGACCAGCTGTTTTACCTCGCTTTCCTCCACGAGCAACTAGTTTCTTTTTTCTTTGTGGGTGAGCACGTCTTATTTCATGAACTTGCATAAATTTTATTTATCTTCTTTATTAATTTCATCTTTTCCGACCTTTGTGGCTTGAACTGGAGCCTCACCATGAGTGTAAGCAATTTGTTCTAGCGCTTTCATTGTGGCACGAGCATTGTTTAGTTTATTCTTTGTTCCAGAAAAAAACTTTGCAGTAACATCGTGTAATCCAGCCAAGTTAAGAATGATACGAGCTGATGATCCAGCAATAAGTCCTCTACCCTTATTTGGCATAATAAACACCTTTGATGATTTGAATTTCGCTTCAATATCATGAGGTAGAGAATTATTTTTTGCCAATCTAAGATGAATCATATTCTTCTTAGCGGCCTTCATTGCTTTTTCAATAGCCACTTGAGTATCAAGTGCCTTACCAGTTCCAAGTCCGATGCGACCATTTCTATCTCCGGCAACCAAGGCTACAGAAAGAGAAAATCTTCTACCTCCTGAGACCACACGAGTCACACGACGAATAGAAATAGTTTTGCTATCAAACTCTGGCTTCTCACGAGCGAACTTTTTAAATCCACCCTTGCGACCACCAGCTCCACCTTTCCCTCCTCTATTTCCTCCGCTACCACGACCGAATCTAGGAGCTTTTTGTGCTGCTTCTTCAGCTACAGCAACATTTCCTACTACGATTTTTTCTTCTTTTACTTCTGCTTCCGCAGGTATTATTGTTTCTTCTGTCATATATTTATATTAGAAGTTAAGACCAGCTACGCGTGCTGCGTCTGCTAGTGCTTGAACTCGACCACGGTACGAGAACCCGCCACGATCAAAGACAATCGTAGTAATATTTTTTGCTTTTGCTTCCTTAGCAACAGCTGTTCCGACAATTTTAGCTCTCTCAAGCTTTGAAACTTTATCAGCTAAACTGATGTCAGACGCTGACGCTAAAGTGATTCCTTTTACATCGTCAATTATTTGCGCGTAGATATATCTGTTTGATCGGAAGACTGCTAATCTAGGGCGAGCCTCGGAGCCAGAAATTCTAGCTCTGATTTTTCTGTGAAGTCTCGCGCGCTTTTGTGTTTTAATATCTGTTTTCATATATTTTCAATTAATTTATAAAGCTATGCTGACTTCTTACCCTGCTTACGACGAATAACTTCATTGCTGTAACGAATACCTTTACCCTTATATGGTTCTGGCTTCTTCAAAGCACGAACTTTATTTGCAAATAATCCGACCATTTCTTTATCAATACCAGATATTGTTAGACTTCCTTTCTCAGCAGTAACTGTTAGTCCTTGTGGAATAGCAATTATTACTGGATGAGAAAATCCAAGCGCCAACTGAAGATCACTTCCCTTAACTTCCCACTTGAAACCAACTCCTTCAACGAGAAGTTTCTTTTCAAAAGGGGTTACGACACCACTAACCATGTTATTTATGTGAGACATATATGTCCCCCACAAAGAACGAGAGAACTTATCATTTCTTCTTGGTTCAGAAGTTATGACACCATCTTCTTGCTTAAATACGATTTCTTCGCGAATAGGTCTTATCAATTCCCCTTTCGGTCCCTTTACGCGTATAGCATGGGCATCGAAGACTACTTCAACACCTGACGGAATATTTATTTGTTGTTTTCCAATTCTGCTCATACGATTTTTTATTAATTACCAAATTTCGAATAATACTTCACCTCCGACCATCTCCTTACGAGCTTGTTTTTCATTTAGAATTCCTTTTGGTGTTGATAGAACACAAATACCATGACCATACTTAACAGGATAAATATCTTTTACTCCAAGATAAATTCTCTTTGATGGTTTAGAAACTCTCTTCACTCCAGAGATACGAGGTGTTGTTTTGTTTTTATAAAGAAGGATTGCTTCGGCTTTCGCTTTCACACCCTCGGTTACATTAAAAGTCTTAATGTAACCCTCATTTTTTAATAGCTCAAGAATTGCTATCTTCATTTTTGATGAAGGAAAAGAAACGCTCTCTTTGTTTACAAAGTTAGCATTCTTAATAGCAATAAGCATATTTGCAATAGGATCCATAATTATTTAATGTTTATTATTACCACGAAGCCTTTTTAATACCAGGAATCATACCTTCGTTAGCGAGCTCACGAAAGCATGTTCTGCAAAGACCAAAATCGCGCATGAACCCGCGCTTTCGACCACATTTAAAGCAACGGTTAACTGTTCTTGTGCTAAACTTTGGCGTTTTTTTACTACGGGCGATTACTGATGTTTTTGCCATTGTCTAATTTATTTAATTGATAAATCTACCTTCAATATCTCGTTTATTTTCTTAAAAATGTTGAATTCTTAAGGAGACAAGCGGATTAAAAGATAGTTTTTAAATACTAACACGAAATGGAGATAGTTTCAAGTAAGAGCAAGTAAGTAAAAGGGCGGATAAGCTTCGCTTATCCGCCCTTTCTATTTATATCCAACCCCCTACCCTTCAAACAAATTAGAAATATTTATCTTTATTGTCTTTGTTCTAAAGTCAGGGGCTCCCGTACAATAGAGTTTAAATATCGCTCCATGATTTAATATGAATGATTTTTTACCCAAAGCGTGAGTCTGACCATTTGGCGGAGTAACTAGTGCGGTTGTAATCTTTCTTGAACCGTATTGATCATTGGTGTCAGTGTTCATGTTAGCTATTCCAAAATTAATTGCATTTATTTCAGCAATTTGATCAGCGGTTGGAGATGAAGACGGAGAAGAGGCTATCATAGTACAACCAGCTATTGGATCTTGTATATCCCAAGAAACAGTTACGCTGTCTCCAGACTGAATACTTGTTGGTGAAGCAATTAAATTTATGAGAGATGCACAATTATTTTCAACCCAAACTTGAGTGTTATCCCAACAAGTTTTTCTTGGATGAATATATGTTGCTTGACAACTGGTACTATTTCCACCATTTAGTCCACCGCAAGACCATGTCCATCCATTTGATGCTCCATCTGTTGGATTGTTCAATGTTACATAGGACGGTGTGGTTCCTTTATCACACTGTGAGGTTATGTCGGTTGCGTACGTATAAGAACCTCCGGAGGAACTACCACAAGCCCCGTCTTGTTCTGAAATTACAGTTATAAGAGTGCTGTCTGTCCAACGACAAGTACCGTTTTGATTGTGATCATTATCGCAAGCAGAGAATTTAACTCTATATGTTCCTAATTGTGTCGGAATAAAACTTGCGTTCATATTTTTATTTCCTGTAAAAGTAAAGTTTGCATTATTTGTATAATTATATGTCCACGAACCATCTGGATTTTGAACATCAAAATGAAGTTCAGTCATATCGGCGTTACTGTCTGATGCCGTAGATGAGAAGCTTATTGATTGACCGATTTGATGTGATACTTGGTTTGTATTTGGCACAATACTAACAGTTGGCACTAAATCAAAATATGTCGCCGAACAAGATACAGGCGCTCCTTGTCCAAGGCATTGCCATGACCATGGACCAAATGTTGGACCACCAGGTGGATTTGAACTTGGTGTCGTGTATTGAGAGCAGAGATTTACTTGAGGAGCAGATGGGAATGAACCTCCGCCAGATAATCCACAAGCAATATTTTGAGTAGCATTACACATACTTGAATTTACAGCTCCAATAGAACAATACCAACTCCACGCTCCAGTCGCAGATGGTGTTGAATATGCATTACAAAGATTTGTGGTTGGTGGTTGATCATAACTTGTTCCATTTGCTGACCCACAACCTGGAGCTCTACACGCTACCCCATCCCACACTGAGCCAGCTGTACACGACGCAGAAACAGATGTCGACATATGAACGAAAGATCCGTTTTTAATTGTGAAGGAATCCCCTCCGTACTTAACCGTGACGGGTTGGTTGGTTCCGTTGGCGGAAGTATAGAGACTAGCGCCTGCACCATTTACAATGTTTGGTGACGAGAAATGAACTGAAGACCAGTCAAGATAAACAGTACAAGAACTAGCATTAACAGATATCAAGCAAGAACCCTGTCTTGCAGAAATATTTCCTGAAGCCACGTAAACTGGCGTACTAGCAGATGTTCCTGAGCAAGTAATAGTGTATGTTGTATCTGATAACGGTGTCACGGATACTGAGCTAGCTATGTTTGCAGTGACAGCACCGACTCCGTTTATGCTACAAGATGAAGTTTGTGATGATGAATATGAAAGTAGAGATGATTGACTGTAGTTTATGGTAGAAGGATTGGCCGATATTGAAGACGCAGAATTAGCTGCAAAAGATGCGGTGATTGTATGTCCCCACATTACGTTACCACTATCACTAAATGTTGGAAATGTGTAGTTTGATATAGCTCCTTGCTCTACATAATCAACCTGCACAGATGTAGTGTGGTATCCGCCACTTGGTGAAATACTAAATGCTTGAGTTGCCGAACTATCAACAAGTCTGTTTCCTAATGGAGAAATTGAACCACCTCCGCCTGCTGAAGAAGTTAAATGATAAGAACCATAAAACTTATTACCGTTCCATTTACAGAAAATCCAAGAATTCGGATTACTATTTTGATTAAGCGTACAACTCGCTGTTGCGTCAGCTAAAGATACGGTTGAAGTCATTGACCCCCCTCCTTCAATATACATAGTATATGTCCCAAGTGCTGGCGCTTGGAAAATAGTATTTCCGTTCCATGTACACATAATTGAATGGGTTGGATTATTGTTGTAATTTAATTGGCAGTTTGCTAATGCTTCTGGCAGAGTATAATGATTACCGGCAAGGTCAATATTAGAAGAAATAAAAGGTGATCCGCTTCCATCAAAATATCCTCTGTAATCTCCGAGCGCTGGAGCTGAATAAATCTGAGTTCCGTTCCATGTACACATAATAGCGTGAGTTGGATTATTGTTGCGGTTAAGTTGGCAGTTTGATAATGCGGCCGCTTGAGTAATATTAGGTGTCTGTATAAACCATGAACCATCAAAATACCCTATATATGTCCCCAGTGGGTCAGAACAAACTCCACCACTCACTACTTGTCCAGAAGGACAGACGGTTACTGTTACATATTGCCAACCACTACTAAGATTTGCTGTTGAATTACTACATCCGAAGGCATATTGTGTACTAGAGATTAGGCTTGGTGTAGTGTAAGTGAACGTAGTATTTATTGGTTCGTTTGCATTTATTCCAGACAAGTTACAGCTGGTGGCACCTGATGAGGTCATAGTGAGTACAGCTGTTGAATTATATGTAATGGGGTTCGGCGAAGCAGATATGGTTGCTTTAATACAGGTTGGGAAATTCCCCGCCCCACTTGCCCCATTTGAACAAGTAGCATTAGTTGAGCAACTAGCTGTTGACCCTCCATTTGTTCCAGGACAACTCCAAGTGTAACCATATGTTGGACCATTACCTGTGGGACCAGCAAGATTGGTGAAAGTAGACACACTCTGTGTGTCAGCCACACAGAGACCTTGAAGTTTTGGACTTGACCAACTTGCATAATTATTTTGATCTCTAGTGACATTGTCCCAAGTTGAATTGGCACATAGTCCGTTCACGGGAGGACTGGTAACCGTAATAGTTTGTGTATTGGATTGAGTTCCAAACCATTTGACACCTTCTTGAACCATTTTCCAGTTAAATGAATATGTCCCAGGAGAATTAGGAGCCCTCATTTGTGTTTGTGCTCCTGAAAGAGTGAGAGATTGGCCTGGGCCGACACTACTTGGTAAATAAACTCTATTTATTCCAAAATAAGTAAGATCATCTTGAGGAGTCCAGATACCGACTTTATATCCAGCCCCTGGGGACCAAGTTGTCACACCTGTATTATTTATGGTAATTGTCGGGGAAAATACCTGACCAACAGTAAGCGATGAAGGGAATGAAATAGTTACATTTCCATCGTCTGACACAACAGTATAAGGAATATAGAGCCATTGAGTAGCGACATTAGATCCAAGACCAATATGAGCTTGAAAAGCTATGGAATATGACCCAGGAGAATTTGGCGCTGTAAAATTAACGTTCGGTCCAGTCCACAATCGACTTGGGTCTGGGTCGTAAAATCCACACGGAGTCCAACCGGCCCACTCTGGAGACAAAAGACAGGTATCTCCGCTACCATTAACATTACCTGTAACAACTAAGTTACCACCAGTACCAGTATAATTTTGAATATTGCCAGCTACTGTTACTGTCTCCCCTGGAGCATAAACAAATGGCGACGCTTTATTTACCACCCAAACATTAGCATAAACGGGACCAGGTAAATAAAAGGTGTCGGCTTTAACTTTATTTGTACTTAAACTAAATAAAACAAAGAGAATAATTATTGATATAAAAGGAAATTTCTTTTTATATTTCAAATGAAGGAGGACTATTGATCCTACAAAAATAAAAGTGATGATGGCATACCAGTACCAAAAAATACCCGTAGTCTTTTTCGGGGAAAGATTAGAAGAGGATGTTATTGTAAAATCTCTAGAGTCCAAAACACCGTATTTAGAATCTAAAAATTTAACATTTATTTGCGGGTTAACACAATCATTAGTGACAGTAAAAGGTATTTGTTCAAAATAGTTAACGGAGTCTAACGTTTTCGTAAATTGAGAAACACAACTATTTCCATTCTTATCCTTAATTGTTATTGAGACAGAAGCGTTGTTAAGTTTTGTTCCACTTGCCTTTCGTAGATTAGAAAATAAATCAATTGATGGTAGCCATAAAATAGAAAGTTTTGCTTTGTCTCCTGCACCATATACATCTTTATCTAAAGTAACATTCTGTATGGTTGCACTGGCCCCACGCAATACATAATTAAAATTAACAGTGTTCGTATTTTTCAAATCTCCAGTATTTTTAAAAATTAAAGACACCGTATAAGCTTGTGGGTTGGTTGCTTTTGGTAAATCTATATCTACTACCCTCTTTTCTTTGGAGGACAAAACTATTTGCGATTCACTGCTTTGATTTGTATTAATTGTATTACCGTAAACTCCATGCGCTTTTGTAATAAACTCTGGGATTAAAGTTATGTTATTTGATGTTTTATTTTCAATCGTACAGTGAGCAACCAAACTTTCGGTGGACGCAATGTCTACACCTCGACTGGTGACATAGTGTGGTTGGTCTTTTTCATCTTTAACAGTTAAATAACAACTAGTCGGATCAACATATGCAAAATATTCTACTTTTGATTTTAAATTTAATTTACCTATAACCCCTCTACCAAAAGAAAACCCATTACTATTTCCAGCCGAAAGCCACAAGTTATATGTGCCAGATAATTCGGAAGGGGCTGTATAAGTTATTGTTTTATGAAGAGACGCATTTTCTCCTAAGTTTATAGATTCTCCATAAACCTGTTCATCAACTATTGTGGATGTACCTTTTTTATCCTGAGTTAAGATCACTCCGTATTTTACATCTGGTTGAATACCGACTCGATTAGAAATATCAAAAGATATTTTTACAATGTTATCCTGCTGTGTAAAAGTGGCGTTGGCTACATTAACTGTAGCTACAACTATTGCATTACTAGCTGGAGTACTTGTTCCTTGAGCGAAAGCAAAAGAAGGGAAAAGTAAAAACCACACAGAAGAGATCAGAAGCCTTTTGAAAAATAAAAACATATTACTTAAGTAACAGTATATCTTACAACACCACTATTGCGGAATATTTATACACAAAACTAAACCCCCGCACCTACCCCTCAAACACATTAGCAATATTTATTCTAATCTTTCTTCCTTGAGAAGAGTTACTACAATGTAAGTCAAATACAGTTGAGTGATTTAAATTAAATGATTTCTTACCTGTTGCTGTCCCACCTGATGGTGTAGTGATTGCTTTATTTATCCCAACAGTGGTGCTGTTGTCTATGGTTTCTGTATTAATTTTTTGATTTATTTGAGCTATCTCAGCTATTTGAGCAGATGTTGGATTAGGGAAAGGAGACGATGCCGATAGTCCACAAGTATTATTTGTTCCTTCTATTATCCAAGAAAGTGTTGTGCTTTGGCCTTGGTCTATGGTTTGCGGTGTAGCGGTTAGACTAGTTATATGAGGGGGACAAGATTGTGTAACCCTAACACTTGATTGGTCCCAACAAGTTTTAAACTCTGGAGGGCAGCTACTAGTTACAGGTATTTCGTCACCATTCCAACAGGTTTGAGTATCAATAGTACAACTGCCACCATTTGGATGATTGAAACTTGGACAAGAACAAGACGGATAAAAAGCTATATCTAATCCATTTGGACAAGATGGTATAACATGTGGAATTACTACAGGAGTATTATCTACAGGAACTGGACAAGATTGAGATAAAGGAATAACGCTTCCATCAGAGCAGGTCTGAGTTGTTAGAGGAATTATACAAATTGGCTGTGATCCAGAATATCCAGAAGGACAAGGACATCCAGAGGTAGATGGAGCAATTGTACATATAGCAAGGTTGATAATACTGACGCATTTACCCGAGATTGCATTCCAGATAGAGCCAAAGGTACATGTTGGAGTAATTGTTACTTGGTCTAATAGAACTGCATTGTTATATAAATAGTAAGTAGTGTTTGAATAAGTTCCAGATACTGAAGCGCTTTGTGGTCCACTATTATTTCCAGTAAATACAGTTCCAGATGGATTATTTCTTGTTATGGCAGACGTTCCTACTGGATTAGTTGTACTCCAACTTAAATTAACATTACAAGATGATTGGTCGGTATCTATAGTACAAGACTGTGAAGAAGAAGTGATTGTGCCAGAGAGAGGGTTAGTTGCTGGTGTCACTGGATTAACATTCGGGTTTGTACATACCCCATTAACCACCGTTTGATCTTGAGCACAAACATTTACTGTTAGATATTGCCAACCAGTACTGGTACTATTATTTGTATTACTACACCCAAAAGCATATTGCTGACTTGAAGTTAGGTTACCGGTGGATTTAGTTACTTTCTGATTCGGAGTTATGTTTGGGTCTATGCCAGAAAGATTACAGCTTGTTGCTCCTAATGAGTCTAGCGTGAGGGTGGCGGACGAACCATTTTCAATTGGAGTTTTGTCCACTGTAATCGTAGCAGAAATAGAAGTCGGAACGCAACTAGACCCACTTGGGACTTTGCCAAGTGAACAAGTACAAGATGGATAAGTAGCTATATCTAATCCGTTAGCACAACCACAACTCATATTACTAGGTCCGACCCAACTGTTGCCAATCTGGCATTTGAAAGATACTGAGCCAGTATAGTTCGGAGCAAGAGTTTGGTCGTTTGTAGTAGTTTGTGTTTGACCAACTGGTATGTTAGATAAATTAACTGAAGCTTTGCAAGGACCTGCTGAAGAATTTCCTGTAAAGGTTGAACTTGTCCACGAATTAGTCCCATTAGCCGAGCAGGTGCCAGGGTTCCCCTGCACACTAACACTATCCAAAACATTTCCACCACTATCTTTGAGAGTAAAGATAGTTGGTGTTTGAGAAATCCAAGGAGCAGTTTGAGGACCTTTTACAGCGTTAGCAAATAGAGCATTGTTAGGTGATATGGTTACCGTAGCACTTGGCGTATCAGAAGTATCCCAACTTATTACTGAAGAACAGTTAACTTGAGAACCTGTCATATTACAAGGATTTGGGGATGCTGAAATGTGTCCAGTTGGCTTAGCGACAACTACTGGAGTTACAGTAATACTTTGCGCACATGTATCACCAAACCACTCAACATTCTCTTGTAGCATTCTCCAAGAGAATGAATAAGTTCCTGGTGTAGACGGAGCCGTGAGAGAAGGAGCAAATATAGCCGAGGAGCCTGGTGAAACTGAATTAGTTAACGACCAAGGAACCCTACCTAATCCCCAAGTATTATTATTTTCTGGATTCTGACTACCAAGTGAATACGCACCCTGTGTCCAATCTGTAGTTCCATCATTAGTCATAACAATTGAAGGCTGAAAAGTCTGTCCAGCTACAATAGAAAATGGTGCTGAGATACTATGACAAGAAGCAATATTTACTTTAGCCATTTCTACACAAGTGATAGTTCCCCAAACTACAGAAGCGTTATCTTGCCCAGCCCTTGGGTAATACATCTCTTGCATAAAAGTTCCGGCAGGGCAGGTTATAAGAACATCATTCCAAGTGTAATAATTCTGAACAGCGGTTGCAGAAACAGGGTTGGCAGTTTTAGCACCGTAACAAGTAGCGCTGTTATTCTGAGCTCCTTGATTATCCCACCAAGCTCTTGGGAAATATACCCCCGACATAATTCCCGAAGGACAATTATATCCGTACGAAGCTCCTTCCGAATTACCAGCACTTACCCCAGTAACAGTAGCCGGAGCACAAGTCCCTGACACATCCATTGTGTCTTGGTTATCTAACCCTCCACGAGGAAAATATATGCTTGTCATAAAAGTTCCAGCCGGACAATCAAAACTAGGACCCGAGGCCTTCACTTTTACTCCCCCACTAAAAAAACTAATCAAAACAAAGAATATTAACAGAAGTGATTTTGATATATTTAGCAGAGAAAAAATTTTATTTTTAGAAATCATAACAAATTAATATTATTTAGCAGGATTTCCTGATTGAATTTGAATTTCTTGTGCGGTAAATTCCTTAGCGGTTTTTATGTTGTTTGAAGATGTTACAGTAAAAGAATCGCCTGTATGTATATCACTAACATTAATAACACTTTCTGTTACCATATTTGGAGCTGGTGCCGACTTATTATTTTTATCTTTTGCAAATTTTAGCATTTCATCTTGATAAGCTTTTAAATCCATAAGTGTAGTCTTTATTATTTTAGTATTAGGAGTAACAGTTACAATGCGATTATTGTTTATAGGATTATCAAAAGGATCTACCGATCTGGTCTTTACAGATAAACTATTACCGTTAACAGCTACAACAGTACCTGACAAAGAGCGGATATCGTCCGGAACACGAAACATAGAACCGAAGCTACTTTGTTGCGCTAGATTTCTAGCACTATTGAAGCCGGTCTTAAAATTGCTTAGAGGCGAAGGTAAATATGGGTCAACAAAAATACCTGAGACTATACCCAATACGAATATAATAATCATCAACGATACATGTTTGACTGGGTGAAAACGAGGACCGATATCTTTTATATTTTTTATTTCCATATTTTTATGTTATTCACTAATAATTGTAGCTGTGTACAGTGTAACAAATATAGAAAATCTTTTATCCACTTGTGTGGACAACAAAAACGCGACGCCGTAGGCGTCGCGTTTTTGTTTTATTCTAAAAAATATTTAGAAAGGTCTAGCGATTGGATTTACGTTAACGGTTGTAGTTGATACTCCAACTAAGTTTCCATTTGAATCAACAGCTGTTAAATCAAACTCAACACTTCTTGGAAGCCAGTCATTATTAGTAATAGAAATTGGAATTGATTGCTGTAAATAGTTTGTAACTTGTGACATTGTAAAGTCTTGATTACAATAGTTAGTTGTTCCACCAACATTTACAATAACGCCAATAGTTGGGCAAATTGCTCTAATTTTGATTGAGTAAATTCCCGAAGCGCTTGTATTTCCGTAAATGTATGGAGCTGGAACATCAACGAAAAGTCTGAATCCCTCCCCTGAATCAACTGGGTTCTTACTAACGGTTAATGTTGCTCCGCTATTATAAGTAAATGGTCTGACAATTGTAATCTGTGAAGCTGAAGCCTTAAACGGTACAACGTTTCCAGCAATATCCTTGATATAAGTATTAACAGAGATTGCATAATTGTTCTTAATTTGATTTGTACAAACCCCAAGACAAACTGAATCTAGTAAATCTTTTGTAAGAGTAAATGTTGCGGTATTATTTACATTAGCAACCACATTTACAACATTTCCAGTTGAAGTATTTTCAAGTCTGATTGTGTAATTGTTAGCATTTACATTTGATGATGTCCAAGAAACAGTAACTTGATCACCTTCGTGAAAAACAGAATTCTGACCAGGTGAAGTGATAGTTAATGTTCCTGGTTGTGTAGCAATACCGTAGGTGTAACCAATAAAAGGATTATAGACAACGCTTGTGCCATTAACTAAAGATGAAACATTGTTTGGATAATTATTTGTCGAATAATTAATTGGTGATTGTATTACAGGTGAATTGATTACAGGACTGTTTGAATAAACAGAATTTGTGTTTGTATTGTAATTGTTTGAATAAGAACTATTTGAGTAAACAGGATTTGTGTTTGATAGATTATTTATGACAGAGGAAACTGAAACAGAATTTGAAAGATTATTTTGTGGAGTTTGGTAAATTACTGGTGATTGATTAACGATTGGAGAAATAACTCTGGCGTATGGATCATATGGGTCAACATAAGTAACGTCAGACGAATTTCCGTATGAATTACCATAACCATTGTTATATCCACTGTTTGTATCCATTGATACATTTGAATCGCAAAGTCTTTCGTTTAAAGCATCAATTGTTGCAGAACCCACAACTCCAGTTTGAGATATTTGATTATCAGCTTGGAATTCCCCTACAGCTTGTTGTGTGGCATATCCAAAATATCCGTTTGGGTTTGCATGTAAATATCCAGCTCTTTGTAAAAATTCTTGTAACATAAGAACTTGGTCATTTTCAGAACCAAATGCTAAATTACTTGAAATCTGTGAATTACATTGATAAACAGGACTATTATTGAAATATCCAGCAAAAGATACCTCTGCGCCAGTCGCAAAAGCGCCTAAAATTGTCATAATTGTAATAATCTTTTTCATATAGCCACCCTACATTATATTGAAGAGATTGTCAAGAGCTGATTTTTAAGACCAAAATCTTACAAAACCCATAAGAAAACTCGCCTTTTAGGCGAGTTTTCTTTCATTAAAAAGCTAGAATTTGCTTTAGATGCGAGGCACAGAAAATTTTTGCGACCAAGGCGTACATATAGTACGACGCGTGGAGGAAAAATTTTCTGTAACAAAGTAGATGAAGTAAATTATAGTTTTTTAAACGGGACACCGATTATAGAGAGGAATTTAGTTGCCTCTTCTTTCGATTTAGCTGTAGTTCCAATTGTTATCGCCATTCCGAAAATATCTTTCAAATCTTCATCGTGAATTTCTGGGAAAATAGTTTGCTCTTTGATTCCAAAAGTTATGTTACCGATGTTATCAACTGAAGTTCTATTTATTCCTCGGAAGTCTTTGGTTCTAGGAAGTGACACATTGAAAAGTTTATCTAAGAAACCAAACATTCTTTTTCCGCGAAGAGTAACCGCAACTCCAATCTGGTCTCCTTGTCTTGTTTTAAATGAAGCCACTGATTTCTTAGCTTTTCTAAGTGTTGGCTTTTGACCTGTTATTTTAGCAAGTCTATCTACCACAAGTTCATTTCTCTTTCTGTCTTTTTTAATTGCTGAACCTGTAGCAACAGATACTGTTACTTTCACTAGCTTTGGCGCTGCCATCACATTTTTATAACCAAATTCTTTTGACAATGTTTCAAAAGAAAGTTTTTCTAATTCTTGTACTGTTTTTTTCATATTCTTTGATTAAGCACGATTAGTTTTGTTACTAGAAACCCTCACAAAACGTATACGTCGCTTATGTTCTACTAATTGATAATTCATCTACTCTATCACAAAATGTGTAATCAGACAAACAAAAGAAAACGGCACTCACGGTGCCGTTTTTATTCAATTTTTTTCTAATTCCACTATTGTTTCCTGTAGAAAATATTTGAAAAAGATTATTGCTAGTCTCCCAGTTTTTTTTGGTTTGAAATCAACATCTACATCAGCTGGGGTTCTGATTTTGTGGTCTAGACCAGAGAAAGAGATTGTCAGACCAAGTTTCTCAATTTCTTCTTTTGCTTTCTCTGACCAAGCCTGAAGTTTTGTATGTTTATCGTAAAGCCTTATTTGTTCCTTCAAAAAGGCGGCACAGGTTTTACTATCTACGAAAGAAGGATTTTCTTGAAAATCATTGAAACCATTTATGCGATTGGTCACTTCAAGAAAAATCTTCCAAACAGGGGCACGATAACGAAACTCTTCCCCTTTTCTAAGAAATTGCCTAGGCTCTCTTGAGTCCCACGCCGGAGTAAACGGGAAATTATTTTCCATTTCATCAAATACTCGCCAAAGATAATTAGCGCTATTTATTCCAACTGAATCTTCGATGCCGTTTAAGATGTCCAGTAAACACTTACAAGAAAACAAAACGTCTACCTTGTAACCAAGGTCTGTCTGTATATGTCTAGGGAAAATACTCATAACCTTCTCCTCAAAAAACAACTAAACAAAATCTAGCACAAAACAAATTAAAAAGCGACGACCGGAGGTCGTCGCTTTTTAATTATTACTTTTCCTAATTTTCAAAAAGTCAGAAAAGGTTTTAGATGCGCGAAGCATAAAAATTTTATGAGAGAGATGTAGTAGACCTACATTGACCGAATAAAATTTTGTAGCGACAAAGCAGATGAAACTTTTTATGACTTTTTGTCGGCAAGCTTTACGTTAGAAACATCAATAGGCATAGCCTTATCAATAATTCCACCCTTATCTCCCTGCTTCTTTGGTTTGATGTGGCGCTTCATTGTATTTAATCCTTCCAAAATAACTTTGTTTCTTGTTGGAATAGCGCGCGCAACAACAGAAGTCTTTCCCTTCTCCTTTCCAGCAATCACTATTACTTTGTCTCCTTTTTTTATTTTCATAATTTTTTATCTAAATATTTATATTACTTCCGGTGCAAGTGATGCGATTTTCTTGAAACCATCAATACCCTTTTCAGTAAGCTCACGAGGAATAGGACCAAAGACGCGTCCAGCTTTCGGTTCCTTTTTTACTTTATCAACCAAAACCACAGCATTATCATCAAAAGAAATATATGATCCATCTTTACGACGAACTTGCTTTGTAGTTCTAACAACTACACCATAAACAATATCCTTCTTCTTTGTTGTCTTTCTTGGCTCTGCAATTTTAACTGACAAAACAACCAAATCTCCAAGTGAAGCATAACGACGTTTTGATCCGCCTAACACCTTGAAAACTCTTCCGAATTTTCCTCCAGAGTTATCTGTTATTTTTACATTTGTTCCTGCTTGTATCATGGTTGTATGTTTAGGTTAATAATTATTTGTGACCAATTACGATAAAGTTCTTATCCTTTGAAATTGGACGAGACTCTTCGATGATTACTGTCTCTCCTACTTTATATTCATTGTTTTCGTCGTGGGCCTTGTATCTCTTGTCTATCTTATAGTACTTTCCATACTTCTTGTGCGCGACATATCTAGAAACATTAACAACAACAGTCTTATCTGATTTATCAGATACTACTTTTCCTGTTAATTTTCTTTTGTTTACTTTTTGTTCTTTCATATTTTTTATTTAAATTAACGCGCTACTACACGAGTCTTAACCGGAAGCTTTGTCCCTGCTTTGCGAAGAGCTTCACGTGCCACCTCTTCTGTTACTCCGTCAATCTCAAAGAGGACTCTTCCTGGACGAACTTCAAAACAATATCCCTTCGGATCTCCCTTTCCTTTTCCCATCGGAACTTCTGCAGCCTTTTGAGTAACTGGTCTGTCTGGGAAAATACGAATCCAAATTTTAGCAGTCTTTCCAGCGTAACGAGTCATAGCACGACGAGCAGATTCAATTTGATTAGACATCACACGTGCTGGAGTCTCGGCTTTCAATCCAAAAGCACCGAAAGAAACTTTTATTCCTCTTGTCTCTGGACGATTAAGCTTTGCAACTGATAGTCTCGCCGATTGCCATTTTCTGTGTTTTACTTTTTTTGGAAATAACATACTCGTTTAATTATTTATTCTTGTTGTCCTTATCGTTAAACTTCATTCCACGATAAATCCAAACCTTTATACCAATCACTCCGTAAGTCATATAAGCTTTCTCACGAGCAAAATCAATGTCGGCACGAAGTGTTTGAAGTGGAATTCCACCTCTTTTAATTTGTTCACGACGAGCCATTTCAGCACCTCCTAGTCTTCCTGATACAGCGATACGAGCACCTTTAACATCACGGTTTGCCATAACTTTTTCCATAGTCATTTTAAGAACTCTACGGAAAGGAAGACGCTTTTCAATTCCCTCTGCTACCATTGAAGCCACAATTGCTGCATTGGCTTCTGGATTTGCGACTTCAACAATATCAAGCTTTACATCTTGAGTGATGACAATCTTTGAGCGACGCATTTCTTTCTTTAGCGCCTCCTTCAATTTTTCAATACCGTCTCCACCACGACCAATAATCATTCCCGGACGAGATGTGTGAATAGAAATACAATACTCTTTCGCACTTCTCTCAATTTCAATTAAAGAAACATACATTCCACGAAGTTTCTTAGTTAACCATGCACGAAGTAGAACATCTGAACGAAGATGGTCAACATAATTTTCTTTCTTGCCGAACCAGCGTGACTTCCAGTCGCGTATGATTCCTAGTCTATGTGCATATGGGTGAACTACGTGTGTCATATATTTTATTAATCTTTTTTAACTTTATGAGCAAGCTCTATTTTAACTTGGCTTGTATGCTTATGAATTGGAAACGCACGGCCCATGGCGCGGGGCATCCATCTCTTAAGAACAACTCCCTTGTCTACTGTTGCATTTTTTACAATTAAATCTTTTACATCCCCTTGGGCATTAGCTACAGCTGAATTAAGAAGCTTCTTGATTGGAAGCGCTCCTCTCTTTATAAGGTGAGTTAAAATAGCTTGTGCCTCAACCACATTCTTACCCTTAATAAGCTCCGTTATCAAACGAACTTTTCTTGGTGACTGTCTGTAATTTTTTAGGGAAGCTTTCATATATTAAAATTATTTCTTCTTAGTATCAGCGGTAGCCTTAACAACCTTAGCAGCATCAATTTCAGATTGCTTTTTCTTCTGGTCAATTTCCTTTTGCATTTTTCCTCCGTGGCGAACGAACTTACGAGTTGGAGAAAATTCACCAAGCTTGTGACCAACCATATCTTCAGTTAAAAGAACTTCGATATGAGTCTTACCGTTGTAAACTCCAAAAGTGAAACCAACCATCTCAGGTGCGATATCACATCTACGAATCCATGTCTTAATTACCCCTGTTTCCTCAGGTTTCTTTCCGAGCACTTTTTTGAGTACTCTCTCGTCTACGAATGGTCCTTTGCTTAGTGATCTTGTCATAAAATTGTGGTCAATAGGGCTTAATTATATCAGAATTTCCTTTAAAGTAAAGCTTTTATTTCTTCTTCTTATTTACTCTTCTGGAAACAATGTGAACGTTTGAGTACTTGTTTGGCTTTCTGGTCTTTCTGCCTCCAGTAACACGACCTTGCTTGGTCTTTGGACGCTTGGTTCCACGTGGCGCCTTTCCTTCACCTCCTCCGTATGGGTGGTCTACTGGGTTTCTAGCGGTAGCTCTAGTCTTTGGACGCCATCCTAAATGTCTTGCGCGTCCAGCCTTTCCTAAATTACGAAGTCTGTATTCTTCGTTTGAAACTTCACCAATACAAGCGAATGATTCATCTTTTATTTTTCTAATTTCTGATGAAGGAAGCTTAATTGATGTAAATCCAGCGTCGTGAGCAACAACTTGAGCATATACTCCAGCTGAACGAACGAGCTTTGATCCCCCTCTTGGTTGTAGCTCGATATTATAAACAAAAGTTCCAACTGGAATATTTTTTAATACTGTTCTGTTTCCAACTTCAAGTGGAGCAGTAGCGGAGACAATAAATGAATCACCCACCTTCATTTTACCTGGAAGAAGAATGTATCTCTTAGCTCCGTCATTGTAAGCAACAAGCCCGATGAAGCCTGATCTGTTTGGATCGTACTCCACACTTTGAATCTTGGCAGGAATATCTAATTTGTCATATCTAAAATCAATATCACGGAAAGATCTTTTATTTCCTCCTCCACGAGCTTGAGATGTTATACGACCATAAGCGTTTCTTCCGGATCCTCTGCGGAACCCTTTGGTTAATGGCTTGTGAGGCTTACTCTCTGTTAAAACACCGCTGTAAGTAACAGTGGACATTTTTCTTCTTGATGGGGTTGTCGGTTTGTATGTCTTCATATCTTTATAAATTAATTAGCAAGATTAATGGTGTCCCCTTTCTTTAAGAAAACAATTGCCTTCTTAATAGCATTTGTTCTTCCGTGCTTTCCACGAACAAACACTGCTGTTCCTTTTAGGTTTATGATATTTATGGAAAGTGGCTTCACTTTATATGTCTTTTCAATTTCTTTAGCAAGTGAAAGTTTAGTTGCTTCTTTCTTCACAACGAAAGTATAAGCATTAGCATTTGATTGCAATGAGGCCTTTTCAGTAATGCGAGGAGAAATAATTAAATTATCATTCTCTACTTCAGTATTCTTTTGTTTTATTTCTTTACTCATATTTTTTACTTTATCTTTGATGACAAATACTCAAAGGTAGTCTCTGGATCAGAGATAATTAAGTATCTAGTGTTAGCAATATCAAGAGGATTTAAATCATCCGCATTATGAAATGTCATAAATGGAAGATTTCTAAATGATCTCTTCATCATAGCGTCCGCCTTTCCTACAGAAAGATAAACATTGTTTGGCTTCTTGTAAGTAAGAGTCTTGAATCCTTCAACTTGTGATAGGTTCTTCATTATCATTTCCGCATTCTTAGTTTTTCCAGTTGTTTCTTTTAGAGAATCAACAAAAAGAATTTTTCCTGATTTAAATTTTGCAGACAGAAGTGCAAACAAAGCTTTATTCTTCATTCCACGAGGAATGTCTTTCTTGAAATTGGTATCATTTCTTGGACCGTGAGTAACTCCACCGTGTCTCCAGATTGGTGAACGAGATGATCCGTGACGAGCACGACCTGTTCCCTTTTGTTGCCATGGCTTCTTACCTCCACCACGCACTTCACTTCTATCTTTAGTGTGAGCAGTTCCGGCACGACGATTAGACATTTGTGATTGAATAACTTGTGATACCAAGTCAGCATTCCACTTCACATCAAAAATACTCTCAGGTAATGTGATTTCTCTTGTGCTCTTTCCTTCGGTTGTATAAACTTTTACTTCCATAATTATCCTTTTATTTCTACAAGCGTTCCTCTTTTACCAGGAACTGCTCCTTTGACTAAAATTAATCCACTTGCCAAATCAACATCAAGAATTTTTACACTCTTTTGTGTGACACGATCACTTCCCATACGACCCGCCATTCTCTTTCCTTTGAAAACTCTCTGTGGACCAGTGGCTCCGATAGATCCAATCTCACGAGCAGAGTGTTTCTGTCCGTGTTGTCCCCATCCACCACTCATTCCGTGACGCTTCATTGGACCTTGGAATCCTTTTCCTTTTGAAATACTAGAAATGGTTACAATGTCTCCTTTAGAAAAAATATCACAAGCGATTCTAGCACCAAGTGCTAAGTCTCCGCCTGGAGTTCTAAATTCTTTTACTTCTTTGAAACTTCCACCTTTTAAGTGACCAAGTAATGCTTTAGACAGTCTCTCTTTCTTTTGCTCAAAAGCACCAACTTGAATAGCTTCGTAACCATCTCTTTCTTTTGTCTTGATTGCAGTAACAGTAAGAGTAGACGCAGCCAAAACAGTAGCCGGATGTACTGTTCCGTCTTCTGCGAAGAACTGTGTCATATGTTGTTTTTTAGCTAGAGTGAATTTCATACATTTACGATACTATGCCATCTTTACATCAATGTCGACTCCCGATGGAAGTGATAGGTTAGTTAGCGCTTCGATTAGCTTGGCATTTGGATTAACTATATCAATCAATCTTTTATGCACACGCATCTCAAACTGCTCACGAGCATCTTTATAAATAAATGATGCACGGTTTACAGTGTAACGCTTAATCTCTGTCGGCAATGGAATTGGACCTAATATTACAGCTTCAAATCTGCGAGCTGTATCAATAATCTGCTTCACAGAATTATCTAACACCTTGCTCTCGTAAGCACGAACACGAATACGAAGTTTTTGGACTTCTGCAGTCTTGCTTTGAGTTGCTTTTTTAGCTGTAGCTTTAGTTGCTGTCATGAGCTTTTAGTTATTTTTAATTTAATAGAACTAGGCGTTAATTTTTGTAACAACACCAGCACCTACAGTCTTACCTCCTTCACGGATAGCGAAACGGCCTTGCTCTTCAAGAGCGATAGGTGCGAGTAATTTAACAGTAAGCTTTACTGTATCTCCTGGCATAACCATTTCTGTTCCTGCTGGAAGTGTACATTCACCTGTTACGTCAGTTGTTCTTACGTAAAATTGTGGCTTGTATCCATTGAAGAATGGTGTGTGACGACCTCCTTCTTCCTTCTTTAGAATGTAAACTTCACATTCAAAGTCAGTATGTGGCTTAACAGATCCAGCCTTAGCTAGAACTTGTCCACGAAGAATATCTTCCTTCTTGATACCACGAACTAGAAGTCCAGCGTTATCTCCAGCTTGTCCCTCTGGAAGAGATTTATTAAACATTTCAATTCCAGTAACAACTGTCTTAACAGTATCCTTTAGACCAACGATTTCAATTTCCTCGTTTAGTTTTACAACACCTCTTTCGATACGTCCTGTAACCACAGTTCCTCTTCCTTCAATTGAGAAAATATCTTCAACTGGCATAAGGAAAGGCTTTGTAACATCACGCTCTGGCAATGGAATCCAAGTATCAAGAGCGTTTAGAAGCTCAACAATCTTTTGTGCCCATGGATCATCAAGTGACTTAGCTTCTGAAGCCTTAAGACCAGAACCTCTGATGATTGGAGTATTAACACCGTCGAATCCATACTTTGTAAGGATTTCGCGGATTTCTTCCTCAACCAACATAATCATTTCTTCATCTTCAACCATATCGCACTTATTTAGAAATACCACCATTCTTGGAACACCAACTTGCTTTGCAAGTAGAACGTGCTCACGAGTTTGAGGCATTGGACCGTCAGTTGCAGCAACCACCAAGATTGCACCGTCCATTTGAGCGGCACCAGTAATCATGTTCTTGATATAGTCAGCGTGACCTGGAGCATCAATGTGTGCGTAGTGACGAGTATCTGTCCAGTACTCTGAGTGAGATAGAGAAATAGTAATACCACGAGCTTTTTCCTCAGGTGCCTTATCGATATCATCTACCCCTTTTGTTTTGATAGTTGCATCTTTTAAGTGAAGCACGTTAAGAATACCGGATGTAAGAGTAGTCTTTCCGTGGTCTACGTGACCGATTGTTCCCACATTTACGTGTGGCTTGTCGCGATTAAATGTTTCTGCCATATGTTTTTTTAGAGATCTTATGTCGTATTGCTACGCATAGCGGACCTGTATTTTATATTAAAAATTAATAATTTATAAATGATTCTGACCGCAAAATAATAAGCGAACAGAAAGATTCTTCTGCTTAACTCTTTATCATAGAGAGACTGCTAAGCGAATAGGTAAAATACTATCATATCTGTTAATTAAACGCAAATATTGGGTGTTAATAGGTAAAAAGAAATCGCCAACCCAAGAAGGATTAGCGATTATTATTAAAGTTTGGCTTATAGTTTAGCCTTTGACGGGGAAGATATCCGTAAGTGGTTGGCCGAGGCCGACCAAAGTCAGGTCGTTGTGCGACGACGAGTAGTCATCGCTTACGACATGCACCGTTTGACCGGGAATCACCTTGCCCGGGTTGTAAAACCCAGTAAACGATGTGTCTCCACCGAAACTGATGGCGCCAGTCGTGTCTTGCAGGGTGTGGAAGTTTGAAGTCTCCACCATCTGGGCGAACGGGTCCATCTGTTGATAAGTGAAAACTGTTCCATCGGGGTTGGTTTGCGTGACGTTGTGCATGTAGCCAAACGAAATGGTTTGGCCACTGCTTGCATTGCCATTCAAATTGACCGCATCTTTGCCATTCATTGACGCCGTCACAGCCGACATAAACGCCTGGAACACGGCGTCGGACTTGGCCGCCTGCACCGGGTCGGTGCCATTGTGAGACACCATGTTGTTGTCCGATGTGGACGTTGGCATCGTGGATGACGGCAGCGCAGGAGGTGAGGCAAAGAAGGGCGCCGGATGCGCTCCATTGTCTTGTCCGCCGAAAATGGAATGAACCAGATTCGAAAACATTTTCCCTAGAAAGCTCATTTATTTCCCCTTTTTGTCAAAAAAAAATTCATTTCATGCGGAAATGCATGATTTATGAAAACTCGTGCTACCGATGTAAATTATACACTAAAAGTATACTTTGTCAAGGCCTAATTTTGAATATAACTCAGAAAAAACCCTTATTTTTTCTCGCCGCAAATTGGACAAAATGCCAATCCAACAATTCTTTGACCATTACATTTGCTACAAGTCTCTTTTATTTGGAAATGACAAACTGGGCAAAATCTATCTTCATTTCTAAGTAACATCGAACAATCAGGGCATTTATGATTTTTTAAAGCTCTAATCATGACTGCTTTTTTGTTGTATACCCTTTTCTGAATAACATAAACAATCCAACCGAATAAAATAGGAACAAGTAAAAGTAGAGCGTAATAAGAAAGCGGTAATAAAAATCTAAAGCTATGTATTATATTTATAATAAATGTAATAAATTCTCTAGGAATAAGCTGATAGACGAATTGGAAGGATACTTGTGCAAACAAAATAGCAAAAATAAGAGAGACAGCTGTCCAGATAATTGTGTATTGTGAATTTTCTTTTTTAAGAGCTAAATATTTTCTTAAACAGAAATATAAAGCTGGGGTAATAAGCAAGAACAATAGAAGAGCTCTTTCGAAATCAACAACTCTCGTCTCTCTATCAAATTCTGCAAAGGTTGCTTTTATTTCCCCACTATTATCCTTTGCAATCTTTACTATTTTGTCATCAATTTCTTTTATAGAAGAAATAACTTGATCTCTTTCTTTTTTAAGACTATCTAATTGATTACTAGTTAAAATAAAATTATTTTTAGTAGCATTACCATCTATAGATGGAGGCACGTTGGCAATCTTTTCTGTAAGAGTAACAGAATAATTGCCTTGGGCGTTTTGCAAGTCTACTCCGGCGGAAGAAAGAGAATTATTTAAATTATTTAATTTTTGCTGTAAATCATCTTCTTCTTTTTGAAGTGGAATAATTTGTTCCATAACAAGCGGAATATTATTTAATTTTTCAATTGATGAGTAGACACAGGAATCTAAATTATTATTGTAATAAGAATAATAATATGGATACGAATATACTGGAGTAACCGTATCGCTGACATCTGCTATTTTGGAATTTAAATACTGTCCGCAAATAGAAATTGGCTCTGGGCTTTTAATGAAATCTGAAACAGATGTAATAAAACCCTGCCCTCTCCAAACACCAAGAATAACCATAATAAAAAGTAGGAAATAGCCGAGCGTAGTTGTTTTCTTTTCGCTTATTTCTTCATATGGAGCGTAATTAGTATTTTCAGCAACGCTCCCCTGTTTTTTCCAAAAGAATATAGACATAGTTTTGTATTTATTAGCTTATATCCTAAGTCTAGCACTAATTAGAGATAACAAAAGCGACGCCGTAGGCGTCGCTTTTGTGTTAAAAAAATATTTTCAGGATTCAGAATAGGAAAGAAATTATTTCTTGTTTATAAAAAATAAAATTTTCGATGAAATACGAGGAGCCTAGAATTTTTTGGAGAGAAATGTAGAAGACCTACATTGACCGACAAAAAATTCGTAGCGACAAAGTAGTTCGCGAAAATTTTATTTTTTATTCTCGGCGATATCCTTGGCAATGTTCTGTGGAACCACATCATACTTTCCAAATTCCATTGTAAATGATGCACGTCCCTCTGTCATTGAACGCAAATTATTTACATAACCAAACATTTCTGACAATGGAACCATTGCTCTCACAACTTTATCCATTCCTCTTTCGTCCATGCCTTCTATTTGTCCACGCTTTGATGATAGGTTTCCAGTAATATCTCCGTAGAACTTATCCGGTGTAACAACTTCCACTTTCATTATTGGTTCTAGAATAACCGGCTTCGCTTTTCCAACGGCATCAGAGAGTGCCATACCCGCAGCAATCTTGAAAGCGATTTCAGATGAGTCCACTTCGTGGAAAGATCCGTCATAAACTTCACAAGAAACATCAACCATCTTAAATCCAGCAAGAGTTCCGCGATCCATTGCTTCTCGCAATCCTTTTTCTACAGCAGGAACATATTCTTGTGGAATAACTCCACCTTTTATTGAGTTTACGAATTCAAAACCATTGTAACGCTTTGTATTCTTTGGTAAGTCTTCGGTCTTAATAGAATAATCAATTGGCTTAATATTAATTCTAACGTGTCCGTATTGTCCACGACCTCCAGACTGCTTGATGTACTTACCCTCACCTGAAGCAGCGCCAAGAATAGTTTCCTTGTAAGCTACTTGAGGCTTACCTGTATTTGCTTCCACATTAAATTCTCTCTTCATACGATCCACAATAATATCCAAGTGCAATTCACCCATACCAGAAATTATGGTCTCCAAAGTTTCAGGGTCAGATGATACACGGAAAGTTGGATCTTCAATAGCTAATTTTGAAAGAGCTATACCCATTTTCTCTTGATCAGCTTTAGTCTTTGGTTCAATACGCATCGAAATAACAGATTCAGGAATAACAATTCTTTCCAAAATAATTGGATGCTCTTCCATACACATGGTGTCTGATGTCACTGTATCTTTAAGACCAACGGCCGCTGCGATTTCTCCGGCGTAAACTGTTTTCACTTCTTCACGCTCATTAGCATGCATACGCAAGATACGAGAAATACGCTCTTTCTTTTCTTTAGTTGAGTTATAAATGTATGAACCAGATTCCAATGTTCCAGAATAAACACGGAAGAATGTTAATTGTCCGACGAATGGATCTGCCATAGACTTAAAAGCTAAAGCGGTAAATGGGGCAGTATCTGAAACCTCAACAGTTACAGGCTCGCCGGTATTACCATCCAATCCTTTTGGTGGTGCAATATCAAGTGGTGAAGGAAGATAATCAATCACCGCATCTAGTACTAGTTGTACTCCTTTATTCTTAAGAGCTGAACCACAGAAAACTGGGAACAATTCATTAGCAATAACTGCGTTACGAATAGTTGTTTTTAGTTCCTCAATTGAAAATTCCTTTCCTTCCAAGTAAGCCGTCATCATATTCTCGTCAGTCTCGACAATCTTTTCAATCATTTCCGCGCGACGCTTCTTAGCTTCTTCCAAAAATTCTGGCTTTATTTCTGTAGAACCAACATCCTTACCTTTGTCTCCTTCAAAAGTGACTTCCTTCATTGTAAGTAAATCAATGATGCCGTTAAAGTTTTCTTCAGCACCGATTGGCATTTGCATACGAACAGCTTTTTTTGAAAGACGATCAAGAATCGAAACAAAAGCTTTGTCGAAATTAGCACCCATTCTATCAAGTTTATTAATGAAACAAATACGAGGCACCATAGCGTCGGACGCATATCTCCAGTTTGTCTCTGATTGTGGTTCTACTCCAGCCACTCCATCAAACACCACCACAGCACCGTCAAGCACACGTAGTGAACGCTTCACTTCAATTGTAAAGTCGATGTGTCCTGGGGTATCAATAATATTAAAACGACACTTCTTAGAATCATCACCTTTTGGCATATATGTTGGTGACCAAAATGCAGTTGTCGCCGCCGAAGTAATGGTGATACCACGTTCACGCTCTTGTTCCATCCAATCCATCACAGTCGCACCATCATGAACTTCACCAATTTTGTGAGAAACTCCAGTATAGAAAAGAATTCTCTCTGTTGTAGTTGTTTTTCCAGCGTCAATGTGAGCAATGACTCCGAAGTTACGAGTTTTATTTAGTGGATAATCGCGTGCCATATATATAGTTAATTTTTAATTAGTTTATAGTTAATTAGTCTCTATTAAAGAAACAAAAAAGCCGTTTAGGCAATAGCAACATGCTATCACAAAAGTGGGTTTTAGCCAATAGTTCGTAAGTTAACAATAACAAAAAAATCCTGCGCTGTGGGCGCAGGTAAATCCGTGTGCTTCTTCGTAAGCAGGGGGAGTATCCTTATTCTCCGCAAGACTTTCCCCGAGAGATTTTTGTGATACACCTACCAAGCACACAAAATAAATCTTCCCCATTTTTCCCGTCATCTGCTGGCTACAAGGAGTGTCCAAGCCGCATCAAGGCAGAGCAAAAAGATAATTTTGTGTACCAAATTGTATATTAACATAAAACAAAAGCGACCATGAAATGGTCGCTTTTGTTTTTCCCATTTTAGAAAGAAATTGGATGCATTACGAGGAGCATAAAGATTTTTAGAGGAAGGCGTACAACTAGTACGACGACCGAGCAAAATCTTGTAGCGACAAAGTAATGCGCCAATTTCTTTTTAAAATTACCAGGCGAAGTGAGCGAAGGCTTTATTGGATTCAGCCATTCTATGAGTATCATCCTTCTTCTTAATTGCTGTTCCTTCATTATTTGAAGCCGCAATTAATTCATCAGCTAGCTTATATCTCATAGCTTTCCCCTTCTTAGCGTTCGCAGCTTCAAGTATCCAACGAAGCGCAAGCATAAAGCGTCTTTCTGGACGAACTTCACGAGGAACTTGGTAGTTGGCTCCACCGATACGGCGAGAACGAACTTCCATAAGTGGCCCAGCGTTTGTAAGAGCAGCATTAAATATCTCAAGAGGATTTTCATTTTTTGTTTTCTCCTTGATAACATCAAAAGCTCCGTAAACAATTTCTTGGGCGATAGTTCTCTTTCCACTCTTCATCACATAATTGATAAACTTTGAAACTTTCTCGGAATCGTAAACAGAATCGCCACTTACGATATTTCGATTTTTAACTTTTCTACGCATATTGTTTTATCCGCCTCTGGCGGAAGATTTTCGTGCGTTATGTTCCCTTAAGCTTAGGTACTCCGCAACGAGTTTAATTGGTAATGCTTAAATACTAGTAAACTAGTTTTTCTATACTACAATACAAATAAATAAAAAGCAAAAGCGCGACCAAAGTCGCGCTTAATTTATTATTCACTTCACAATAGTCAGTTGAGTTTCTGGTGAAGCAAGAGGAAGATAATATACCGCTACGTCTAAGGTCACACCAGAAAGAGTTTTTTGTGTTACCTCTTTTATCAATTTCCCTTCACTACACAACTGACTAAAAGCTCTATGCAAGATTGCGTCAGAAATATCTCTTCGTCCTTCTGTCCTCTCTCTTATCTTTTTGGCCACTTGAGAAGCCATAAGTTTTTCATTTGGAGCAAAGAACCGCAAAAGCTCGTCACGATTATCGAGCGTGTGTCTATCAGCGGCCCCTTTTATGAAAAGTTTGTAGACAAAAAACAAAACAACGACAGCCAGAATTATATACCAGACCATTACCCTCTCCTCTATAAATAGCTACTACAACTAAACTACAATATTTTTAGAAAAAACAAAAGCGCGACCGAAGGTCGCGCTTTTCTATTTCAAATTATTTCTTCGCTGGAGCACCGGCTTTAGGTCTCTTAGCTCCGTAAAGTGAGCGACCCTGCTTTCTCTTTTCAACTGGAGTTGCATCAAGTCTTCCGCGAACAATGTGATATCTCACACCGGCCAAGTCCTTCACACGACCACCACGAAGTATTACCACCGAGTGTTCTTGTAACTTGTGTCCTTCACCTGGGATATACGCTGTTACTTCCATTCCATTTGTTAAACGAACTCTAGCAATCTTACGCAAAGCGGAGTTAGGTTTCTTTGGAGTTGTGGTTGTAACCTTGATACAAACACCTCTTTTGAATGGAGAATTATAAAAATTTGGACGATTTTGAATTGCATTAAAACCGCGACCCATAGCAATAGAACGAGATTTTCTAATCACATTCTTTCTTGGCTTTTTAATTAATTGACTAATTGTTGGCATATTAGATAAGTGAGTAAGATATTAACATAACACTAGATTATAAGCAAATTAAAGACACATAAAACCATGGCCACTAGAAAAACAGATTCTGTCAGTTATTTTTTCACCGAAACTACCGCATCATTTCTCAAATCATATATAACTGCCATACTTTTATATATTAAAATATAATCCCCCTCCTTAACATCTTGATAAAAGATATTTTGTTTACTCAAAGTCTCAGGATCTTCCACACGAACCACAGACTCCGGTTCTTCCGGTGGTAATTTTATATGTCTATTCACCATTTGAATAACTTCTGTTTCTGAAATAACCACATTAGAAGAGACAGTTTGATTGATGAGAGCATAAACTCCATAGAAAGCTGAAATAGAAACTCCAAGCCCAATAATTAATTTAAAAATAAAATGAAAATATCTTGAGAGAAGCATGTCTCTAATAAATCTTTTGCTATGCCTCTTTAATTTATGAGTTATTTTGTTATTTACTTTGCGAGTCCTAACCATTATCTAAGTATAGAACATAAAAGACAGGAATAAGAGACACGCTGTGGAAAAGTTATGACAGTATTTTAATGATAAAGCCAAATATAAAGTTAGCTAAGTAGCTATAAAAGACAGACGCCACTAAAATTGCCCCTATTAAATAGACTGGATTGTAAGAAAACTTTCTAAGAAAATTTAATCTTGGGAATAACGATTGCAATATAGACATACCATCAAATGGCGGAATTGGCATCAAATTAAAACAAGCCAAGGAAATATTTACAGCAATAATAATAAATAGCGCCCTACCAATATTTTCATTTAAAATTCCATTTATAGATAATAATTTATAAGCAATTATAGAAATAACGGCTAAAGCAAAATTACTAATGACTCCAGCGGATGCCACAAAGGCCTCACCATATCTTGATTTAATGTTCCTTGGGTTATAAGGAACTGGTTTTGCCCAGCCGATAAAAACTCCACCAAAAGCTATAGAAAGCACAGGAACAATAATAGATCCAACCATATCTAAGTGTGAAATTGGGTTTAATGTTAGTCTTCCGGCATTATAAGCAGTGTCATCTCCTAATATATAAGCAACATAACCGTGTGATAACTCGTGAATAATCACTGAAAACAGTAAAATAATTATTGGAAATAGTATCTGAACGATGTTTTGATCAATCATTATCTAAGAATATCACATATTTCCAGTGGAGATTGCAAGTGAGGATATATTGTGATAATATCTTATCTACTATGGCAAATATATGTCCACTATGCGCAAAAGGATCCAAAGTTGTTGGGAAATATAGCAACTCCGTTCGTGCTACAAAATTTAATCCCTCAGGTGACCGTCGTAAATATCCAAATCTACAATGGGCTCGTATTCCTAATGGTCCAAGAGTAAAGATTTGCACATCATGTATGAAGAAAGGATTGCATTTGCAGATAAAGCTCTAAATTAAGAATAAAATGAAAAGCGCGACCTTCGGTCGCGCTTTTCATTACTTGCCATCTTATATTTCACATACTATGATTAACACATATGAAATATAAATATTGGGTAATTATTCCAATTTTACTTTTAATTGTTAGTTGTTATTTTATTTATCAAATAACAGAACAAAATAATCTCCTAAAACAGCAAATAGCAAAACAACAACAAGAAATAGATATTAAAAATCAGGAGTTGGGGAGTATAAAAGACTCAATAAAAAATCAACCATTTCCTTTGGCCGGAACAGATGAAGGAATGCCAGACACGGGTATAATAGATCCAAGTAGATAAACTAATGACTACTGACTTCCATATTATTGCCGTCCGTCGCGAACTCAATAGTTCCTAAATCAATAGTAGAAAAAATTGCTTTTGAATATTTTTTTAATCTATCAACAATCTCTTCGTTTGGTAATCCGTATCTATTATTTTTTCCAGCCGAAATTACAGAATAATATGGACTGATGTATGATAGTAATTTTTCACTATTTGCGGTTTTACTTCCGTGGTGTCCTGCTTTATAAATAGTGATATTTTTTGAAAGCATTCCAGTTGCAATCAAATCATCTTCTTTATTGCTTGGTAAATCCGCTGTCAAAAGAAAATTTTCATTTCCATAATCAATCTCAACAGACACTGACCCGTCGTTTGTGTTTTTGTCATCAACATAATTTGATGCTGGATACAAAACTTTCACAACAACTCCATCACCAAAATCAATCTGGTCTCCAGTCTTGGCAACATGCACAATTGCTCCACTATCTTTTACTTCCATATCAATATGATTCTTTAAATCACTAGACACTGAAGTGTCGCTTTGTGCCTTAGACATTACAATATTTTTCACATTATAATTTTCTAAAATTGGAATAAGCCCAGTGATGTGGTCCGAGTCGGGATGAGTTTCAAGTAAGACATCAATATCTTTATCATAAAAATTCATTTCTTTATTTAATCTCTCTAAAACAATATTGCTAGGTCCGCCATCAATTATCATTTTCTTGTGTGTTGGTGATTCAATATAAATCGCGTCCCCTTGCCCAACATCTAAAAATGAAACTTTCAAATTTCTACTCGGCGAAAAAGAAAAAATTAAATAAATAGAAAATATAAAAATAACAAAACAAACAAATATAAAAAATAATTTTCCGTAATCCCTTCCCCACTTTTTAAGATTCTCAATTCTCTCCTTTAGAAAATCGCCCATATCTAAATAATACCGCAATTCTTACATTTTCATTTTTCCTGTATCATATATCTATGGATTTACATCAAATAATCATCTCCTCGTCATATCTCGGGATTTTTATATTACTCATCACCAATGGCGCCGTAAATATTCCATCTTCTCAAATTATTTATTTAATCGCTGGCTATTTCATCGCTACCGGAAAGTTATCAATGTTCCCAACTTTGTTTTTCGGAACTCTCGGCAACACAATCGGCAATATCATAACTTACTTGCTGGTTTACAAATACGGCCGACCAATTGTTAAAAAACTTTTAACTGTTCCAGAAAAAACTCTAGACCATATGCACTACGAATTTTCAAACAAAGGTTTGTGGTGGTTATTTGTCGCTAAACTTATTCCATCAGTAAAAGTTACGGTCCCAACTATCGCCGGACTTTCCAAAACTCCAAAAACAAAAACATATTTAATTTTCCTATCATCATCTTTTGTTTGGGCAACAACCATAACCTACATCGGTTACTACTTTGGCGAAAATATCACAGCTAAAGGTTACGCTTTAACTATGGGAATAGTCGGCATAATCATGTTTGCCTTCGCCTACTTCAAATTCATCAAAACAAAAAACTAGATATTGTATCTCTCGATACAAGTTACGAACAAATCATTCCTCTCATACTCATTATTAAAATATTTACTCTTTGATGAAAACCCAGGTGAGAAAATAATAATATCTCCATCTTGAGATAACTCAAAAGATTTATCTACACAATTTTCCAACTTTTCAAATTCATATTTTTTATCTAAGCTAATTTTATTTGTTCCCTCTCCTGACAAATACACTACATCTTTTGTTTTATTTAAAATCGCTTTTTCTAATTCCGAAAGATTAAGTCCCTTATCAGCACCGCCGACAATTAGTATCGGTTTCTTTTTAAATTTTTCTTCTATGGCATCAAGTCCAACAATCACCGCCTCTGGTGTGGTTCCATTATTATCATTAAAAACTTTTACATTTCTATATTCACCCAGATATTGTAATCTACCATCCACCGCCTTAAAACTTTTAATCGCCTTTATTGCCTCTTCTTTTTTAATTCCACATTGTATTACCACTTCTATTGCCAGTGAGATAGCAACATCATTATGAACACCTATTAAATTACTATCTATCTGAACAACTTCAGGAACGATTATTTTCTTATCACCTCTTTTTAAAATTTCTTCTTGTGCTTGTCTACTTCCAATACAAACATCGCCATCTTTCTGATATAAAAATATATTTGCTTTATCTTTAAAATAAATCTCTCTGTCGTTATGATAATAATTTAAATGGTCGTCCAAGAAACTTGTAAACAAAGATATGCCGGGTGATATTTTAAAATCCCCAAATCCCTGTAACTGCCAACTATCAAGCTCAAGCACCAAATAATCACCATCTTCAATTTCATTTAATAGTGGAAGATTCGCAACACCTCTAACATTCCCACCAATATGCACCCTCTTTCCGCTCTCTTTTAATATATGCTCTATCAGATGCGTAGCCGTGCTTTTTCCTCTTGTCCCTGTCACACCAATTACTTTTACATTTTGTAATTTTTCTTTAATTATTTTTACAACCAGTGCCGCAGACATATAAACAGGCACACCTTCATCTCGTGCGTGATTTATAAATTCGCTTTCAAGTGGCACTCCCGCTGCTTTCAAAATAAAATCTCTATTCTCAAAATCTTTTAAATCGTGTTTTCCTAAATTAAAAATAATATTTGAACAATCTTTAAGCACATCAACTGATTCTTTAAGCTCTTCGCTTGTCTTCTTATCGGTCACAATCACTTCTCCACAAACCGAAGCCAGAAATGCCGTGTCACCCACCCCTCTTCCGAGCAATCCCAAACCCATTACAGTTACTCTCTTCCCTTTGAAATATGGTAAATACAATTCCCTTTTCATTCGCTAATTCTAACATAATCAACATTGCATCTAAATCTAGATTTTGATAGTGTTACGGAAGATTTGGGAACTCTATATCGCTTCTAGCGTATTTCAAAAGTACTCTGCAAGCGGTATGGACATTCCTATCGCACATTGATCAGTCAATGTTCTTTGTAATATCTCTCAGGAGAAACATCATGACAAATTCATTACCCAGTTTTGACCAAAGAAAAGCTGCCTGTCTTCTTTTTCCAGAAAGGTTTATCCCAAGTACTGGGAAATTCAAAATAAAATTCATGGAGGATAGACTGCTTTTCTCTGTGCATGGAAAGTTTGATATACAAAAATTGCTGAAGCGCTACCAATCGGCCTATTTTACAAAAAAAATAAATGACGCCAAGTGGTTAGAAAGCGCCATGCCAAAAATAGTCGATATGTGCACCGATGGCTACACCCCTTTCATAAACTTTATTTCTAGAGATGATTGGGTAACACCTCCCACAAACGATATGAGTATACCTCTTGATTGGTTGGGGCAAAAAATTGAACTCCGGTTTTGTGGGAAAATTGGCGAATATAGCAATTACGAAGTATCAGTTACTAGTCATGGTAATGGAAACAACAGAGCTCATGAGCTGGGTAACAAAACTCTTTTGGAGTTAGCTTTTGAACAAGATGAATTTTCTGAATATCGTCTCAGACATATGTTTAAAAATATAAACTATGAAACTAGGCTAAGGTTTGAAGTAACAAATGGCGATGACAACCTAGCTCTTCATATAGTTAAAACAAAGGTGTATCCAATAATCATTGAAATTTTTTCAGCCCTTGGCGAGACCGAACCGCCCGAATGGTACGAAGGAGACAGTGAGGGTAATTCACGGGTAACAAGAGTAAGGACTAACCAAATAATTAAAAAGATTGGTTCCGTGGAGGCCGTGATATCACTTAACTCTTTTGTAACCGATGTAGGAGAAAACAAAACACTTCAAGTAGATTTTTCACTAGACCTTGAGCATAATATGTTTTCCTACAACAGAGCTCTGAGCCAAATCCGTGCAATAGAAGCAATGAATTTATTCTTGGTCAGATGTAAGCAACTTATTAGAGAGAATACATACTGACATCTTCACACTGGTCGCAAACTTTAGATTTGCGACCAGTTTTTATTTTTAAAAACTATACACTTCATCATCAATCACCCCATCTTTTATTTCTTTAACAAAAAACTTTTCACGGTTTTTATAAAAATAAAAAATAGAAATAACTAAAATATAATAGACAATCATCGCAGTTAACGAAAAAGAAATTTCTATTCTAGAAAATGGAAGATTGTATACAAATCGCGCCACACCAATCATTACATTTAAAATAAATGAATCGATAACACCAAACACACCCGCCAAAAAACTAGAAAAATATGAAAACAAAACAACCAGAAAAGATAATAACATAGCAATCGGAACAAATGGCACAATAAGAATATTTGTAATCAAAGAATAAAGGGAAAGAAATCCAAAGGTGTACAAAAGATATCCTTCGGTGGCAATAATCGCCGAAATCGTTGGCGCTAAAATCTTTTTAAATTCACTTGTAGTTTCTTTTTTCTCCAACACTTTTTCAACTTCAATTATTGTGCTTAGATAAATAATTCCAGCCGTTGCCAAAAATGAAAGATGAAACGATGCGCTAAAAATAAGCGCGTTCGGGTCATAAAGAATAATTAAAATAAACGAAATAATCAAAGCTTGTTTGGCGACATATTCTCGTCCAGTAATCAGTGCCAGTAATGATATGAAAGCCATTATGGTTGCTCTTACAACCGAGGCTTCTGCCCCAACCGCCAAAATAAAAATCAGGACAAATAAAACTGAAATAGAAATTCTCACAAAAAGTGGCAAGAAAAATAAAATTGCTAAGACAAACGAAATCAAAATCGCAATATTAAATCCTGACAACACAACAATATGTGAAATCCCAGCCACACGAAAAATATCATTCAACTCTTTACTGAAAGAGGCGCTTCCGAAAAGCATTCCAGACCCAAGTGACGAAGCCGGAGATGAAACAAAATTATTTAATCGTGTAACCATTTTATCTTTAGTTAAAATAAGTTTTGTTTCTAAACTTATTTCACCCATTCCTTCACTTGTAACTTTCGGATAAGAAACGACGCTTCCAATATTTTGGTTAAGTAAATAATTTTTATAATCAAAACTTTTTTGATGTACATCTGTCGGTAAAATATTTTCTGGTGGTATAACTTTTCCTTCTACAATTAGCTTTTCACCAACATTAAACTTTGGATAAAGTGGTGCTTCCACCAAAATATTCGCACAATCAGGACACTCACCACCTAAAACTTTCACCACAACTTCTTGAAAATTATCTTTCATCACTGGCGATGAAACAACCATTCCTTCAAACTGACATTTATTATCACAAGTAAAAATTCGGACAGGACTTTCCATTTGAACTCTTAGAATCCCAACAACAACTCCAAATGAAACAAAGATAAAAAATAAAATAATGCTCAAATTTTTTTCTTTTCGTCTAGCTAAAAATAAAACTGCTAGAGAAATTATGAAAACAAAAAGTGAAGTCACTGCGACTTCACTTGAAAGTAAATATTTCTCACCGATAAAAATTCCAGTCGTAAGCCCGATTGCGAGAACAACTGTTTTTATATGTGTATTCATATTATGAAACTTATTCTAAACAAAATATTTTTTTCTTTCCCCTCGATACAGGTCTATATCACTCTCATCTGCCAAGCTTGTCGCAATTACATCCACTCTTTCGTTAAGGGCTACTCCTGAATGCCCTGGCACATATTTCCATTTTACTTTCACGCCATCTTTTTTTAATCTATCTTCTTCTTTTTTTAAAGCCTCCCACAAATCTTGATTAAGCACTGGTTTTTTTGTTGACCCTTTCCATCCTTTTTTTATCCATCCATCTATCCATTCCGTCATCCCTTTTTTTACATACTGACTATCAGTGCACACTTCCACCTCTTTTGCTTCTTTACCAATTTCTCGCAAACCAAAAAGCGCCCCAGACATTTCCATTCTATTATTTGTCGTTAAATCTTCTCTACCACCAAGTTCAATCACTTCATCCGGTGTAATAATAATACTCCCCCATCCTCCAGGTCCCGGATTTCCTCTTGATGACCCATCTGTCCAAATTTCTATTTTCATAATTAAATTATAACATTAAGCCACATCAACTATTCTCAATCTCAGCTCCCCCTTTCCTCTAAAATAACTTTTTTCAAAATGAGCGATTAATTTATGTTCCTTTTTTAATTTCTCTTCTAGCTTCTCATCAGTAAAAAATTTAATAGCTTTAACTTGTCCTGAATTAGAATTATAAATAACTTCAATGTGTTCACTTTGTTTTCCGAATCTCCTCACACTAAGTGGCTTTGTTTTTGGAAAAGAAAAAATTGGTTTAGGATTAGCCACTCCAAATGGAGAAAGTGCATTTATCGCTTCATAAGTTGTATGATTAATATCATCAAAAGAAATATCTGAATCAATTTTTGTTTTTTCATTTTCAATTTCTCTCACTTCCATACCTTTAAACACTTCATTTAACGCATCACTTAACTTGTCTTTGTTTTTTATATCCAAAGAAAATCCTCCCGCCTGTTCATGTCCACCCCAATGTGTAAAAATGTCATGTCCAACTTTTTGCATTAAAGAAACTACATGAACATCTCCGCGTGACCGACAAGACCCTTTTAAAATTTTTTCATCCTCTCCTCTGCCCCACACAAAAGTTGGCTTACCAGTCTCGTCAATAATCTTCTGAGCAATAAGTCCGAGTATACCTGGTGACCAATCAACATTTCCCACAACCACTACATCATTTTTATAAACATCGTGATCAAATGAAATATCATCCACCACATCTTTGACACTCTGCTTTCGTAAATTATTTAAATCATCAATCTCATTCACATAAAATTGCGACAAGATCGGATCTTTTTCATAAAGCATATTATGCGCTTGAATTGGATGACCCATTCTCCCTGCCGCATTTATTCTCGGAGCAATAGTAAAAGAAATATCATCTTCGTTTATATTTGAAATAGATACGCCAGATTTCAAAAAAATATTTTTCAATCCCTGTCTTTTACATTTTTGTAAAACTTTAATCCCAAAGTAAGCGAGCGCTCTATTTTCTTTTTGAAGTGGCACCATATCAGCCACAGTTGATATCGCCACCAGATCAAGCAACCACTTTTCATAACCGTCTGGTAAACTTTTTACTTTCTCATCAATTTCTTTATTTATTTTTTCGTCTCTTAATTTACTTAAGAGCGCACAAACAAGTTTCCATGCAACAGCACAACCACAAAGCATATCATCATGATAATCACATTTATCTTGTTTTGAATTTATCACAACGAAAGCTTTTGGAAGTATTTCTTTTCCATCTTCATAAATCGGCAAATGATGATCTGTGACAATGACATTAATACCTAAATCTTCTGCATACTTAATTTCTTCAAGATTTGTAATCGCTAAATCAACTGTAATCATCAAACTAACTCCATCTTTTTTTAATTTATCAATCGCTTCTATATTAAGTCCATATCCTTCGTTGTGTCTGTGTGGAATATACACGCAAATATTTTCATAACCAATAGCATCAAAAAAATCACGAAGCAAAACTCCCCCTGGCACCCCATCACAATCATAATCACTATAAATTACAATTTTCTCCCCTGCTTTTATCGCTTTAATAATTCTCTTCACAGCTTTCTCCATCCCATAAATCAAAAATGGATCAGCAACATCTCTCTCATAAGACGGATTTAAAAACTTTTCAATATCTTCATCAGAAAAAAATCCCCTATTATTAAGAAGTTTTTTTGTTAAATCATTAATCTTCAAATTACTTTCAGTTTTAGTTTCTTTCAATTGAATTAAAGTATACCTCGAAACCTAAAAGTTGACTTAACTAAAAAATCGTGTTAGAAAGAAACAAGCTCACAATCAAAAAGGTAATCCTATGGAATCACAAATTCCAGACGACCTGACCGAAGTACAAAAGACGGCTCTAAAAAAATATATCAAATGGAAAAAATCTAGCCCCTACAGTGGACTAGATATAAAATATGCAATTGAAATTTTCCAAGGAGCCAACAAAGGGCTAAAAGATTACGCGGAAGCCGCGGAACACATCATGTCTGCCCTTAACCCTTAACCCCAACATCGGTTTTGATAGTTGGGGTTTTCTTATAGGCATCAATAAAGTCAACAATTGCCTGATAAGAATCTTTTAATGCTTTTCTTTTTTGATTTGTTTTTAAATCTCCTTTAGTCACCACCAACTCTGAAATATTTTTTAACACATTTTGTCTAATTGATTCAAGAAACTTAGAAAAATATTCCCGATATACTTCATCAAACTTTTTATCATTAGTAACAACAAACTGTTCTCCCCTCTTTACTACATATTTAGAAAAATCTTGAGAAACTCCAAGTAATAATTCTCTGTCTTCAAGGACAACAACTTTAGGCGCATCAATTCCCAAAACTCCGTATTCGTTTTGATAACATAAAACATTCGCCATTTCGCCAGTATCTAAATTAAATTTTCTAAGAATATCTTCTTTCATACCTTCTTTATCTTTATTGGTCGTCACATCAACGCATAGAGCTACATGTGGATGAACATTTGGAAAGTTTTCATTTCCTTTAACAAAATTATTTGTCATCTCAACCACCAAATCAACAAAACTATTTCCTTCGTCGTCCATCTTTGCTGTCTTTGTAACTTTTACATCAAAATATTCTCCAAGTCTCCCCTCTTTATTTGCAAGAAGAGGTAACATCTCAGAAAACCTAGCAAGAGAGCTGTGTTCCTTATTATCTACAAAATCTTTTTCTATTTGACCTTTGTGTCTTGTGGTTGGTAATCCAGCAAATAAAACATTCAAATCTTTTCCTTTGTTTTTATATTCTTGAGATATAAGAAAAGGATTAACTTTTCCCGTCTTTATACTTTCATCAGCATCTAAAAATTCCACATTATCATCAAGCGAAGACCAGACCTCGGATCTGACCTGTTCCATCTCATCAGGTGTCCACTGTTTCAACTCTGGATGATTTTTGTGTTCCATAAAATTATTTTAACATATTAATCTTTCACTATGTCTTCAAAAATTTTAACTTTCCCTCCCCTTTTCTCTAAATCTATATAAACGCAAACAAGGTCAATAATTGATTTTTGGTTGTTATTTTTTATTAGATTATGAAATTCAGCTGTCTTTACAAACTTTCTCCATTTACTATGAGTCAAATTATCTTCTGGGCTGAAACTGTTTAGGTTCAAATTACTCAAATCTCTGACTTTTATACTTTTAACTTCTACAAAATGAACAATTCTGTCTTTTTCAGCGATTATGTCTATTTCTCCAAATTTAGTTCTAAAATTTGTATCTAGAATTAAAAATCCGTGTTTCATAAGAAACTCTCTCGCTATTTTCTCACCTATTTTACCAATTTCATTATGTTCTGACATATTTTGTTTCTTTCACATGAAACGTTTTGTCTATTACTATTTTTAGATAAAACGACAATGACTTTTTAAAAAAGTCTTATAACATAAGCATATTATGTAATAAAGTTCACATAATTCATAATATGCCCTATAGGTACTTTACTGTCTTTTATACACAGATACCACAGGTTTATCCACAGTTTATGAATGTCTTATTTAATAGCAATGGGTTTTTAATTTAAGAGAATTATGATAATATTTACTTGTAAATAAACGATGCGGGTATGGTTTAGTGGTAGAATGCGTCCTTGCCAAGGACGAGACAGGAGTTCGATTCTCCTTACCCGCACCAAATTAGTGCTTATTTTATAAAGGTTTTTTGAAAAATTGTGCTTCCGCTAGGATTCGAACCCAGAATAACGGTTCCGAAGACCGTTGTGATATCCATTTCACCACGGAAGCTCTATATTAAAGAAAATATAACATATATTATGGAACTTATAAAAGAACAAATTCCTAAAGAAGTCATTATGGTTGTTGCTGTTCTTCAAAATGCTCAGTTTGAGGCGTTTTTGGTAGGAGGTTGTGTTAGGGATTTAATATTAGGTATTAAACCAAAGGATTACGACGTAACAACAAATGCAACTCCAGAACAAATAATATCCTTGTTTCCAAAGACTTTTTACGAAAATGATTATGGGACAGTAGGGGTTGTTACTTGCGGAGAAGAGCTAGGAATAGAATGTGTTGATGAAACTACAAAAATAATAGAAGTAACTCCTTATCGAATAGAGTCAACATACTCAGACAATAGACATCCGGACGAAATTAAATGGGGAAATAAAGTGGAAGATGATTTAATGCGCAGAGATTTCACCGTTAACGCAATTGCTTATAATCCAATCACTCAAGAAGTAATTGACCCTCATAAAGGTCAAAATGATATAAGGGACAAAGTTATAAGATCAGTAGGGGATCCAGACAGAAGATTTAACGAAGATGCTCTGAGATTAATGAGAGCTATTCGCTTTATTTGCCAGCTAGATTTTGATTTAGATCCCGTTACACATGAAAGTGTAGAGAAAAACGCCCATTTATTAAAGAATATTTCACATGAAAGATTAAGAGATGAATTTATAAAAATATTATTAACTGATTTTCCAATGAGAGGACTAATAATTTCACATGAAATAGGAATATTGCAGTATTTTTTACCAGAATTGGAAAAGGGGATTGGGGTTATGCAAAACCAAGCTCATAAATTTAGCGTTTGGGAGCATAATTTAAAGACAATGCAGCATGCGGTTGATAAAAAATGGTCTTTAGACTTAAGACTTTCAGGACTTTTACACGATATTTCTAAGCCAGAGACTAGAAGATTCTCAAAAGAGAAGAATGATTACACCTTTTATGGACATGATGTCGTTGGAGCTCGTGTTACACATGAAATTATGAATAGGTTAAAGTTTCCAAAAGACATTTCGGAAAAGGTAGTGACTTTGGTTAGATGGCATATGTTTTTTAGCGATACCGAGAAAATAACCATCTCAGCTGTGAGACGTCTAATATCTAATGTTGGTAAAGAAAATATTTGGGATTTAATAAATCTGCGTATATGTGACAGAGTAGGCACTGGAAGGCCAAAAGAGGAGCCTTACAGGTTTAGAATGTATCAGTCTATGGTTGAACAGGCCTTGCAAGATCCAATCTCTCTTAAGATGCTTAAAACTAACGGGGAGAAAATTATGAGTGTTACACAAGAAACACCTGGACCAAAGATTGGTTTTATCTTGCACGCCTTGTTTGAAGAAGTTTTAGAAGATCCGACAAGGAATACTGAAGAATACTTAGATCAGAGAACACTGGAATTAATAAAACTTGATTTGCTTGAGTTAAAGAAACTGGCAGAGAAGGGGAGAATTGAAATGGAAAGCAAAAATGAAGAGCAAGTTAAAAATATAAGAAAGCAATTTGGTGTAAAATATTAATTTTATTTTATCTACACAGATTAAAAATATGTGCTAAAATAATCAAATTAATTTCGGAATGTGGTGTAACGGCTAACATCCCTGGTTTGGGACCAGGTGACTCCGGGTTCGAATCCCGGCATTCCGACCAATACAAAAAAGAACAGGCTAACCCTGTTCTTTTTTGTATTGGTCGGAATGCAACAAGTGAACAGCTTCACTTGTGTCGGGATTCGAAAGTCGCAGTCATGTATTTGAAAAGTTGTTTCCCAGACTTTTCAAATACGGACGAGACGGGGTCGCAAGTACTTGCGACGGAAACATACGAAGTATGTTGAGGAAGTTAGTAACTTGTGACCGAATCCATTATAAATAAAGGGCGCACACATACCCTAGAAATTATTTATGAAATATAGTAGTATGTTATCTACAAGCGGTGTTGGTTTAGTGGTAGAATGCCTGCCTTCCAAGCAGGAGACAAGAGTTCGATTCTCTTACGCCGCACAAATTTAAACGAAGTGCAAAATTTTGCAAGTAAAGCAATGATGTCTAAACATCATTGTGTGAGAATAGAACGAAAAGCCGGTACACAAGATGAGCGGAACGAATGCTTGTCGGATTTTCCTTAGGTCAAAACTTTGAGTGTTTTATAAATCCGCCCGTGGTGGATGAAATAAAATACCAAAGTAATGACCGATTCTCTTACGCCGCACAGAAATGTTACAATGTTGGTATGGAAGAATTTAAACAAAAACAATCAATAGAGGAAGCGGAGAAAAAAGATTTAGTTAGTTTAGAGGAACATTATAAAACATTAACAGTAAAAGAACTAGAGTCGGAAAAAGCAGTCTTGTTAGATAAAATAAAAACACTTACAAACCATATAGATGGTGGCATAGATGCGGGATTCCCAAGATGGAAAGCTGAAATGGGACTTGCCCTTGCTAAGAAAAATTTAGAAACATTGGATATGGTAATGTCGGGAGAAACACAAGAAGATAAAGATAGGGAAGCTTTTGATAGAGCAACGGCAGGGGACGCTAAGATGGTTGAGAAAGTGTCAAAGTACGGAGACTTGAATCAAAATCTGCACTAGAAAATATGAAAACAAAAAACCGCATATCTGTGCGGTTTTTTGTTAAAGGAATTTAATATTACTTTACAGCTTCTTTCAAAGCCTTTGCTGCTGAGAACTTTGGAACCTTTGTTGCAGGAACCTTTACTGTCTCACCAGTCTTTGGGTTACGAGCATCGCGAGCCTTTCGGTGCTTTACTACGAACTTTCCTAGACCTGCGATTGAGACTTCGTCTCCTTTCTCTAATGTTTTAACAATTGTATCAAAAACAGTATCTACTACTGCTTCTGCTTGAACTTTTGTTGTACCCAATTGTGCATTTACTGCATCAACAAGACCTGCTTTATTCATATGATTTATTATTTGTGGTATTCAGGTTTCCTAGGACCAAAACACCAATGAAAGATAATTTATAATTTCATCGCAGAAACGATTCAAGCGATGGATATAAACAGTATATAAATTCGGCGATTTTTAGCAAGTCACAAGACAATAGTATTTTTTTATGTCAAATTGTATATTTTTACATAAAAAATTTAGTGGCTACTTTTTACTATATAAAATAACTATATATGTTCCCAAAAAAGAACCAATTACAAGAGGAATTAAGTATAAATAATTCTTTGTATACGAAATTACTGTGAACGCTGTAAGAATATGAATGAGTGCACCAAATGTTGCTGATTGAAATGCTTTTTTCTCTGTTACACGCAATGTATACAATGCATATAATCCATCAATACATAATGTTGCAATAAAAACCGAAATAAAAATAAGGGGTGACATATAAAAATATTATACATTACCACCGCCACTCGTTAGCAAAAAAATGTTTTCATAACGATTATCGTTAGTTTAAAATTGTTTTAGAGGCGCGAAGCAAAAGTTGTTGTGCGACAGAGCAATACAATAGTATTGTGACGAGCCAATAACTTGAAGCGACAAAGCCTATAAAGCAATTTTAAACTAACGAGCGAATTCAATGGTACGAGATTCCCGTATAACATTAATCTTTATCTCTCCTGGATAATGCAATTCCTGTTCTATTCTGATTGCAATATTTCTTGCTAGATCACGAGCTTCTAAATCAGAAACTAGTGATGGGGTAACAAACACTCTGACTTCTCTTCCGGCTTGTAGTGCGTAAACTTTTTCAATACCAGAAAATCCAAGAGCTATTGCTTCTAAATCTTCAAGCCTTTTAATATATCTCTCCACCGTATCTCTTCTCGCACCAGGGCGTCCTCCGCTTATAGCATCTGCTATTTGAACAATAACTGATTCAATACTTTCATATGGATATTCTTCATGATGTGATTGCATGGCTTTTATTATTCTTTCATCAATACCATACTTCATTAAAATCTTTCTACCAATCTCAACATGAGTCCCTTGTATCTCGTGATCTACTGCTTTGCCAATATCATGAAGAAGGGCAGCTGTTTTTGCAATTTGAACATCAACACCCAATTCATAAGCAAGCATGCCAGCAATATGTGTCATCTCTACTGAATGTTCCAAAACATTTTGCCCATAACTTGTTCTAAAATAAAGTCTTCCAATTAAAGGCATAATTGTTTCTGGAATTGAAAGAAGTCCACATTCTAAAACAGCTTCTTCTCCTTTCTTTTTCATAAAGGTGCCAATCTCTTTCTTTGCTTTCTCTAGCGATTCCTCAATCTTTATTGGTTGAATACGTCCATCTTTTATTAAAGCCTCAAGAGCATTAGTGGCGATAGCGCGACGAACAGGATCAAAACAAGAAACGACAATTGTGTTTGGCGCTTCATCAACCAAAACTTCAACTCCAGAAATTTTTTCAAAAGCTTTTATATTTCTTCCTTCTTTGCCAATTATCTTTCCTTTGATTTCTTCGTTTTCGATTTCAATAGTGCTAGTGGTAAAAGAAGTGATGTCGCCGTTAGCGATACGATAAATAGAATTAACTAAAATGTCTTTAGCTTTTTCTTCTAGGCGCTTTTCGCCGTCACGAGAAAGTTTAAGAGAAAGAGAATTCAAATCTTCTTCCTGCTCGCGTGAAATTTTGCGAAGCAAAATTTCACGCGCTTCTTCTTTATCAAGTATTGCTACTTTTTCTAACTCTTTTTCTATGCTTTTTTCTTTTTCTTCAATCTTATCTTTTACTGTCTGTAAATCTTTTACTTTAGTTCGAAGTATTTCTGTTTCTTTATTAAGAGAATCTTCTTTTTTCAGAATATCTCCTTCTCGACGATCTAGTCTTTCCTCTTGCTTAGCTACTCGTTCTTCAGCTTTCTCCATTTCTGTTCTAATTTCTTTAGCGCGAGACAGTGCCTCATCCTCAATCGCCAAAGCTTTTCTTTTAGCTTCAACAATTTTCTCTTCCATCTCTTGCTCTATAGTTCCACGACGATATCTAGCGACAAAATGACGAATGACATATCCTAAGGCAACACCAACAACCCCAATAACAATATCTAATAATAAATAATTCATAATTTATTTGTAACAAAATTTAATTTTCTGTGTTAAACAGAAAAAATTATTTGTTACTCTTTGGTTTTAAAATTTGATCGACAATTCCGTATTTCTTGGCTTCATCAGCACTCATCCAATAATCTCTATCTCCATCTTTTTCAAGTTGAGTTTTTGTTTTACCAGTTGCTTCAGCTAACATTCCATAAAGCACATCTTTTAGTTTAAGAATATGTTTAGAAGTAATTTCAATATCAGAAGCTTGTCCCTCAACACCAGTTAGGGGTTGGTGAATCATGACTTCACTGTGTGGAAGAACAAATCTTTTACCTTTTTTACCTTGTGAAAGAATGATAGCCCCCATAGACGCTGCCATACCGACACAAACAGTAGCCACATCTGGCTTAATGTGATGCATGGCATCAACAATAGCTAATCCTGATTGAATTTGTCCGCCAGGGGAGTTTATATAAAGAGTAATGTCTTTCTTGGAATCTTCTGACTCAAGAAAAAGAAGTTGAGCAATGACAATATTAGCCACATTGTCATCAATAGGACCGGCTAAAAAGATGATTCTTTCACGAAGAAGTCGTGAATAAATATCATAAGCTCTTTCGCCAAATTGGCTTTTTTCAATAACGGTAGGAATAAGCATATATAAAAAGTTATTAGTTATTTAGAACGAAAGGTTTAATTTCAAAGAGTTTAAAAACTCAAACTATTCCAGACATTCAGGTTTATAATTCAAAAACAAATAAAATCAGTAGACTCGGCAATATTTTCGTCTCTTTAAGCTCGGTAATAACTGCAATATACCATTATTTTTTAAGAATGGCAGTATTGACATTTTGTCATTTTTATGCTATATTGTCACTAGCTGGTTTGAAATTACAAACCAAACACTCTTTTACAAATTTGGAGGTTTAAAATGAACATTTATCACTCTTTCATGAAGTGGTTTCTCGTCTCCTTTGTTCCGTTTGTAAAAAGGAAATGGGCAGAGTTTCGAGTTTGGTTTCGAAATCTACGAAGAAGGCATTGGATTCTAATTAAACAAGCCTTCAGAGAAATTGCCGAGGATCTAAAAAAGGGCTGGAGAGATCATGTTTTTCCTTGGGTTAAGAAAAATCCATTCCTTTTTCTTGGAATATTTAGTGCTATCATGGCACTTCTTACCTTAGCCATCGGTAAGGGAAGCATATTCTGGATAGGGATGTCGACCGGATTTCTCATCACCCACTTCAGAAAATGGGGGATTCTAGGCAAATGGCTTATGAATAAAGCCTTGCCAGTAATATGGTGCGCAACTCGAAGAACCTTAGTTTTTCTGGCAAAGTACGTCGCCAAGCCAATTTTGATGTTTTTCGGAAGAATCCTTGGCGGGAAATATAGTTTGGGGTTGGCGTTATTGTTTTGGGGAATAATTTTTTTCCCATCAGCCCTTTATTTTCCGAGTCTCATGTGGCTTTCCATGCTAGGAATGTTCATGGTTTGTGCCTCTCTTTTCATCGGATTCAATCATTTGAAGAAGATGCACTGCAAGAATCCACAAACAAGCTCAAGTTAATGTTACACAAACAGGCAAAAAGGCGAATCGCAAGCGATTCGCCTTATTTTTTTGTTAAAAGACAAAAAAACGCCCTGCTTTGTGCTTACGATCGGTGATCATAGACACAATGCAAGGCGTTTCTCAAAAATTTTTACATAAGTTTTAAGCTATAGGTTTCACAACCTAAAGAAAATTATGTTAAGAGTTGATAAAGAGCTTATTATTTAGAGAGTGCGGTCCTTATATTTAAGGTTTACGAACCGCTTATTTGAAAGAACACTTCTTGATAGAAACTTCGTGCGAAACTAATTGTCCCGTTAAGCACGGGTGAGCGTTTTCTGCCTCCGTTCCTATCCTGTCTCTTATTGTATTTTATATGTCGTTTATATGCAAACATTTCCCTGTGGATAACTGTCTCTTATTTTTATAAGACAAAACGTTTATATAATTATTGGCTTTTTGTTATCTTGCAATGTCTCTTTAATGTTTATAGAGTAAGAATTAATGCGATTACATCGCTTTTATATAGAACAATCCCTTGGTGAAGATATTGTCACAGATAATAAAAAATTATTGCATCAGTGGTTCTCGGTCTTTCGTTATAAGAATAACAATGAAGTAATTTTGTTTTCCGGCGACGGGTATGATTACACATATAGAATAGCTAACTCTGATAAAAAAGAGGCGAATCTTTCTTTTGTTTCTAGAAGAAGCAATATCTTACCTAGTAAAAATATAAAACTTTATATATCTATAATTAAAAATAGTAATTTTGAAGATATTGTAAAATCTTGTACAGAAATTGGAATAAATCTAATAATACCTATTGTTACGGAAAGATCAGAAAAGAAAAATATAAACAAAGAAAGATTAGAAACCATAACAACAGAGGCTAGTGAGCAGTGCGGGCGAGGGAATTTACCTATAATTAATGAAGTTATCTCATTTAAAGAAGCTATTAATTTGTTAAAGAAGGAGGATATAAATATTGCGGGCAGTTTAAATGGTGAAAATTTTTCTAGCGAAAGTAAAAAATGGCTAAATGATAAAGAAATATCATTATTTGTTGGACCAGAGGGAGGGTGGACTCCTTCTGAAGAAGAAAGTTTAAAAGAAAAAGAAGTAACGTTTGTAAAATTAACAGAAACCACATTGCGCGCAGAAACAGCAGCTCCACTTTTATGTGGACTTATAATGATTGTTTAAATTTGATATAATGTTAGCGTCCTTATAAGTTAATTAACTTAAAAAAATATATGAAATATCTTGGAGTAATATCACGCGTACTAATAGCTTTACTGTTTGTGGTCGCGGGAATACTAAAATTAATGGATTTTAGCGGAACAGTCGGCTATCTTTCGTCGCTTGGTGTACCCCAAGCAGAAATTATGACTGTCGTTGTAATTTTGATTGAGATTGTGGTGGCTGGGCTTTTTGCAATTGGATACAAGAAATGTGCAACTGGTGGAATTATAATTCTTTTTATAATAGTAGCCACATTGCTAACCAACAGAGATTGGTCTAACGCAGTAAACATGATTCAATCATTAAAGAACATTGCTATCATTGGTGGTGTCTTAGCAGTTATAAGTAATTGTGATTGTGGAAAGTGTCCGATGAGCACAAAATCGGCTTAAGTGAAATAATATAAGTTACTAAACAAATAAGCGCGACCGAAGGTCGCGCTTATTTGTTTTTATATTTATGTCCGTATCCAGAAGGTAGAAATTATTTTGGGTAACGAATTAAATTTTCTTAGTAGTGAAGAAAATAAAGAATTTGCTTTAGATGCGAGGCGAAAGGAATTTTTATGAGGAGATGTACAAATCGTACATTGACGAATAAAAATTCCTTTCAACAAAGCAGATGAAGTAAATTAGTTGTTTTCTTCCAAAAAGGTAAGAACTTTTTCGTTAGATAGAGCTTGGTATAGATATGCCTTGGCTCTCTCTTCGTCAACGTCTTGCATTGTTGCAAGTAAACGAACTAGTTCTGTTTCTACTTCTACGTCAGTCGGTTTTATTTTTTCAAGAAGAGAAATCTCTGCTAGCACTAACTGACTCATAGTTCTCTTCACCGCATCCTTTCTCCAATCTTCTTTAATATTTTCTTCGGTCTTATTTGAGTGCTTCAAATATTCTTCCCATGTTCCACCAAATCTAGTGATATCATGTTTCATTTGTGCGAACATTCTTTCCAATTCTTGCTCTACCATTTCATCTGGCAAATCAGTTTTTGTTTCTCCGATGATTCCTTCAAGAATTGCAGTGCGGCTTTTCTCGTGATGCTTTTGTTCTTTTTCTAATTTCAAATTTTCACGAACTTTATTTTTCAAATCATCAACTGATTTAAAATTTTCTCCGAATGATTGTGCGAACTCGTCATTTAATTCTGGAATAGTTGATTCATCAATTTTATGTTCATGCTCCACATCAGTGTGTTCGTGCTCTTGATACTTAGCACGACCCTTACGAAGTTCTTCAATAACGTCTTCTATTTCTTTATCGGTAACTTCTTCGATAACTCCTGCTTCTTTTATTTTTTCTTGAGCTAACTTTTTGTAATTAGGAAGTTTTACCTCTGGCATAACAGAAACGATAATTGTAAATTCTAATGGATTACCTTTTGCGATTTTTGTAATATTTATTTTTGGATCAGCAACTGGAATAATTTTATTATCATCAATTGCTTTTATGTAAGCATCGCGAATACACATATTGGCCATCTCTTCTAAAATCGCCATCTCTCCGTATTTGCCAACAATAATATTTTCAGGAACATTTCCTTTTCTAAAACCATCAGCCTCAACCAACTCTTGAACTTTTTTAAGACCTCTGTCGTGATAAGCAGAAAAATCTTTTTCTGGAACGACAACTGTTATTTCTACTTTTGATTTTTCTAATTTCTTAATTTCTATTTTCATAATTTATATTCGTATCATCAATAATTATTTTGATTCTTCTGATGAAACAGGGGATGCTTCTTCTGACTTAACTTCGTTTTCTATTTCAGCATTCTTTATAGAATCATTTTCAACAATATTCATCGCCTCAATTATTTCCCCCACTTCTTCGTCTATGGTTTCATCGTTTAGGACTCCAGCATCAGTTAGTTTGCCGTCTTCGCTAGCTTCAGCAATCATTTCACCACCGGAAATAATATCTATTTTCCAAGAAGTTAATTTTGCAGCCAAGCGAACATTTTGTCCTCCTTTACCAATGGCTAGAGATTGTTCCTCTGGAGCAACGGTAACTATTGCTTTCTTTTCTGCTTCGTTAATCTCAATTGAAATAACTTTTGCAGGAGAAAGAGCGGTAGCAATAAATTTCTTTATATCTTCACTCCATTCAATAACATCAATTTTCTCACCAGATAATTCTTGTGTAATGGCAGAGACTCTGACACCACGTTGTCCAACACAAGCTCCGATAGGATCAATTTTTTCATCGTTTGATTTCACAGCAATTTTTGATCGGCTTCCTGGTTCACGAGCAACAGCAACAATCTCAACAATACCTTGTGCGATTTCCGAGCTTTCATTTTTAAATAATTCAATTAAGAATTTTGGATGAGTACGAGATAGACGAATAGAAAGTCCACGAATTCCTTCTTCAATAGAAAATAGATAAGTACGAATTCTCTCGCTAGGACGAAGTCTCTCTGATTGAATTTGTTCCTCAAATGGAAGTATGGCAGTTGTTCTACCTAAATCAATAAAGACTGTTCCTCTTTCAATTCTCTGAACAATACCAGAAACAATAGTTCCTTCTCGTGATGCAAACTCACTAACAATTGACTCTCTTTCAGCTTCACGAATTTTTTGAACAATAACTTGCTTAGCAGTTTGGGCAGCGATACGACCGAAGTCATCTTGATTATCTAATGGGAAAATTATTTCCTCACCAAGAATAGAATTTTTCTTTAAGAGCTTAGCATCATTTAATAGAATGTGTCTCTCTTCATTAAATCTTGGAAGAAGATCTTCCTCGTTTGCATTTGTTGGAGTGAATGTTTCTTCTTCTCCTTCTACTGGCATTCTAACTGTTGTTTCATCAACAACAATTTTAACTTGTTCAAAATTTGTTTCGCCGGTGTCAAAATTAATTTGGCATCTAACTATCTGGCCACGCTTACCGTATTCTTTTTGATAAGCAGCTGCGAGCGACTTCTCGACAGCGTCAACAATTTTTTCATAAGAAATTTTTTTCTCTTGCCCTAATTGTTCAAGAGCAATTTTCAAAGCTTTAATGTCTAACATATATTTAATTTTATTTAATTTTTTTAATGAAATGCCTTCGCATTTCTCACAACATCATTCGGATTAAATAAAAGATTACTTTTCTTTATCCTCCTTCGTTGTAATAAAAATGGCCGGCCATAGGCCGACTCACATCATCACTCATCCAAGTGATACAAATATCATATCACATATTTTGGAAAAGGCAAATTTTAATTTACTATTTGTCCGTCAGATAATTTAATTATTCTGTCTGCCATTTTTCCATATTCTTCCTCGTGAGTAACCATCACTATGGTTAGCCCATCCTCTTTATTTAATTTTTTAAAAATATCCATAATGTGTCTTGAAGAAAATGAATCGAGATTTGCTGTTGGCTCATCGGCAAATAAAATTTTTGGTTTATGAGTAATGGCGCGCGCAATAGAAACTCTTTGTTGCTCTCCTCCACTTAGGGCTGAAGGTAAATTATTTCTTTTGTCTTCCATGTTAACACTTCTTAAAGAGTTCATTGCTTTTTCTTCGGCAACTGAAACAGAGTCTCCTTGCATAAGAAGAGGAACCATAATATTTTCGCAAGCAGAAAGTTCTGGAAGTAAAGAATAATCTTGGAAAACATACCCAAGATTTATTAAACGAAAATGAGTCTTCTCATCGTTTGTCATATGGTCGATTATTCTTCCACAAACTTTAATAGATCCTGAGGTTGGAATATCCAGCAATGACATCTGATAAAGAAAAGTTGATTTACCAGCACCGGACCTTCCCATTATGGCCACGAACTCTCCCTCATCTACATCAAAATCAAAGCCCTTCAAAACACTTGTTTCAACTGGGCCATCAAAAAATGTTTTCACTATGTCTTTTACTTCAATTATTTTTTCTTTCATAAATTTATTTATTTCTTCCTAGAATTGCATCTAAGGTATTCTTCTTTACGATTAATCTGGCTGGCAAGAATCCAGCAATAATGGAGACGAACAACACCAAAAAGAATTTGATTGCCACAGAGACCGGATCAGCCACCAAAACAATTGCCGCAAAAGGTGTATCTATTGGATGAGCATCAAGATACGGCTTTAATATTGCAAAAATTAATACCAGAGAAAAAAAAGATCCCAATAAAACATAAAATACTGCCTGACATATATAACTAAACTCTATAGCAAAAGGGGATACGCCAATAGCTTTCATAATTCCAATTTGCTTTCTTCTGGTTAATGCATTGATGTAGATAATTATAAAAATAGTAATGAGAGCAACCACAACTGAAACGCTTCCAAGTATGGTTCCAATAATACTAAAGAATAATTTTATATTAACAAGAAATGAAGGAGCTCCTTCTTCGGCAGTATTTATCATGGCGTAATTTGAAAAACCATTTTCAATAAGTGGGGTCTTAACATAATAAGGGTCTACTCCTGGATTCATAACTATAGAGATTTCTGACATATCTAAATCACTTTTACCGAGCATTTTACGAAGTTCGCTATCTAGTATGTAGGCGCGATTTGAAACGAAGTCCACTTTTGATTTAATAATTCCACGAACAATAAAATCTTCAGTAATTGAACTATTCCCTCCGTTGTCAGTTTTTACAAGGGGATTATTTGCCAAATCTGAAAGAGCTCCTCCTTGAGCGGTCACTGTCACTCTTATGATTGATCCTGGATGAACGTCATGCAAGAGTGGAATCAAATCAGCCACCACGCTGTATTCCTTCAAAAAATTAGAACCAATAACAATACCGCGTGAATCATTCTCTGTTAGCCAGCTTCCTTCTGCAATATAATTTGAAAGATGGGTTGTTGCTTCTTCTTTATTTGGATCAATACCAGCTATTTGATTGGAGACCGTATTAGCATCTTCTTCTTTTCTCTTTTCCCACCAATTAGCTTCGAACTTAGCGCCGGATATTAGACGAGGGGAGAAAGTTTTTATTTGAGGGAAAGAAGAAAGGGCAGACAAGATGTCTTGAGAGTGTTCAATGTAAGGTTTCTCAGTTCTGTTGCTTATAAAAAGATCTCCTGTCCATTGCTCTTTAAATCCTCTTGATGACCCTTCGACAATACCGACGAGAAAACCGGAAGTTGCCACTAAATTAAAGAAAGTGAGGCCCATTATAAAAACAATAAGGAATGTAGCCCATCTACTGGAACGAAGAACTTGTCTGTAAGCTAGAAAAAAACCAAGATGTAATGTGTTTAAAAAACGCTTCATTTATTTGGTTTGCTTTTGGGCTGATCTATCGCCTGGCTGAATGGCTACTACTTCATCATTTTCTGTAAGCCCCCCAGTTATTTCAACTAATCCCGTTTCTCCGATAATTCCAATGGATACTTCTTTGGTTTCATCTCCTTTGCTTGTCTTAAGAGTGACTGTTCCTCCATTTTCTTTATCTATTTTTATAAACCTTATCGGAAGACTGAGAGCGTTCTCTTTTTTTTCAGTAATTATTGTTACGTTAGAAGTCATTCCAACTCTTATTCTGGTGTCATTACTATCAAAACTAATAGTAACTTTATACATTGGCACATTACCTTCAAGTGTAGCTGTTGGGTCTATTCTAGAAATGGTTCCTTCGAATATTACGTTCGCTCCATAAGTGTCTAGTGTTACATTAACTGGGTCGCCAACTGTAACTTTGGCAATATCAATTTCTGGAACCTTGGCTTCAACTTCAAAATTATTTGAGGATATTAATTTTATAACAGTGTTATTAGCAATAGCTGTTTCTCCTTCAACTACATCTACCTCGGTGACTGTTCCGTCAAATGGGGCATAGATTATTGTCTTGTCTAAATCTGATTGAGCAAAAGAAAGTTTAGCTTCTGCTTCGGAAACAGAAGCTTCTTGTGCCAAAATTTTATTTTGATCAGTTCCTGCTTTTATTAAATCTAAATCTTTTTGAGCACTTAAGAAAGTATTTTTTGCAGAAACGAGAGTAGTTCTTTTTGAAGTTATATCTGAAAACAAAGAAATAATAGCAGGTCTAGTTAAAGCAAGGTTAGTGCGATAGGAATCAAGAGAAGTATTTTGAGCGCTACAAGATGACAATAATAATGAAGAAATACTTGAGATTAAATCGTTTACTCTTCCCGTTAATAGATATCCTTTATTAAAAGTAGAATCTATATCTTCTTTGCTTGAGATAACAGAAATCAAAGATGCGCTTTTTTCGAAATCAAGCAAAGAACTATCAATAGAGGTTCTGTTTGATTCAACCGCTGATTGAGCTTTTTGGTCACAAGAAGAAAAAGATAAATAATATGATCCTCCAGAATAACTGAAAAAATTAGCTAACTTACCTTTGACAATATCCGCAGTTGTTTGATCGACATTATGAATGGAGTCCGGCAAAGAAGAATAAATAGCGTCTAAATTAGACTGTGCATTATTAAGTGTCTGTTCTTTAATAGCAATTTCTTCGGGTCGCGCTCCTTGTTTTAGCTGATTTAAATTAGCTTCTACATTTAGTAGAGAAGCTCTAGCTTGTAAAAAGTTTGCATTTTCATCTCCAGATGAAATACGAGCAATAATAGCTCCTCTTCTAACAACTTCTCCAACACGAACTCCAAGATATGTTATTGGGCCAGACTTTTGAAAGGCCATAGAGGCTTCACTTGAGGCTTTAACTTTTCCACTTATCTTAACAGTTTGGATTATTTCTCCTTTTGTTGGTTTTATTGTCTCTTCGGCACTACTGTTGCCTGATTTGAAAAAAAAGAAGAAAAATACGAATAAGACAAGTAATCCAATACTAAAAACTCCTGGTCTCTTTTTAAAATTAGTTATAAAGTGGTGGTAATATCTCATCAAAAATGTTTTCTCTCTTTCCATATTGTCTTAATAATATCATAAGTAGCTATTAAATCTGATTTGACTTTTTCATCTTTGACTCGTGATATAATTTAAATTATGAAAAAATTCAACAAACCGATTATTGTTGGTAATTGGAAAGCAGACATAGAGACAATTAAACAAGCACTTTCGACAATAAAAAACATAGACAAAATATTAACTTCTAAAAAATTAAAAAAAGTTAGTTATTGCTTGGCTGTGCCTGAAGTTTTTATATCTTCTCTAACAAAAATCTCTAAATATGGATTAATCGGCGCTCAAAATATAACAGGAACAGAATCTGGACAACAGACAGGACAAACCACACCATCAATGCTTCTGTCATCTGGTGCAAATTTTACAATTATCGGCCATAGTGAAGTAAGAAAAGTAGGCGAAACAGATGAAATCATTTCAAAAAAGGTAATCTCAGCTCTTGAAAAAAAACTACCTGTCATTTTATGTATCGGTGAAGAAAAAAGAGACAATGAGGGTAAATACATTTCCCATTTAGAAGGACAACTAAAAAAAGACTTACATTTAGTAAAAAGAGAAATGTTAACAAATTTAATAATTGCTTACGAACCAATTTGGGCGATAGGTGCAAGAAATAGCGCTACTGTCCACGAGTGTTTTGAAACTGTTATCGCTATCAGAAGATCACTGTCGTCTATGTTTGGTATCGATTATGCAAAAAAAGTTTCCATCCTTTACGGTGGAGCAGTTGATGAAAAAAATTCAAAGAATTTTATGAATGATGGGGGAATTGACGGACTACTGGTGGGAAGGGCTTCACAAGAGGCAAAAAAATTCTCTTCAATATTAATTTCTTTAAAATAAATGGCAGAAAATTCTTGGGAAAATTTTGTAATTAAAGATTTAGAAAAATTAAGACAGAAAAAAGTTCTGATTCGTGTTGATTTTAATCTGCCAACCAAAGACGGTGTAGTACTAGACACTTATCGTCTTGATTCAGTTGTCAGTTTTTTGAAAGACTTATATCTTGTTGGTGCAAAAATAATTTTACTTTCGCATTTCGGAGAAAAGGGTGAGAGTATAAAACCAGTAGCTGATATTTTTATTAAAAAACTTCCATTTACTAAATTTTTACAGACAACAAACTTTGAAGAAATTAAAAAAGCGGTTGACGAAATGAATGCTGGAGAAACAATTTTACTTGAAAATACAAGAATGTTTAAAGGTGAAGAAGAAAATGTTCCGTCCCTTGCAAGAAATTTTGCCGAACTTGGAGATGTTTTTATAAACGACGCCTTTTCAGTGTCCCACAGGGAACACGCTAGTATTGTTGGGATTCCAAAAAGTAGGCTTTCGTATTTTGGACCAACCTTTGAGAGAGAATTAACTAACTTAAGTAAATTATTAAACCCAAAAACCCCAGCTTTACTTATATTAGGTGGTGCTAAGTTTGGAACTAAATTAAATTTAATCAGAAAATATGTAAATCAAGGAGTTGATTTATATGTAGGAGGCGCCTTAGCTCACGCTTTTATGAAAGGGCGCGGAAAAAATATTGGTAAGAGTTTTTATGATGACAAAGTAGCTCTAACTGATGATCTTATTTTTCACGCTAATATAGATATACCAAATGATGTCACTACAAAAAGTGGAGACAATTTAAAACTAGAAGAGATGACTGATAACGACATAATTGTTGATATAGGAAAAGAAAGTATTTTAGAACTTGATAAACTAATTGATAAATCAGAGACAATAATTATGAACGGGCCGCTTGGTCTATACGAAGATGGCTTTAGATTTGGAACTGAAAAAATTCTAACAAAATTATCATTATTACCAAAAGAAAAAAGTGTAACTATTGGTGGGGGGGACACTGTAGCTTGTGCCAATACCCTTGGTGTTATTAAAGATATTGGATATGTCTCATTAGGTGGAGGAGCTATGCTTGAATATTTAGCCAACGGAACCCTTCCTGGTATTACAGCTATCTCTAGTAGTGGACTAAAAATCTAGTTCTAATTCTGTCGGACAGTGGTCACTTCCAAAAATATCGTTTAGTATTTCTGCTTTTTTTATTTTGTTTTTTAAATTTTTACTTACGAAAAAGTAATCTATTCTCCAGCCGATGTCTCTATCTCTTGATCTTGTTTTCATATCCCACCAACTATACTTCACTTCATTTGGATGTTCATTTCTAAAGGTGTCTATAAAATTTTCTTCAAGTAATTTATCTACGAACTTTCTTTCAATAAGTAAAAATCCAATATGATTTTCGTTTTCTTTTGGTCTAGCGATATCTATTTCATTATGAGCCACATTTAAATCTCCACAGAAAATAATATTTTTATTTTCTTTTTCTAATTTTTTAACTTTCTTTAAGAACTCATGATAATAAGATAATTTAAATTTAAAATGTTCTGTATCTCTTCCTCCATTTGGAAAATAACAAGTAACAAAAATAAAATTTTTAAAGTGAAGAGTTAGCATTCTTCCTTCATGGTCCATTTCTTTTATTCCCAAGCCACACTCAACCTTGATTGGTTTTTCTTTACAATAAACTGCCACCCCAGAATATCCTTTTCTTTCTTTAGAGCTATCAAAAAAATAATTGTAACCTTCGGGAGCAAAAGCTCCGTCTGGTAACTGGTCAACTTTGCATTTAGTTTCTTGGACAGCAAAAATGTCTGGAGACATATCAAAAATTTGTTTCAATTGTCCTTTCTTTTCTACCGCTCTTAATCCGTTTACATTCCAAGATATGAATTTCATACTTTAATTATAACAAAAAGATAAACCCGGCAAATTGCCCGATTTTCAAAGGATTATTCACTAGCCTCTAGTCGGTGGTATCTTTTGTGGAAACAAAAATTAATCTTTACCTTTTCTCTTGGAATGAAACTTCTCGTACTGGTCACGTAAGAATTTATTAGTAACATTAGTATAAATCTGAGTGGTGGAAATGGAAGCGTGTCCAAGCATCATCTGCACAGTACGTAAATCAGCTCCATTATATAAAAGATCAGTGGCAAAGGAGTGACGAATAACATGCGGAGTACATTTTTTTGCAATACCAGATAGAACAGCGTATTTTTCAAGAGTCCTTTCAACACTTCTCGGCGTTAGTCTAACTGATTCCTCTTTTTTCATTCTTGATAACGCTCGCGGGGAGTGATCAATAAACATCGCTTCATCAATATCCACTCTTTCGTTTAAATATTTTTTAACAGCGTCACGAGCGTCGTCAGAAATAAAGACCACTCTAATCTTTCCACCTTTCCCACGAACTGAGATTTCACCAGTTCTAAAATCTGTATCTCTATCTAATGAACATAATTCTGACACACGAAGTCCGGTTGAAAATAAAAGCTCAAGAATAGCCTTATCTCGAAGTCCTGTCTTGGTACCTACATCTGGGGCATTTAATAAATTGTTTAAATCTTTTTCAGATATCAAATCCAACTCTCTTTGACTAGTCTTAGCTAACTCAATTCTTTCTGGATCATAACTCTGAACACCTCTTTTACGAATATATTTTAGAAAGGCACGAAGAGCAATCAAATGATAGTTTTGGGTTTTTTTGTCCAACGTGTCTGCCGGTTGTCCTTTTTTTGCCTTTCTTGCAGGTTGTCTATTAAGCCAAACTCGATATTCACGCATAATACTTTCAGAAACTGAGGAAGGGGAGTCGGTATTAGCAAATTTAAGAAATCTGTTCAAATAATGATCATAATTACGAACAGTTAGGGCGCTTCGACCTTTTTCAATCTCTATATATTGCAAAAAGTCATACTTTAGGTCGTTTAAGGAATGCATACGTATATTATAGCTTAATGTCGCACAATTCCTGTTGGATAACCCCAAATACCTCAAAAATGAAGGAAAATAAGCCTGAAATTGAAGCCTCCCAGCTATTGCATTTTTTAAAAATATGTGATACTATATGGACATAGTTAGAAAGATATGCTTACAGCTAAGAAAAAAACAAAGGTAATAAAGGATTCCCAAATTCACGCTAAAGACACAGGTTCTCCTGAGGTCCAAGTGGCGATTTTGACTAAAAAAATAACAGAATTAACTGGGCATCTTAAGACACACAAGAAAGATAATCATTCTCGTCGTGGATTAATCCAAATGGTGGCGGATCGCCGTTCTCATTTGAAATATTTAGAAGTTTCAAACAAAAAGCGTTACAACGCTATAGTAAAAAAACTAGAACTTAAATAAATTAAAGCGCCATAGACTGGCGTTTTAATTTCTTATCTCTTTTTAACTATAATTTTAATAATATAATCAGCTACTTATTTTTAGTAATAAAAACAAATTTTGTTTAATAATATAAACAAAAAACTGAAAACTGGTAACTACAACTATTTATATGTCAGTAATAAAACATAATGATCAGCGTGTGGCTGTTTTTATAGACACACAAAACTTATATCACAGTGCAAAAAACTTATACAACACAAAAGTAAACTTCGGAGCAATAATGAAGGAGGTAATCGGAAAAAGAAAACTTATACGTGCTATCGCCTATGTTATAACCACCGAAGCTGGAGATGAAACACAATTCTTTGAAGCTTTAACAAAACTTGGGATTGAAACCAAGACAAAAGATTTACAAGTCTTTTATGGTGGATCAAAGAAAGCCGACTGGGATGTTGGTATGGCAGTTGATGCTATACGCCTTGCTCCAAAAGTAGACACCATCGTCTTAGCAACGGGGGACGGGGACTTCGTACCACTTGTTACTTTCTTAAAAGAACATTTTGGGGTTCAGGTTGAAGTCATTTCATTTGGTAGATCATCATCATCAAAACTTCGCGAAGCTTGTGAAGATTTTATTGATATGTGTGAAAAACCAGGAGACTTCTTAATAGGACATGGGAATGCAAAGAGAAAAAGTTCTCCGAACCCTTCTTCAAATTCAAACTCTTCAAAGAAAAGAGTTCCAAAACAAAAAGAGGTGAAAGAATTCTCAGATGAAGCATTAGGAATATTCTAGTGATTTAAAAAATAAAGGGCGCGACCTACGGTCGCGCCCTTTTGTGTTACAATTTACACATGTCTGTGCCAAACATAGAAACATTTGAATACGATATTTCTAACGAAATAAAAACTACTGATGCAACCATTTCAAATATTGCATCAGCTTCTGGAACTATAGAAAATAAAGAAATCAGCTCAACTAAAGATAGAAATTTTTTTCTTTTAATAATTTTTTCTATTATTTTGATTGTGATAAGTGTGGTCTCTATTCTGGGTTATAATTTTTATTTAAACACAACAACCAACACTCAAAATGCAATTGCGACGACGACAATAAACGGAACAGCGGGTGTATTAACCAAGGACTTCCCAATATTTGATACCAACGTTGGAAGATTTGTTTCAAGCACCAAGAAAACAAATTTGGGTTATGATATGACACTTAATGATTACTCCAACGTCTTTGCTTATATTTTAAGAAATGAAGGAACTTTTCTAAATGAAGCCGTTGCCTCACTAAAAATAAAAATAACTAATGCGACAGATACTCCGCAAATAATAAATATAACCGAGTCAAATCAAAATATGAGGGCTTTAGTTTACGGTAGTACAACTTATATGGTTTATGCCTTTGTAAACAATAATCACTTAGTGGTATCACCAGCTGTGGAGGGAATTATTTTTATGAGAAATGATATTATGAAGTAATGAGCGTCGCTAATGTAAAAAGTTCTTACATTTTTGGTCTTGAAGCTACACCTGTTTCTGTTGAGGTTGATGTGTCGTCTGGTATTTATTCGTTTTCAATTGTCGGACTTCCTGACAAAGCAATAGACGAAAGTAAAGATCGAGTAATTTCAGCAATAAAAAATACCGGACTACTTAATCCTAAAAAAGAAGGCCAGAAAATAATTGTTTCTCTTTCTCCTGCGCATATTAAAAAAGAGGGAACACATTTTGATTTACCAATTGCCATTTCATATCTACTAGCATCAAAACAGATATCATTTGATTCAAAAGATAAATGGTTCGTGGGTGAACTCTCTTTAAATGGTGACTTACAACCGATGCAAGGAGTGTTATCCATCGCCGAATGCGCTAAGAAAAATAATATTAAAGAATTATTTGTTCCAGAAAAAAATAAACTGGAAGCATCTTTAGTTCCTGGAATAAAAGTTTTTGGTTGTTCTTCCTTGAAAGAAGTTGTTAAACATTTTGGTGGGCTTGTGGACGCCGAAGAAATAGACGTTTTTAAAATAAAAGAAACAGACACTACAGAAATAATTTATAAACGCCCAGATTTTTATCTTGATTTCAAAGATGTCAGGGGGCAAGAGTTAGCTAAAAAAGCTCTTGAGATTGCTGCTAGTGGCGGACACAACATTGCGCTTTATGGACCACCAGGAACAGGAAAAACAATGTTAGCTAGAGCTTTTTCTGGAATACTTCCACCCTTACTTAAAGATGAAATCTTTGAAGTAAACAGAATCCACTCAATAGCTAGTAGAGCAAGTGATTTGATAACTAGCCCGCCTTTCCGATCGCCTCATCATACTTCATCTTATATATCTTTGGTTGGTGGTGGGGCAAATCCACGCCCTGGGGAAGTAACTTTAGCTCATCGTGGAGTTCTCTTCTTAGATGAATTTCCAGAATTTGATAAAAGAGTAATTGAAAGTTTAAGACAGCCCCTCGAAGAAGGGAATATAACCGTAGCTAGAGCTAAGGGGAGTTTTGTTTTTCCAGCATCTTGTATTGTTATTATTGCTATGAATCCGTGTCCTTGCGGATATATGGGAAGTAAAATTAAAAGATGCATTTGTCGCCAATCTGATATTGAAAAATATGCTAGAAAATTATCTGGCCCAATTATGGACAGAATTGATATGTGGGTGCCGGTACAGCATATTGATTACAATACATTATCAGATAATAAAATCGGTGAGGGAAGTTTGGAAATTGGAAAAAGAGTAAATAACGCAAGAGAGTTTGCGGTTGAGAGATTTAATAAAATAGGAAAGAATATAAAATCAAATAAAGAGATTAGTGCTAAAGATATTAATTCTTACATTTCACTTTCGGAAAATGCTAAAGATTTAATAAAAAAGTTAGCAATTAAATACGCATTATCACCGAGAGCTTATCACAGGATGTTACGTGTCGCCAGAACCATTGCTGATTTAGACAAAAAAGAAAATATAAACGAGGAACATATACTTGAAGCTTTTCAGTATAGGCCGAAGATGTATGAGAATTAAACTCTCAGCCATCTTTTTGTTTTAAAATTACTTTAGCTACGCGAAGCCTAGAGATTTTTCAAGGAAGGCGTACATCCAGTACGACGACTGAGAAAAATCTCGTAGCGACAAAGTAGATAAAGTGATTTTAAAACAAAAACTAAAATGGGTTTCTGGCTCCACGCACTTCAAAATGAAGGTGAGGTCCGGTTGAGTGTCCAGTATTACCGAGTGCTCCAATTACTTCTCCCTGAGATACTTGTTGACCCGCTGATACATAAATATTACTTAAGTGGGCGTAAACAGTCTGGATATTTCCTTCATGCATGATGATAATCATATTTCCATAACCACCATTATATCCACCCATCTTAGCTAGAATCACACGACCGTCACCGGAGGCCATAACTGGTGTTCCAAGTGGCGCAGCCAAATCAACTCCGTTGTGGCCATGAAGCCCTTGAGTCTTTCTTCCTCCGGTAATTGGGCGAATCAAAAATCCGCTAGGAGCTGAAGTTGTGTACTTATCAAGCAACTTTGAAGTTGTCTTTGGTTTACCGGTGCCCGTTGTTGAAACAACAGTTATTTCACCAGCCGGAACTAAAATAGTATCTCCTACTGCCAGCTTAGAATCTTTAACTATTCCGTTGAATTTTGCGATATCATCAGCATCAGCTTTATATTTTTTAGCAATAGAAGAAACAGTATCTCCTTTCTTAACAACATGCTTGATTCCAGTTATTGGAAGAATAACCAATGTGTCTCCTGGGGTTAAGGTATTTGATTTCAAATCGTTTGCCCAAATAATCGTATTCTTAGAAACACCGAAGAGTTTAGCTACGGTAGATAACGTGTCTCCTTTCTTAACTTCATAAACATTAATCTGGTCGTTAGTCGGAATATCAAGATCTTCAGTTGAAATACGAAGAGATCCGTTAACAGCAGACAAACTATCTGTCGTAGAAGAAATTTCTTCTTCTACCGCACCGTTTATATCAGAACTATCAACAACTGTTGGCTTCAAAACATCCATAGTTTGAGATGATTTGGTCGCCTCTTGGTCAACATTGTCACTTTTTGTAATGAAAGATTTTACTTTGTCAGTAATGTCTGAGAAGATAGAAGCCTTAGAATGATTCGGCCACATCAAAAAAATAAAAAGCAGGGAGAGAGTTATGTTTCGCATATGATTGCGTTTTTTATTGTCTACTAAAATGGGTTTAAATTAAAAATCGTTTGTTACAACGATTAAGGATTTTGTAAAGGTTATTTAGATAACTCTCCTAATATATTTATCCTAGCAAAAAATAAACCTCAAAACAATAACCTAAGTCACATTTTGTGGAAAATTGATAATTATTCCTTTAAAATAAGGTATACTTTAATATATAGAGTTTATGTCTACTATCTCAGATAATATACAAAATGTTTCTACTGGCAGAGATTTGGGAACTTTTTCTGCGCCACCAAAAAACCACAATGAGGGTCTGGTTTCTCCTTACGGAAGACTGCTTGGTCAAAATAAAAATCACTTGCATCATGGAAGGCCCGAAATAAGACAGGGGAAGATTCGTCCAGGTGGAGAAATTCGCTCACTTAGAGAAAAATATCAAGTGCGAGCAACCGAACTACCACAACAAATAAAAAATGAAGTTGAAAAACTAGAAGCTAAAATTATTTTGCCAAACAAAGAGGTCTTAAGACATGCTCCGGTTATAACTCATAGATTAAGAAGCGTAGATAAGCAAGAACCCGTGGAGGAAATTATGGAAGAAGTAATGGAAGCGGAAACTAATTTAAATGAATCAGAAAAAAAAGTAAGCGGGGAGTTATATAGAGAGGTAACTAGTATGACCGATCAAATAGCCTCTGGTATTTTGGAAAAACATAGAGATAGCGAAAACAGAACTGCTACTTTAATGATAGAAAGTCCTACGCCTCATGGTGTTAATCTTTTAGAAAAGCAAAGAGAAATAATGACAATTGAAAATACTGAGCGATTTATTGAATTAAGAGAAGATGAGAAAAGAATTGTTTTATCAATAGTAAGAGATGACCCAAAAGATTTGATTGCAAAATATTTTGAAAACACAGAATTATATGACTTGATAAATTCTGATAAAGAAAAAGTTAAGGGAGCAAGAAAGACAAGTCCTTGGAATATTTTCTGCAACACTGACAGCGAAGCAATTATGGAAAATAATTTAGGAACACTTCACGACATAAGATCATCGGCTTCAAAATTAATAAAAGATTTACTCTTCGTCTCTTTGGTTGTTGGAGTAGAAACAAATATTGATAATTTGAGTAAAGAAGAATCTCTAAATGATTTTTACTTAAACCAAAGAAACCAAATCTTCAAAAAACTTTCATCGCTTGGAATAAAATTTTAATATGGATTACGAAAAAACATACAAACAACTAATAGAAGATTTTGAGTTAAGTCATTTGAAAGAAGATGAGAAAAGGGAAATACTTTTATCTCTAGCTAAGACAATACAAAAACAATTTTTACTCGATGTTCGTGAAAAATTAGATGACCAAAAGTGGTCAGCATTAAAGACATCGCTTTCTATGGGAAATGAGTTTTATGAGACAACGCTAAAGCATTTACTTCCAGATTACAATGAAGTTTTCAAAGACTCTCGCCAAAAAATAATTTCAAAATTCAAAGAAGATTCTCCTGTGCTACAATAGTTCTTCTATGGTCGTCTCTTTAAACGAAAAACAATTGGAAGCCGTGCTTCACACTGAAGGTCCACTTCTAATTTTGGCAGGTGCTGGTGCTGGAAAAACAAAAACGATAACTGAAAGAATAGTTCAGATAGTAAAAAATGGAACCGAGCCAAAAAATATTTTAGCCGTAACCTTTACTAACAAAGCCGGAAAGGAAATGCGCGAAAGAATATTAAGCAGACTGGAAGAAGAAAAAATTATAGAAAGAAGTAATCCTTATTTTTCAAAGCCAATAATAAAAACCTTTCACGGCTTGGGGCTTATGATTTTATCTGAATATGGAAAATTCGCGGGATTACTTAAAAATCCAACTATACTTGATTCTCAAGATTCCCTTTCTATTATCAAAGGCGCACTGGAAAAATTAAATATAGACCCAAAGGTCCACGACCCATCAAAAATCCGTTCAATAATTTCTAAAGAGAAAGGAAATTTTACTAGTTTATCTGATTATCAGAAAAAAATAGTAAGCACTAAAATGGAAATTATTTTTTCTATTTGGAGGATTTATGAAAATGAATTAAAAGAACAAAAGGCAGTTGATTTTGATGATTTAATTGTTAAAGCTGTCAGACTTCTGGAAGAAAATAAAGAGGTTAGAGATTTTTATCAGAACAGATTTAAATATATTCATGTTGATGAGTATCAAGATACTAATCAGGCCCAATACGAGTTTATTAAATTATTAATAAACAAAGACAAAAATAATATTTGTGTGGTTGGTGACACCGATCAAAATATTTATTCTTGGCGCGGGGCGAATTTAAAAAACATAATGGGTTTTGAAAAAGATTTTGAGGGCACACATATTGTCGTGCTTGAAGAAAATTATCGCTCAACAGGAAATATTTTATCACTAGCCAATAATGCTATTAAGAAAAATAGCGTTAGAAAAGAAAAAGTGCTATTCACTAAAAAAGAAGGCGGTGAAAAAATAGAAATACTTCCGGCTTTTGACGAACAAGGAGAGGGGGAGTTGATTGCTAGAAAATCTAAAGAATTAATTGAAACCGGAGTAAGCCCGAAAGATATTGCGGTATTGTATCGAGCTAATTTTCAATCCAGAGTCTTAGAAGAATCATTTTTAAGAGAAGGGGTTCCGTATAATTTACTTGGAACAAAATTCTTTGAAAGAAAAGAAGTGAAAGATGTTTTAGCATATTTAAGAGTTTCTATGAACCGTGCTTCACAAGTTGATTTGAAAAGAGTTTTTGAAACACCAAAAAAAGGGATTGGTAAGGCAACTATAGCCAAAATTTTTGCTGGGGCTCTGGTTAATACTTCAACTGATTTAAAAATAAAAAAAGTTTATGAATTTTTAGATAAAGTAGAAGAAAAATTACAAAACGAAAATCTTTCTTTTGTCCTACAAATGATAATTGTAGAATCTGGAATTGAAAAAGAGTTAATAGAGGGAGGAGATGACGGAATAGAAAGACTAGAAAACGTAAGGGAACTTGTTTCGATCACTTCAAAGTATGACGGGGAGGTGGCCATAAATGTCATTGAACAATTTTTAGAAGAATCATCTCTGCAATCAGACCAAGATGAAGATAAGGAAGAAAAAGAAGGCGTTAGACTTATGACCATACATTCAAGTAAGGGACTTGAGTTTGATTATGTGTTTATCTGTGGACTAGAACATGATTTGTTTCCACATAAAAATATAGGAAATAAAAAAGAGACGAAAGAGGAAGAAGAGGAGGAGCGAAGACTTTTCTACGTGGCAGTCACCAGAGCTAGAAAAAAATTATTCCTATGCTATGCCGAAATCCGAACCATCTTTGGACAAAGACAAATAAATGCGCCGAGTGAATTTTTGGAAGATGTGGAAGAAGAAATCGGAGAATTTAACGAGACCTATTATAAAGAGGGCGCGGGGAAGATATTTTATATTTAATTAGCTTTGTAGTTTTTTATAGTTTAATATGTAGAAATGAAACCTAAAAAATCTCTCGGGCAAAATTTCTTAACTTCTATTCCGGCACGAAATGCCATTGTAAAAGCAGGTAATATTGTAAAAGATGACACAATATTAGAAATTGGACCTGGAAAGGGAATGCTTACTGAAAAATTGCTGGAATCAGAAGCAAAAGTAATTGCTGTAGAAAAAGACACAAATCTTATAACATATTTATCGGAAAAATTTGCCGATAAAATAAAAAATAAACAATTTATTTTAATTAATGAAGATATTTTAAAATATAGCGCCGATAAAATAAAAGGAGAATATAAAATAGTGGCAAATATTCCATACAATATAACTGGGGCTATTATGGAAAAGTTTTTGTCGGACAAAAAACAACCTAGCGAAATGGTTTTGCTTGTTCAAAAAGAGGTGGCTGAAAGAATTGTAGCCAGAGACGAAAAAGAATCCATTCTCTCGTTGTCTATAAAAGTATATGGCGAGCCGAAAATAGTCTACAGAGTAAACAAGGGAAGTTTTTTTCCTATTCCAAAAGTGGACAGTGCGGTAATTCATATAAAAAATATATCAAAGAGTAATTTTAAAAGTAAAAAACACGAAGAAAGATTTTTTGAAATTGTTAAGGTTGGATTTTCCCATAAAAGAAAGGTTTTAATATCAAATTTGAAAGGAAAGTTTGAAAAAGTGGATTGGAAAGATGTTTTTCTGAATAATAATTTAGATGAAAAAACAAGGGCAGAGGACGTAAACCTAAAAGACTGGCTAAATATTTCTAATTTTTAAAACACTACCGTGGGGAAAAGTTTATTATAAGGAAGACTTTGGTGTTAAAATTACATTAATATGGACGAAACAACTATTTCTTTAAAAAAGAAGGATTTATTAATTTTATTAGTGGCCATTGTTATTATCGTTTTGCTTTCTTTAATGCCTGCGAAGTGGTTAGGTCTTGGAAGTAATAAATTAACACAAAATGTGCCAGGGGATTTAACTGTTATCAGTACTAAAATAAAAAATGGCGAAAATCCAATAGCCCCATACATCAAAAGTTTTAGTGATAATGGACAAGCCACAGATGTGAGCACAGTTGACCCAGTGGTTAATGATGATAATAATATCACCACTCAATTTTCAAAAAATTCTTTCTCAATAGCGGCCGCTTTAAATAATCAGGGGGTAACGGATACCAACACCGTAAATAAAGTCGGTGCAAATTTAGGAAATATCACTCAGTCGGATTTGTTTAAACCGAAATTTACAATTAACGATGTTAAGATTTCACAAAATAATGATGTTAAAACATTAAAAGATTATGGCAATAAGATTGTTGGAGAAACGGCAATAATCTTAGTAAGCTTGGTCGGCAATAAAGATACGGAAGATGTATCTAATTACATGAATGACAAGAACATCAGCGACCTTAAAAATTATGATGTCAAAATAACTTATACTCAAAAAGTAATAAATGATTTCAAACAACTCTCGGTCCCGCCATCTTTCGCTAATGCTCACTTAAATATGTTAAATAATTTAAACTCTTATTTGGTTATGTTAAAAGGATTTAGAGGAACTGACACTGATCCACTATATTCATATATAGCGCTTAATAATTACGGAAATATTTCTAATTCATTTATAAATTCAATAAGAGAATATAAAACAATATTTGATAACAACTCAATTGTTTTTGGACCAAATGACCCAGGATATTTATTTAATAATCTAAATTATAAATAACATGAAAAAAATAATTATTTTGTTTGCGGTAATAGTGTTGGTAACAGGAAAGTACAAAGCTGAAGCCCAATTAGCTGTTGCTTGCGTCAATTGTTCAACTTGGATGTCCCAGGTGGGCATCCAAATTCCTAAAGAAATAATTACCGCCGTTGAAACAGGATATACAGCTGTTTCAACTGGACTGTCCGCAACAAAAGGAACAATTTTAGACCCAATAGCTAATATGCTGAAAAATACTGTTCTTAACCAAATAACTAACACAACTTTAAATTGGGTAAGAAGTGGTGGAAAAACCAGTCTAAGTGGATCTTTATTTATAAATAATCCAGATAGATTTTTACAAAATGTAACCAACAATGCCACTCGTATTGCTATCAATCAAATGCAAGGACAAAACGGGGGAGACATGTTTACCAATAGCGTTATTGGCGCCGTTACAGCAAATGTACGAAATGGGCAACTATCCATAAACGCCCAAGTGCCGTACACCCTAGCAACAACGATACAAAACGGTGCCTGCACTGATGCTAATTTATCTCAAATGGCACTTAATGCTATCGGTGGAGGAGATTTAACTGACCCTGCAACCAGAGTCGCCTACAATCAGAAAAAATCAGATTTATATAATTCGTTATGTAAGACATCTGCTTCAGGAAGTTCTGGATCATCAGCGAACGGAAATAATCAGGCACAGAATCAACAGAAAGTAACAAATTGCTTTTTAGGGGATTTCAATTGTGGTGGGTGGAATGCTTTTCTTGATATGACAAATACCAATACTAATCCATATGCAGTACAAGCCCAGAGACAAGCCCTAGCCGTACAGCAAGCGGCAGACGCCAAAGCAAAAGCACAACTTGATATGCAAAATGGTAAGGGGGCAATAAGTCAAACAACTTGTGATAAAACACAAATAGACCCAAACAGTGGAAAGTCCATGTGTATAGGACAAACCATTGTCACTCCATCCTCTGTTGTCTCAGATACTATGAACAAATCGGCCTCACGTGGAGTAGATACTTTGATGAATTCACAAAACGATATATTCACAACATTTGCTAACGCTGCCATGACTGCGCTTATGAATGGAGTGTTCTCGTTATCATATAATAGTAGCGGTTCTGGTGGTGGGTCAATCACTTACAATCCTACAACACCTATAAATACCGTTGTAGCAAGTTCAACCAATCAAAATGATTTATCGGTAGCAAACAAAACTACACTAGCAGCTCCTTTACTTGATAAATTAAATGGCGAATTAGTGGAAATTGATACTATCAAAACAGGGGATGGCAATATTATTGCCATGCTAAACAGTTACGAGTCACAAGTTAACGGACTAACAGATTGCTACGGTAGATTAATTGCCTTAAATCAGACCATGGCCAGTGATACTAGAGTTTTAGCAGGAAACACATTAGTAGACGCTAGAAAGTTACGAATAAGAAATGAAAGAAATTCTCTCCAAGCAGAAATAAATTCTTCGGCATCAACAACAGTTGCTATTAACGGTGTGAAAACTACAATCAGCAACACTTTCAGCACAACAGTACTTGGACAAATAGCTGATTCAATTTCAACAGCCATAACAAACGGAACACTGCCAGCTCCCGGAACAGGTGCACAAAAAGAGGCAACCCTAATAACCGAAAGACAAACAAATGATGATGATATAAAAAACAATATAGCTCCTAAAATCAATGAGTGTGAACAAATAATAGTTTCAATGAACAATATATCTCAGTAGGTTATTCCCTAATAAACGTAACCAAATAAAAGCCTGTTTGCAGTTAAAAAACAGGCTTTTATTATGCTACAATAACACTATGAAAAAGTTGATAGGACTTTTTGTTTTTGTAATAGCTTTTAGTGTGTTTTTGTTGCCAAAAACAACAATCGCTCAAGTGGTAACGGATAAAACTTACGCTGGGTACTCGGCTTTTTTTGATACAGCTGTAAGCCAAGTAAACAATGCTAACGGTATAAATAGTAATGATAAACCTAAAGTGGTGAGTGTGGTTACTTCCGCTAAATATTGGTACGACAACACATACAGAAACTCTACCGCCACAACTGAAGGGGCAAAATTATCTGAAGCTTTACAGAAAGCATATGATTCTGTAATAAGTGATACCGATAGCACTTTTTATCTTTCATTACAAGCTGGTAGCAGAACCCCTGCGGAAAGTTTCTTGTCCTCTTTTGGTGGACAGCTAAGGGTATACGCCAATGAGGCTGGTATAGTGCAGCAATTGGCTACAACAAATGGAACCACTACTCAAGCAGCTCAATCTCAACTAAATTCTCAAACAGCTAATCTGGCTGGCACGCAAGCCACAGCTTTAAACGAACAACCTCAAAAATGTTCTTTCGGTCCTTCTTTTAGTATGTCGGCTTGTATTAATGATTTCGTTACTTGGCTTATAAAAGTAACTCTCTTAAACATTGCTTCTGTTTTACTTTGGGCGGCATCTTCTGTTCTTAATATGTCTATGCAATACGGAGTATTTCAGTTTGCATCATGGGCACCAGCAAGTTTATATCCACTATGGCAAATAGTCAGGCAAGTAATGTCGCTATGTATAATTTTCGCCGGATTGTATGTTGGTTTTATGTATATAATAAATCAGCAAGATATTTTTATAAAAAGATTTATTCCGTGGCTTGTTGTTTTTGCTTTCTTTGTTAACTTTTCATACCCAATATCAAGAGCGCTTATAGATATATCAAATGTAACTTCACTAAATATATACTCTCAGGCTACTGGTAATGCAAATTTATTAGACAAAGACTACAATGGACCAAAAACAATGGGCTCAGAAATAATGACAAAGCTTGGATTACAAGATTTAATTTTTACAGTAAACAATCCATCTAACACTTCTCTTTTGGGAAATTTAAATAGTCCAGGAATAGCATTAGTTGCCGTAGCGTATGTGTTATATGCCGCCTATGTTTTATTTATGTGTGCACTCTTAATAATGACTAGAACATTTGTTTTGATATTTACAATAATTGGATCTCCGATTCTTTTGATTGATTCGGTTATACCAAAATTAGGAGAGTACGGTAAAAAGTTGCGCTCTTTATTTTTTGGGCAACTAGCTGTCTCTATTATTTTTACAATTATGTTTTATTTTGTAATAAAAGTTATGGAAATATTGGGTACAGCTTTGCCTGCCAAAATAAGTAATCTAAATGGAAGCCCTACTTCTGCTGATATTGCTGGTATGTTTTTTGGAATACTGATGATGCTTATACTGCTTCACATTATGCTTAAGGTAACCAAGAGCTTGAGTGGAGCAATTGGAGAAGTTGTTACAAAATACGGAAATGCCGCTTTGGGTGCGACGCTTGGCTTGGCAGCTGGAGGAGCTGGTTTAGCAGGAAGGGCTGTCATAGGACGTGGAGCAGCTGGGCTTGCTGAAAGTCAGTGGATGCAAAAAGCGCAAGGAAGTGCACTTGGTCGTATGGCATACAATGCCACCAACTCTGTGGGGAACAGTTCTTTTGATTTAAGAAATTCTGGTATCGCTCAGAGAGCGGGTGGTGCTTTTGCTAGCACCTTAGGAATAAAAGATGTAGGTCTCGGAAAAGGAAGTCAGACATCTTATAACAAAAACCTAGCAGAAAGAACGACTAGTTTTAAAAAGAAATACGGGGAAATTAAAGATGATAAAGCCAGACAAGAATATGCTAGGAATGTAAGCAACTCGGGAATCTTTGGTGAAGGTAAAAAAATAACAAAAGAAGTATTTTCAAAAGAAGAGGAAGAGGCTAGACGAGAAAACAAAGGAATTGATGCTCTCACAAATAAATATAGAAACTCAACAGGAGAAGACAGGCAAAACCTTTTCAAAAACTCCTCTTCTGATGCAAAACAGGCGATGAAAGGTACAGACGAAGCTGCGGGACGTAATGATGAATCTATCGCTAATCTCATGACAGAGGCTAAGGAAATAGATAAAACAGTAAAGAGCTATAATGAGTCTTCTTCTCCAGATAAAGAGCTCATTCTTAATATGCAAGAACAAAGTGTTAAAGATATGCTAGTTGGGTCAGATAAAACAAAAGCTCAAAAGGTGAACAACTATGGCTCAGTTTCTGGAAACACAAAACAACAATATTTTGAGAAACAAAATGATGATACAAAAGAAGCTATGTTGGAAAAAGATAAAGCAGAAGCCGAAAAAGAAAACATGGAAAGAGATAAACAAGAAGCCACAAAAACCGATAAAGTTGTAAATGCTTACAATAATAAATCTGATGATACTAAACGAAAAATTTTTGATAATCAAAAAGATGACATTAAAAAAATCTTAATGGAACAAGATAGATCAAAAGCAGAACAAGAAAATAAAAACAGGGGAGAATCTACTCCTAACACCCAAATAAATCCAGTCCGTTTAGCAGCTTAATGACAAAAAGACTTTGATTTCGTCTGTTTAAGAAGTAAACTAAAACAATGAACGTCAGCGAACTACAAGATTATTTTGCCAATGCCGAACCAGAAATAAAAGTATTTTTGGCGTCTGACGAGCTGGAAAAATCTGTGGCGGTTTTAGGCGAATCTCATGGCCTACAAATTTCTAAATATCTAGCTCTTCAAAATGTTGTCACTCTTTTACTTATTGGAGCTCTCAAACCAGAAGGTGCAGTTGATTCATTGAAAGAACATCTAGAAATTACTGATAGCGCTGCTTATTTACTTGCTAAAGATATTGATGCTAGTATCTTGCAAAAAGTTAGGATGTCTATCTTTGGAAAAACGGAAGGCGAAATAAAAGAAATAAAATTAGGAAACCCTGATGAAAAAAGAGAATCACTTAGAGCTCAGATTGCTCAGGAAATAAATAAAAATCCTACCCCTCCAGAAAAAGATGACAGCAGAAAAGTCCCTACCATGTCCAGAAATGATTTAATGGAACAGCTTGGCTTACTTGAAAAAATACCAAACGATGAAGACGTAGAGAAAAGAATGGCTATTATAAAAGACCAATTAGAAAAAATAAAAAAAGAAGAGGAAGTGCAAGAAAAAGAGCAAGAAAAAGAAATTCTTTTAAAACCAAAAGAAATAGTGGTAACCGCAGAACCAAAAATGGCGCCTTACAGCGAAGCTCCAACGCATTATAATGTTGACCCTTATAAAGAAACCGTCGAGTAAGTAATTGGTTAATTAAACTTTTGAGATTATAATATAGCTATGCAATTTAGAGTCCCACAATTTATTGATATTGAAGATAAAATATTTGGGCCTTTCACCTTGAAGCAATTTGCTTACATCATCGGAGCTCTTGGATTTTCTTTTATAATTTGGACATTCATCAGTAATAGACTAATAGCTTTTATTCTTATACTTCCAGTGGCCGGACTATTCGTGGCTTTAGCTTTTGTTAAAGTAAATGAACGTCCGTTTGTTGATATGTTAGAAAGTGCATTTAAATATATAACTAGCTCAAAAATATATACATGGAAACAACCAACGGTAGCCGAGGGGACTGAAAACAAAAAACCAAACCAAATTGTAACCGAAGCCACCAAGTCAGCGGTCATAGAAAATGTTAAAGCAAATAGATTACATGAAATTTCTGTCGGGCTTGATATTTTGGATCGTAACGATATCGGAGAAAATAGTTAATTATACTGTTTTTCTTATCACTATTAACTAGTAACTACAAGCTAGCTTTGTTATACTTTTACTATGGCTATTTCTACTGCTACACAGCAGTTTGTTCCAATAGATAAAATAAGAGATGGAGTTATCGTATTAAAAAATGGAGAGTTAAGAGCAATCCTAATGACGAGCTCTCTTAATCTGTCTCTAAAAAGTACCGATGAGCAACAAGGAATAATTCTTCAGTTCCAAAATATGCTAAATTCCCTTGATTTTCCAATACAATTTTTTATACAATCACGTAGATTAGATATAAAACCCTATCTTGATTTATTAGGGGAAAGAAGGACGGAAGTGAAAGAAGATTTATTAAAATTACAGATAAACGAGTACATCGGCTTTATAAAAAAATTTACTGATGAGGTAAATATTATGACCAAACATTTTTTTATTGTCATTCCTTATATGCCTCCAGTTATATCACAAAAAAATGCTGGCATTTCTTCATTGCTTTCAATGGGAGCAACGAAAACAACCAAAGAAGAAATAAGTTCTTTTGAAGAGAATCGTATGCAGTTGGAACAAAGAACAGCAACAGTAATGCAAGGAATTACTAGATTTGGAATAAGAGCTCAGAAATTAAAGACTGAGGAAATTGTGGAATTGTTTTATAAAATATTTAATCCTGGCGAGCAAGATCATTCCGTTCACTCCATAGCAACTAATTTAGGAAACAAACAATAATATGGGAGCATTCGATTTTTTAAATTCAAAAAAAGATTCACCGATACAGCCAGTTTTACCTGAGCAAGTTTATCAAGTGGCAGAAATGCAACTGAAAGACATCATCGCGCCATCAGCACTCGGCATTCAACCAAAGATGCTGTCACTCGGGACAAGCGTTCTTCGTTCATACTTTGTAATTTCCTATCCAAGATTTTTAAATGATGGGTGGCTTAGTCCAATAATAAACTTAGATAAAGTTTTTGATATTTCTTTACAAGTTATTCCTCTTGATACTTCAAAGGTAATGAAGGATTTTCAAAGAAAGGTGGCTGAGGTAGAAAGTCAAATAATGAATCGTGAAGAGAAGGGGATGGTTCGTGACCCATCACTTGATGTGGCTTACAAAGATTTGGAAGATTTGCGTGATGGACTAATACAAGCTCAAGAAAAAATGTTTGATGTTTCTTTATACTTTTCTATTTACGGAGAAAATGAGGACGAAATAAATAAAGCAGAAAATGAAATCAGAACAATATTAGAAAGTAGAATGGTTTATGTAAAGCCAGCACTCTTCCAACAAGATGACGCTTTCTTAAGTATTATTCCTCTACAAACAGATGTTCTTCAAATAAAAAATAAAATGAATACTTCTCCTTTGTCTTCATTTTTTCCATTCGTATCTTTTGATCTATCAAGTGATAGAGGGATTCTTTATGGAATAAATCGCCACAATGGAAGTTTGGTTTTGTTTGATAGATTTTCTCTTGAAAACTACAATTCTATAATTTTTGCCAAATCTGGATCTGGAAAAAGTTATGCTACTAAGCTTGAAATACTAAGGACACTGATGTTTGATACCGAAGTTATTATCATTGACCCAGAAAAAGAATATGAATATCTAGCTGAATCCGTAGGTGGAAGGTATTTTGATATTTCTTTAACTAGCGAACACCATATAAATCCTTTCGACCTTCCACATCCAACCGAAGAAGAATCACCGTCTGAAATTTTGCGTTCAAATATTGTAAATTTAGTGGGACTATTCCGTGTAATGCTTGGAGGCCTCACTCCAGAAGAAGATGCCATCATTGATCAAGCGTTATCTGAAACTTACGCCCTAAAAGATATCTCAGGCGACACTGATTTTACAAATATGGAACCACCGCTATTATCAGATTTTGAAACAGTGCTAGCTGGAATTGATGGCTCAGAAGATTTGCAACAAAAACTTTCAAAATATACCAAAGGAACTTGGGCTGGATTCATTAATCAACCTTCAAATGTTGATATCAACAAAAAATTAGTTTGTTTTTCTATTCGTGATATGGAAGATGAGCTAAAAGCAGTAGCAATGTATATCATTACTCACTATATATGGAATGCTATTAGAAAAAATATTAAGAGAAGATTACTCGTAGTGGATGAGGCCTGGATTATGATGAAAAATGACGACACGGCCTCATTCTTATTTGGTTTAGCAAAAAGAGGACGAAAATATTATTTGGGATTGGCAACTATTACTCAAGATGTGGGAGACTTCCTCAAATCTCCATACGGATTACCGATTATTACTAACTCTTCTATTCAAGTGTTACTTAAACAGTCGCCATCGTCCATTGACCAAATACAGCAAATATTTAGTTTAACCGATGAAGAAAAATTTTTACTGTTGGAATCAAATGTTGGGGAGGGTATATTCTTTGCTGGATTAAAACACGTAGCCATAAAAATAGTGGCCTCTTACACGGAGGACCAAATCATCACCAGTGACCCATCTCAATTACTTAAGATAAAAGAGATGAAGGAAGAAATAAAAGAGGCAAAAACCGTATGATGAAGAAAATTCTTAATTTTTTTATTAACGACGTAGAGCGAGAGCAGTGGAAAAGTAATCTTTTTATCTTCCGAGTCGAGGTGAGAAGCGACCAAAGAAGCTTCGCAAGATTCGGAGGCAGGCGTGCCGAGAATGGGGTCGGCAAAAATTTTTTGCTAAAAATTATTTGTGACTTAAAAAGAATTGCAATACCGCGGAGTCTGCTCTCTATTTGTACAAGCAAATCGAGTTCTATTAAACACCTCGTCAACTTGCTGCGAATATCCTTTATTTTATTTATTATTTTAACTCCTGTAACTCACGCCGAATTTACAGGCACTATTAATATAGATCCACCAAACCCAAGCACTTATCAAGCGGTAACTGCTACTCTACAAAGTTTTAGTTTTAATGTTGATAATTCTCTTATTACTTGGTATCTAGATAATAAACTTATTGTTTCAGAAATTGGTAAAAAACAAATTTCTTTGACAACAAAAGGAATAGGGCAAACAACCACAATAAAAGTACAAGCTAAAATGGCAGATGGAAATGTTTTTGAAGCCTCAATGACACTTGCTCCTCAGTCAGTTGATTTATCTTGGGAGGCTACCGAAGGATATGTTCCACCTTTTTATGAAGGTAAGGCTATGCCGGGGGAATCATCTCAGATAAAGGTGGTGGCTGTTCCCTCTTTTTCTTCAAGTGGAAAACCGATAGCTCCGGAGAATCTTTCTTATGAGTGGTTTGTAGATGATGGAAAATTAGAAGATCAGTCAGGGCGCGGGAAAAACGTAGCTTTTTTAAATCTTGATTACTTATCAAATGATAATGTCATCAGAGTTGATGTAACCTCTGACGATGGTTCAACTGCTGAAAACACAGTGACGATATCTCCTTATAAACTTGATCCAATATTTTATTTTAATGACCCAATACTTGGTCCCGACTTTAGTAAAGCCATTGAAGACAGATTTGAAACCACAAAAGAGTTTTCACTGGCTCTTGTTCCTTATGGTTTGTCATCCTCTAATAACATTAAAGATTACTCTTCTTTTTCTTGGTCGCTGGATGGATTACCTATTGATACTCCAGCTGATAATGTTTTATCATTAAGACCAACAGATAATAGCTATGGATCGAAATCATTATCGGTTAATATAGAAAACACAAAAAGAATGTTACAGAAGGGAGTTGCATCTTTGCAAATAGTGTTTGATACTAGAAACTAATATGGCTACATACCAATTACTTGAACCATCATTACCAGCAACCGTTGGAACTGGCGCCAACCTATCTTTTAACACAGCGGGTGTTAATTCTGTCTCTGGTGCTTTTTCATTATTATTCAGTATTGGAATTATTGCTTGCTTAATAGCTTCAGGTGGAGTTTTTTTATTTTCCGGATTTCTTAGACTAACAGCTACGGGGCCGGGGGATGTTGGTAAATCAAACGAAGGATTAAAGAGGGCGTCATATGGACTAATTGGAGTTCTATTAATGTATTTAATATTAAATGAAATAAATCCAAATTTATTAAAAGACGGAATAGTGTTGCCAGCAATAACTGGCTTCGGTGGAACAGTTCAAACAAATCCGGCAAATACAAATAGTGGTGGTGTTAGTGCTAAAAATCTCCAACTATATCAAGAAATGGCAATTACTGAGAATGGCGTCCGAAATGCATTAAGTGGTGTTGGCATTCAAATTAATAGACCAAATGCCTGTGTGACAAATGGAACTAATGGTCCTCAAACAGTTGCTTCCGGTTGCACTAGTGTCGGAGGAATGAGTGGTAGTATGGTAAATGACTTAATTTTGTTAAATGCTCAGTGTAAGACCTTTATGAAAACAGATTGTCATATAGTAATAACAGGGGGGACAGAGTGGTGGTTACATGGTGGAGGAGTGGTTGATGTTGATACAAATAAATCATTACATAAACCTGCCTCTGCTGGAGGACATGCGGTAGATTTTAGTATGGGAGCCAATAAAACTACTGACCCTTTATATTTATTTGTAACTACAAATAGAGCAAACTTTACACCCCTTCCTTCAGACAACTGTTGTTCTTCTAAATATCAGTACGGACGTGGTTATATTTTTTGTGATGAACTCCCAAGCTGTGGTGGCACTGGCGCACACTGGCATGTTCAGTAAATATTAATATTGTATTGTATAATTAATTAATAATGAATCGTCGGCTTTTTATAATTTTATTTGCGGTTGCCTCTATAATAGGAGTATCTATTATAGTTTGGTACTTCTTTTTCAAGACAAATACCGGTAGCTTACTTTTTGGAACACCAACCAATCCGTTTGGTAAAACTCCACCATCACTTCGTGGTTCAGAATTTGTTAATGGAAATAACGGTTACGGTACAAGCTCTCAAACAGAAAGAACTCTCGGCGCTGACAGAACGTTAGTAAAAGTTTGGGATAGACCCACTGCTGGATTTTCTTTTATAGAAAAAGAATTTATAACAACTTCTACAACAACTGATAAACAAGGGAAGGTGATAACTGTTCAGAAAAAAGCGACTTCAACGGAAATGCTTTTCGCCGACAGAACTACTGGTTATATTTATGACTACGATATAAAAAATCAGAATATATATCAAATAACTAATACTCTAACTGCCGGAATATATGATATTTATTTTTTCAATAATGGAAAGTCAGCCATTATCCGCTATTTAAGCGATGATAAAAAAACAATCATCTCTAATCTAGTTCAAATACCAACAGTCTCAGCAAGCAGTTCTCCACAAGAAATAAAAACAAATGTTTATTTACCAAATAATATTATTTCTATCACTCCAAATTATAATTCCACTGAACTTTCTTATTTAGTAAAAACAAGTAGTGGTAGTAATTTATATACCCTAACAACTAAAGGTTCTAAACTAATAAAATCTTTTCAGTTATCAGAATTAAATGTTCTGTATGATAAAAATAATTTGTATGTTTATAACAAGCCTTCAATTTATGCTCTCGGATTTTTGTATGATGTTAAAAATAATGAAAATATATTAAGTAAAACTGTGGCCTTATCTCCGCTTGTCTCGCACAACGGTCAAAATGTTATGGGAAGTTTTTGGTCAGAGTCTAGTTCTAATAATTTTATGTTTAATAAAAGTACCGCTTCAATGAGAAGTCTCTCTATTTACACCCCAGAGGAAAAATGTGTCTGGAATAACAAAGATACTTTTGTATTATGTGGAGTAACTCCGGTTATTTTCAACAAAAAAGAAGGACTTCCTGATGATTGGTATAAGGGGCGAGTTTCTTTTGATGATAGTATTTATATGATTGATAATGTTGGCAAAAGAGAATACGACTTCTTTGATTTTACAGCTGAGACAAGTGACAAAATAGATTTAACTAAACCAAAGATATCAAACAATGATGAACTTCTGGGATTTATAAATAAGAAGGATGGTTCGTTCTGGATGTTTAAAGTGAAGAAAACTTTAGATAATGTTTACGATTAATTAAGCTCTGTTTAAATTTTTAATATGACTCTTAATATAAACATCTTGTAAGAAAGTAATAATATTATTTGTTACCCAATAAAGTCCTAAAGCAGCTGGAAGTGCTGTCGCTGATAATCCAACAACTACAGGTAACACATAAAGTAATTGTATTCTCATTGATTTCATAAAATGATCTTGGAAGGATTCATCTCCTCCCTTCTTGGCGCTCATTGATTGAGTTTGTCTTCTAGCTAAGAAAAAAGATGAGAGTCCAGTTATAATTCCAATGACTAGACTTCTTTTAGTAACATCCAGTAGACCAAAAGCCTCCGTGTGTAATACGGCAGGAAAGGTTACAAAATTATAAATTGAGTTAGGGTCATTAAACATTCCTTTAGAAAAAACGAAGTACAGAGCAAAAAATATTGGGATTTGAATAATCATTACAAATAATGATGATAATGGATTAATTTTTTCTCTCTTGTAAACTTCCATTATTTTAAGGGACAATTCTTGTTGATTGTGTTTATGATTTTCCTTTAGAACTTTTATTTCTTCATCTAATGCCTTCATTAAATACTGGCTCTTTGTTGCTCTTAGGTTTAAAGGAAGTAGTACGAGCTTCACAACCACTGTAACCATAATAATAGAGGCCCCAATGTCGTGCAGGGGAATTATATTTAAAAATATAACTAGCAGATTATATATTGGTTTGTAGAAAATAAGATGAAACATATTATAAAATATTTTTTAACTCACTATTCAGATTATCATATTTGGTGTATAAAACCTCTCTTTTTGGATAAATTATATAGAAATTCGGTTTAAGTTCATTTTTATGTTCCATAAACAAATTATAGATTTTCCTCTTCATTTTATTTCTGTCTACCGCTCTTTTAGCCGTTTTTTTGGAAACCACACAAGAAACCTTAAAAGAAGGTAACCCTTCTTTTTCAATAATAGAAATATCAAAAAAAGACCCTCTTATAATCTTTTTTTTAGATATTAAAGAGAAATCCTTCTTAGAAAGCCGATTTTTCTTTGGTGGCATAGATTATACCGATAATTTCTTTCTTCCTCTACTTCTTCTATTAGCAATTATCTTTTTTCCAGATTTAGTTGACATACGAACTAAAAATCCGTGTGTTGTTCCTCTCTTTTTTCTTTTAGGTTGATATGTTTGTGACATAAACGATATTCTATATCATAAAGACATATAAATCAACTTCTGTTTTTTATGTGTCTTTAAGTAATTTAACCCTATTACTACTTAAATGTCTCATGTCTAGTTGAAGAGTTTTGGGGGAGGAGTATACTAGATGACTATGGATTACCAACAACTTTGGAGTACAGCTTTATCTCAGATAGAAATTGAATTATCTAGGGTCAATTTTAATACTTGGTTCAAAAATACAAAAATAATTGACTATAAAGAGGGAGAGGTGGTGATTGGCGTTCCGAATGAATTTGTTAAAGATTGGTTAAATCAAAAATATCATAAATTTATTTTAAGAATACTTAGAACAGTTTATGACGGCGTCCGATCAATAAGCTTTTCTGTTGTTAAATTAGAAACACTTAATAAAAAAGTTCAGAACATCACTATCCCCGGACAAACTCTTCCACTTAATGATTTATATATTAATAAAGACGACGGATTAAATCCAAGATACACCTTTGATAATTTTATTGTTGGATCTTTCAACGATGTAGCGTTTGCCGCTTCACAAGCAATAATAAATAATTTAGGCATTCTTTATAATCCATTATTTATTTATGGAAACACTGGGCTTGGAAAAACTCACTTGATACAAGCGGTTGGAAATACTGTTAAGAAAAAATATCCAGATAGAAAAATTTTTTATACATCTCTTGAAAAGTTTTATATGGATTATGTTAATGCTACTAATTTAAATAAAATAAATAGTTTCAAAGAAAAGTATAGAAAATATGATGTTTTTATAATGGATGACATACAATTCATAAATGGAAAAGAGAGAACTCAAGATGAATTATTCCATTTATTTAATTCATTATATGAGATGAATAAACAAATAATCTTTTCGTCAGATAAACATCCTAATTTTATTATTGGTTTGGAAGATAGATTAAGATCTCGTTTTAATCAAGGAATGATAATTGATGTTAATATTCCTTCTTTTGAATCTCGTTTTGCTATTTTAAAATCAAAAACAAAAGATTTCTCAGATAAGATTACAGATGAGGTTTTGGAATATGTTGCTGAAAATGTTCAAGGAAATATTCGTGAGCTTGAGGGTGTTACAAATTCTTTAATTGCTAGTATTCAATTAAAACAACAAGTTTTGTCATTACAAGAAATAAAAACTCTTCTAAAGAATAATATTAAAATAAAGAAAAATGTTTCTGTTCCTGAGATAGTTAAAATAATTTCTGATTATTATAATATTCCCGATTCTTATGTTTATAATAAAACTAGAAGAAAAGATGTTGTTAAGCCTCGTCAAATAGTAATGTATATCTTGCGAGAAGATTTTGATATTTCTTATCCAGTAATTGGAGATAGATTAGGGGGGAGAGATCACACCACCGTTATTCACTCTTATGAAAAAATAAAAGAATGTCTTAAAAAAGACCCTCATCTAAATAAGGAGATTGAGGATATTAGAGCAATTCTTTCATAATTAAAAGCACTAAAAATAAAATTTAGTGCTTTTAATTTGTTTTACATATGTGAATTACTTGTTAAGAACTATGTTGATAAGTTTAAATATAGCTGTTAATAATCCTAGATTAGTTTAGTGGTAATTTTTAAAGTCTGTATTTTTGTACACAAACCTAATTAAACTTTTAGTTATTAAATAAAATGGTTTCTAAATAAAACCTTATATAGTAAAGACTTTTTAGCTATCAACACTATTAACACTCTTATCATTATTATCATATTTTATATATAGTAATAAGAGAAAAATGTGAGGATAAAAGATTTGTAGTATAATTTATGAACTATGAGATTTGAATGTAAGGGAGAAAACTTTTCTAATGTAATCCAGCAAGTGTCAAGAGCTAGAAGTAAAACCCAATCCCAAAACTACCTACAAGATGTGTTTCTAAATTTAGAAGATCACATCTTAACCTTGAGAGCTACTAATTTAGAAATTACCTGCGAAAAAAGTTTTTCCGTCAAAGGTATACAAAACGGTAGTTGTATTTTAAAAGGAGACACTTTGGTAAAAATAATTCCATTACTTAAGAGGGAGAACACTGTTTTCTTTTGTGAATTAATCGATGGGGTTTTTTCTATTAAAACCGAAAAAGATATTGTTGAAATAAAAACAACACCTTATGAAGACTTCCCAACATTACCACCACAAGGGGAATTAATTGGGAGTATTTCAATATTATCTTTATCAACTCTTTTAAGAGAAGTTTCTTTTTGTTCAGCTACTACAGAAATTAAACCAGAGATATCATCAATCTTTATATATTCAAAAGAAAAAGATTTGATTTCAGTAGCAACCGACTCATATAGATTGGCGGAAAAGGTTGTTAATAATGAAAATAATTTAAATATTTCGGTTTTAATACCACAGAAATACGTAGTTGATATTTTAAGTATTCTAAATGATGAAGAAGGTGAGATTTCTATATACAAAAAAGATGGGTTATTAACATTATCAAACAGTAATTTAAATCTTTGTATTCATATAATTACAGGAAACTTTCCAGATTACAGACAATTATTTCCAAAAGAATTTTCAACAACTTGTTTGATTGATAAAGAAGAGTTACAGAAATCATTAACATTAACAACTTATTTCACAGAACAATATTCTCAAGTCAAATGTATTGTGAATGACAACAACGTTACCTTAAGTAGTAAAAATGAAAATATTGGTCAGGTTATTAATACAATCAAAACTGAAAAAGAGGGTGCTGATATAGAAGTTAATTATAATAATAAATATTTCCTAGATGTCTTTTCTCATATAAACGGAAATAAAATAAAATTATCTTTTACTACAGCTAATAAACCAGTATTTATGGAAGGCAATAATGATATTAGTTTTACATATCTTTTAATGCCCCTTAACAGATAAATAACACATCTAGTAGGTTAATATTTTTTGCTGTATTATTTAGATATGGATGATTCTTTATTTTCTAAATATAAGAAAAAAATAGACGAATACAGTAATTTAAAGAGGTTTTTAATTGAGACTGTTGAAACTGAGACTGGTTTAAAATTAGAAGAAGATGAAATAAATATTTTAGATAAAGATATAAGGTTAAATATATCCTCCACTAAGAGGGCATTTATTTTTAAATCTAAACTAAGAGACGCTTTAAAAGAGAAAGGGTTTAATCTATTGAGTTATTAACGATGTAAAGCGAGAGAAGAGAAAAAGGTTTAATATCTCGTCAGCTTGCTGTGAGGAACCTTTACTAATTCGTAGTGGTAGCTGTTATAGGGGTTATTAATTGAGGTTGTTGATTGGCGCAATTTATACCATTCTTTTTTATCCAATTTTGTATTCCTGTCTCCCAAAGATTATATTGAGGGTCAGATTCTGGATTATTTGGGATAGGACCGTCCGGATTATTCTTATCTACATATTTTAGTATTGTGTGTATGCCGTCCCCATTGCAATACATTCCCCGTAAAATAGGCTTCTGTGATGTGTTTGGGTCAGGATCAGGAAAATACTCAACTGGCTTATCTTGTAGCGCTGTGGCCATTGCTTTGTGCCAAACTGGAGCCAAGACAAAACCAGCCACCTTTTTATCAATTGGGGTATTGTCATTATTTCCTCCCCACATTCCAATAACAATAGATGGGGTATAACCCATAACCCAAACATCGCGATAATCATTTGTGGTTCCTGTTTTAACAGCTACAGGTATATCTTTAAAATACAAGGCTGAGTTTGCTCCATATGAAGGTATTCTAGCGTTATCGTCAGACAAAACACTTGAAATAAGAGATGTAACATTTGGAGATAAAACATCGGTTTGATTTTGACTAAACTTTTCTAATAAATTATTATCGCCATCTCTAACTTCCAAAATCCCAACCGGCTTATTATAAGAACCATTATTTGCAAAAACTCCGTAAGCATTTGTTAATTCAAGTAAGGTTACTTCACCTCCACCTAAAACAAGAGATAGTCCATAACGAGATGGATCGTTAATCGTTGATAATCCCATTTTTTGGGCTAAATCAATAGCATTATTTATACCAACAAGATAAAGAAGTTTAACGGATGGAACGTTTAAAGATTGGGCAAGGGCTTCACGCAGAGATACCGGTCCTCTAAATTTACCATCATAATTATCTGGCATATAACAATCATCAGTTTTTGCACCGGCAAGGGGAGTGCCGTATGCGTCACATCTAGAACTAAACTGTGTCTGAGAATCAAACAAAACAGTCTCAGGTGTATAACCCAATTCAAAAGCCTTGGAATAAACTATTGGCTTAAAGGATGATCCTGGTTGGCGGTCAGCGGTTGCAATATTATATTGTCCTGGAATTTCGGTATCAAAAAAATCACGCGACCCGACCATGGAAAGAATTTGTCCATTGTGAGGGTCTATTGCGACTAAAGCCATGTTCTTGGCATTGAATTTTTTCTCATTTTCCAAGGCTCCAGTTTTTACTATGTCTTCTAATTTACTTTGCATATCATAGTCCAATGTAGATATAACTTTAAGTCCACCATTTAGAACTACATCTTTACCATATTTTTCTTCTAAATATTCTCTTAAGTACATAACAAAATGAAGAGCCTTTCCGTGACCACTGTTGTCTTCTGAGAAAGCTACCACCTCTTTCTGAGCTTGTTCTTTTTCTGTCGCTGTTATATAACCTTGCTCGAACATTTTTTGTAATACTAAATTCTTTCTTTGATCAAGAGCAGTTCTGTGTTTTCCGTAAGGGGAATAATAAGTAGGGGATTGTGGAAGGGAGGCGAGATAAGCGGCTTCGGCAATATCTACATCTTTAGCATGCTTTCCGAAATAGGTTAGAGCTGCCTCCTCAACACCGTAAACAGTTCCACCATAAGGACTTTCATTTAAATAAATTTGAAGAATTGTATTCTTATCAACCTGAGAATCTAATTTTATTGATAGTAGTATTTCTTTTAATTTTCTGGTGACGGTTTTTTCTCTAGACAGAAGGGCGTTTTTTACAACTTGTTGATCAATAGTTGATCCACCTTGGGAATAGCCACCAGAAGTTAGGTTCGCAATCACCGCCCTTATGAAAGAAGTTGGTCTAAATCCATGATGTTCATAAAAATGAATATCTTCTATAGAAATTGTGGCTTGTCTTATGTAAGGGCTAATTTCATCAAAAGGTATTTCTGTTCTTTTTATATTGTCATGAATATTATATAGGACTATTTTTCCAGTTCTATCATAGATTTTTGTTGAGTTTGAAATCGATCTATTTTCGAAGTTATTAAAATCTGGCAACTGTAATGTTGATGCCCAAATTACTAAAACGGCAGCCATAAGAACACCTAATGAGAATAGGACTAAAAATATTTCTTTAAAGATTTTTCTTTTAATGTGATGTTTTCGGCTAGAGACATTTGTCATTGTTAAATAATAACAAAATCGCCTGACGGTTACTAGTTAACAGTCAAGCTAGCAACCAATAATTCAGTGTGTTAGTATATTATTTATGGGAAAAGTTATTACTGATGAAGAAAAAATAGATGAAATTTTATCTCGTGGAGTTGAGGATGTTATTGTCCGTGAAGAATTAAAAAAAGAATTAATGTCTGGTCGTGTTCTGAGAATTAAACTCGGAATTGACCCAACTTCTGGAAAGATACATATTGGACGAGCTGTCCCGCTTCGCAAATTAAGAGAGTTTCAACTACTTGGACATCAAATTGTTTTGATTATTGGGGATTTTACTGCTCAAGTCGGAGATGCTTCTGATAAAAGTGAAAAACGCCCAATGCTTACTCGCGCAGAGATTGATGAAAATCTAAAAGATTATAAGAGTCAGATTTCAAAAATTATTGATATATCTAAAACAGAATTTGTATACAACAGTGATTGGCTGTCAAAGCTTACTTTCGGAGAGCTTGTGATATTAGCAGAATGTTTTTCGGTTCAACAGATGCTGGCTCGTAGAAATTTTAAAGAGAGGTATGACAATGGAAAAGAAATTTCTCTTCGTGAATTTTTGTATCCAATTATGCAAGGATATGATTCTGTTGCAGTTAAGTCAGATGTTGAAATTGGCGGATTTGACCAACTTTTTAATTTAAAAGCTGGAAGAATAATCCAAGAACACTACGGAATGCCAAAACAAAACATTATTACGTTTTCTATGTTGGAGGGCACAGACGGCAGGAAAATGTCTTCTTCTTGGGGCAACATTATTTCTATAGTAGATGACCCTCGTGACATGTTTGGAAAAGTTATGGCCGTACACGACGATTTAATTATCAAATACTTCACTCTGTGCACCGATGTGTCATTAAAAGAAATAAAAAGTATTCAGAAAGAATTGAAAAGCGGAGCAAATCCACGAGACGTCAAAATGAGATTGGGTGTTGAGCTTGTCACTCTCTATCATTCCGAAAAAGACGCAGCTCTCGCTAAAAATTCTTGGGTAGAGACTTTTTCTAAAGGAGGTGTGCCAGATAATTTATTAGAAATTAAAGCAAGCGACACGGTAGAAATAGCAGATGTTCTTATTGAGAATAAAATTGTAGCATCAAAAACGGAATGGCGACGTTTGGTTAGTGACAAAGCCATCACAGACATTGATGGAAATATTATTTCTGATCCAAAAGAGAAAGCTAGAAATGTCACATTAAAAATTGGAAAGAAAAGATTTGCAAAGATATTGGTTGATTAAAATTAAAACCGCACGATGTGCGGTTTTAATTTTTACCAGTAATCCTCGTCATCTGCTTTGAAAGCGATATCCACTTCGTCATCCTCTTCATCATCTAAATCTTTAGGTACCAACTCCTCCTCATCTTCGGTGATTATTATCTCCTCAGCAAAAACAGCCTCCAAAGTATCTGGACTTATCTCGTCTACGCTCTTCTTTTTTAATTCATCTTCCTCCATATTTTGTTAAAAACCAAGATAACATCTAATCAAAATAGATGCAAGTTTTTGTGTGAATAAGTTTTCTTTTTCTTTATTTAAATTCTTTTAACAATAGCGCTGTGAGTTAGTCCAATAGCGATGGCGTCAATCTCATCATCTAAAAATTTCTTTTCGTTATCCATTTTGATTATCTTAAAAACCATCATAGAAACATCATCTTTGGAAGCTCGTCCGTAACCAGTTATAGCCACTTTAATCTCCGGTGGAGAGTATTCAAAGACGGACAATTTATATTTTTTTGCCATATAAAGACAGACTCCTCGAACTTCAGCCACAGTCATTACTGTTTTTTGATTGGTAGTGAAAAAAAGTTTTTCTATAGCAAACTCAGAGGGCTTATGTTTCTTAATTATTTTTTCTATTTGTTCCCCGATAAAAAAAATTCTTTCTGATAAAGATTCAGCTCTTGAACTAATTATGCAATCTGAAAAAATAAGAGTTTCTTTTTGTCCTTCTTTATCTAAAATAGCCACACCTAATCTATCAAACCCAGGATCTATGGCAATTATTCTTCTGAAGCTACTATTTATTTTCATTTTTCAAATATTCTTTGGCTTTCTCAGTTACTTTTCTTCCGCGAGGAGTTCTTTCTAGCATTCCAATTTGAATTAAATATGGCTCGATAACATCTTCAATGGTGGCTTCTTCTTCACCAATAGATGCGGCGATAGTGTTTAGTCCAACAGGTCCACCACCAAAGTTTTTAATTATAGAATTAAGAACCATTCTCTCTGACATTCCCATGCCGTAATCATCAATTTCAAGTAAGTTAAGGGAAATGTCTACTATATCTTTATCTATGTTGGCTTTGTGGACTTGAGCGTAGTCTCTGGCTCTTTTTAAATAGTAGTTTGCAATTCTTGGAGTAAAGCGAGATCTTTTAGCAATTTCCATTGCAGCAGCCTCACTTAATTCTGCTCCTAAAATTTTAGAACTTCTTTTTACAATTTCGGTGATTTCTTCATCTTTATAATATTGCAATCTGTAAACTCCTCCTGAGAATCTAGAACGAAGAGGGGAAGATAAAAGAGAGATGCGAGTAGTAGCACCAATTAATGTAAATGGAGGAAGATCAAGTTGTAGAGTTCTGGCTGACGGCCCTTTACCAATCACAATGTCTAGCTTTCCTGATTCCATGGCTGGATATAAAACTTCTTCAATTAATTTATTTAATCGGTGTATTTCATCAATAAACAAAACATCTCCCGGAGTGAGATTGGTTAATATGGCGGCCAAGTCTCCAACTTTCATAATGGCTGGACCACTAGATAGTTTTAAATTAGCGCCAAGCTCTTTAGTTATGAGGTGAGCTAGTGTTGTTTTTCCAAGTCCGGGAGGACCATATAAAAGAATGTGTTCAGGAGGGGAATTTCTTTCTTTGGCAGCAGTTAAAAGTATGTGTAAATTCTTTTTTATGGTCTCTTGTCCAATATAATCAGCAAAATTAGAGGGTCGCAGGGTAATATCTAAATGTTTTACATCCTCGCCATCTTCTCTTTTATCAGTATTTTTCATATTTTTATGGTTTGACAAAACTTTTTTATGTGTTAAAATCTCGTCAGAGCTTCTCATTTAGAAGTTTCTTTTTGTCAGAACCCATACATCTCTAAACAATCGGGTGCTTTGCACCCACACATCTATTTCAAAGGACGGTCTGGTTTTTAGATTTATCTAAAGACTGTATCTATCCTTATGAAGGATTGTTCTTCACCAAGGGGTTGCTTAGAGGTGTATGGGTTTTAACTTTAATTTTATTTTTTAAAATAAAAGGTTAAAATTTCTTGTTTTATTCCGGTTATTCTTCTAAAAGATCAACTACTCGACTTATTTCGTCATATGTTGTAATACCTGCGAGTACCTTAATTATAGCATCTTCACGAAGAGTGGGGACTCCTTCTTTTGATATGGAATCCTTTATTTCTCTTTCGCTCGGATTTGTTACTAGAAGTCTTTCTATGTCCGGTGTCATAAATACGGCTTCAAAAATACCAGTTCGTCCGTTATATCCGCCAGAGCATTTTTCACAACCGACAGCCTTAAATATTTTATATTCAGTGCTTGGTATAAAACCACCCATTGATTCTTCTTTATGATTTAATTTCATAGAGCCTAAAACATTTGTAATTATTCTCACTTCTTTTTCCGGAGCCACATATTCTTGTTTACAGTTTGGACATAAAGTTCTGATTAATCTTTGAGCTAAAGCAAGTGATAGAGCTGAGGCGATAACTTTTGGATTAACTTTTAAATCAATCAGACGGGGAATAGTTCCAGCGGCATTATTGGTGTGAAGTGTTGAAAAAACCAAGTGACCAGTTAGGGCGGCGTTTATAGCAACTTTTGCTGTATCTTCATCACGAATTTCACCAACCATAATTACATCGGGGTCTTGTCTAAGTGCTGCACGCAGACCTGAGAGGAAAGTGTAATTTTTTTCTTCCTCAACTTGAGTTTGAGTTATTCCTTCCAAGTGATATTCTACTGGGTCTTCAATGGTGATGATTTTTATTTCAGTGGTATAAACTTTTCTTAAGAAAGCGTAAAGGGTAGTTGTCTTTCCAGAACCAGTAGGACCGGTTGTGAGTATCACTCCATTTGGTCGAGCGAGCGCTCTTTCAATGAGTTGTTTTATTTTCGGACCAAAGGCAATGTTATCTAGATTAGACATTGAGTGTCTGGAGTCGAGCAATCTCATCACAAAACTCTCACCATAATTCCCAGGGATAACTGACATACGAACTTCCACCTGAGCGTCTCCTAAGTCCATACTAAATCTTCCATCTTGAGCATTGGCTACGGTGGATAATTTTAGCTCGGCTAGAAGTTTTAATCTGTTGGTTATTTGTTTATTTAAATAAGTTGGTAGAAAAGTTATATCTTGAAGAACACCATTCATACGATAACGAATTCTTAATTTATCTTTCTCAGGCTCAATATGAATATCAGAAGCATCAAATTTAAGAGCTCCAGCGAAAGTCAACTCTATTATCTTTGTTGTTTTATATAATTTTTCATTTTTTTCTATCGCCTGAAATAAAGCATCTAAATCTTTTGGTGTTTGAAATTGAGTCATCAAATCATCCATTTTCTTTTTTGTAAGTTGTATGACCCCGCTTTCCACTTTTGTGCTTTTCATTAAATCTATATAACGAGAATAAACATGTTCTAGCGAGGCATGAGAACAAAGAAAAAGAGCAGCTTCAAATCCTCTAGTCTCAAGAGGTTTCAAAATCTCTTCAAGTTTTGGATTATTTGGATTAACTGTTCCCACATATAATTTCTTGCCGACTATTTTAAAGGGAGCAAATTCTCCTTCTCTTGCATCTTCTTCTTTAACGACACGAAGAGCGTCTGGCTCAGGAGCAAGTCCGCGGAGATCAATATAGGGGAGTCCATATTTGTCCGATAAGAGCTTTATTAAATCCTCCTCCTCGTCTTTACGTAATTCTTCAAGTTTATGATTTTGTATTGCGTCATCAAATACGATTGTCATTTAATTATTATAACAGTTTAGATTGTGGAATATAGAAATAAAAAACAAAAATCGGGGAAAAGTAACTGGTTGACGAGTTCCGTATATTGTTGTATATTCCACTTAGGAATGTTTTTTGATTTTTTGAAAGGAAGATAAATGAAAAAAATGGCGTCGTTTACGTTTCTACTTTTTCTTTGGCCTCTTCTTGTAAGTGTGAATGCTTATGGGGATGAGGGAATTCCAATCAGAACTCCTAGAGAGCTACCAAGTTCCTTGTCTAGTTATCAGACTTCAGGGACTTCCGGCTTTGACGGACTATTTAGTAAGATTTTCGAGGCACGAAAGTTCCTCCTTAATTTTTCCAGAGAAAGAAGTTTTAGTGAGGAAAGATTGAATGTAGCGGTGTTAGATATCAATCATCAAGACACCGCCAAAATATTAAGTATTAACCACTCTGGGAAAATAAGTTCCAAATACACCGAGTCTGGCACTTTTGTCGTTGATTGGGGAAATACCAAATGCGGTGTTCCTCAAGTGATATCAAAACCTCCGGGATTCGTTGTTCTTGCTCTTCATCGCATGAGGTCAGATGGTTCAAGCACGACAGTTTACACTCCGTACTCAAAATATATTGATACTCCGGAAATACGCAATGCTGGGTATCAGTATATAAGGCAAAACATTTTGTCGGCCGAACAAGAATTAAGAGATAGGGGTGTAGAGTCTCTTGCTTACCCAGGAAGATTAGTCGCAGACGTTGCACCACTTTCTCTTGCTTTACGACTTGCTTTGATTGAGCACATGGATCCGAACAGGTTTACAAGAGAGTCAACTGAGAAATTGGTCAACGAAATCTTGGTTACCTCTGGCGTGAACATGTCTGACTCTTTCGGTTGTTCCGTTTCTTACGCTGGAGCTCGCGGACTGTTTCAGTTTATGGAGGGAACTTATTCAACAATTAGAAGGAAGTATGTTTCTGCTAATCTGATGCCTGACTTTCATGGTGGTATGAACAATCACCACAATGCATCTAAGGCGGCGCTTTTGTTATTGGACACTGACTTAGCTTTCTTGCCTGAGGAAAAGAAAAGGTGGATGGTGAATAATCCAGAGCATCTTTTTGAATACTTGGCAGCGATGTATAACAGTGGAAGGCCGGCTAAACTCATATCTTTACATGGGGATAGTTGGCGAGAGCATCTTCCTGCCGAAACAAAAAAGTACCTTTTGGAATTAAGAGGAATAAACAGAGTTTTGTCCTCGATGTGAGTTTTATACCCGTGATTTAGGTCACGGGTATTTTTATAATTTAATGGGTAAAAAAGCCTTTAAAATAGGGCTTAATTTCCCTTGACTTTTCCTTAAAAATATGTATAATATTAAGTAGCTTTACAGGGTTGAATTTAGCTCTGTTTTCACAGGTTCTTTCACAAATTGGAGGTTCTAAAATGAATAAAATTTTCTATGGGATGTTGTTTTTCGTGGCGACGCTACTGACAGGTCTTCCGCAGGCGAACGCGCAATGTGTGCCGGCCCCGATAATAATGGGGCAGGGATATCAGGGCGGAAACCCGTGCTATGGTGGCCCGCCGGTCCAGACTTTTTCCATGCCATTCAACTATGGCCAGAACGGAAACGGATTTGGCAATTTGCTGAACGGTATTCCACAGGGTCAGCCGTTTATGGTTAACACCGCAAACGGTGGCAAAGCCCGTTGTACGTGGAAGGATGCGGCGGCAAGTGCGGCGAAGGACGGATTGGTTGGTGGTCTGATTGGTGCCGGTCTTGGAATTCTTCAAGGCAAGGGACACACCTCGCAGTATGCAAAAGGTGGAGCCCTCATCGGTGCTGCAGTTGGCGCCACGCTTGATTGTGACACCGACATTCTCGGCAACGGGGGTGTGAATCAAATCACGTCGGTGTCGGTCATCCCGCAACAACAAGCTTCACAGCAAGGTCGTTGTGGAGAGGGGAAGGTTTTCGCTACACTCAACTGGGAAGGTCATCCGCAGAACGGCAGAATGGTCTGCATGGCCAAGGACGACGTCCATATGCTCCCCATAGAGCAACAGCCGAAGGTGGCCAAGATGGTCTTCCGTTGCAAGGAAGGTCAGATTCGCGCCAAGTTGAACTGGGAAGGTCATCCGCAACACAACAAGGACGTTTGCATGTCACCGGACGATCCGCACCGTGGATACGAGGCTGCGTTTGTACCTCCAGCGTGAACAAGTAAACAACAAGAAGAAGTTTTTTACAATTTTTTTTTACAAAAGCCCATACGAAAGTATGGGCTTGACTTTTTATATTTCAGTGATAGTATCACGGTTAGGCGATATTTGAGATTTTAATTAGTCATTAATTTCAAATGTCATTCTGAACTTTTACAAAAGGAGAAAAAATTATGCCATCCAGCATACCCGAAAATAAGAGAAGTGTGAATGCTTTGTTCGTTGCCATCGTTGCTGTCATTCTTGCCTTACTTGCTTTGTTTTTCTTGTACAACATAAACGGCAAGGTCGGCACGGCAAACGATGACCATGTTGTCTTGGAGCAAATGAAAAAAGAAAACTTGGAGATGAAAGCCTCCTTGGTTGCTATCGATGGAAGAATCAAAACTTCCGACGCCGGCATGTTGACCAAGGTTACCGCACTCGAAAAGATGTTTACCGACTTCAGGTCCTCAACCATGACGGCTCTCGTCAAGTACGAGGAGAGAATCCTCAAGCTTGAAAAGAACGTCGGTAGCCTCCAGTCAAGGGTTCGTGCTCTGGAACATCAGTTGAGCGAACTTCAGAATCAGAGGCAACAACAGGTAATTGTGTCGCCACCGCAACAGCCGAGGCAACAGCAGTACGCACCTGCGCCGATTTATCAACAAGCTCCGACGCCGGCACCGACACCAGGACCGTACGCACCACAAGTAATTCAGCAGCAAACACAGCCGGCTCCGTCACAGGGTGGTTCAGCCTACTTGTGGCATCCGCGTGACGCCACTCCGCATAGTCCTAAGCCGTGTATCATTTCAGGTGGCGACGGACAAGGCCTTCCGCCTTATTGTTCAGGAGCATCCGTGCAACCCGCTCTACAAGGAGAACCGAAAGGTGCGTGGATGATACGAGTTGGTGGTGGTGGAAGATTCCAAGATACCGGCGTCTATCACAAGGACAACTCTCAGACACCGCAAGGTCCACAACCTCAGGAAGAAAAGAAGGGCTGGTGGCCGTTTAGCAAGTAATTTCCTTTGAACTTTTGACTCTTGTCAGCGATGGCAGGGGTCTTTTTTTTGACCTTGACATAATCAAGATTATAAGATACAATGGTGAAAACGTTTTTGTATCGTTTTTTTATCACCTTAATATAAAAACATGAAAAATTTAATAAAAAACTCAGTAATATTGGTTTCGGTAGTAATTGCAACCGCTAATTGTGGGCTTGTTTTTGCGCAGTACGATTATGGTTACGATACTGGAACTAGTTACAGTACATATGACACTGGTTCTACTTACGGTAACTATAATACTGGTACTACATACGGAACATACGATACAGGAACTACTTATAATACTTACAACACAGGTACAACATATCCAACATACGACACTGGTTCCACCTATGGAACATATAATTATAATACCGGCACCACATACCCAACCTACGATACAGGGACCACTTACTCTACTTACCAAACTGGAACAACATATCCAACATATGATACTGGCACCACATACGGAACATATGACACTGGTACAACTTATCCAACCTACAATACAGGAACTACATACTCTTCATACGACACAGGCACAACATACCCAACCTATGACACTGGTACTACATACGGAACATATGATACGGGAACAACTTACCCAACTTACGATACAGGAACAACATACTCTTCATACGACACAGGCACTACCTACCCAACATATGATACAGGTACTACTTACTCTAATTATGATACGGGAACTACCTATCCTACATACGACACAGGAACAGCTTACCCAATTTATGATACAGGGGTTTATCCTATATACGACACAGGCTATACACCTTACTCTACTCCGTATTCACCAGTAACTTACGGAAACAATTCTACTTATAATCCTTTTAATTATAATAATTCAAACAATGGTTATTCTAATTACAACGGTTCTTCTAATTATGGTTATGTAAACTATATTAACGTTAATGATGGACATATAAGTTGTTCTGTTGGTACAGCCCTTGTGAGTGGTTCATGTGTCATAATTCCGACCACGTGTCCAGCTGGAACAACCATGATTAATGGAACATGTCAGATTAATAATATCGTCTGTCCAACCGGAACCAATCTAGTTAATGGTTCTTGCCAACCGATAGTTATAAATACATGTCCAACTGGAACTACCATGGTAAATGGAGTTTGTCAGCCAATCGTTGTGAATAATTGTCCTACTGGAACCACATTAGTAAACGGAGTTTGCCAACCGATAGTTATAAATACATGTCCAACTGGAACTACCATGGTAAATGGAGTTTGTCAGCCAATCGTTATAAACCATTGTCCTACAGGAACAGTTCTTATTGATGGTTCTTGTGTTCAAAATAATTACGGTTATTACACTCCATCAACTTATAATTATCCATCGATATATACACCTCCTGTAATATCTAATTATCCAACCTACGGAAACAACTATTCAAGTCCAATGATGAATTACCAAACTTGTTTTGACGGTTCTATTATTCCTCTTGGTCAGTCATGTTATTACGGAAATAATTTTGCACCTGTTCGTCCTCAAACTATTAAGTTTAATAACGTTGTTACCTCTATCGCTACACAAATAACAAATAACAGCGCTCGTTGTAATGGTATTGGATTAATTGCCAATGGGGTTAATTCAACTGGCTGGTTTGAATACGGAGAGACTCCAAAGCTTGGTCGCGAAACATCTCATTCTTCTATTGGAAACTATGCAACCTCACCTTTCTCTAACGTATTGTCTAATCTAAAGACTGGAAATACTTATTACTGTCGTGCGGTTATGAACAATCAATACGGAACATTCAAGGGAGAGATTGTTAGCTTCAAGGCAAAGGTAGCAAAGACTGTTTATGTTAAACCAGTGGCTACTGTAAAAAAGACTACTACAAAGAAAGTAAGTAATGTCATTACATGTTCAGATGGTTCTACTATAACCGTTAAAAGTGACAAGACAGCTACTGTTCTAAATGAAGGAGGAAAGTTAATTGCACTTACTGTTGAAAAAGAAGATGGAAACATTTCTCCAAACCAAGAGGTGAATTACAAGTTAAGCTATAAAAATAGTTCTGATACTAAGGTTTACGATGTTGCTGTAAACATTGCTGTTCCTCCTGAGTTTGAGATTCTAAGTGTCAGTGCTGGAACCTTTGATAACAATACTCACACTATTTCATTAAACCAAGCTTCAATACCAGCTTCTTCCGAGAGTGCTATTACTTGGAGAGTAAAGGTAAGCAAGGACGCTATGATTGGAAAGTCTATTGTTACAACTGGATACATTGCTTACACAATCTCAGATGAAAATGGTAAGACTGTTCAAGATGAAGTAACCGCTTACTCAACAGCTTCAATCTCACCCGTATCAGACACTGCAAACTCTGATACTGGATCAAAGAATGTTGTTGGAGAAGGTTATGGATTCCTACCAAGTACTTTGGTTGAATGGTTCGCACTGGTGGCTATTATATGTATAATCTTTATTTTAGGTAGAAACATATATGTGTCATATAAGAATGAACAATAATATACTGTTTTAATGGAAAAGGGCGTGCCGCAGGCACGCCCTTTTCGTTTGTGATATCATCTTTATATGGAAGAGAGGGTTATATCAAACGAAGAGGAAATAAAGGATTTTGCGCTCTATATTTGTGAAAAATTATCTAGTTTTAAGAAGAATAAAGCCAAAGTTCTTTTATTAGAGGGAGACTTAGGAGCTGGTAAAACTACTTTTACAAAAGAATTGGCCAAATGCTTTGGAGTTGAAGGGACGGTTAATAGTCCAACTTTTATTTTAAGAAAAGATTATGCTTCTAAGCACAGTCATATCAAAAAAATAATTCACGTCGATGCGTATCGATTTACCCATCCAAAAGAGTCAAGGGCTTTAAGGTTAGAAGAAGAACTCATTGATCCAAGTAATTTGATAATTGTTGAATGGCCATCAAAAATGAATTATTTAAAAAGCGATATAACTATTTTTATGGAAATTGTTGATGAAAATAAAAGATTTGTGCAAATAAAATATGACTTTGAAGAATAATAAAAAGAAAATAGTTTTACTTGATTCTCATGCGATTCTTCACCGAGCTTATCACGCCATGGGCGATTTTTCGACAAGGGATGGAAGACCAACTGGGGCGCTTTATGGATTGGTCACTTTTGTTTTGCGTGTTGCTAAAGAAATAAAACCAGATTACATTGTGGCTTGTTTTGATTTGCCAAAGCCGACATTTAGACATATTTCTTATGATGGATATAAGGCTGGAAGAAAAAAGACTGATGATTCTTTGGTAACTCAAATAAAAGAAAGCTATGGTGTTTGCGAAGCATTGGGTATTCCTATCTATAACAAAGAAGGTTTTGAGGCGGATGATATTTTAGGAACCATTGCTTCACATTTTGATAATAAAAAAGACTATCAAATAATAATAGCCAGCGGCGATATGGATACATTGCAACTTGTTATTGATGACGATGTCGTTGTTTATACATTGAAGAGAGGAAATGACGCTGTTACTTATAACGAAAAAGAAGTAAATAAAAGATTTGGTTTTGGTCCATTATTAATTCCCGATTATAAAGGGTTGGCTGGGGACTCATCAGATAACATTGTTGGCATTTCTGGTATTGGAGAAAAGACAGCAACTGAACTTATTAAAAATTTTGGGACAATTGAAAATATTTATAAAGAATTAAAGAAAGATAGAAATAAATTTTTGAAATTAGGATTTAAAGAAAGAATGGTAAAACTCTTAGAAGAAGGAGAAGAAGATGCTTTGTTTTCAAAAACATTAGCCACCATTAGAAAAGATGCGCCGATTAATTTTGAAGTACCAAAGAATGTCTGGAGCGAAGGAATTGATACTAAAAAATATGAAGCTATGTGTGATAATTACGAATTTAGATCATTGCGACACAAAATAAGAGAGGTTGTTTTAAAGGAGGAAAAAGAAGAAGTAAAAGAAGTCATTGAAGATGAAGGGCTTCTAGAGGAATGTAAAGTTATGCTTAACTTGCTTCATAGTGAATTAACCAATCAAACCGCTCAAGAAATAAAAGACTTTACTGGAAAAGATGATTTAATTGGAGCTAAAGAAGAGCTGGTAGATTTACTTAAAAAGGAAGATTTGCTTAATCTTTATCACGAGATAGAGGAGCCCATAATTCCTATCGTTAGAGAAATGAAAGAAACTGGAATCAAAGTTGATGTCGAGAAATTAAAAAAATTAAGTGTGGATTTGCATAAAAAAGTTTCGCTTCTGGAAAAGGAGATTTATGAACTTGCAGGTGAAGAGTTTAATATTTCATCACCAAAACAATTAGGAGAGATTATTTATGAAAAACTAGGTCTTGGTGAAAAAATTAAAAAAACAAAGACTGGAGCTAAGAGTACTGGAATTGGGGAATTGGAAAAAATAAAAGACGAACACCCAGTGATTGTAAAAATAATTGAATACAGAGAATTAACAAAACTTCTTTCCACTTATATAGATACATTGCCTAATTTTGTGAAAGAAGATGGAAGAATACACGCCCATTATATACAGTCTGGCACTGGAACGGGAAGATTTTCTTGTGAAGATCCAAATTTGCAAAACCTTCCAGTTAAAAGTGAGTTTGGAAAACAAATCAGAGAATCTTTTGTAGCTGATAATGGAAAAATTTTGTTGTCTTGTGATTATTCGCAAATTGATCTTCGTTCGGCTGGAATTTTATCAGGCGACATGACACTTCTTGATATCTTTAATAAGAAAATTGATGTTCACACTGGAACAGCGATGAAAATTTTTAACGTTTCAGAAAAAGATGTAACTCCTGATATGAGAAGAAAAGCTAAAGCAATTAATTTTGGAATTTTATATGGTATGGGGGTTACTTCTCTAAAAGAAGGAATGGGTGTTGAGAGAAAAGAAGCGCAAGAATTTTATGATCAATACAAAAAAACTTTTTCTAGAATGATGGAATATTTGGAAGAAGTAAAAGCGTATGCTTTTAAAAATGGATATACTAAAACTTTGTTTGGAAGAAGACGAGAAATACCACTCCTTAAGAGTCCATTGTCATTTTTACGAGCGCAAGGAGAGCGTATTGCAATTAATGCGCCAGTGCAGGGAACAAGTGCTGATATTTTGAAGCTAGCTATCTTAGACACAGACGACTATTTAGTAAAAAACAAGTTGAAAAATAAGGTTAAATTGTCACTCCAGATTCACGATGAATTGGTTTTTGAGATGGATAAAAATATTGATAAAAAGGTTATACAAGACATAGTTGATGCTTTGGAAAATGTTTTAAAGAAAAGAAAAGTTAGTGATGTTCCACTAGTGGTTAGTTCTTCTTTGGGAGAAAATTTGAACGCATTTTAATTTATGATTTATTCAATTTTTGGAACAGATGTAAATAAAAGAAAGCAGGCAATTTCTAAATTGTCAGGACTTAATATTTCTACTCATCTTTATAGCGAAAATTATTTGTCACTACGACCGCTGATCGAGGCAAATAGTTTGTTTGGAGATAAAATTTCCACTTTTGTTATTCAAATGATGGATGAAGCTAGTAGCAAAAATGAATTATTGTCACTAATTAGTGACATGAAAGATTCACAAAATGTTTTTATTATTGATGAACCGAACGCCAATCAAAATGTAGTTAAACAAATAGGAAAATACGCTGAAGAAATTTTTGATTGTCGTGAAGAGAAAGGGAAAGAAGCTAATCCATTTTCTATGACTAATGCTTTTCTAAAAAGAGATAAGAAAAATGCTTGGCTTGAGTTTATGAAAATAAAAGAGAACGAAAGTATGGAAGCGATACACGGCGCTCTTTGGTGGAGAATGAAAACTATTTGGGAAGATGTTTTGAATAAAAGGGGAAGTAAGTATACAAAAAATGATTGTGAAAATTTCGGTGGGAAAATTGTTAGATCGGTTTTAGATGCACACAACGGAGAAAAAGAATTAGATAAAGAATTAGAAAAAATAATTTTAAGTATTTAAAATGCCAGAACTTCCAGAAGTTGAGACAACAGTTAGGGGGCTCAGAAAAGTATTGATAAATAATATTATTTTAGATATTTGGTTTGACGCTTTTAGTGATGCAAAAATTTTTCGTAACACGATTAAGAATAAAAAATATTTTAATTCTTTTAAGAAAAATGTCATTGGTGCAAAAATTATTTCTGTAAATAGAAGAGGGAAAAATATTTTTATTGAACTTAATAATGCATACACGATTGTCATTCATATGAAGATGACTGGACATTTGATGTATGGAAAATATATTTTTAATGAAAAACCAAAAGATGGGTGGAGTTGGTCTCCGACTGATAAGAAGTCATTACTTAACGATAGATACAACAGACATATTCATTTAGTTTTTTCTCTGAGCAATAAGCACGAGTTAGTTTTTTCTGATTCTAGGAAGTTTGGAACAGTGGAAATTTTTAAAACCAAAGATGTTGAACGAGAAAAAATCTCAAAAATTGGCAGAGAGCCACTAGATGACAGCTTTTCTTTTACTGATTTTAAGGCAAAAATTATAAAATCACAAAGAGCAATAAAAACTACTCTTTTAGATCAGAAAATTATTGCCGGAATTGGAAATATTTACTCAGACGAGATGCTGTTTATGTCACATATTTTACCTTTTAGAAAAGCCTCAAGTTTAACTGATTTTGAGATGAAAAATTTGTTTAAAAATATGAAAAAAGTCTTGGAAAATAGTATTTTATTGGGAGGCGATAGCATGAGTGACTATAGAAATATTTTTGGTGAAAAGGGCGGTTTTCAGAATAGACATTTGGTGTATTTAAGAAATGGTGAGAAATGTAAAACCAAAGGATGTAAGGGTCTTATTAAAAAGCAAAAAATAAATGGGAGGAGTTCGCATTTTTGTGAGATTTGTCAGAAATAGTTTGGTGAGACCTCAGCAGGACAAGGCTACAAATCTTTTTTCGTCGACACTCAAAAAGTTCGCAGCCCGCTCCTCGTTGTTTTTCTCCTGCCTGACGGCAGGCAGGTGCTAGAAAAACATACTCCGGACTTTCAATCCCTGACAAAAGCCAAGCAGTTGGCTTTTTCTGAGGGCACAAATTGCACTTCGTTTATTTGTGCCCTCAGCAGGGATTGAACCTGCGACCGTCTGCTTAAAAGGCAGCTGCTCTACCAACTGAGCTATAAGGGCGAGTGGACATCATAATAACAAAAAAAAGTGATTTTGGCTAGTCCCCATTTTGTTGAGTTTTTTGTTTTTTGTTAAAATTTTTCTTATCCACAGGAAAGCATGTGGATAGCATGTTTATAACTCACATTTTTGTTAAAATAAACGTAACCTCTAGGAGTTGAACTTATGGGAAAAGTCTTTATAAATTAAGATTTTTTTGTGGGAGCATATTTTAATAAAAAGGAGGAAATCATTTTTATTGAATGACCCAAAAAAGATATAGTAGAGAAATATCAAGATCTGTAGCTATCGGAGCAATTTTTGCTGTGCTACTTTTGTCATTTTCTCCTTATTATGTATATGCTACTGGCAGATCAACTCCTTATGATCCAGGACAAACTTTAGACCCAGATTGTGCACCAAATGAAGCGAATTGTACTGTAACACCACCGGCCTCATCTGGAACAAACACAAATATCACTTCAATAAGAGGTCTAAATACCCAAGAATCTATCACGATTAAGCCTTACGGAACATCAACTGGCAACACCGGTGAAATTCATTTTTGGGATTTAACGGCTACAAGTTCTAAGTACGTTGGTTTTAGATCTCCTGATAGTATTTCAACAACTACCATCTGGGCACTGCCAAACGCAGATGGAAGCGCGGGTCAAATGTTGTTAACAGATGGTTTGGGAAGTCTATATTGGGGAACATCTGGTGCTGGTAGTGGCATAACACTTTTGAATGGTTTAAATTCGGCGACTCAGACATTTGCAACTTCGTCTAATGGAAATGATTTTTCTATATCTTCGTCGGGTTCAACACATACTTTTAATATTCCAACAGCTTCGGTTACCGCAAGAGGAATGATAACTAATAGTGCTCAAACCCTAGGAGGGGACAAGACATTTGCTAATAATCTATTTGCTTCTTCAACACTAGCTGTTACTGGTAACACTCTTCTCTACGCTAATCTTAATGTCTTAGGTACTTCTACTCTA
>JAHFNC010000007.1 GCA_023267535.1 bacterium
TGGCCGATAAGCATATCATTAATTTATGAAGAATCTCCCACAATCCTCCACTAACTCCCATTATACCCCACCCTAATACATTTTTAATATGAAATATGTGGATAACTCCCACTAATTTTTAGCCAGTAAAATATAGCTTTTAGACAAAAATAACAAGCGCAACCAATGGTTGCGCTTGTTATTTCTTATTACATATAAGGCCCATATTATAATCAAAAAATTACTTTAGATACGCGAAGCAACGAATTTTTGAAAGAAGGCGTAGTAGACCTACGACGACTGACGAAAATGAAGTTGCGACCTGTCTGCCGACAGGCAGGCAAAGTAGATGAAGTAATTTTTTGATTATAATTTTGGTTTTATTAGAGGAAACATTTGTGTTTCCCGCACAGGTCTATCTGACAGAAAAGCAAACAGTCTCTCCCCAAAACCAAAACCGCAAGTTGGCGGCATTCCGTGTTCCAACATATCTACGAAATCATAATCAGCCATCATCGCTTCTTCATCCCCTCCTTCAATTAATTTTTGCTGTATCTCAAATCTCTTTCTTTGATCAATGGGATCATTTAATTCACTGTATCCTTTCCCAAGTTCACTACCCGCTAAGATTGGTTGGAATATTTGAGCAGTTAATCCATCTTCATTTTTCTTAGCTAATGGCGCAACAATTAATGAATGATTTATCAAAAAGGCTGGACCAGAAATATTTTTTCTACAATACTTCCAAATAGTATCAATTAATCTTTCTCTATTTGTGCCATCGTATTTTACTTTTAATTCTTCTAACTTTTCTTTTATCTCGTCATCAGTTGCTGTGTTTATATCAATTCCTGTTTGCTTTACGATTTCATCTGTATAATCTATTTTTTGCCAATCATCATTTAAATCAAAAGTGTAACCTCTGGTTGTGAACTTGGTTGTACCAAAAACTTCAGTCGCTATTGTTCTGTATAATTCTTGAACCAAAGACATTCCATCATTGTAATCAGCATAAGCCATATAGAATTCACAATTAGTAAATTCCTGAAGATGTTCTTGCGATGATCCTTCATTTCTATAAATTCTTCCTATTTCAAAAGTTTTAGGGAATCCGGCGGCCATTAATCTCTTCTGCCACAATTCACCAACAGATATTCTCATAAACACATCCAAATCAAAATCATTGTGATGAGTAGCAAACGGTCTAGCCTCTGCTCCTCCGGTTGTGATTTCAAGAGTTGGTGTTTCCACCTCCAAAAACCCTCTTGTCTTTAAAAAGTTTCTAGAGACATCCCAAAACTTGGCTTTCATCTCAAAAAGTTTTCTTAATTCTTGATCAGTCAAAATATCAAGATATCTTTCGCGAAGTCTTAATTCCTCATCTTGTATTCCGTGATACTTATCAGGAAGAGGAAGTAATGACTTAGAAAGCATAGAAACTCCATGAACTAACAAACTCTCTTGTCCGGTTTTAGTATTAAACATTTTTCCTGTGACTTCTATAAAATCACCAACATCTACATACGAAGAAAAGAAGTCGTGTATTTCTTGTGGAGACTCTGGAGATTTAACCACTACTTGAATTTTCCCTGAGCCATCATAAATATCTACAAACAAAAGCGCCCCACCACCTCTGGCTGACATTACTCTTCCATTTAAGACAACATCTTTATTGTTATCTTTTAAATCAGAAAAGTTTTTAAACGCTTCTTCTATACTGTGAGTTCTTCTAGAATTTGTCGGATATGGATTATATCCTGCCTTTTCTAAAGCTTCTAATTTTTTAATTCTCTCCGCACGAAGTTCTTCAATTGATGCCATAATACAAACAATTGTATCATATTAGGTTAGAAAATATTAAATATAATCATTGTAAAATATAATTAATTTAAGCGTGTGTAAATATTGACAAATTACTATTATATAGTATAATACTGTTAGGTTTTTATAAAGGAAAAGATTATGGACCCGAAAGAAATTCTGCCCCATCTGACACCCAAGAAGGAAGGACATGACGAGCGGATACCGCTCAGCAAGGAACTCTTCGAGCAAAACTGCCCACGATTTCTTCCGGAGTGCTTTGCTCCAGGGAAGTATCATTTCCAGGACTTCGACCGGAAATTCGTTCTCATTTGAGAAAGGAGAAGCCAAAAGCGCCACACTTGTGTGGCGCTTTTTTATTTACAATTTTCTCTGTCTTTCTTTAGGCTATTTTCTTAACTGTATAAGTAACTTCTCCTTTTGGTGTTTGAGTTGAGACTGAATCCCCAGCCTTCTTTCCTAGCAATGCTTTTCCTATTGGAGATTCATTCGAAATTTTACCAGTGGCAACATCAGACTCTTCACTACCAACAACTGTAAAAACTCTTTCGTCTTTGTCCCCTTTTTTAACAACTGTAACTGTTGAACCAACACTAACAATTTCTGTGTGATGTCCCTCCATGATGACAGCGTTTTTTAATATTCTTTCAAGATTTGCAATTCTATCTTCGCAATTAGCTTGATCTTCGCGAGCTTGATGATATTCTGCATTTTCTGAAAGATCGCCAAGTGACTTGGCGTATTCAAGAGCATCAGCTATTTCCTTACGACGAACAGACTTTAATTGATTTAATTCCTGTTCCAATTCTTCCTTTTTTTCATGTGTTAAGTATTCCATATGCGTCATATATTATCATATTTTTTACATTTTGACAAAAACAAAACCGGCTCGCTTTACGTGCCGGCTTAATGAGTTCTTTAGCATCAACTGAAATAATGATCATCAGCCAAAGATGTAGAAGGTTTTGGTGGCGAAGAGTTGTCTGCGACGAGAGCAGAAACTTCCCCTTCTTTTTCACCAACAATTCTTCTTCTAGCTTCATTTTCAAATTTGTTGTAATCAAAGCAATCAGTTGTTTCAACATGGCTCCCCGGAAGACGACACTCTTTATAATAAAAATCCAAAAGAAGTGAATCTTCTTGGCAAATAGTCCTAGCAAGATTTGAGTCAACATCGAAGCAACCTATGTTGTAATAAACTTTTAGAAAGGTTTTGGCATTACTTAAGGAATTGATTGCCCTTCTTAAAACATCAATCCTGTTTGAAAAACTAGCAATAGTTTCATTATCCATTTTTTGAACCTCCGTATGTGGAAGGAACAACCTGACCGAATACTATCACAAAACAAACCGTGCGTCAGGTTGTTATTTACTTTGTATAATCAGTATTATCGCGCATCCACTCCAAAGTATCTTTCATAGCAAATACCGCTCCGTATGGATTGTGTCTGTCTCCTTTTTCCATAATTACAACGAAAGCATACTTTGGATTTTCGTATGGGAAGAAACCTGATATCCAAGAATTAACCTGCTGTTTAGTCACTCCTAACTCTGCGGTTCCAGATTTTGTAGCAACATGCACCCCTTCAATATTCAAAGCTTTTCCTGTTCCGTCTATTGCTCCATTTCTCATTCCGTCAGTTATAACTTTCAAATCCTGAGCTCTTAGTCCTAACGTTACTCTATTTGTATCTAATTCTTTAAGGAGGTGTGGCGTCACCAAATATCCACCATTAGCAATAGCTGAAATGCCACGAACAAGCTCAAGCGGAGTTAATTGAAAACCGTACTGACCAATGGCAGTGTGATATGTATCTCCCAAAAGCCAAGTTTCATTAAAAACTTTCTTCTTCCATTCTGGGGTTGGTATCACACCCGAGTTTTCATTTGGAAGATCAATTCCAGTAGTGGAACCAAAGCCAAACATTCTTGCGTATTTATCAATTAAATTGATTCCCAACCCCTTTTGATTTTCATATCCACCACCAACCTGATAAAAATATTCGTCAGATGATTCAGAAATTGCTTTTCTCATATCAGTGAGACCGTGTGCTTCCCAATCACGAAAGACAGTGTCTTCTCCACCATATTTATTTTTGATAACAATTTTCCCCGTACTTAAAATCTGTTTTTCAGGAGTAATAATTCCTTCCATAAGTGCAGCAATGGCAATAAAAGGTTTGACTGTTGATCCTGGAGTAAATAATCCAGCCACAGGACGATTCAAAAATTTGTGAGACTTATCATTTAAATCACTAGTGATTTGATTCATATCTTCTGTGGTAGAAGCATTGGTCATTAGATTGTTGTCATACTCAGGATAACTAGCTAGAGCTAAAATTTCTCCAGTTTGAATATTCATAATTACTCCAGAGCCAGCCGTAAACGGAGCCTTATGGGCTAAATCTTTAATGCTTTCGTAAAGTTTATTCTGAACATCTTTATCGATTGTTAAGACAATATTCTCTCCGTTTTGAGGATAAACAACAGTGCTACCTGATTCAATATTATTGTGAGCGTCAACTGCTACCAGTCTTTCACCTTTTGTCCCCTGCAATCTATCTTGATATTGTTTTTCTATTCCATCTTTTCCAATATATTCATCTTGCCAAAAAATTCCACTACTATCTTTTTTTGGATAACTAACATAACCAAGTAAATTAGAAAAGCCAGGTTCGTCTATATAAACTCTTTTTGGAATATCACCATTAAAATCAAAATTAGTTGTTTCATTCCAAGCTAATAAATTTTGATTTTTATCTAATATTGTCCCTCGATAGGCAAAAATTGGAATTGATTTCAAATGATTCCTGTCTGATTTATCAACATAAAATTGTCCATTGGTAATTTGTAAACTAAAAACTTTTAAAACAAAAAGAAAGAAAAATAAAAAAATAAAACCAAGAAAAATAAAACCCGTGTGATGAGAAAGAGGTCTTTCAATATGACCCTCTAATTGTTGAGTATTCATTAGAGAAATATTTGAAGAATCCAAAAAAACATCCTCTGGATTTATATTTGAGGACCCTAATTTTTTGGCTTTAGATTCTGATGTACGGAGAAACGGCAACATATAAAACAAATATACCACAAAGGATTAAAGAAAAAATCGGATACTTAGAATTACCTAGTAATATATCCAGAATCAGCGTAATAACTAATAAAAAAATATATATTTTCAATTTCATATTATTTAGTTATATAAAATATGTTGGCTTTCATTGGATTATATTCTCCACGAATAAAGATTACTTCGGATACGGATTCTAAATCATTTTTTACAGTAACGACTGTTCCTAACTTCATTTTTTGATCTTCTCCATAAAAGACTTCATCCCCAACACTGATATCAACATTTTTTGGTAACTCAGCAACAAAGGAACCACCTCCTGCGCCTGTTAAAGATAAATTTAAGTCCTTACCTTTTATAACAGCATCAGTCTTGATGTTGGAAGCCGAAAACGGTGTCATTACGGACGTTTTGTCGTGAACTTCAGTTATCGTTCCTACCGGCTCCATTCCTCTTAAATAAACAAGTGCTCCAGCCTCTACTCCATCACTGAAACCCTTTGACAAAACAGCTGAGGAATAAATCCCACTGTAATCTCTGATGATTGGATAAAGAATTATAACTTTACTGGTATCAGCCAAATCAAATTCTTTTTTATCTTGGAATTCTTTTAGAGACTCTGTTAAGCTAGCATTTTCATTTTCCAATCTTTCAATGTTCCCTTCCAAAGAAGAAATTCTATTTACAAAGTAATTTCTTAAATAGAAATAAGAAAAGAAATTTTTAAAATAAGAAGTTGAACCATTTTGAACAACATAAGCACCATGAACAGCAGGATCAATAACTGGATAAATAAATTTTCTTATTGGCGACCAAAAATAAAAACTTAAAATTAATAATATAAAACCAATTATTATGAATTTATATTTTTTTATTCTTTTGTTTCTATCGTATAGATATGTCATCTGTGTTTTTTATTAAAATTGAATCATAAAAATCCAAGTCTTCAAGAATAATTCCTGTTCCACGGGCAACAGCAGTAAGCGGGTCATCAGCTACGGTGATTGGAACCTTAAGTTGCATGGCGAGTAATCTTGGTAAATTGCGAATTAAAGCTCCTCCCCCTGTTAGCATAATACCTTTATGCATAATGTCTGACAAAACTTCTGGTGGAGTTGTTTCAAGAACTTCTCTTATAGCGTCAACAAGAAGAGCGATTGAGGCGTACATTGACTCTCTGATATCAATATCTGTTATCACTGCTTCTCTAGGAAGACCTGTTACTAAATCTCTTCCTTTAATACTTATTTCTTTCCCTTCATCATCTGGAAGTGCGGAACCTAATTTTATTTTAATATCTTCTGCAGTTTTATCTCCAACTAACATCTTAAACTCATCACGCATATAAGAAATAATATCTTCGTTTAATTTGTCTCCCGCCACTTTTAAACTCTTAGCTCTAACTACACCAGACAAAGATATAACAGCAATGTCAGTTGTGCCTCCACCAATATCAACAATCATATTTCCAATTGGTTCGTGTATTGGCATTCTGACACCAATAGCGGCGGCGGTTGGCTCTTCTACAATATAAACTTCTCTCGCTCCCGCAGACTTAGCCGCGTCATAAACAGCACGAGTCTCAACATTAGTTATACCAACTGGAATACCTATAACTACTCGTGGTCTAAAAATTTTCTTATCAACGTCGTTGGCTTTATTAATTAGATATGAAAGCATCTCTTCTGTAACTTCATAATCAGAAATTACACCGTCTACCAAAGGGCGAACAATTTTTATATGGTGTGGAGTCCTGCCCATCATATTTTTAGCCTCTGTTCCGACAGCCACTACGCGATTAGTCTTTACGTTCAGTGCTACAACTGAAGGCTCATTTAAAACAATTCCTCTACCACGCAAATAAACAAGAGTATTGGCTGTCCCTAAATCAATACCGATATCGTTGGAAAATTGTCTGTAAAAAGCCTTAAACATAAAAGGATTTTAACACAAAAAAGAAATATATCATTCTTTGACAAAACACTAAAAAATGTTAGATTAATATAGTTCTTTGCAAATAAAAAGGAGAAAAAATTGGATAACGAAAAGCAATTTTACGAATGGTTTTCTAGGTTCTGTGAAAGGTGGAATACCCTTTCCGAGAATTCCAATCTCAAGAAAATAGATAAGGATAAGTTCAAGCAAGGGTTTCTTTTTCGAGAGCTTTTTAGAAAAGGATGTCTTTTCTTTCTTGAAAAGGAAATCATAGCTCACGGCACGCCGGAGGAGGCCGCGGATAATCTGCGAGCTCATATCGTCAACGATAAGAATGGCGAGTTTTTGGCTCTTCACGGTCCGGCATCAGGAAAATTTTGCTCTTAATTGCAAATTGAAAAGCGTGGCCGCGGTCGCGCTTTTGTTTTAGGAGAAATCTATGACCGTTTATAAGGCAACAATAAACAGAAGATATCTGTCCAGTTTTTTGATTCTCTTTTACGAACTTGAATCGTCTCGTGGGGCTGAAGTGAAAATTGTTCCAGACGAAACACAGAGTCACTTTGACAATTACGAGGTAACAATTATTGCCAAAGATGATACATGGTTTAGCATACTAACGCATTCGCTTAACGAAGGACTCCTTCATCATAGCGGTTGGGGCGGTATCTTTGCCTCACAAACAGAAGAACACTCAAAACATTAAGTTTTAAAATTAAAAACACGAATCAGATTCGTGTTTTATTTTTTAATGATTACAATCGTCGCAACAATTGGTATACATTTTTATTAATTGTTCAATTGGTATGATTTCATCTTTATCACTCTTTCTCTCTTTTATTTCTACGCCTCCAGCAAGTAATGATTTTTCAGAAACAACTGCACGCATTGGAATTCCAATCAAATCACTGTCAGCAAACTTCTCTCCAGCTCCGACTTCTCTGTCATCAAATAAAATATCAACTTTGTGCTTTCTTAATTCTTCATAAATCTCCTCAGCTTTCTTATGTGCATCGCTTCCCTCTTTACCAAGAGATACCAGATGTAACGCAAAAGGCGCTATCTCATGTGGCCAAATCATGCCTCTATCATCAGATAATGTTTCTGCAAGAACACCCATAACTCTAGCTGGTCCAATTCCATACGATCCCATCCATACAGGTTTCTTCTCTCCAAATTCATCGGTGTATGAAAGTCCCATAGCATCAGAAAAACGAGTTCCTAAGCTAAATATATTCCCAACCTCTGAGGCTTTTTCCATATGTAAATCTTTTTCATCAATACCTAAATCTTTTAAAACTTCAGGATTCATGACTTCTTTATTGATGGCAATATTTTTTTCATCATGAACATAAATTTCATCTTCCCCTGCTTCACAGACTGTTTGAAATTCGTGAGAGTATTTAGAAAAAGTTCCACCTGAGGCAAAAGTAACATATGTTTTTTCACCAAGACCTAAACGTCTGAAAATTTTAATGTAAGAATTTTTTACTCTATCATAATAAATATCTTGCTCTTTTTGTGTGTGACAAAATGAATACAAATCTTTCATTAAAAATTCGCGAGTACGCATGATCCCACTTTTAGCACGAGTTTCGTTTCTAAATTTTGTTTGAAATTGATAAACGAATTTTGGTAAATCACGATAACTTCTCACAAATTGAGTCATCATATTGGTGATTGGCTCTTCGTGAGTAAAAGAAAGTCCAAGAGCTGAATCGTTTTTTAATTTTGTTTTAAACCAAATGTCGACATTTTTATCATCCCATCTGTCGGTCTTATCCCAAACAGCTTTATCTTGAAGTGCGGTCATTGATATTTCTTGTCCATCGATAGCGTTCATTTCTTCTCTAATAACTTGAACTATGTTATTTAAAACTTTAAGACCAAGCGGAAGAAATCCGTATACTCCAGCAATTTCTTTATGAATAAAACCGGCACGCAAAAGAAGTTGAGCATTTTTTGCCGTCTCTTCACTTGGAATTTCTTTTCTCGTCTTTGTAAAAAGTTGTGATTGTCGCATATTTTATGATTATATCATAAAGTCAAAATTCAAATCTCAAAAGTTAAAAGTCTAGGCGCGAGAAAGCTTTGCTTTCTCGCGCCTATTTTAGTTTTGACTTTTGACTTCTAACTTTTGATTTTTATTATCTATAAACATCCTTAATACTCACGGCCACAAGCAAAAGAATTAAGAGAAGAAAAGATACGGTATTTACGATAGACAATATTTTATATGGAACTTTCTTTTTAAAAATGGATTCAAATAAAACAACTATTGCTCTACCGCCGTCAAGCGCCGGTATTGGTAAAAGATTTAGAATCGCAAGATTGATAGACAAAACTGCGACTAAATTAAGAACGGCTTGATAGCCATACATACTCGTTGCGCCAACAATCTTAGCGATACCAATTGGACCAGCTAAAGAATCAATAACGTTTTGTCTGTGAGCTACAGATATAATTAAACTTTTTAATCCAGCAAGAGTTTCCACTGTGATGTCGTAAGTTTTTACTGAGCCGATTTTTACAGCTTCAAAAAAACCAACTTTAACTTTACCAATAACGTCAACGGAGATTCCTAATGCCTTTTTATCTGGAACAATACCGTAAACACCAGATATAACTGTTGTTATTTTTTGGTTGTATATATTTGTAAAAGAAATACTAATTGGTTTATCAATATTTTTTTGTATAAAAGTTATAACATCTGTTTCAGAATCCAACTTAGCGACTTCGTTTCCACTTTTAATTTGTTCAATTACAGCTCCAGGTAATAATCCGGCCATAAAGGCAGGGCTTCCCTTAGAAGAATCAATAATCATAACTCTTCCACCGATTACTCTACTTGCAAAAGCTGGGTCTGATTTACTAGCGTCAACATTTCCGTAAAACAAAAATATAAAAATAACGAGCGCCAATAAAAAATTCATAAAAATGCCGGCGAGCAAAACAATAAGTTGGTGTAGGTATGGTCTATTATTGAAAGCTCTTTTGTCTCTTTCTCCAACTTCGTTATCGGCAAAATTTTCTCCAAATATTGAGACGAACCCTCCGAAAGGAATTATGTTGATTGAATACTTTGTCTCACCTATCGTCTTTGAAAAAATCTTTGGCGGAAAACCGAGAGCAAATTCATCCACTCTCATTTTTGCCAATTTTGCAGTAAAAAAATGTCCAAATTCGTGGACAAAAACAAGCACAAGTAAAATAATTATGAAAAGTAAAATTGAAAATAGAGACATGAATTACATTTTAGCATAAAATGTAAAGTCAAAATTCAAATCTCAAAAGTAAAAAGTTTAGGCCCGAGAAAGCTTTGCTTTCTCGGGCCTATTTTAGTTTTGACTTTTGACTTCTAACTTTTGATTTTTACTCCCCCATCACTTCCTTCTCTTTTGCTGAAAAAAGAGATTCTACTTCTTGATTTGCTTCATCAACTATCTTTTGCATTTCATCACGATATTTGTGTTGTTCGTCTTCACCATATTCGCCTTCTTTAGCACGAGCATCAATATCTTTATTTATTTCTTCACGAAGACCTCTTATTTTTATTCTAGAATCTTCTAATTTATCTTTCAGAATTTTTACTAACTTTTGTCTGGTCTCTGTGGTCAAACTAGGAAAATGAACTCTGATACCTTGATCATCTGATGAAACTGAAAGTCCTAAATCAGCTTCATTAATTGCTTTTTCAATATCACGAATAATTGTTTTGTCCCACGGAGACACGCGAAGTGTGCGTGGATCTTCTATTGAAACCGAAGCACAATGTGCTATTTGAGTTCTGGCTCCATACATATCAATAGCTACAGAATCTAAAATCTGTGGTGAAGCACGTCCAGTAGAAATAGAACGATACTCACTAGCGAGCCATTCCAAAACTTTATTTTTATCTTCTTTGACTTGATTAAAGTTATACATAGACAGGATTATATCATATCTTGGGCAAGAGAAGAGCTAAATACTCCACTATCATCTTGGTGCTTGATGACGGATTGTTTAAATAAAAAATCATATCGTTTATCTCAAGAATATATTTACTATCTAAATGATTTACACTTGCTTCCTTTTGTAATGATATTAAAAAATTTTTTGTTATCTCTCTATCTCTTCTTCCTTTCTCATCTTCGCTGTTTAATATTTTAGAAATAAAATCTAAATCTATTCTCTCTGTTTCTTTCGTTTCTAAAAATAATTTAGCATTACTGCTAACATCATCTTTAACACCTTTTTCTAACTTGAATTCACTTAATCTAGAAAGAACAGTTGGTAATAAACTTTCTTTATTGCTAGTTATTAAAATAAATCTAACCCCCTCTCTTGGTTCTTCTAAAATTTTTAGCATGGCATTTTGTGCAGGAATTGTCGACGAATGAAAAGAAATGAGTGCCACTCTTTCACCATTGTAAGAAGAATTTACCCATTTGATTATTTCTCTTGCGGTGTCTATGTCTAAAACCGTAACATTATGAAAAATATTTAATGGAGAAAATAAAGTGATCTCATTCCATAAGGAGGAAGATAAATTTTTTCGGTCGTTGTGGCTTATCAAAACAGCATGATGATTTGGTAAATCAGAAAAATTCATAAGCCAATTATATCAAAGATAAATCTTTAAAACTAAAGAACGAAAATAGTGTCTTGGCAAGATTGTTTTATGTATTTTTAAAAGATAAAATTATATCCAGTTGCACTTTCTCATTAATTACATCTCTACGAAAGGAGTCCATGATGGATAGCTTTTTAGTTATGCGCTCCTTTCCAAAAGGAAAAGAGCCTACCTTAGCAAAAGTAATACGCGACGGTGAAAATATGTATTGTGAAGCTCGGCACGTAATCGTCTTAGACGAAAGAGGCGAAATAACCTACGAGGAATATCGCCCGACAGCTTACACAGGCAATTACATTGCAGTTTTTGCGCCGACTGTTTATAAGGGGGAAGAAATTCGACTCGCAGTCGCCCTTGAAATTGGTTTCTCTCGCTCAGTTCCATATCAGTGGTTTGAAAAATGGCATGATGGAAAAAAGGTTACGAGAACTTTTCGTCGCCCCATCATAAAATTGAGTGACGAGGAAGTAATTCATCTCTTGCCAACGCTTTCAAGAGCAATTCAACACATTGTAGACCAGGACGTCTCTCATCGTAGAAACTTGATTTACCACACCAGCACAACCCCTTACGGAGGAAAAGCGAAAAAAGGAAAAGAGCTGGCAAGTGGTAAATTCATCACCGTACCAAACGATGAATCTGTTTTGGTATTTGCTTGTCTTGCGAAAGACTCTGAAGCGAGAAACAAAATCCAGCTTTCAGAATTCGTGAGTATGACAAATAAACGGCTCAGCAAGTTGAAATATGCCTATTACCCGAAAGGAGAACTCAAACGATTCAGTGGTGTTCAGGAAACAGCCGAGATATTGGTTGAAGCTGATTACCCACTTCACTTTGCCGAAGTCATAAGAAGGAAGCTTGGCAAAGAAACGGGAAAAGTTAGATCTCTTTTTGAGCAGATAGTTGAAGTCTTTGAAATAAAATTCAAGGAAACGACTTATGAAAAGGATTTACTGCACGCTTCCTTGTCTCAAGTTTTGAATGGTAAAACGAAGAATATACTGGGACGATTTAATATTTCTGTCACAAATCATCCAAAAAGAGATGCTGACAAGCTTCTGTACGCAGAAGAACACGGACACAATCCTGCTCACGCGGTAAATTGCATTCGTGTTGAAATTTTGCCGTCTAGAGAGGCTATAGAAAAAACACACCCAGTGCAAAGTGACGGGACTAGATATGTAAACCTGTCTGAAAAATTCATTAGGGAATTTAATTCCAGAACCCGAATGAATTAACGGAGATAGTTATGGCTAAAACCAGACTATCTCCGTTTTATTTTTGCCAAAAAGTGTCAAGTTGCTATATCAATACAAAAAGGTAGAATGATGAATAGTTGAATTTTTTGTTCTTTCAAATCCACTAATTTTGCACGGAGGTAACATGGATATGGCGACTAGTTTTGTAAATACAAAGTTGCCTCCGTTTACTTTCGATCATGAAAGAGCGGAAGCACTGGTTCTTAAACTTTACAATGATTATCTTTCTAGAAACATGTTGTATGCACACGAAAACGCATCGACTGCTCCACAGAATAAACACAAGCCGTGGAGAAAGGTTGCTATCCAGACAAGTCTGTTTGACGATGTAAGCAGAATTACAACCGCTCCCAAAATCAAACCGCTGAGTTTGAAGCACTTCATTTGGATTTTCTTTGCAACATTAACCGATAGACGCCAAGTGAGTGATGAGGTTTATAAAGCTCACTGCGTTATCTATAACGAACGTCCGTATTTGTATTCAAAAAAGGCAATAAAAGAAAATCCAGAAGCTCTAGGTGAATACTTGGCCACTAAAAAAGTTGGCGTGCCAAGACAATCCGCCGAATATTGGGTCAGGTGTGCCAAAACTTTGTTTGAGAGATTTAGCGGTGACCCGCTTAAGCTTTTGAAACATTGCGGAGATAACGTAGAGGGTGTTCAGAAGTTTAAAGAGAAAACAGAAAAGGAGACCGGTTCTGACCCACTTCCTGGTTATGGACCAAAGATTACTTCTTTGTTTACTCTTTTTCTGGCAGAACTTGGCGTTTACCAAATGCCTAGAGATGCCTTTCCAGTTGATGTTCATGTTCAAGCAATTTTTTTGCAACAAGAAATTATTGTTCCGGTGGAAAGAGACACTGTCAATGACGAGCTGGAAGATTTTCTCAGGAAATTTCTGTGCGAAATGGCATTCAAGCACGACTTGGATAAAGTTCACCTCTCCCACGCTTTTTGGATTAAAGGTGCCAAACTTTGCACTGGATGTTCAAGACGAAAAGCTGTTCAGTTGCTTTGCTCTATTGAAAGTTCTTGCCTTGGGCGCGTGGATACCAACCCCTACTTTAAGGCTGGCGTCTGGGAATTTCCATTAACTTTTATGCGCAAAGGAAATCATCGGAAATTCAAAATTGAAAATAAAAATGGTGACGATACAAATCACCATTTGTTCGAAGATTGATCCGCAACCAAAACACTGGTTGCGGTTTTTTTATAAAAAAATACCTCCACTTTTCGTGGAGGCATAAGTCATACTGCAATTGGCGCAGAAATCACAGGATAAGGATTGTAATTAACGAGTTTAAAGTCTTCGTATTTGAAAGAAAAGATGTCTGAGACTTCAGGGTTTATTTCCAGTGTCGGCAATTCCCTAGGAGTTCTTGAAAGCTGCAATTTCACTTGGTCAAAATGATTGTTGTAGATGTGAACATCACCACCTATCCAAACAAATTCTCCGGGTAATAGTCCGCAAACTTGAGCAACCATCCTCGTAAGCAAAGCGTAACTGGCGATATTAAATGGTATTCCCAAAAAAGTATCAGCACTCCTCTGATAAAGCAAACAAGTAAGTCTTCCTAGTGCAATGTAAAACTGAAACAAACAATGACATGGAGGTAGCGCCATCTTATCCACGTCTTCTGGATTCCAGGCAGAGACAATGTGTCGTCGACCATCAGGATTTGTTTTTATACTTTTTATGAGATTGGCGATTTGGTCAATTTCACCGCCATTTCTTTTTTGCCAATGACGCCATTGATGACCATAGACTGGGCCAAGTTCTCCATTTTCGTCTGCCCATTCGTCCCAAATTTTCACTTTATTCTCTTTCAAGTAACGAATGTTAGTATTACCACTTAAAAACCAGAACAGTTCGTAGATAACAGAATGGAGATGGACTTTTTTGGTTGTAAGAAGAGGAAACCTCTCACCCAAATTAAAGCGCATCATATATCCTGGAATAGAGCGAGTCCCCGTCCCTGTTCTGTCGGTTTTGTCGGCCCCTGAAGTCATGATGTACTGCATCATTTCAAGATATTGTTTCAATTTTATTCTCCTTTAATGAGCAAAATTACTCTGTTTTGTATTCTTCCATATAAACGAAGATAATTCAAATTGAAATAAAATCCTTTCTTGTGATAGATTATACTCGTTGCGACGAGCTGCAACACCCAAAAGGTGAGGTCTATTGCCAAGGTGAACAGCCTTCGTTTAGAAGACGACAAATCTTCTAAAGGTCTCGTGCCGGGCCCTCGTCGCAACCAATTCCTAAGTCACGCTTAGGAATTTTTTGTCTTTGGAATAAACCAAAAATCTAATTTCTTAGCGTTTCGCAAAAATACTTCTCTTGTAAGTATCAAGATGTTCAAGGGCTACACCTGTCCCCTTAGCCACACAAAAGAAAGCATCTTCTGCCAAAACTGCTCTGACCCCTGTTCTTCTTTCAACTAAATCTGGCAAATGACGAAGCATTGATGACCCTCCTGACATAATAATTCCATTATCAATAATATCCGAAGCTAGTTCTGGTGGAGTTTCCTGCAAAACATCTTTAATTGCCTTTATCATAATTCTCAACTCCTTATCAATAGCTTTTACAATTTCGTTAGTGTGTATCTCTACAGTTCTTGGAAGCCCTGCTACAAAATCTCTTCCTTTAACTTTCATATTTAATTCTTCTTCAAGTGGAAGTGCTGAACCAACTTTTACTTTTATATCCTCAGCTGTTTGATCTCCGATTGCCAAATTATATGTTTTCTTTATGTAATCAATAATTGCTTGATCAATTTTATTTCCAGCGCATTTTACTGAAGTTGAACAAACAATACCTCCAAGCGAAATCACTGCCACGTCTGTTGTTCCTCCGCCAATATCAACAATCATTCTTCCTTGTGCTTCTTGAATCGGAATACCAGCACCAATCGCCGCTAGGATTGGCTCCTTAACAACGTACGCGTTTTTAGCTCCAGCTTTTATAGTAGCTTCAATCACAGCGCGACGTTCAGTTGAAGTAACTCCTGCCGGAACAGAAACCATAACATCGGGTCGAAAAATATTAAATCCACCGAGTGACTTATTTATATAGTAACGAAGCATAGCTTCAGTCACACGATAATCAGCAATCACTCCGTCACGCATTGGACGATAAGCAATTATTGAGTCTGGTGTTTTACCAATCATTTCTTTGGCCTCAGTTCCAACGGCCAATATCTTATTATCTATTTCAGAAACAGCGACAACTGAAGGCTCAACCAAAACCACCCCCTTCCCCGGAATAAAAACAAGGGTGTTTGCCGTCCCTAAATCAATACCAATTTTCTTAGAAAAGAATCCCATAGTTAGGGCATTATATCATAATTTAGATTTTTCTTTACTGCAAAAAATCAAGTAAATAAAGGATATTAAGCATTTTTAACTTACTTAGATTTTGCTATAATAGACTAATGAATCTCCTTACTGTTGCTCCAATATCTGAAGGATTACCGACTGATTATCTCTCTTATTTTTCTAAAGAAAAAATATCCTGCGGTGATTTAGTGGAAATACAAATCAAAAGAAGAAATTATTCCGCTATTGTTGTTGAAGTAAAAGATTTAGCTGAAGAAAAACAAAATATAAAAAATGCCAGCTTTGGATTAAAAAAAATATCTCGTGTTATTCATAAAAATTTTATTCCTCCAAAAATTTGGGGATCACTTTACTACTCAGCATCCTACAATCTAAAACCAATCGGACAAATAATTTATGATTTGATTCCAGATAAGACCATACCTCTTTTTGAATCATTTAAAGAACCAGAAAAAACAAAAGGTTTTGAATTATTACTTTTGCAAAATAGTTATACTGACCGTATAACTAGATACAAAACGACAATACGAGAATCCTTTGCCAAAATGCAATCAATTGTGATTTTCTTTCCAACAATAATTGATATTGAAAATGCTTATGAAAACTTATCAAAAGGAATAGATGATTTTTCTGTGATTATTCATAGCGGAGTATCTGAAAAACAATTGAAGAAAAATATAGATAAACTAAAAAACGGAGAACACCCTCTTCTTATTTTAAGCACCTACTCTCTTATCCCTTTCATTAGAAAAGATGTTGGTTTAATGGTTATAGAAAGAGAACACAGCACTTATTATTTCACATACGGAAATGATAATTATGACACTAGGTTTGTACTAGAAAGATTGGCTCATAATTTAAATATTCCTTGCGTGTTGGGCTCACAAACGCTTTCTTTGACGGCTCATCTAAAATATAAAAGGAAAGATGCCATAGAAATAATGCCAATACATTACAGAAATGATTGTCCACTTGAGATAGTGTCCATGGCCGACGAAGGAAAAAGTGGAAGTCCGTATCTTTCAAGAAAAGCATTGTCTGTTTTGCATAATGCCAAACTGGAAAATAAGGGTCATATCTTTTTATATACTCATAGAAAAGGAATGTATCCTACTACTATCTGCTCTGACTGTGGAACACTTTTTGTTTGCCAAAAATGTGACAAGCCTTACGTGCTTCATAAAATAGGAGGTGTTAGAACTTATGTCTGCCACAAATGCGAAAATATAATTAGCTTGAAAGAAGACACCAGTTTAACTTGTAGACATTGTGGTGGCTGGAGAATGCAAACGTTAGGTATAGCAACAGGCGGTGTAGAAGAAGAATTAAACAGACTTGGAATTCCAATTTTTGTAATTGATGGTGAACACACAAACACAAAAGCCAAAGTTAAAAAAGTTTACACTAAATGGAGAGAGTCTCCTTACGGAGTTTTAATTGGGACGGAAATGGCACACAATGTAATACAAGAAGCAGATAACATAATTGTTATGTCGCTTGACTCCTTGTTTTCATTGCCTGAATATAGAACTGACGAAAAAATATTAAACCTAATCTCAGAAATGGGAGAAAAAATATCAGGAACTGGAAAAATAATATTCCAAACAAGAATGTCTCATTCTCCGATTGTGAAATATTTGTCATCACATTCATTCGTTGATTTTTATAAAGAAGAATTATCTCAAAGAGACAAATTTTTATTACCTCCGTATTATGTCGTTATAAAAACATCATTTGAAAATCTTTCCGAAGAAAAGAGAGAACGAATGAAACAGGAACTAGAACCTTATGTTGTCGATTGGTTTGAAGCTGGTCGTGGAATAACTCTACTTTTTATACATATTAAAGAAACTGAATGGGCAAATAATGAAATACTTCGCATGCGAATTAAAAAAATAATTTACGAAGGAGATTCGAAAGTAAATCCACTTCATTTCTTCATTTAAGATAATATTTCTCAACAACTTCCTTAATAAGGCTTTTATTGTTATATTATCAGTTATATGGCCGTGCCAGACAAAATAATTCAAATAGATAAAAACATAAACAATCCATTGCGAAAAATTACTCGCGAAATAGAAAAGAGTGAGTTTGGAACAAAGAATTTGAAAGATGTAATTAGAGCAATGAAGACCGCTCTAAATCGCGAAGATGATGGAGTAGCAATTGCTGCGCCACAAATAGGACAAAATTTGCGCATTTTTGTTATCTCAGAAAAATCGTTTGATGAAGAAGCAAAGTATAAACCCCTTGTTTTTATAAACCCAAAGTTAATAAAAGTATCAAAGAAAAAAAATATTGTTCAAGAAGGATGTTTATCTGTAAGATGGATTTATGGAAAAACAGAAAGATCGATTAGAGCTACAGTCGAAGCCTATGATGAAGACGGAAATAAATTTACATTTGGCGCAGGAGGACTTCTGGCACACATCTTTCAGCACGAGATAGATCATTTAGATGGAATTTTATTTATTGACCACGGTTTTGATTTTGAAGAATTTTCCGAAGAAGAAATTAGAAAGGCGTATAAACAAATCAAATAGGCAAATCAAAAGCGCGGAGACTGTTCCGCGCTTTTTGTTGTAACGAAATCAAGCCCTACAGAAACACTCGGCCGAATACCACAGATGCGGAGTGTCCCCTTGCAAACGAAGAAGTTTCATTTTTCTTTTTTCTCCGCTTTCCAATTCGACTTCCATCGAACCGGAAATGACGAGGGCTCTTACCACGTTTAGCTTTCTTTGTTTCCCCTTGCCAACCATCGCTGGGACAGTGTGCTTGGGATCCCTAGACAGCTGTACTTGGCAAACACCGTTTATTTTGCCAGATACTGGAGCAGCAGCGTGACCTTTGATTGTTACTAACATATTTTAAATCCCCTTAAAGAACGCTCAAACAAAATCATTTGAGTAAAATAATATTAACACTTTATTTAAAAACCGCAAGTGTAAACAATTTCTTTGTTTTTATTCTCTGAGGTATCATATAGTAATGTCAGAAATATCTTTTGCTTTTTTCGGAACAGGACCACTTGCCGAGTCTGTTCTTGCCTCCCTTTGTAATGCTGGATTTATCCCCAAACTTCTTGTAACTAAACCAGATTCTCCACAAGGAAGAAACATGGAGATAAAACCTCCTCATATAAAAACATGGTGTGAGTTAAAAGGAATAAAAATTTTCCAGCCAGTTACATTACGAGAAATAGATTCTAACTCCCCGCTTCATGGAGAAAAATTTGATGTTTTTATTGTCGCTTCCTATGGAAAACTTATCCCCGAAGAAATTTTAAATATACCGAAAAAGGGAGTGCTAAATGTTCACCCTTCACTTCTTCCAAAATATCGTGGACCCTCCCCCATTGAAACCGCCCTTCTAAACGGTGATGAAGAAACTGGGGTGACAATAATAAAACTTGATAATGAAATGGATCACGGACAAATACTTGTTCAAACCGCTTTTAAAATAGACGAAAGAGAAACTGGAGGAACACTTGAAGTAACTTGTGGACAAATTGGTGGAGAATTACTTGTACAATCTTTGTCACATTATCTAGACGGAACTTTAATTCCAAAAGAACAAAAGCACTCAGAAGCAGTGATTTGCAAAAAAATAACAAAAGATTTAGGAGAAATAAAATTAGATGATGACGTAAAAGAAGTAAGAAATAAATTTCGTGCATTAACTCCGTGGCCGTCACTTTATTTTTTTATAAAACATAAAGATAAAGAAATTAGAGTGAAAATAACTAAGATAGATTTAATAAAAAAAGTAGATAACGAGACAAAAACAGAAGACATAATTTCATTCGTTATTCCAGAAGGCAAAAAAGGAATGAGTTTTGAAGATTTTAAAAGAGGATATTTATCAAAATAAAGATAATTTTACTTTTAGTTTTTTATTTGATATAAAACAATAAGCAGTTCTTAAGTAAATAACCTCAAGGGGTAAAAAATGGAATACGTACATGCTGACTTTTCATCTTCTTTGTTGCTTGTAGTAGATATCAAAAAAGCAATAGAAGAAAAAGGAAGTTCGTTCAAATATTTTGTAGTAAAAGTAATATCCGGAAACCATCTTAAAGAATCCGAGTGCCCAGATAAAGATATTTTTTGGCAACTAGAAGGCACAAATAACAAAGAGGATTTATTCGTCGTTGAAGTACTGTGGTCTGCTCATTATATGTTTGAAGTGGGCCCCTCTGGAACAATTGAAAAAGTTAACAAATTAAGATTTCTAAAGGAAAAAGCCCAAGCTATGAATCAAAGAAAAAAAGAAGATTTATTTGGAGAAATACTCGCCAGAAAAATTGGAGCGAGAAGATAAAAGCAAATTGCCGAAGTCATTTAGACTCCGGCAATTTTTAATATAACTCAGAGCTATTCTTACTTTATTACTACAGACTCAATAATTACATCTTTAATAGGTCTATCATTATTATCCGTTTGGACACTTTGGATATTAAGAGCTACATCCATACCGTGAACGACATGACCAAAGACGGTATAACTTGGAGGAAGCGGTGCTTCCGGATAAGCAGTCACGATAAAGAATTGACTACCATTTGTATTTGGCCCCGAGTTTGCCATAGCCAAAGTTCCTTGAGAATACTTTTCTTTTCCACTTAACTCGTCATCAAATTTGTATCCTGGTCCGCCAGTTCCCCAGTATGCTTTCTTTAGAGGATCTTTAGTCTGTGGATCACCCGCTTGAATCATAAAATCTCTAATAACTCTGTGGAATAATACCCCATCGTAAAAATTAGTTGACGCTAAAGAAATAAAATTCTTAACTGTATTTGGCGCAGTTCCTGAAGCAAAAGCCACCTCAATATCTCCCATATTTGTTTTTATAATTGCCCCTGTTGGGTGTTCTGGTATTGTCATAGTTGTTGTGGTTGCAGCACTTTTATTATCATCCCTTTTTAGAATGTTTGTAATTTTTTGTTTAAAACTATTTGTTGTTGAATCAACGGTAGTTGTGGCACTGCCGTTTACTGTTCCCTTATTTTGGGAAAAACTATCTTGCAAAAAATAAGCGGTGACACCTAAAACAACCACTAATAGTGTTATTACTAAATATGTTACTTTTGCATCATCATACATACGAATCTGGTTTAAATAATTAACTTCTTTTTAATAATCTTTTTATCTTTTGGGCACTTCTTCGAAAAAGAGACTGCTGTTTATCTTTGTGTTCAATAAGTTCTCTGGCCAACATATCCTTTAGAGCATCAATTGATTTATACAAATCATCTTCCACTACCTTTGCCGAAACTTTCTTTCCGCGAACATGAATTACTCCTTCTGCTTGGAACATATCACCGTGATTGTGATGTTCTGTTGTTTTGTTTAAGAATATTTCAACTTGGACACTGGTATCATTGCTTGGAACAAACTTTTTCAAAGAGTTTATCTTGTCGTAAACATAACTCTTTATCGCCCCCGTAACCTCAATATGAACACCGTTTATTTTGATATGCATATATTTTTATTTTTGATTACTTGATATACATAATTATATCACAAAAAATATAGGCAAGAAAATCTTAAAACAAAATCAGAAATCAAGCTAATTAACTAGTGCCTTAGAAAAGATTTTCAAGCTTTGATAAATGATGGTATTGAAGTATTATTAAGATATAACATCAATTTCTAATGTTTTTCTCTCTGCAAAATATAATAGATCTTCTAATTACCTACAAGTACGCAATTATCTTTCCCGTTTCCATAATAGAAGGTCCTGCTGTTTCTATAATAGCTGGGTCATTGGCACAGGCTGGTTATATAAACGTGTACATAGTTTATTTTTTGGTTGTCCTTGGCGATATTGTTGGTGACACTATGTACTATGCTATCGGAAGATTTGGCGGACTATATTTTATACGCAGATGGAATCATATACTTAAAATAAATACTGAAAAAGTAGTATCTTTAGAAAAAACATTCGAAAAACATGGGCCAAAATTAATAGTGATTGGCAAAACACAAGGCTTGGGAAGTATTGTTCTTATGTCAGCTGGTCTAGCCAAGTACCCATACTTACCGTTCATTTGGTACAACACCTTAGTAACTTTAGTAAAATCTTTCGTCTTATTGTATGTTGGATACGCTTTTGGCAAGCAATATACCGTAGCCAATAACTACATAGTTAAAATCGGCATCATATTATCTTTTGTATTTTTAGTAGGTGTTTATCTTTATTTTACTAAAAGAGCTAAAGATTCTAAAGATATATGAAAAAGATAGTTATTGTAAGTGATGTATTTTTAGATAAACAAGTAAACGGTGTTGGCACTTGGCTTATCAATACAAAAAAGGAACTTGAGAAGATTGGATTTGAAGTTGTGATTTTTGATGCTTCTTTTTTCTCTCATACTTTTCCTTTACCAAGTTATCCAGAGATTCGTTTAATATTATCTACCAAGAGAAATGTAGAAGGACTTTTGAAAAAAATAAATGGGGATTATATTCATATTGCTACCGAAGGAACTCTTGGCCTTTTAACAAGAGCGGTATGTATAAAAAATAAATGGAATTTTACAACCTCATATCACACCAGATTCCCAGAATATGTTTTTGTTAGAACCAAAATAAAATTATTAGAAAATATTACTTATTCATTTGTCAGGTGGTTCCACAAAAAAGCAACCACAATGGTTGTGACTACTGAAACTCTAAAAAAAGAATTAGAGGAAAAACAATTTACTAATGTCTCTGTTGTTCCTCTCGGAGTAGATGTACATTTATTTACAAAAAATTTAAAAGCTATGACCATAGCTTCATTACAAAAACCAATTTTTGTATTTTTTGGAAGAATAGCTTCTGAAAAAAATGTTACAGCATTTTTAAAGTGTAAATTACCAGGATCAAAACTTATTATAGGAGATGGTCCAGAGAAAAAGGAACTAGAAAAGAAATACAACAAAGATACACTCTTTGTCGGATATAAAAGTGGACAAGAACTTGTCGATTTATTATCGATTGCTGATGTTTGTGTTTTTCCCTCAAAGACTGATACTTTTGGTTTAACAATTATTGAGGCTCTCGCTTGCAAATTACCTGTGTCCGCTTATGATGTCCAAGGACCAAATAATATTATTATTAATGGTAAAGACGGATTCATTGGAAATGATTTGCAGGAGAATGCTATTAAGTGTCTTGATATTAATAAAGAAAATTGTAGAGAAACGGCTATGAATTATTCTTGGGAACATTCTACAAAAAAGTTTTTCGATATTTTAATTCCTAGATAGTTTTTTCATCATATACATTTGGTAAATGCATTTTGATATTGGAACAGTTTTAAATATTTGCATGATCATTTTAGCATCACCTAAACTACCTAAAAAGAAACCTAGCTTGTGTGATTTTCTTGGACTGATTACTGTGTTCCAGTTTACAATCTTCAATCGTAAATTTTTTGAAATTATAAGATTGTTAATAAAAACTTCAAGTCCAAACCCTGGAAGATTTTTTAATTTTTCTTCATTATCCAATAACAAACTCTTATTAAAAACTCTTTCACCAGAAACAAAATCAAGACCAATCATTTTATATACTGATAGAGCGTTCTTACGCAAACTTATTGTAATATCTGCATTGCCCTCTAATACTGGATTTACCAAGTCATCAATAGCCTTTTCTGATAATCCGATAAGATCAGCATCTATAAGCATAACTAGGTCATTTTTTGCCTTATTAACACCAGTTAATACAGCTTTGGTCTTTCCTCCATTTACTTCTTGATTAACGACTATAATTCCAGAAATCTTTTCGATAATCTCTCTTGTGTTATCTGTCGAACAATCATTAACGACAATGACTTCATCTATTAAATTATGATTTACCAATGTTTCTATTACATTGGTTATTCTTTTAGCTTCGTTATACGCTGGAACTACACAGGAAATTTTCATATTTTATATATAATATAGTATTATATTATATAAAGATAATAATCACACAACAAATGAAACAACATATACAAAAATACAAAGAAGAGATTTGGAACAAATCATTTATAGTTTCGGTCTCGGGATCGGTAATACTTTTATTAACCAGTTTGGTAATTAATTATTACGCAGGAAGTTTTGCCACCAACAATATGAGTAATTCTGTGACTGATATTATATTGGATAATGTAAAATATAGAGACGTTGACGGTATTTTTGTTTATGGAATATTAATTTTTTGGTTTTTTGTTGCATATTTACTTGCAATGAAGCCGAAACAAATTCCTTTCATATTTAAAAGCATTGCTCTTTTTGTATTTATTCGTTCAATTTCAATAACCTTAACTCACATTGCTCCATTTGCCGGACAAATTAATCTTCCACCAGACAATCTTATTCGTCTCTTCACTTTTGGTGGTGACCTTTTCTTTTCTGCTCACACGGGACTTCCTTTTCTTATGGCTCTATTATATTGGAATGATAAATTGTTAAGATATATATTTTTAACAACCTCTCTTTTATTTGCTGTTGTTGTTCTTCTAGGACATTATCATTACTCTATCGATGTCTTCGCAGCCTTCTTTATAACTTATACTATCGCCCACCTATCTAGACTATTCTTTGATAAAGATCACGAAACATTTATTTCTAGAGTTTAGATATTAATTTTGTCTGAAAGCTTTTACCAACTACGGCACCTATTATTGCTCCAATAATTGCTCCGGCTACAAATTCTGAAAACCAGTGAATGCGTGTTGACACTCCGATACCTATATAGAGTGCATAAATAATGCCAACATAAAAAATATCTTTTCGTTTTGGATAAAGTGAAATTAAAGTAAAAGACATGGCAAAAGCAACAATGGTGTGAGACGATGGCCAACCCCAAAAGATTCCGTGTTTTAAAAATCCAAAATTCCACTGCCTGCTGGTATCAATCAAAACACTGTGGGGTGGTTGTATTCTTCCAGTGAAGGCTTTATACACTGCGGAAATAATCCAAGCGAGAACTGCAGATTGAGCTAGAGCCCAAGTAATAACAAGAAGATTTTTGTGTTTTATTTGTCTAGCTATTATATAAAAAATTGGAAGTCCGAAAATTGGAATTAATCCCCCTAAAAATATAGCTGGAGAAAAATATTGGGTAAGCGAAGAAACTTGTGCGAATTTAAAATAAAACCAATCAAAACCAGAAACAACTATTATATAAGTAATTAAACATGCAATAATTTGCAAAATAATGTTGCGAATAGAAAAAATCAAAGATAAGTTCTCGCGAAATTTATAAAAAAATGGAAACATGATTATGAATATTGTATCACAAAATTAATATTGAATATTAAGCTCTAAATTCGTCATTCCCTTTACTTCTTCCAAATATGTTATAATTAGTGTATTGAAAAAAGAAATGCACACAATGTGGGACGTTGTTGTTATCGGTGGTGGACCAGCAGGAATGATGGCAGCAGGCAGAGCTTCATCTTTCGGTAAACGAGTGCTTCTTCTTGAAAAGAATACTAATTTAGGAAAGAAACTTCTTATTACTGGTGGTGGTCGTTGTAACCTGACAAATAACAAAACAAATACTCGCGAGATGCTTGCGAATTACAAAGGGAATGACAAGTTCCTATTTTCGGCGTTTTCACAATTTAATGTAAATGATACCCTAACCTTTTTTAATGACAGAGGAATGGAAACCAAAGAAGAAAATGATGGCAGAATTTTCCCTGTCTCAAACTCTTCGCAAACAGTGTTTGATATTCTCTATAAATATATGCAAGAAGGAAAAGTGGAAATACGAAAAAGTAGTATTGTTGGTGGAATTTCTTTAGAAAAAAATGGTGACGGAATTATTATAAAAACAAAAAGTGGGAATGATATTTATACGAAGGCTTGTATTGTTGCAACTGGCGGACTTTCTAGACCAGACACAGGATCAACTGGTGAAGGATTTGCTTGGCTTAAAAAATTAGGACACACAATTAATGACAACGATGTGGCTTTAGTTCCTGTAGCACTAACTGATACTTGGATTAAAAAGTTGAGCGGACTTACTCTTGATGAAATTAAACTAACGACATTTCAAAACGAACAAAAACAAGAAAGCTACAAAGGTAAATTACTTTTCACACACACAGGAATAAGTGGACCTATGGTTTTGAATATGAGTAGAGATATTGGGGAGCTACTAAAATACGGAGAAGTCTCGATTACTCTTGATTTATTTCCTGGTCTTGATTCCAATACTTTAAAACAGAGATTACAAGTACTTCTAGTAACTGAAAGCAATAAAAAAATAAAAAATGTTCTGAAACAATTTATACCTTCCCCTCTCGTTCCCATAATTCTAGAAAAGACAGAAATTGATGGACAAACATTTTGTCACAGTTTAAGTAGTGAAAATCGTGTAAAAATAATCAAACAAATGAAAGAAATAAAAATGAGCGTAAAAGGTTTACTTGGAAAAGATAAAGCTATAGTGTCTTCGGGTGGTGTTTTACTTACTGAAGTAGATTTTAAAACTATGCAATCTCGTATTATTCCAAATCTTTATTTAGTTGGAGATGTTTTAGATATAGACAGACCCTCAGGTGGATATAGTTTACAATTATGTTGGACCACTGGATATATTGCTGGAAGTAATGCTTAAAAGAAAAAACCTGACATTAATTTTTAATATCAGGTTTTAGGTGTTTGGTTAATTCTATTTTTTTTCCAAAACAACGGTGAACCAAAAAGTACTACCTTGCCCGAAAGTGCTTATAACTCCAGCGTTACCTCCCATCAATTCAGCAATCTTACGCGTAATCGCTAGTCCAAGACCTGTGCCACCATAATTACGAGTAAAGGAATTATCAGCTTGCTCGAAAGTATTAAAAAGCCTTGGCACAACATCTTCTGTTATGCCAATACCAGTATCCTCTACCTCGAAGCGAACTATTGTTGAGTCAGTTGTCTCTTTTTCTTTTGTAACACGAATAGTTACTTTGCCTTTCTTGGTAAACTTAACAGCATTTGAAACGTAGTTTAATAGAGCTTGTTGTATACGCGTACTGTCACCATACAAATTTGACGGCCAAATCACATTATTTTCAATCAACATGGAAACAGAATCATTTTCGATTCGTCCGGACATCATGGAATGAACATTAATCAGTATTTGGCTTAGATTGACCGGCTCTTTTTCCAAAATCATTTTGCCGGCTTCTATTTTTGAAATATCAAGAATATCACTAATAATTTCAATAAGATGCCTCCCAGCTATTTCAATTTTTTCAAGATATTCCAACTGCTTTGCCGTCAAACCTTGTCTCTTTAATATTCCCGACATACCTAAAATAGCATTCATTGGTGTGCGGATTTCGTGACTCATGTTTGCGAGGAAGGCACTTTTGGCTTTATTTGCGGACTCAGCAAGCTCTTTGGCTTGTATCAACTCCACTGTTCGCAAATCAACCTCTTTTTCCAAATGAGCCGAATAGTTAGACTCAAATTCAAGTAATAGTTTGTTCTTACGATCAATCAAGGATATGGCCACAGAAGTAAAGAAAGTTAAAAAAATAAAAAGAAAAATTGTTTCGTAGTTGAAAAAATCATCCGTGGAAAATGCATAATTATCATGATACGTGTTTTCAATGATTTTATGTATTACCACTACTATCAATCCTGTAGCAAAACTGTAGAGAAGGTTGGCTTGAGAAAATTCTAATCTTGATTCAGATTCTTTTGTTTTCTTGTATGTTTCTTTTTTCACTACCTGTTTTTTCTGTTCCTTAAAGAGACGCGACATATCGTTGTGGGGTGTCATTTTAACTCCTTAAAATTGTGAAAGATCAAAATGTTTACTGTACCTGACTCTAACTATTTTTAATGTTTTAGTCAATCAAAGTACAAAAAACCTAGTGTCAGTTATAACACTAGGTTTACAGGCTTATCGCCTTAGGATTTCTTTTCTCCTACTAAAATTTTGAAACAAGCATCTACGACAATTGGGTCATAAAGAATGCCTCTATTTTCTACAAGCTCTACCAATGCCGCATCAATGCCTAGAGAAGCTCTGTACGGTCTGTGACTTATCATGGCATCAACCACGTCAGCCACCGCCAAAATTCTTGCTTCCAGACTGATTTGGTTGCCTTGCAGTCGTTTGGGATAACCAGAACCGTTTAGTCTTTCGTGATGTTGATGAACAGCTTGCTTGACCGTCTCAGATAGCTCTGAATTTTCTAGAGCTTCAAATCCAGCCTGAACATGATACCTAACTTCTTCAATTTCAAAGGACTTCAACTTCCCCGGATTAGACAAGGTTTTTTCAGGAACATAAATCTTACCAATGTCGTGTATCAAGGCAGCCATTTGAATTTCTTCAACCTGTTCGTATGGTAAATCCATACCTTGCGCAATCTTTGTTGCAAGAGAAGACACGCTCTCTGAATGACTAGAAGTATACGTATCTTTCATACTAAGCATTTTCAAAATTACATCAATAGTTCCTTTTAAACTTTTTCTTAACTTCAAGAAAGCTTGCTCTAAATCACTTTCTGTTTTCCTACGATTGGTGATATCGGTAAAAAAAACAACAACTCCCACCAACTCGCCCTGCTTGTAGATAGGAGTGCTAGTGTATTCTACATGGAAATTTGTACCATCCTTTCTCCAAAAAACTTCGTTTGAAACGTGTCTAGTCTTACTATCCTGAAAGACGGCATAAACCTGACACTCTTCTTTTGGATAAGGACTTCCATCTCCCTTGGTGTGATGCCAAATATCATGACTGGTGAGACCTATGAGTTCTTCTGGCTCGTAACCAAGCATACTAGCAGCGATTGGATTAACAAATGTGTGTTTACCATCTAAATCCAACCCCAGAATCCCCTCTCTCACCGACTTCAAAATGAGTTCATTTTGTTCATTGAGGTTTGCAAGTTTTTCTTCGGTATGTTTCCTGGTGGTTATATTATTCTTGACGGCAATGAAGTGAGTTATGTCATCGTTTCCATCAAGTCGTAAACCTGAAATTACGGCAAACTCCCAAAACAGTTCACCATTTTTCTTCCTATTACAAATCTCACCTCGCCACTCACCTCCGTCTAAAATAGACTCCCACATTTGTTTGTAAATTTCAGGAGGATTATTTTCGGATTTTAGAATTCTGGGATTTTGACCCAAAGCTTCTTCCTTCGTATATCCGGTCAATTCTTCGAAACGAGGATTGACGTATTCAATTGCTCCGGTTCTATTTGTGATAACGATACAGGCCGGACTTTGTTTGACTACTCGAGACAATATTTCAGACCACCTGTCATCATCAGAAATAGCGTTGTGCATGTTTGTTACCCCTTCCAATGTGAAAGATCAAAAATGTTTTACTGTTATAGACTTTAGCGATTTTTCTAGATTAAGTCAATAATTTAGCAATTTACTTTTCTGTAATTAAGTAACTACAGACCCGTCAATATACAGTGTCGGGATAATAATAAGGTGCATCATGGCACCTGGTGGCTTTTGGTTTATAGCTACTTTTGGTATGCCTAGAATAAAAAATGAAAAACCTAGATAATTTTAGGCAATTAACAAATAAACTTATAAAACACTTACATTATTAAAAACTAAAAAATTATTAATTAAAAATTAAATTAACAAAATATGAAGAACTTAATTACACAAAATAAAAAAATAGGACTCATATCTGCAATTGTTGTTGCCGCGCTTGGATTCGCTATGAATACGCAAGCTGCGACCATTACAGCGGCTGATGTGGCTCTTCACAATACGGCGACGGATTGTTGGATAATATTAAATGGTAATGTCTACAATCTTACCACATTCATTCCTCTCCACGCAGGTGGAGCAGCTGTTATCATATCTCAATGTGGTAAGGACGGCACAGCAGTCTTTAATAGTGGTCCTCATCCAGCAGGAACTATTAATGTGCTTAATCCATTCTTACTTGGACCACTTGGCACAACAGCCACAACACCAGTTTTAACAACTGTAACTGTTACTCCATTAAATCCTACCATGGTAGCTAGCGATACACTACAATTAGCTGTATCAACTAAGGATCAAGATGGTAGTGCTATTGCTTCGACTTTATCATTCTCATCAAGTAACACTGCTGTAGCGACTGTGGATTCTACCGGTTTGGTAACTAGTGTGTCAGCGGGAATAGCACAAATCACTGTCACTGCGGTAAATGGAACTACAACCCTTACCACAAATACAGTAGTGACTGTAACCCCAATGATAACACCTGTTTTAACTACGGTAACTGTTAGTCCAGCCACTTCTTCCATAATGGTTGGTGGTACACAATTGTTAACAGTTTCAACCAAAGATCAAAACGGTAACGCTATCGGAGCAACTTCAACCTTCTCATCAAGTAACACAGCTGTTGCCACAGTAAATTCTACTGGAATGGTAACAGGTGTTGGATCAGGTACAACAACCATTACTGTTACGTCGATGAATGGAACCACAACTGTAACTGGAACTTCTGTTATTACAGTAACGCCAGTAGTTCAAACAACACCTGTTTTAACTACGGTAATGGTTACCCCAGCAACAGCTTCCGTGGCAACTGGTGGTGACACTTTACAATTAACAGCTTCACCAAAGGATCAATTTGGAAATGCAATATCTGCAACAGTTACATTTTCATCAAGTAATCCTGCCATGGCTACGGTCAACAACTCTGGATTAGTTACGGGTGTTGCATCAGGAACTGTAACTATCACCGCAACAGCAATGAACGGTTCAATAACCGTTACTGGAACCTCTGTTATTACGGTAGTACCAGTACTGGTACCAGAAGCAACAACTGTAACTGTTACTCCTGTAACATCAACTATAATGGTTGGCGGTACACAGCAATTAACTATCACAGTATCAGATCTAGATGGTGACGCAACAACAACATCATCTACGTTTTCATCTAGCAATCCTTTAGTAGCTACAGTTAGTAGCACAGGAATGGTAACGGGTGTCGGAGCAGGAACTGTAACTATTACTGCTACCGTAGTAAGTGAAGGTTCAACCTTTACTGGAACTGCGGTTGTCACAGTGACAGCACCACCAGTTGTAAACAATGAAGAAAACGAGGACGGAAATGAAATGGACAATGGAGACCATAACAATGGTAACCAACAAGGAGACCATGAAGATGGTACAAGCACCCCTACGATGAATCATCAAAATGATGAAAACCATGTATCGGTAACATCGACATCAACATCAAATCATGGAAACGATAACCACGGGCACAGCAACAGCAATAATGGACGTGGACACGGTAGTCACAATGACTAGTTGGTTAATATAAAAAGTCCTGACGAATAAAATTTAAAGTCCCATTTTTAAAAGTGGGACTTTAAATTTGTCTAAGAATTTTTAGTATCCTTAACTTGCCAAGAATCTAAAGCAAGAACTAAAGATACTATAGCTATAGAAACATCACGAAAAAGAATTTGGAAGTCTTGCATATTAAGTATGACAATCAACACCAACATAATTGTTGCTACAGCTGATGGTAAAAATATTTTTCTACCAGAAATAATCCAAAGAGCGATTATTATTTCTATCGCCCCGAAACTGTGCAGAAGTATCATATCTGGAACAATTCCATGCATAAATTTTGGGAAATATCCTATCCAAGAATAAGGATCAAACAACGCATTAATTGGCGGATACAAGAAAGCAAAAGCAACACTAAAGCGCATCAATAGATTAACGCTATAATCTCGTAACATAATTATTTAACAATGATAGTCCCTTTGTCACTGGCATTGCCATGATTGTGGTATCCCCATGTACCGACTTTTTCAAAAGTGAAAGAATAAGTTGCACCAGCAGAACACTGATCGAATGCCGTACCAGTAGTATCTGGACAATGTTTATCTTTTGTCGTTCCGCTATATCCTTCGTGTGTTGGATGAGGATTTGAAGCTACCCACATTTCATCCCCGCCTTTGTTTGTAAATGTAACTTTACTGCCTTTAGATATAACTACAGTTGATGGCGAAAAACCATTAGGGCCATAAACAACATTTACTGTCATCGGCGGAATCTCTGCAAGTTTAGAACTAGAGGAAGTTGAAGGAATTTCTGTTGTAACAACAGGACTCCCTTTGTTAATAGCTACAGTATTTACAACAGAAGTAGAGCTTCCTTTGTAAAAATAAAGTAGAGCTCCGATTACTAAAACAGCAACCACAATCCAAACAATCTTTGATGTTTTCATATTTTTTTAATTAATTATTAATATAAATTGTTATATAAAAAGTGTAACATATATTTACCCTAGTGGTAGGAGTTATCACTTTTTTTGTTTTTATAATCCTTGTGAAAATTTACCCAATGCCTATGTTCAACATAAACAATCTTCCACCACTTAAGGCCAGTAAGAAAACCGCCGACAGCACCCAATAGAGTTACAATTAGAAAAACAAATATAGTTTTAGAATTGTATAAAATTCCAAAACTCTCATTATATTCAGTTAAAATGTTTTGATTTAATTGAATTTTAATAAATCCAATTAAAAAAAGTTCATATACAATAAACCCGATCAACCCCCCAAGAAAAACAGTTAAAATAATATAGACTAGTTTTTTTAAATTCATTTTATATATAGATTATTATCTTATAAAGATACATATATTGTACACCCATTTTTAAAATGGCTCCGTGGGTAGGGGTATCGGTCACAGTTTCTATTCCTCACTACGCTCGTCATAATAGAAACCGCGACCCCGTATTCGATCCCTAACGTAAGCCAAGCAGTTGGCTTACTCCTTTAGAAACGAAAAGAAAAATCCTCAGGTGCAAGACCTGAGGATTTTTCTTTTTGCTCCGTGGGTAGGGATCGAACCTACGACCAATTGGTTACATTTATCCTTAAATTTCTAAAAGGGATGGACTATATCATCATCCACATACTTTTGTATGTTTGGACGCGAGGCGCTTCGGACCAAAATTAATTTTTGGCACTACTCCTAAAAAGGATAGTCTCTACACCTTCCCGTTCACCATTTAATGTGTGCACGGGCTTGGCTCGGTATTACCCACGACTTAACACGTTTCGGGCTTCACCGAGTTCACCTCGTTTTCGACCTAAGTTACCTTAGGAAGCTGCGTCATACCCGCATGGATTTCTCTATGACAATTTGCACAGACAAGAATACATTTATCAATTTCTTTCTTTATTTTTTCCCACGACCTTGTGACACCTCTTGCAGATAAACCGAAGTCTTTCTGCTTTGGGTCACTGTGGTGAAAATCTAAAGCGTCCGCACATTTTTTATAGTTACAAATCATGCATTTACCGCCTTTGTATTCTCTAGCCATAACACGAAGTTTTTTACGACGCTCGATTACAGCTTTTTTCAAATACTCTTTGCGGTCGGCATATTTTCTTTTATCTGGCATATACATTAGTGTATACCAAAAAGGAAATTAATAATTCACAGCCAACTGCTCTACCGCTGAGCTACCACGGAATATTTAATTTTAAAATAACAATTTATTTTGTTTTCAATTGTTATCACTACTTTATTTTGTAGTTTTTTAATTCTAGCACATCTATTTTTGAAAAACAAAACAAGCAAAAATGCTTGTTTTGTTTTTGTCATGACAATGTTAAATGATTAAAAAATCATCCAAACAGAAGCCGCACCTACAAGAACGTAGACAATAGCTTCTAGCCATGAGAATGATCCTAGAATCATATGGATGATATTCCAATCACTACCCATAAGCATTCCAAGACCAATCAATCCCCAGTTAAGACCTCCGACTATTACTAAAATACGTGAAACTTGTTTTAGCATATTTTAATGACGAAAATCTTCTTAATAAAAGATATTTCGCATACATATAGTTTATTCCTAATAAAGAGGAAAAGCTACTAGACAATTCACAGGAATTATTTTTCAAATTTAAAGCTTGAAAATTCAGGCAAAACCGACTTCCCTTCTATTAATCTAAAATAAACTTCTGCGGCCGATAATGCTCCAGTTAATGCGTTGTGTGGTTTTGGTTCATCTGGTATTCCTGCCATATTTAAAAGTACATCTAAATTAAGAGTGGATTTTCTTTCTTTCATTGGAATAGGTTCTTTGTTTAGTAGAAGTTTTGCACATACCGCACTATGCAAATCAAATGCTCTGTATGGAATCTTACAATCAACTCCCTCTCTCACAAAAGACATATTCAAAAAAATAATATCAGCGGCAACGTTTTGTCCAACAACAGTTCTGCCATCAGATTCATCTAAAAACTTTTTCAATTGTTCAAGTCCTTCTTTTTGAGATAAAGGAATTTTTTCTAATTGTTCTTTTGTAAAACCATTAATAGCCAATCCTTCATCGTCCAAAAAGGCTCCGTCAAAAGGTTTCATCTCAAGATATATTCTTCTCTCTGGATTACTTAAATCAATGGCTCCGACAGAAATAAGGGAGCATCTGCAAAAATCAATACCGGTCATCTCACAATCAATTGATATCATAATAAAAGAATAATATCATACATCTTAAACTAATTTATGATGACACACCTGACATTTTGTGTTATCATAAAACCATCTGGCCATGTGGGCCATTTATTATTGGCCCTGTTATAAAGACCAATCTAATATCTACAATTATGGCAATAGAAAAACAAATACCTCAGGGTGGCGAGGCTGTGCTTCGTTTTGAGGATTTAACATTTAAATACGGAGAAAATAGAATCATTTTAAAAGAGGCTAATTTTGTTGTGCGCAAAGGAATCAAATTAACTTTAATGGGACAAAATGGTGCTGGAAAGTCCACCCTCTTTTCTTTAATTACAGGAGAGCAAAAGCCTGAAGAAGGCAGAGTTATAATTGGGCAAAATTTAAAAGTATCTATTGCTAAACAATTTATTCCTCATACTAAATGGGAAATAACTGTTCGTGATTTCTTGCAAGAAGCCTTTGACGAAAAAGTTTACGATATTGATAAAAAAGCAAAAGATATTTTTAAGGTGATAAATCTAAATATAGATTTAGACAAAAAAATCCGTGAATTGTCCGGTGGACAAAAAGGAAGACTACTAATTGCTCAAGCTCTAGTACAAAAGCCAGATATATTGCTACTAGATGAACCAACTAATAATCTTGATAAAGAAGGAGTTAAACTTCTTATGGAATTTCTAAAAGATTACGAAGGAACAGTGATAGTTATTTCTCACGATTCTGCCTTTTTAAATTCTTTCACTCACGGGGTGTTATATATGAATACTCAAAACTACCAGACTGAACAATATACCGGTAACTATTACAAAGTGGTAGAAGATATTAAAAGAAGAGTTGAAAAAGAACAGAGATCAAACGCTCAATTGGAAAAAGAAATTATTGGCAATAAAGAAAAAGTAAACTTCTTTGCTCACAAAGGAGGAAAGATGCGTAAGTTAGCGGCAAAACTAAAAGATGAAGTGGAAGAAATGGAAGACAGTAAGGTTGATGTTAGAAAAGAAGATAGAACTATAAAAAATTTCTCTATCAGTTGCCAAGAAGAAATTGGCGGAGTGATTGTTAAATTTGATGCCGTTGAAATGCTAGACAATGGAAAAGTTGTAACTAAGAAAGTAGACATTGAACTTCGTAAAGGAGACAAGCTTCATATTACTGGACCAAATGGAGTTGGGAAAACTACGCTACTTGAAAGAATCGCCAAGAGAAAAGCTAAAGGTGTCACCATACAAGAAGATATAAATATCGGTTATTACAGACAAGACTTTTCTACTTTAGATTTTGATAAAAGTGCTTATCAAGAATTGGCACAAATTTTAAAAAAGTTAGATGATCAACTAGTTAGAAAAACTGCGGCTCACATGTTGCTTGGTTCGGAAGCATTAAAATCAAAAATTGGATTATTATCAGAAGGACAGAAAGGATTACTGATGTTTGCTTATCTTCGTTTACAAGTCCCTGGCCTTCTTATATTAGATGAACCAACCAACCACATAAACTTCCGACACATTCCAGCCATTGCTGAAGCTATCAAAAATTACGAAGGCCCTGTTATAATCGTCTCTCACGTCAATGATTTTGTAAGACAGCTTGGAATCACTCAAACTCTTGATTTAGGAAAAATATAACAAAACAAAAATCCACCTTTCGGTGGATTTTTGTTTAATCAAAACGATTAGAATGATCTGCGAGGACGATCCTCTCTCTTCTCCATTGGACGAGCAACATTCACTGTTAGACGACGTCCCTCGAATTCTTTATCGTGGTACATGTCTATAGCTTTGTTGGCATCTTCCTCAGAAGCCATCTCTACGAATCCAAAACCCTTTGAACGGTTTGTCATCTTATCGTTGATAATTTGAGCTGAAACAACAGTTCCAGCTTTTGAGAAATGATTTTTAAGGTCATCGCTTGTAGAAGTGTAAGGAATTCCTCCTACGAATAATTTTGTGGTCATTTAAAAAAATTTAAACTTATTAAAGTAAGGCACAAACACAATTAACAAAACAAAACTTTGCAAACTGAGAAAGACACTTACTAGGGAACAATATAACACAGAAACAATAATTAGTCACGGCCTTAATTAATAAAAGACAATTATAAACAAAAAAACCATTGCCAAGTAATGGTTTTAAAAACTTTGACTTGCTTTTGTTAAAATATATGTTATGTTTAAGCTGGGTTTGTGGATCGACACCATTCCATGGAAACAGTCGACGTCGTGTGGGTGAGTAAGTCCCCACATGTGAGTGTGTCAAAGCTCACTTAGGTGTATCTCACAGGACACCTAAAGACAGATCTTGCAATACCTACCCGTCAATCTCCCCTTGTTGACGGGTTCTTTTTTTGATTATTTGAATTACTATTTGCTCCAACCTTTTTTAATAAGAGCATTCTTGGCGGCATTAGTTTCAGCTTCTTGTTTACTTTTTCCATCACCTTCTGCAATTTTTTCATCACCGAAATGAATTGAGATAATAAATAATTTGTCATGATCAGGGCCAGACTCTGAAACAACTCTATAACTTGGAGTTACTCCAAATTTTTCTTGTGACTTTTCTTGAACCAAACTCTTTGGATCTTTGTAAGCACCGTTTCTGACAATGGCATCAGTCTTTACTAAAAGAGTTTTAGTAATAAATTCTTTAACCTTTTCGTAACCGCCATCAATGTATAAAGCTCCGATAAATGCTTCATAAGCATCTGCTAATATTGAACTTCTAGCACGAGATACGTCTTTCGCCTCCCCTTTAGAAAGTAAAATTAAATCATTAAAAGAAAGTTCATTTGCTACTTCACTTAATGTTATGGTATTAACCAGAGCTGAACGATAAGCAGTCAAATCCCCTTCGTTGTGGTCTTTATATTTATTAAAAAGAAATTCAGTAGTAATGAGTTCTAAAACAGCATCACCTAAAAATTCTAATCTCTCATTGTGATGAAGATTTATTTTTGGATTCTCATTTATATAACTACGATGAATAAAGGCTTGCTTAAGTAAGTCTTTATCATTAAATTTTATATTTACCTTTTTCTCAAATTCACTAAGTGTCATTTTATTTTTTCTATTGCTCCACTTATTATTGGTCTGACATCATCGTATATTTTTAGAGAAGCTATTTCACTTACAGGAAACCACTTCACATCATCAAGACCGGATTTATCTTCTAGTTTTAATTTATCATCACTTGCTTCAGCTAGAAAATAAGTGACATGCTTTTTTATTTTATCTCCCCCATTTTTATTAGCAATATATTCGTTCTCACATAAAGAACAAATAATCTTTGTAGATAAACCGATTTCTTCTTTTATCTTTTTAATTGTTTCTTTTTTAATGTCCTTTGTACCGTCGACGTGTCCTTTTGTTAAAGTCCAATGACCGAAAATATCGTGAACCAAAGCGATGTTTATCTTAGCTTCTTTTTTAATAAAAACAACCGCTCCAACTAAGTCTTCTCTTTTCAATTCTTTCTTTTCTTTTTTCTGATCTTTATCTGGCTCACCAAGTTCTCTGTAAACTGCACCGAGCACTCCGTTTACGAATTTACCTGATGTCTCTCCGCCAAAAGCTTTGGCGAGTTCAATAGCTTCATCAATCGCCACCTTTGGTGGGACTTCTTTTCTGTCACCAAATAAAAGTTCACAAAGTCCGATACGAAGAATGTTTCTATCGATAGTATTTATTTTATCAAGTGGCCACTCAGGAGCGGCACGAGAAATGATGTCGTCAATTGTTGTTCTTCTGTCTAATGATTCACAAGACAAAAACAAAGCAAAAGAAATATCTTTTGCTTCATCTCCAAATTCTAATTTATTTCTTTTAACTATACCTTCAATAACCTCTTTGTTTGATGAGAGTTCCTCTCTAATATCAAGTTCAAAAAGCGTCTGCAATGCGATTATTCGTGCTGTGTGACGGCTACTCATAGGTTATTGAAAGAGCAAATAGTTTAATTAATTAAATTTATTTTGTTTTAGCTTTTACTTTTATAATTTTCTTTCCACGATACATTCCACAAGCATCACATACTCGGTGAGGAGTTTTCATTGCCCCACAATCCTTGCAAGTAACTAAATTTACTGCTTTTAAGGCGTGATGACTGCGACGGTTTGCAGTATGCGCGCGGGTGTGTCTCATTCGTACTACCATTGCGTTATTATACAGTAAATCTTGATTAAATCAAAATAATAATAACTAAGTCAAAAGTCAAAGGGCAAAAGTCAAAACTGTAGCACGAAGTGACCCCACCTCAGGTGGGGTCACTTATTTTTGACTTTTTACTTTTGCGTTTTGACTTCCTACGGAGTAGATGTTGCGTCAGTAGTTGGTGGAACATCAGGAACTACTGGCGGTGTTGAGGATGAATCTGGAATTACAGGTGGAGTTGATGTTGCGTCTGGTATCACCGGAGGAGTGGAAGTTCCATTATCTTGTGGAGTTGATGTTCCGGTATCTGGAGTGCTTGAACCATTATTTTGTGAACTACTTCCGCCATCTATGATACTTGGAGTTGAAGTTGCTCCAGCATATTTATTCAAAATACTCTTTAGTTGATCTCTATCGATACAAGTATTCTTTAGACAGAGGAACTTAGCATATAGTCTTCCATTCTCATCTATAGACCACTTCCCATTTGCAGACGAGATAGCTTTAATGTTATTTAAGGCCACCCCATTCCCATTCAAATCAAGGATTCCAGAGGTAAGCATGGTAGTAGTAGCTAGTCCTTGATTATCAAGCTTTCTGTAGCTAGTTTGTAATAACATATAGATAGTGTTTCTATCAT